>NZ_JAWCUD010000010.1:0-337703 GCF_032461945.1 Paenibacillus violae
CCCAGTGTGGCCGTTCACCCTCTCAGGTCGGCTACGCATCGTCGCCTTGGTGAGCCGTTACCTCACCAACTAGCTAATGCGCCGCAGGCCCATCTATAAGCCACAGATTGCTCCGTGTTTCATAATTCTCTCATGCGAGAAAACCAATTATCCGGTCTTAGCTATCGTTTCCGATAGTTATCCCAGTCTTATAGGCAGGTTGCCTACGTGTTACTCACCCGTCCGCCGCTAAGCACCGAAGTGCTTCGCTCGACTTGCATGTATTAGGCACGCCGCCAGCGTTCGTCCTGAGCCAGGATCAAACTCTCCATAATAGAAAAGCTGATTGTACTCATTGACTTGCTAGCGAGATTATTCATCTCATTTATAGTCGATTACTCGACTGTGCTTACTCACTCGTTGTTCAGTTTTCAAAGATCAATGACTTCCTTATTCATCCATCGCCTTCAAAAGCGACCTGATCAATATACCACATCAGCCTATTCGATTGCAAGAACTTTTTTTTCAGTTACTTTCGTTCTTTCATTCGACCGCCGAAGCGACAAGGAGTAATATAACAAATCTAGAAACAGAATGCAAGCATTTTTCTATATTCTTTTTAAAATAAAGAAAAACCCCTGAATAAGGGGCCTCTCGTCTCTATACTTGTCCGATAACTTCTTGAATAAATAAGCTTCTCTCTATTGTTAAATTGACGATCGTTCCATTGACATTCACCCAAGGTCTTGTCGGCTGCGAGCGATCCGAGAATATAATCTCTCCGACACGATTATCACTGAGTCTAACTAAAGTTCCATTGCTAATTTGTGTAGATTTGTTTATAAACACTTGAACCAGGGTCGGATCAACTTTTCCGAATGATTCCGTAAAGAGTTGCTCTAACACGAGGTAAGGGGACATAGCCGTTTTGTGATGACGTTCGTTTGTCATCGCATTATAAATATCAGCAATTGCGACGATTTTAGCGTAAATATGAAGTTTATCGCCTTTCACTCCTAAAGGATAACCGGACCCATCCTCGCGCTCGTGATGCTGAACGGCTGTTAATTTAACACCCTCATTGATCCCCGAAATATTTTTTAGGATCTGATAGCCTATCAACGTATGCTGTTTGATCTCTTCCATCTCAGATTCCATCAAACGGCCCTTTTTCTCCAGGATGGTTGCATCTACTTTGGAAATGCCAATATCATGCAGAAGGCCGGCTAGTGCAATTTGCATTAAATCTTTCTGGGGAAGACCATGCCATCTAGCCAAACAATACGAGGTCAAACTGACCATAATGCTTTTGTGAAATATGTAATCTTGCAAATTGCGATTTTTGGGAGTAAAAGTGAGTACTTTGTAGGTATCGATATGCTGAATAAGTGCTTCAAGTCCGTTACGAATATCTAGGATGGGTAGAGGCTGTCCGCCATTAGCGAGCAAAAAAACGCGTTTAAGTAGCTTTAACATGTTCTGATACTCTATATAAAAAGGAGGAATTGTAGCAACTTCTTTCACTTTCGCATCCTCAATGGCCCCCTCGGGCTCAATGCCGTTCTTTGATTCAATATAAACAGAAGCAATGAAAAAAGCTTTAAGAATCTCAAGATCTCTCTCATTCAGGATTTTACCTTTATTGAAAAGGACATTTCCTAATTTCGTTGTTACATTGTCTCCTAGTTTTTCGCCATACTTTAATTGAGAAACGGCTACTGTCGGCACGATCGCTCACTCACCTTACTTTATCTTATACATGCTATTGTAAAATAAAAAGGATGGGTTTGTAAGCCCATCCCTGCAAATTATTATTCTGTATCCGTCGATTCCGTATCGGTTTCTTCCCAATCGCCGTCTTCTTCGCTCTCATTTTGGTCTTCGTTCTTCTGTACTCTCGCCAAGGTTCCTACTTCATCATCCTCACGAATGTTGATTAGACGCACACCTTGTGTGTTACGACCCATAACCGAAATACCATCCATACTTGTTCGAATGACCGTACCGGAAGCAGTAATAATCATGAGATCTTCGTCTTCTTGAACGACTTTAAGACCCACAACAGGACCATTCTTATCCGTGATGTTTAAGGTTTTGATCCCTTTACCACCACGTGTTTGGATACGATACTCAGAAACAGGTGTTCTTTTTCCGAAGCCCTTAGTCGTTACAATCAATACGCTGTTATCTTCATGGACTACGTCCATATCGATTACAGCATCTTCCTCATCAAGCTGGATACCTTTGACCCCAGTAGCCGATCTTCCCATTGAACGCACATCTTGCTCTGGGAAATGAATCGACATACCGAACTTGGTCCCCATGATGATACCTTGATTGCCGTCGGTTAATTTAACGCCGATGAGGTCGTCGTCTTCACGCAAATTAATCGCGATTAGACCGCCTTTACGGATATTGGAGTAATCGTCAATTGGCGTCTTTTTCACAACACCTTGCTTCGTTGCAAAGAATAAGTATTGATCTGTTTCGAAGCTCTCAACTGGGATTACAGCATTGATCGTCTCACCTTGCTCGATCTGGATCAAGTTAATGATCGGAGTCCCGCGCGCAGTTCGGCTCAAATCTGGAATCTCATAAGCTTTCAACCGATACACTTTACCTTTATTCGTAAAGAACATCAGGTAATGATGTGTATTGGTTACGAACAAATGTTCCACAAAGTCGTCGTCTTTGGTTCCCATTCCGACAATCCCGCGTCCACCACGCTTCTGGTTCTTATACGTAGTGACCGGTAGCCGTTTAATGTAACCTGTGTGCGTAATCGTAATAACGACATCTTCACGTGGAATGAGGTCTTCATCTTCGATGCTTTCCTCACCAATTGTAATCTCGGAACGGCGTTCGTCACCGAATTTCTCTTTGATCTCATTGAGCTCTTCGCTAATGATTGCTAGAATCAGCTGCTCGTCAGCAAGAATCGCTTTAAGTTCAGCGATTTTCTTCATGAGCTCTTCGTATTCAGCTTCAATTTTTTCACGCTCTAATCCAGTTAAACGCTGTAGGCGCATGTCCAGAATAGCTTGAGCTTGATCATAGCTCAAATTAAACGTGTTCATGAGGCCATCTCTAGCTTCCTCAGTAGTTCTGGAAGCACGAATCAACGCGATAACTTGATCCAGATGGTCCAATGCGATTCGCAAGCCTTCCAAGATATGAGCGCGCGCTTCAGCTTTGCGCAGGTCATACTCGGTTCTGCGACGAATGACTTCTTGTTGGTGTTTGAGATAGTACTGAAGCATCTCACGAAGATTCAGTACTCTTGGTTGACCATTAACAAGCGCCAACATGATGATACCGAAGTTGGACTGCATAGCCGTCTGTTTAAACAAGTTATTCAACACGACATTCGGATTCACATCCCGGCGAAGCTCAATCACAACACGCATTCCGTTGCGATCGGATTCATCGCGAAGATCCGTGATACCGTCAATCTTTTTCTCGCGAACGAGTTCGGCAATCTTCTCAACTAATCTAGCTTTATTTACTTGATAAGGCAGCTCATTAACAATGATTCTAGCCTTATTGTTATTTTCTTCAATGACGGTTCTAGCCCGCATCGTAACAGAGCCTCTACCTGTCGTATAGGCTTGTCTGATGCCCTCACGGCCCAGAATAAATCCAGCTGTTGGGAAATCCGGCCCTTTGATCGCTGTCATCAGCTCCAAAGGTGTTATTTCAGGATTCTGGATCAGCATTTGAATACCCTCAATAACTTCCCGTAGGTTATGCGGAGGAATATTCGTGGCCATACCTACCGCGATACCTGAGCTTCCGTTCACAAGCAAGTTAGGAAAACGGGATGGGAGAACAACAGGTTCTTGTTCCTCACCATCATAGTTAGGCGCATAATCGATCGTCTCTTTGTTGATATCACGTAGAAGTTCCATCGCAATTTTGGACAGACGAGCTTCCGTATAACGCATAGCTGCGGCCATATCGCCGTCGATCGATCCAAAGTTACCATGACCGTCAACGAGCATGTAACGAAGAGAGAAGTCCTGCGCCATCCGAACCATGGTTTCATAAACAGCGGAATCCCCGTGTGGATGGTATTTACCGATAACTTCGCCGACGATTCTCGCTGATTTCTTATATGGTTTATCTGGAGACATGCCCAGTTCTGACATCGCATAAAGAATACGACGATGAACCGGCTTCAGACCATCCCTTACATCTGGCAGTGCACGACTGACAATGATACTCATCGCATAGTCTAAGAAGGATGTACGCATTTCGGTAGAAATGTCAATTTCTTTGACTTGCGAACGTAATTCTTCGCTCATGAATGTTCCTCCTGAAAGCTTACATCGTTAACAACGTCTAAGACGTTTAGACATCTAGATTTTTCACGTAAATTGCGTGTTCCTCGATGAAATCTCTTCTAGGCTCAACGTTATCTCCCATCAAAGAATCAAAGAGCGTATCCGCTTCAATCGCATCTTCGATCGTCACTTGCAGCAAAGTTCGGCTTTCTGGGTCCATCGTGGTTTCCCATAGTTGCTCAGGATTCATCTCACCAAGTCCTTTGTAACGCTGTACATTGACTTTGGCACCCTCACCAAACTCTTGCATGATCGCTTCTCTTTGCTTTTCGTTATAAGCATAACGTACGGTTTTATTCCTCTCCAATTTGAAAAGAGGAGGCTGTGCGATATATACATATCCGGACTCAATTAACTTTTTCATGTATCTGTAGAAGAACGTAAGAAGGAGTGTACGAATATGTGCTCCATCAACGTCGGCGTCTGTCATAATAATGATTTTGTGATAACGAGCTTTATTGATATCGAAATCATCGCTGATTCCCGTACCGAAAGCTGTAATCATCGCCCGAATCTCCGTATTTGATAAAATACGATCCAATCTGGCTTTCTCAACATTCAAAATTTTTCCGCGAAGTGGAAGAATCGCTTGGAAGTGACGATCACGTCCTTGCTTAGCTGAACCGCCCGCAGAGTCACCTTCTACGATGTAAATCTCGCTGATAGAAGCATCCTTGGAGGAGCAGTCTGCGAGTTTACCTGGCAAGGCGCTTACTTCCAGAGCACTTTTACGGCGAGTCAGTTCTCTCGCTTTACGTGCTGCTTCCCTTGCTCTTGCCGCTTGAATCCCTTTTTCCAGGATACGCTTGGCGACAGCTGGGTTTTCTTCCATGAACGTTTGCAATTTCTCAGCAAATAAAGACTCGACAATACCGCGGACTTCGCTGTTTCCTAGTTTCGTTTTCGTTTGCCCTTCGAATTGAGGCTCCGGAATTTTCACGGAAATAATCGCAGCAAGCCCTTCACGGACATCGTCACCGGAAAGGTTTGAATCGCTTTCTTTCAGGGAGTTCGTTTTACGAGCATAATCGTTCAGAATCCGTGTAAGCGCACTTTTGAAACCTGATTCGTGCGTACCGCCTTCATGTGTGTTGATGTTGTTGGCGAAGGAATAAATATTTTCGGTGTAGCTGTCATTGTACTGAAGGGCAATCTCGATAGAGATATTATCTTTGGAGCCCTCTACATAGATCGGCAGCTCATTGACAACTTCGCGATTTCTATTCAAATGCTGAACGAAGGAAATAATCCCGCCCTCATACATATGCGTTGTAGCCGTATCTGTACGTTCGTCGATTAAATTGATCTCGATTCCTTTGTTCAGGAAAGCGAGCTCGCGAATCCTGGATTGAAGGATGTCAAAATCATATTCCGTTGTCTCTTTGAAAATCTCCGGATCTGGCTGGAACGTGACCGTCGTGCCCGTTTCTTCCGTCTCCCCAACCACTTTCACATCATATTGCGGTGTTCCGCGGCGGTATTCTTGTTGATGAATTTGGCCTTTATTCTTTACTTTTACAGTTAAGTGCTCAGACAACGCATTAACTACGGAAATACCTACACCGTGCAGCCCCCCGGATACTTTGTAACCGGAATCCTCGCCACCGAATTTACCGCCCGCATGCAGGACGGTGAGTACGACTTCAAGCGTTGGACGTTTGAGCTTCGCATTTTCCCCGACCGGAATCCCACGTCCGTTATCAATGACGGTAATACTATTATTTTTATGAACAATTACATCGATTTTCGTACAGAAGCCAGCAAGCGCCTCGTCAATACTGTTATCGACAACTTCCCAAACGAGATGGTGAAGTCCACGGGCACTGGTTGAACCAATATACATACCCGGTCTTTTGCGAACGGCTTCTAACCCTTCCAAAACCTGAATCTGACTATCATCGTACGCATTTTGATTCACAGACATGTTAATCTCCACCTGCTTTTTTATAGTGAGATAAACCTCTTATACTCTCTTATGTGAACAACAAAAGGTTAGTTCGTTAACAAAAGATGCGCTCTTTTCTTGAGCGTGGTAGAGGAGATCGGGGAATAATACACTTTACTCTTCGTAACAACGAGAGATTTGCATTCTTCCTCACCGATTTTTTCTGTTTTTTTATCCTTAACAGCTTGTTGAATGAATTGTTTCGATATTTTTGAGGATTTTTCTATCGAGATATCGAATATAGCAATCAGTTCGGAAGCTCGAATAATTTTTTCTCCACCCAAATGAATAAACATGCTCCTCAGCTCCTGCCACTTACATTTCCTT
Source organism: Paenibacillus violae (assembly GCF_032461945.1). Taxonomy (NCBI): domain Bacteria; kingdom Bacillati; phylum Bacillota; class Bacilli; order Caryophanales; family Paenibacillaceae; genus Paenibacillus; species Paenibacillus violae. The sequence continues at coordinate 6,595 of NZ_JAWCUD010000010.1, forward strand.
TCAAAACATGAAACACGGAAGCATGGTTCAGTTGGTCCAAATGGACACTCTCTAGACCCGTCGTGGTGATAAACGTTTGCACTTTTTCTTGGAACGTGCGGATCAACTGCGTCTGCCTATATTCATCAAGCTCTGAAAGCACATCATCAAGCAATAAAAGAGGATATTCGCCAACTTCCTCATGGATGAGTTCAATCTCCGCCAGCTTAAGGGAGAGTGCAGTTGTGCGCTGCTGCCCCTGGGAGCCGTAGGTTTGCACTTCTTTGTCGTTGATGTAAAAAAGAAGATCGTCGCGATGAGGGCCCACTAGTGTAACGCCTCTTCGGAATTCCTGATCTCTGACCAAAGATAACTTTATCATAAATTGGTTTAATAAAACAGATTCATCTTCAAACGAGCCCATGTCAAACGAAGGGGAATAGCGGATGAGTAGCTCTTCACTGTCATTCGTTATTCCTCGATGGATCGTTTCAGCCCATTGTTGCAGCTTCTTTATAAAGTTTTGACGCTTTTTCATAATTTTAACACCATACAGTGCTAATTGTTCATTCCAGATGTCCAACATCGCGTCTGGTGAGCCTTTTCCAGCGAAATTTTGTTTTAAATAATTGTTACGCTGAAGCAAAATTTTTTGATATTGCGATAAATCATAGAGATAAGAGGGCTGAACCTGGCCAATCTCCATATCGAGAAATCTTCGTCTGATACCAGGCGTGCCTTTGACAATTTCTAAATCTTCGGGCGCAAACATAACAACATTAAGCGCACCGATAAAGTTGCTGAGCTTTTTCTGCTCGAGCCCATTAATTTTTGCCTTCTTGCCTTTGGTTGAAATGGAGAGATCCAATTGACAACTGCCATATCGCTTTTGAATCTGTGCATGCAGCTGCGTTTGATCACCGTTCCAGCCGATCAGTTCTTTGTCTTGATGAGTACGATGTGATTTGGTCATTGCCAATACATAGATGGATTCCAATAAATTCGTTTTGCCCTGTGCGTTAGGTCCTACGAAGATATTGACATTGCTATCCGTGGTCAACTCGATCTGATCGTAATTTCGGTAAGACTTAAGCGCGAGTCTGTTCAAAAACATGATTACTCATCCTCCTGGCTTGGCCCAATCAGGAGCTAACGACTTCGAATTGTCCGAAACCCTCCACGGTAACGATATCTTTCGGAACGAGTTTCCGTCCTCTGCGATTTTCTGCTTGTCCGTTCACTTCGATTTTTGTATCCACAACAAAAAATTTGGCTTGTCCACCTGTGGATATACAGTCCGATAATTTGAGAAACTGCCCGAGCGTAATATAGTCCGTGTTAATAGCGATTTGCTTCATACTGGAGCACTCCTTAATTCGTTGTTCGATATGGCAAGATCAGCTGTAGAATGTTTGTCGAATCTTGCGGTTTCATGATGATAGGCTGCATAGCTCCAGTAAATCCAATATGAATAAACTCTGAGTCGAGAACTTTGAGCGCATCAAGCATATATTTGGAGTTAAAAGAGATTTTGAGTAAATCACCGACAATATGCTGCAGGTTAATTTGTTCCGTTACCTTGCCGAGCTCGGAGGAGCTGGACGAAATTTCGATAGTTTGGTCTTCCAGCATCATCATTTTAACAATATTCGTCTTATCTTCTTTGGAAAGGAGGTAAGCGCGATCGATGGCTTCAGCCAATTCTTTCGTCGGAACGACCATTTCCGTTTGGAAAGACTGAGGAATAAGCTTCGATGTATCCGGATACGTACCATCCAAAATGCGTGAGTAAAATAAAATCGAATGAATTTTGAATAAAACCTGATTGTCCGAAATAACTATATCTATAAGTGAGTTTTGATCAGGCAAGATTTTGCTTAATTCATTCAGAGTTCGGCCTGAAATAACAATATTAGGCAAATTGTGCGCATTATCGTTATCAACGGTAACTTCTCGGCTGGCAAGTCGGTGACGGTCACAAGCAATAAATTTCAGTTTATCACCAGTGATATTCCAAAGTACACCCGTAAGAATTGGCGTAGACTCATTCGTTGATACCGCGTAAGACGTTTGTTTAATCATTGTTTTAAGCAAATCACTTGGAAGACGCAGCATTTTGCTTTCTTCGATTTCCGGAAGCAGCGGATATTCGTCCGGATCAAGTCCCATAATTTGAATTTCAGAAGAACCTGAACGAATGATGGTTTGAAAATTATTACCTACTTCAATTTCAATGAGTTGAGCAGGGAGCTTACGGATAATTTCAACGAAAAATTTAGCTGGAAGCACAACACTCCCCGCTTGATATAATTGAATGATTTTGTTCGTACCATTTTCGCTTGGCGTAAAGCTTTGGATGGAAATATCGGTATCGCTTGCCGTAAGGGTTACACCGCTTAAGGTTGCATCTATTTTGATCCCTGTAAGGATAGGAATTGTTGTACGTGACGAAATGGCTTTGGAAACGTGACCAATGGATTCTATTAAATGCTCTTTAAGGATCGTTAATTTCATGACTTCACTCCTGCAGTTCTTTTTTGGGGTGCGTTAGCATATCTTTATATAATAACATTCTTTATTAGTAATAGCAGTAGGGGCTCTGGATATGTGGATATGTGGATGAACCATATATAAAGCAAGCCTATCCACATGTGAATAGATTGTGTATAGGCTCACCCGAAATCAAATGTTATTAAGAGGGGTTTTTGATACGCTCTGTGAGATTATGAACGATCTTATAGAGCTCCTGGTCCGCTTGCAACATTTGCGATATTTTTTCATGGGCATGGATAACCGTGGTATGGTCGCGGCCACCAAAATTATCTCCGATTTTTGGCAAAGAGAAGTCCGTCAGCTCTCGGGCCAGGTACATAGCGACCTGTCTAGGGAAAGCTACGGCTTTCGTTCGTTTGCGCGCTTTAAAATCCTCGAGCTTTAATCCATAGAATTCACCAACACGCTGCTGAATATCCTGTATGGTTATAACCTTTGGCCGATTGGACGGAATAATATCCTTCAAAGCTTCGGCAGTCAAATGTACGCTAATATCCTGATTAATTAGAGAGGAGTAGGCAACTACCCTTATTAGAGCACCTTCAAGTTCACGGATGTTCGTATCGATTTGATTCGCGATATAGATCATTGCTTCATTCGGAATTTCAAGATTTTCAGCTTTCGCTTTTTTCCGCAAAATCGCGATGCGCGTTTCTAAATCAGGCGGCTGAATGTCGGTAATTAAGCCCCACTCAAACCTAGAGCGCAAGCGGTCCTCCAGAGTTGGAATCTCTTTGGGAGGGCGGTCACTGGAGATAATAATTTGCTTACCTTCTTCATGAAGCGCGTTAAATGTATGGAAAAATTCCTCCTGCGTACCTTCTTTACCGGCGAGGAATTGAATATCGTCAATTAATAGCACATCGATTGTTCTATATTTATTACGGAATCCTTCACCGCGGTTATCACGAACAGCATTAATGAATTCATTCGTAAATTTCTCTGATGAAATATATAAAACACGGGCCCCAGGGTTATGTTCCAGCACATAATGACCGATTGCATGCATCAAATGGGTTTTGCCTAAACCAACGCCTCCGTATAAAAAGAGCGGATTATAGGCTTTTGCTGGCGCTTCGGCCACAGCTAATGAAGCTGCATGCGCGAATCGGTTGCCTGATCCGATGACGAAAGTATCGAACGTGTATCTCGAGTTCATCATATTCGTGAAATTTTCTTCACCTGCTACAATGGCGGGACCTTTGGGCGGTATGACAGCCGGTTGAGTCGCAACAGACTGCGCTTTCTGTTCTTCGGTCTCAATGATGAATTTCACGGAAACGTGTTTGCCGGTGAAATCATAAATGGTACCTTCAATCAGCTTGGTGTAGCGGCTTTCCAGCCACTCCTGGGCAAAATTGTTGGGCGCACAAATAACGACAGTCGAGTCATTAAAAACTGTCGCTTTGGTTGATTTTAGCCAAGTATCGAAGCTAGGTTTGCTGAGCTTAGTTTGTATAATCGATAAGATTTGCTGCCATAAGTCCGTAGAATGGCCTTCCACAGTAATTCACTCCTTTAAAATCAAACATGTGGCGTAAAGGCCAGGTTTCATAAAATGCAATCTGTGTATAAATCATTATGGTTGAAGCTCTAACTGGAGCGATCCGAAAAACGCATAGATTGAACGCAATCAGAGTATATTCTGCGCGATTTATTGCGAAAAGAACCAACATGTCTGATGGGGTCAAAAAAGGACGGCTTTTGTCGTTTTATCCACATTATTAAGAATCGGTTAAAATGACTTGTTCTTGTAGAGGGAATTTTGTTCACAATGTTATCCACAGACTGTTGATAAATCGGAGAAGTGGTCGTGTATATCCACAACAGAAACATTATCATCTTAACAAAAGATAGCCTGTTAATCAACGGATTGTTTGGGATTATCCACAATTACAACAAGTTGTGCATAGAAATTGTTCACAACACAAGATATTGTTAATATTCTGTTGATTTTCGACAAGCTTCTCTTTTCGGTGGATAAAATTTATACACAGGTTATTCTTTTTCGATTTATTATGATCAATTTGGCATTTCATTCTGCACGCTCGGGTAGGTTGACTTTCTTGAGTGATATATGATTTAATGAGTAGTAGAAATTTTGTAGGATGGATATCCTCAGGTAGGGAGGTGCTATAGATGGGTCCGACGTTTAACCCGAATACGAGAAAGCGTAAGAAGAATCATGGTTTCCGTAAAAGAATGAGCACGAAGAACGGTCGTAAAGTTCTACAAGCTCGTCGTCTTAAAGGAAGAAAAGTTCTTAGCGCGTAAAAAGAGGCTCCGGAAGGGGCTTTTTTTTTTGCATTTGGATGGACAGTTTATATGCCGTCATTTCGGTCAAAAATAGATAAGATGCCTAAGTGGTGATTTCGCTTATCTGAAGTTAACGGTCTGGAGCGTACATGTCTGTGGAAAAAGAATATAGATTAGCTAAACGAGAAGACTTCAATAAGATTTACCGATATGGCAAATCAATGGCCAACCATCAATTCGTTCTTTACTATTTACCTCAGCCTAAAATGGAAAATTTCCGACTTGGCATCTCGGTGAGTAAAAAAGTGGGGAATGCGGTTGTTCGGAACCGCTTGAGACGAATGGTGAAAGAGATCATCCGTTTGAAAAAGGAGAATTTGACGCCGCATTATGATTACATTTTGCTGGCTCGGAAACCCGCTGTAGACATGGAATATGCCGAGATGGAGAAAAGCATTTGGCATGTAATCCGAAAAGCTTCTTTATTAAAAAGAAATGACACAATAAAAAAGTGAAGCATTATTTCTTTTCACGCTTAAATTGTGTTATAGTTTATGTTGGAAAAGATATTTAGGAGGATCTCATTTTGACTCGTCGACTTTATTTGCTTGCAGCTCTTTCTGCGTTGATCTTATTGTTGTCAGGATGTAGTCCTAGTAGCGCTGCTATGGCACCGATTGATCCTAATACGGCAGGTTTTTTTGTCAAATATTTTGTGTACCCGCTTTCGCAGACACTCGACTGGTTCGCCGTCAAGTTATGGGGTCAATATGGTTTATCCATTTTGGTCGTAACCCTAATTATTCGTCTCATTATTTTGCCTCTGACGCTGAAGCAGTATAAGAGCTCCAAACGGATGCAAGAGTTGCAGCCTGAGATGAAGAAGCTTAAAGAAAAGTATAAAGATGATGCGAAGAAGCAGCAGGAAGAAACAATGAAGTTATTTCAGTCAAATGGTGTGAATCCGTTAGCCGGATGTTTCCCAATCATTGTTCAAATGCCAATTCTGATTGCGCTTTATCAAGCTATCATGCGTAATGACCATATTCGAGAGCATACTTTTTTATGGATGAATTTAGGACAGCCCGATCACTATTACATTCTTCCGATCATTGCCGCGGCAACCACATTCGTTCAACAAATGTTTATGTCTTCTCAAATGAATCAACAAATGAAAAGCTTACTATACATTTTCCCGGTTATGATTTTCGTGATGTCCATGAATTTCGCAGCTGCGCTGCCACTTTACTGGATCTACGGTAACATCTTCACCATTATTCAGTCTTACTTTATTTATGGTTCTCCTGGAAAACAAAAAAATCCTGGATCTCAAAATAATAAGGGTGGCCTGTCCAAATGAAAAAAATTGTGGTGACTGGAAAAACTATTGAGTTAGCGGTGAAAGCCGGTCTATCTCAATGGCAGGTTTCGGAGGATCGTGTAAAGATTCATATTTTGGAACAGCCCTCCCGGGGGTTGTTTGGGTTTATTGGTTCCAAAGAAGCTAAGGTTGAGCTTGAATTGATACCAGATCCGCTTGAGGAAGCCATTGCTTTCTTACAAGATATGTTCGAAGCGATGAAAATTTCCATCACCATAGACACGACAAAGGATCGCGAAGGCTACCAGTTGAATATGAGTGGTTCGGAGCTTGGTATTTTGATCGGTAAAAGAGGACAAACCCTCGATGCGCTGCAGTATATAGTCAATATTGTCGCAAATCGTTATGCAAACTCGCATTTCCGGATTATTTTGGATGCGGAAAATTTCCGAGATCGACGTAAAAAGACGTTAGAGGAGCTTGCTTTAAGGTTGGCGAATCGTGTCATAAAGTCGAAAAAAGAAGTTATTTTGGAGCCGATGAATTCGCAAGAACGGAAGATTATTCATGCTGAATTGCAAGGGCATCCTGTTGTCAAAACATATAGCAAAGGCGAGGAACCGAACCGTCGGGTCGTGATCGCCGTCAAATAACCTTAGCCGCAATGACATGAGCATAAGTCATTGCTTTTTCTTTAAGATGAGGTAAATTCGAGGTGTTAATACTATGTTAAATGATACGATTGCTGCTATTTCTACGCCGCTCGGTGAGGGTGGGATAGCGGTTATTCGTGTGAGCGGGGATGAAGCAGTTCCACTGGTGGAGCGTGTTTTTCGCTCGAAAACGAAATTATCAGATGCTGAGACGCATACGGTACATTATGGCTTTATTATAGAACCTGCTTCTGCCGAAAAGGTAGAGGAGGTTCTCGTTACTTTAATGAAATCTCCACGTTCTTTTACAATGGAGGATGTTGTCGAAGTTAGTTGCCACGGCGGTATCGTTTCTGTTAAGAAGGTGTTGGATTTATTGCTGCAGCAGGGAATACGTTTGGCGGAACCCGGTGAATTCACGAAACGAGCTTTCCTTAATGGTCGGATTGATTTGACGCAAGCGGAAGCTGTTATCGACTTAATTCGCGCCAAATCGGACAGAGCTTTTAAAGTGGCGTTAAAGCAAGTTGAAGGAAATTTGTCGAAGCAAATCAAACATTTACGATATGTGTTGGTAGAATTAATGGCCCATGTGGAAGTCAATATTGATTATCCAGAGCATGATGTTGAAGAAATGACGAATGCTTTCATAAAGAGTAAATGTGACACGGTAATGCTTGAAATTGACCGTCTTTTGGTGACCGCTGAGCAAGGTAAAATATTGCGTGAGGGTATTGAAACGGCTATCGTGGGCAGACCGAATGTAGGAAAATCGTCGTTGTTAAATGAATTGGCGCAGGAGAATCGGGCGATTGTAACCGATATTCCAGGAACGACTAGAGATGTCATTGAGGAATTTGTTAATGTTGGCGGTATTCCGCTTAAGCTGTTGGATACTGCGGGGATTCGTGAAACGACAGATTTAGTGGAACAAATCGGAGTTGAAAGATCGAAAACTGCTTTGGCGGAAGCAGATCTGATCTTACTGGTTCTGAATAGCAATGAAGAACTTCAGTTAGATGAGCTTGCTTTAATGAAGCAATTAGCGGATAAGCAAACGATTGTTATTTTGAATAAGATTGATTTAAGTCGTAAGCTAGATATCGATCAGGTACTGAGTTATTTTCCACATGAGCGTATTGTCGAGCTATCACTGATTGAGAATAAAGGTATTGATCATTTAGAAAAAGCGATTGCTGCAATTTTCTTTGAGGGCAAACTAGAGTCAAGTGATTTGACGTACGTTAGCAACGTTCGACATATATCTTTGTTGAAGCAAGCAAAACGCTCGCTGCATGATGCGCTTGAAGCGAACGAGCAATACGTACCAATTGATATGATACAAATCGATATTCGAGCGGCTTGGGAGCAGCTTGGAGAGATTATTGGCGATTCTGTTGGTGAGTCGTTGATCGATCAAATTTTTACACAATTCTGCTTAGGTAAATGAAAACCGACAGCATTTTCGTTTTCATAAAAGAGGGAGGGACTTTGAACTATGGGATATCATGCAGGTGAATTTGATGTTATTGTCATCGGCGCTGGACACGCAGGTTGTGAATCTGCTCTGGCATCTGCCCGGATGGGTTGTAATACACTGCTTTTAACAATTAATTTGGATATGGTTGCTTTCATGCCATGTAATCCATCCATTGGTGGTCCTGCAAAGGGCCACGTTGTTCGAGAAATCGATGCGATCGGCGGCGAAATGGGTCGCAACATCGACAAAACTTATATTCAAATGCGCATGCTGAATACTGGCAAAGGTCCAGCTGTACATGCACTTCGTGCACAAGCCGACAAGTTTTCGTATCAGCACAAAATGAAAGAAACAATTGAAGCTACGCCAAACTTAACGTTACGTCAAGGTATGGCTGAAGACCTCATCGTTGAAGATGGGGCGATCAAAGGTGTTATTACGAAAACAGGCGCTGAATATTACGCTAAAGCAATTGTTCTTACGACAGGAACTTACCTCAGAGGGAAAGTTATCATGGGTGAGCTTATGTACGAGAGCGGCCCGAACAATCAACAACCTTCGGTGAAGCTATCGGAATCGCTGCGTAAGTTAGGTTTCGATCTCGTGCGTTTCAAGACAGGAACACCGCCGCGGGTTCATAAAGATTCAATCGACTTTAGTAAAACGGAAATTCAGCCTGGTGATGATGAACCTAAGTTTTTCTCTTTTGAAACAAAGTCAGGTGCTGCTAATGAACAACTGCCTTGTTGGTTAACGTATACGTCCGAAGAAACACATAACATAATTAATTCGAATCTGCACCGTGCTCCAATGTTTTCAGGTGCGATTGAAGGTACTGGGCCGAGATACTGCCCATCCATCGAAGATAAAATTGTTCGTTTTGCCGATAAACCGAAGCATCAAATTTTCCTAGAACCGGAAGGCCGTAATACATCTGAGTATTATGTACAAGGTTTATCAACGAGTATGCCGGAAGATGTGCAGCTTGGCATTTTGCGCTCCATACCAGGTCTTGAGAAAGTAGAAATGATGCGTACCGGTTATGCCATTGAATATGATGCGGTAGTTCCTACTCAATTGAAGCCTTCATTAGAGACTAAGCTAGTTAGCGGTTTGTTTACTGCCGGACAAATTAACGGGACATCTGGGTATGAAGAAGCAGCTGGGCAAGGGGTTATGGCTGGGATTAACGCAGCTCGTAAAGTTCAAGGTAAAGAAGCAGTTGTGTTAGATCGTTCGGAAGGATATATCGGTGTTCTTATTGATGATTTAGTTACAAAAGGGACAAACGAGCCATATCGTCTATTAACGTCTCGTGCGGAGTATCGTTTGCTGCTTCGTCACGATAATGCTGATTTGCGTTTAACACCAATTGGTCATGATATTGGACTGATTTCTGAGGAGCGTTACGCGACGTTTTTGAAGAAAAAAGAATTAGTAGACCAAGAAATTGAACGTTTGAATACGGATAAAATTAGACCGGAACCGCATGTCCAACAGCTTTTGGAAAGCTTGGAAAGTGTAGTTTTGAATAATTCTGTTCCAGCAATCGCGCTGCTTCGTCGCCCTGAAATTGAATACAAACATATTGAACAAATGTCACCTTCACCACTTGAGCTGGACGATGAAATGAAAGAACAAGTTGAGATTCAAGTTAAATATGCGGGTTACATTGAGAAGCAAAGCAATCAAGTCGAGCGTCTGCGTAAAATGGAGAAGAAGAAGATTCCGGATGATATCGAGTATAGCGAAATTCATGGGATTGCAACGGAAGCGAAGCAAAAGCTGGCTAAAATCCGTCCGATCTCGATTGGTCAAGCATCGCGTATTGCAGGTGTGACACCATCGGATATTTCTATTCTTCTTGTATATTTGGAACACTATAACAGAGTCACGGCGGCTAGAGGTTAATATATGGATGCTATTCAACAACAATTTGTTCAATTTTTAGAGAAGCAACAAATAACTCTTTCTACTCTACAACTGGAACAGTTCGAGCAATACTTTAAGACTCTTGTAGAGTGGAATGAGAAAATGAATTTAACAGGTATCACGGAGAGAGAGCAGGTATACTTAAAGCATTTCTACGACTCTCTTTCCGTTTCTTTTAATTTTGATATGAACTCCATATCTACGATTGCAGATATTGGTTCTGGCGCCGGATTTCCAAGCATTCCTTTGAAGATCGCATTTCCTCACCTAAAAGTTACGATCATTGATTCTTTGAATAAACGAATCTTGTTTTTAAAAGAGTTGGTTTCACAATTAGGTTTAACGGATACGGAATGCGTTCATGGTAGAGCAGAGGATATTGCTAGACTTCCTAAATATCGTGATCAATTTGACCTGGTTACTGCTAGAGCTGTTGCTAGACTTCAAGTGTTGAATGAATTTTGTCTTCCTTTTGTGAAGAAGGATGGTACGTTTATTGCCATGAAGGGCTCAGAGATTGAAGAGGAGCTAAGTGAGTCATCTTATAGCTTATCTGAGTTGAAGGGGAAAGTTATTAAAGTTCTTAAGATGCAGTTGCCTGTTGAGGAATCGCTGCGGCATTTCGTGGAAATTCAAAAGCTCGCTGCAACACCGGCTAAGTATCCTAGAAAGGCTGGAATTCCACTGAAAGAGCCACTTATGAAAAGGTGAAATGTTCCACGTGAAACATTATTCATTTAAGTTTCACAATTGCTTAAAGCAGGAAATCTAGCTTCGATGAAGAATATATAATAGTAAGAATCTATTCAATTTGTAGTGAGTTTATGTGATTGCACTTGTCATACTTCGCCGTATTCTTGACAAGCGTTTTCGTTCTGTAGGACGAAGAGGTCGTCTATCTTTGGATCGTAATGGTCGCTTAAACTACGGGAAGAGTTGGTGGTAGGGTTTCCTATGAAAGAACAAATTTCAAAGCTATTTGGACTTGCTGATCGTTCGTCGACGGATGAGGTCAAAAACATACCGGTTAATACTATTATTCCAAGTCCATATCAACCTAGAACCTTATTTGATGATGATCGTATTGATGAATTGTGCCAAACGATTCGAACGCATGGTGTTATTCAGCCAATCGTTGTCAGAGTCAAAAACAATACATTCGAACTCATTGCCGGAGAACGGCGACTAAGAGCAGTTAAGAAGCTAGGTCTTGATACAATCCCTGCAATTGTAAGAGATTTCAATGATTCTCAAGCTGCATCCATTGCTCTTATCGAGAATTTGCAGCGTGAAGGATTGACTGCAATCGAAGAGGCTGCCGCTTACCAGCAGTTGATCGAGATGCATGATTTGACGCAAGAGAGCTTGGCTCAGCGTCTCGGCAAGAGCCAATCAACGATTGCGAATAAGATCCGTCTTTTACATCTAAGCGAACCTGTTAAGATGGCATTGATGGAGCGGAAGATCACGGAGCGTCATGCGAGAGCTTTACTTGCTTTGGATCAAGAGGATCTGCAAGTGAAAATTCTTGAAGAAGTTATTGCTAAAGAGCTGAACGTAAAACAAACAGAGATTAAGATTAACTTTTTAAAGGAAGCAACAAAGATTAAAAAGTCACGTCGCGTATCCTTTTCTAAGGATGTTCGACTAGCTTTAAACACCATTCGCCAATCCGTTGAGATGGTTACAAGCTCGGGCCTGAATATTAACACGTCTGAGAAAGATCATGAGGATCATTACGAAATTATAATTAAGATTCCTAAAAATAATTGAGCATTTATTGCTACCTTAAACGGCGCAAGCCGTTTTTTTGCATCTTATGAGATAAAACTATCAAATATAGATAAGGTAACTGAATGATAGATATGTTAAGATAGATATACTGCTTTAGTATGGCATATGGAACATAAGCGATTGAGGTGAAATGGTTTTGTCTAAAATTATAGCAATAACGAATCAGAAGGGTGGCGTCGGCAAGACGACAACTTCTGTGAATTTGGGTGCTTCCTTAGCTTCACTTGGGAAGAGAGTGCTTCTCGTTGACATCGATCCACAAGGGAATACGACTAGTGGTATCGGGGTTAACAAGGCCGATGTCGTGAATTGCATCTATGATGTGCTTATTAACGATGTCCACCCCAAAGATGCAACAGTGGATACGAATGTTCCAAATCTTAAGATTGTACCTGCGACGATTCAACTAGCAGGAGCTGAGATTGAGCTTGTTCCAACGATTTCAAGAGAAGTACGCTTGAAGAAATCTTTACAACTTGTTAAACATATGTACGATTATATTCTTATTGATTGTCCGCCATCATTAGGTCTTCTTACTATTAATTCTTTAACTGCTGCTGATTCTGTTATCATTCCAATTCAATGTGAATACTACGCGCTTGAAGGATTAAGCCAGCTGTTGAATACAGTTCGTTTGGTCCAAAAGCATCTTAATACAGGGCTTCAAATTGAAGGCGTTTTATTGACGATGTTTGATGCTAGAACAAACCTCGGCATTCAAGTCATTGAGGAAGTTAAGAAATACTTCCAAACAAAAGTATATCAAACGATTATCCCGCGGAACGTTCGCTTGAGCGAGGCTCCCAGTCATGGACAATCGATTATTACTTATGATCCTAGATCAAAAGGCGCGGAAGTGTATTTAGAGCTTGCGAAGGAAGTGATCTCGATATGACCAAAGGCCTAAACAAAGGATTAGGTAAAGGATTGGATGCTTTAATTACATCACTACATATTGATGAGAGCGATAAAGTCATTCAAATTCCTTTAGCACAATTGAGAGCTAACCCTTATCAACCTAGAAAGCATTTTAACGAAGATAGCATTAAAGAGTTAGCGGATTCAATTAGAGAACATGGTGTCATTCAGCCTATTATTGTTCGTAAGGTTCTTAAAGGGTATGAAATTATTGCCGGTGAGCGTAGATTCCGAGCATCTCAGGTTACGGGAATTGCAACGATTCCAGCAGTCGAGAGAAACTTTACGGATCAACAAGTCATGGAAATTGCCTTGATTGAGAATGTTCAGCGGGAAGATCTTAACGCAATGGAGATTGCTTTTGCTTATCAAGGGATTATCGATCAGTTCTCGTTAACTCAAGAAGAGCTTTCTGCTAAGGTTGGTAAAAGCCGCTCACATATTGCGAACTTCCTGAGACTACTTCAATTACCGGAATCAATTAAACAATATGTTTCACGTGGAACATTATCGATGGGTCATGCAAGAGCTATCGTTGGTGTTAAAGATGACAAAATTAAAAAAGAGCTTGCGGAAAACACCATTAGTAAGCAATGGAGTGTTCGCGAACTTGAAGAAGCCGTGAAAATGCTTGAGGAGTCACCAGGTCAAGAAAAAGAAAAAACGAAGCAAAAAGAAAAGAATAGAGATCCCTATATCAACCAAGCTGAAGATCAATTAAGAGATATTTACCGGACTACGGTGAAAATCAAGAATCAGCAGGATAAAGGTAAAATCGAACTTCTCTACTATTCAAAAGACGACTTGAACCGTTTGCTAGAATTGCTTCAAGGCAAAATCTCTTGAAATTAGATAGCATACCGATGGTTTTCTTTCGAGCAGAAAGATCAAACTAAGGTATGCTATATTTATGAGTAGAATTCTGAATCCGCGAGAGAGGGTGGGTGAACATATGAAAGGTGTTATGTATTTTGATCAAGCTGCTTCCTCCTGGCCAAAGCCACCGGCTGTAATGGATGCGATGATGACGTGTATACAAGATTATGCGGCTAATCCAGGACGAGGAAGCCACCAGATGGCTGTGAAGGCAAGCCGGGTATTATTTGAAACGAGAAAAAACTTAGCCCGCTTATTTGGGGTCAAAAACCCGAATGATCTGTCCTTTGCATTAAATACGACGCATGCGCTGAATCAAGCGATCAAAGGGTTTGTAAAACCTGGGGATCACGTGATCTGCACGAATATTGAGCATAATTCCGTGCGCAGACCTTTAGAATATTTGAAGGCTACGGCTGGAATTGAACTTACATATATCCGTAATGATGAAGAAGGAAATATCCAGCTAGATGATTTCAAAAAGGCGCTGCAGTCCAATACATCACTTGTAGTTGTTAATCACAGTTCTAACTTATTGGGGACGATTATGCCTGTGGCAGAGATCGGGGAGATATGTCGTACGCATGGCGCTAAGTTGCTTGTAGACGCGGCCCAGAGCGCCGGTATACTGCCTATTCACGTAGGTAATATGAACATTGATATGTTGGCTTTCCCAGGCCACAAAGGGCTTCTAGGGCCTCAGGGGACGGGTGGTTTATATATCCATCCTGACATAGACTTGGAGCCGCTTTTGCATGGGGGAACAGGCAGTCAGTCAGAAGCTATTCATCAACCGAAAGTAAGACCTGATCGTTATGAGGCAGGTACGCAAAACACAGTTGGCATTGCTGGATTAAACGAAGGCGTGAAATTTGTAATAGCGGAAACGATTGAGAAGATCCATGCTAAAGAGTGGCGTCAAACCCAAATGCTAATGGAAGGTTTACTGGGAATTGAAGGGGTCACGATTCTTGGCCCAGCTCTTGGACAAAATAAAACAGGGATTGTTTCCTTTAATGTGAATAACGCGGATTCATCGGAAGTCGCTTTCATATTGGATCAATCTTTTCAAATCGCCGTTAGATCCGGCTATCATTGTACTCCGCTTGCCCATGAATCGGCAGGTACGTTAGCTAGTGGAGCGGTAAGAGCAAGCATAGGTTATTTAACAACGGATGAAGAAGTGGAAGCTCTTATTTATGCAGTGAAAGAGATCCAGTCGCAGTATGCTAAGTAGAAAGAGGGATCAACCATGGGGGAACTGTTCGGATTGAATGGGAACTTTGTAGTTTTAGCCATTTTGGCATTGATTTTAGTTTTATTCCTTATCGTCATTATACTTTCGGTTAAATTATCAACTTTGCGTAAACGATATACGCAAATGATGAATGGTTCAAGTTCAGATAATATGGAGCAGCTTCTCATTGAAATGCAGCAGGCAATTAACGAGCAAAAGGCTGAGTCAGCAATGACGTCAGCCCAGGTTGATACAATTCGCCAATCCCTAACGAAGATGAAATCCAAAGTAGCGATTCATCGATATAACGCCTTCAATGATGGAGGTAGTAACCTGAGCTTCACAATTGCCATATTAGATGATTTCCAAGATGGTGTGGTTTTGACGGGAATACATAGCCGAGAGCAGATGTACTTGTATGCGAAGCCGATTCAAAATGGACAGTCCACTTACACATTAAGTCCAGAAGAGAAAGAGGCTATTAATCAATCTGTAAAGCCGTCTTAGCACTTGGCGCATAGGCTTGAGTGCGACGTAATGCAGAGTGAAGAGCATCGCCAATAACGTTCGCCATGTTCATGACAAGGCTGAGCCGCGTATTTTGAAGAACGAAATATTCCATGAATCCGCCTACGTTGACGATCCCAGTCACATGAATATTGCCAACAGGAGGAAGGTCTTTATTAACGCCAGCACCAGGCTTAAGCGGACCATCAGCAACCTGAATGCAGCCTACGCTGGATACTTGGCCCAAACAAGCATCGACGGCAACGATAAAAGGATTATCGAATTGACGTTGAATTTTATCAACGGTTTCAGATAAGTTCATGGCATGAACAGGTTCATCTAAAGTACCGAACAAGTGAAGGTTACGAAGGTTCGTCGTACGGTTCAAATGAGAGCCAACTAACGGACCTAGTGAATCTCCTGTAGAACGGTCGGTGCCCACACAGATAACAACGATAGGTTGATAGGTTGGTAGCTTACTAAAAATGGATTGCAAATGCTTAGAGAGAAGAAAAGGGGTATCGGCGTCTGTGTGCTGAATTTTGAGTGGGGTCAGTTCCGTGTCTTTCATTCCGTCGAAACCAATTTGGAATTTCATCATATCCCTCCAAAGTACTTCTTCTTTTTTTACTAGTATATGGATAGATAGAGACATTTATACGTAGGAGAGGAGGGATTTTCCTTGAATATTTCCGTTATGTTGTTAGCATTCGATTCTACGCAGCAGGCCCTGCGCGCCGAAATGCTGCTAGAGTATGCGGATATAGAAATTGACATCAGACCCACTCCGAAAGAAATTACAGCTGGCTGTGCCCTTTCTATTGAATTTCCTGGAGAAAATCTAGTACAAGTTCAAGAGATTATTGAATCAGAGAACGTAGAAATCAGAGGCATCTATTTTAAAAAAGAAGATAAATATGTTACCATGGAATGAAAAAGGAGGTCTAAACCGTGGCCTTTATTACGAAGTATTTCACCGATTTGATGAACTGGATTCGAAAGCATCTATCGAATCCTGAAATACTAGCTTCCCTATTTTGGATTATCGTAAAAATTATTCTCATATATGTTGTTGCGAGAGTATGTATTAAAATTGCAGATAAAACGATTGCACATATGATGGCTGCTAGAGACAAGTCACCGCTGAAGTTTGATAGACGTAGAACGAATACGATAGGCAGCCTTATACATAATTTAATAGCCTACACCGTAAACCTCATTTGTATTATGTTAATCCTTGGACAAGTTGGTTTAAATCTTGGGCCTTTGCTGGCAGGGGCAGGTGTGCTTGGATTAGCGATAGGTTTCGGAGCGCAGAGTTTGGTGAAAGATGTGATTACCGGTTTCTTTATCATTTTTGAGGATCAGTTTGGCGTAGGAGATGTCATTCAAATTGATTCATTTAAAGGGACCGTTGAAGAGATTGGCATTCGAGTCACAAGGATTAAAAGTTGGACGGGTGAGGTACATATCATTCCGAACGGAAATATTAAACAGGTCACTAATTTTTCAACTTACAATTCATTGGCCGTTGTCGATGTAACGATTCCTCATCATATAAATATTGACGATGCTACGCAAATTCTCAAAGACACTGTTAAGCACGTGCAAGAGCTTACGGAGGATATTGTGAAGGAGCCTGAGGTGCTTGGCGTTCAAGTGGTGGGGACGACAGATCTGAAGATTCGCATTATTGCAGAGTGCAAACCAACGCGACAATTCAATGTGACGAGACTTCTGAACATAGAAATTAAGAAGAGACTCGATAGTGTGCAAATTGAGACGATGTAGTTGAAAAGGCGGTGGCGGACGAATGGAGAAGAAGCAGTATCAACTTGGCGATATTGTGCAAATGAAAAAGCCCCATCCGTGTGGCACGAATGAAATGGAAATCATACGGATGGGGATGGATATTAGAATTAAGTGTGTAGGTTGTAAACACAGTGTTCTAGTTCCAAGAACAAAGTTCGAAAGTAAGCTGAAGAAAGTGCTTCGATCCAACGCAGAAAAAGAGGAAGAATCCTCATAAAAATGCTGTGGAAAAGCACTTGCGGGGGTCAGGATTTTTTGATATAATGAATCCTGTTCTCGCGTTTTATTGGAAAGGTACCCAAGAGGCCCAAGGGGGCTGACTCGAAATCAGCTAGGCGTCGCGAGGCGTGCGTGGGTTCGAATCCCACTCTTTCCGTACAAGCTATTACTAGCTAAAGAATGAAAGTCTTCTGCATCTGCAGGAGGCTTTTTTATTTTATCTAGAACCATATTAATGCCAATATTTGAGTTCCACGTGAAACATTTTGGGATTTAATTACGTCTATAAGGGCGTAGAAGGCTCTTTTGTTTTCAGTTCTTTGTCTAACCCAGTAGGGATAAAAAGGCTAAAAGAAAAGCAGAATAAGCTCATATCTATGTGTTGGCAACAAGAAGGAGGTAAGCGTAATGAGAAGTTGGATGATGATATTTCTGGTACTAGCTGTAGTAGCCACAGGATGCGCTAAAAAGAGTGAAGAGAGTGTATCGCCCAGCCCAACAGCGGGAGCGACTATAGCGCCTTCCACAGGGGCTTCAGCGACGCCTAGTGCAACAAGTGGGACAGGTGGTGGAACATCTGCAACAGCAACGCCGGCAACCGGTAGCAACGATACAACAAAGGATGAGCCGCTTCCTCAGATAACGAAGGAGCAAGCTGATAAGATAAGCATGACAAGCACCTATGATGATTTGGTGAAGCAAACAGGAGCGAAGGGCAAGTTGGTGAAAGACGAGAATGGGAAGAAAACCTATGATTTCGCCATTTCTAATCAACCAGGCTACATTGCGGAAATCGTTTATTTTGCAGATGGGAAGATTTCTGAGAAGAAGGTATTTAGGAAATAAATCAGGTCGTGCAGCATGATAGCTGTACGACTTTTTTTATCTCTACCCCGAAGTGAAAAAGAGTTTATACTTTGTTAATATTCCATTTAGATGGATTCAATAAGGATATATTAATATAAATATAAGGAAACGTTTCCCGTACATTGTGTTTAAAGGAGAAAAGAGATGAAACTTAGTAAAAAATCCGTTACTGTACTGTCCTTTACGATTGGAGCGTGTTTATTCGTATCCACGGCATTTGCCGATACGCTGCTTGGATCGGGTTATGACCGCTTAAAAGGTTCAGCAAAAACGACCGCAAGCATGATGGAAAAGGATATGAAGAACTATACCCTAGAAGCGCTCTATACGTTGAAAGATAACGATAAAACCTTAATTCAAGGATCAACGTCGCAAAAGATGGATGTTGAAAACCATATGAAGGAAGAGAATACAACGACGAAAGACGCCAATGGCGAAACAACTTCAAGATACTATTATTCCGATATAACGAAATCAGTTAATAAAAATGGAACAGACAATACTTATTATGTAATGGAATATCCGGCGAATGAGAGCAAGTTTCGTTCTGTAGATTTCAAAAACCCCTTTAAAGAAAAGGGAGCACCAGAAATTGAAAAAATCGTTGATGCCGTGGTTGGTGGTTTGAAAGATTACGTGCAAGTAGAGGAAGGACCTGAAGGTGGAAAAGTATATTCGGGCAGCTTGTCTGAAACTCAGGTGCCAGCCGTCCTAAATGCTGTCTCCTCTTTTGGGATCAAGCAGATGCTGAATGATGATCGCGATATGCCGGCCATAGAGAGCGATGTATTTGTGAAAAAGGTGGTAGGCTCGGCTAATGAAAATAAAGCGGGTTACCTCGAAAATGTGACAGGTGACATTACACTGTCCGGAAAAGATAAAAATGGTGTTCAACACGATTTGAACCTAAATGTCATCGTAAAGCTTTCTGAAGTTGGCAATACGAAAATTACACTGCCTGACCTAACTGGTGCAAAAGTTGAAAAGGTTAGCTACTCCAATGGATTTAGCAGCAAGTATGTAGGTAAATATAAAAACGATATCATTATGGAGAAAGATGGCAAGTTTGTGAAAATCGGCGAAAGAATGGTTGAGATCATAAGCGTAGACAACGATAAAGTGAAAGGAAAATATTCGGAAACGGTTATTCCAGGCTATGAGAGTCAATATCCGGATAAAGATGCCTTTGACTTTGAATACGATCCGGCGGCGTCCTCAACATTCACGTATAAGGATGCAAAAGGCGAGCAGAAAAATGGTTCCATTCATCAAGGTGCAACAGGCAAAGTTTATTTTGAAATGAATGTTGAGATTGTTAACGAAAATTCATACAGATCTATCTCGAAACCATATTACGATGGAGAGTTTAGCCGCATATTTGAATAGAACAGAGAGGTTCAGGAGGCTGCCGGTGCGGCTTCCTGAGCGTTTTTTTTGGGGAGATGATGGAAATTGACAGTCAAGGCGATTGAAATAAGTGGATTAACGAAGGCATTCAAAAATGGCCGAGGGATCACAGAGTTAAACCTGGATGTTGATCAAGGCGATATATTCGGATTCCTGGGGCCGAATGGTGCAGGGAAGACGACAGCTATGAAAATGATAACTGGACTCATGAAGCCAGACCGTGGCGATGTGAAAATTTTCGGTGCCAGCATTTTAGACGACTATGTTAACGCCATGAAGCATGTGGGTTGTTTGATTGAAACAGCGGAGTCTTATCCTTATTTAACAGCTAACGATAATTTAAAGATGTTCGCTAGGTTTTATCCGCATGTCGATCAGAAGAGAATTGATGAGTGCCTCGAACTTACAGGCATGTTGAAATATAAAAATGAGAAATCTCAGAAGTTTTCACTGGGGATGAAACAAAGACTGGGGATCGCGGCTGCTATACTGTCGAAACCTAAATTATTAATATTGGACGAGCCTCTAAACGGACTGGATGTTGAAGGGATGCTGGAGATGAGGAAATTGATCAAACAACTTTCTCAGGAAGGCACGACATTTTTTATCTCAAGCCACTTGATTCATGATGTGGAATTAACGTGCACAAGAATCGGCATTATTTATGGAGGCAAACTTGTTAATGTAGAATATACGCAGAATATCCTCTCGTACTATTCTTCATTGGAGAACTTTTTTGTTAGTGAGGTGGACCGGAATGGAAGGGTTTAAGGCCGCATTTATCAATGAATCCGTGAAGCTGTTGAAAAAGAAAAAGATGATGGCGGCTGCCATTTTATCTATCCTTGCTGTTTTGGTTGGACAGATCGCTGTAACCACAATCAAGCATGGGCTTGGATTGCGGGTTGTAGGAAGCGTTGAATTTCCTATCGTCGTTTTATCGTTTATTACGTATACGCTCTTGCCGTTGTTTGCCATTTTTGTAGCGATCGATATGTTTAACGGTGAATCCTCATCGAATACAATGAAAATAACACTGCTAAGACCAGTCTCCCGATTCAGTGTGTTTAGTGCGAAAGTGTTGAATTTAGCTTTATTTATTGCGGGCAATCTTCTGTTCGTGATGATTCTTTCGTTATTAGCGGGGTTTATTTTTAATCCCTCATCAGCTAGTTTGCCAGGGATCTTGAAGGTTGTTTTATCGTACGGATTAACTTTTTTCCCCGTATTTGTGTTTGCGCTGATTGTCGTCTTGTTGTCTAACGTGATACAAGGAGGACTCGCTGTATTTTTCCTCTCGATTCTGGTATTTATCGTTTTTAACTCATTGGGGATTGTGTTCTCATCCTACTCCAGTTTTTTCATTACATCGATGCTGGATTGGTATACATTATGGATATCGGAAACGATTAATGTGTTTAAAATATTCCGTCAGATTCTAATCATGTCGGGCTGTGGTATGATGTTATTTACAACAGGGTATTATTTGTTTGACAGTAAGGATATATAGAAAGGGATCTTCATGCATTTAACCAAACGTTTCTTCACGATGAATGCGCTGGCTGTGCTGCTCTCCGTTGGTTTGACAGTTCTGGCTGTCATTATTTTCGTTGCTGCTTATACGAAGGTTTTTGGTCGCGAAGCCGATACGAAGGAGGTTCAGAAGACCCTCGAAGTTCGAGCGGCGATCAGTGAGATCAAAAGAGAAGCACAGCCCCTCAAGTTCGAGCAGCTTTTGGATACGAAATTTCAACAAGAGCTTGCTAATCGAGTTAACGCTTTGGATGCCAGTGCGATTATTTTAAAAAATAGAGAAGTTGTATACGCTACGCAAAATTTCAACAGAATCGATATTGAGAGAAGTCTTATGCTCTCAGACAATCAGGCAACTCGAGATGAGGTCGAACTTGCCGGTAAAACATATATGATTACAAGAGTGGATTATAAGCTAACGACTGGCGATCCCGGTGTTCTGCTGCTGCTTGCTCCAATCAAGTTGAAAACGAACTTTTTTATGGTGCTCGGCATATTTACAGTTTGTGTATTCACCTTTGTTTTCTTGTTAACGAACTTTTGGGTGTCGTATCGATTCTCCCGCGGCATTATATCGCCGATCTCCAGGCTCAAAGCTGCTGCTAATAAAATTAGCGAAGGTGATTTAAACCAAGGGATTGCAGAAGAGGGCGAGGGTGAAGTTCGCGAGTTATGCAGGACGCTGGAGCTCATGAGAATTAAGCTGAAAGAATCGGTTTATATGCAGCAAAAATATGATGATAACCGAAAGTTCCTGGTTTCAAGTATTTCCCATGACTTAAAGACGCCTGTAACCTCGATCAAAGGATATATTGAAGGAATTATCGATGGGGTAGCCAAGACACCTGAGAAAATGGACGAGTATCTGGAAACGGCACGATCCAAAGCTATTCTCGTGAATGCTATGATCGATGATCTGCTTCTATACTCCAAGCTGGATTTGAACCAACTTCCTTATCATTTTGAAAAGAGTGATTTGGCGAGTTATTTTGAGGATTGTGTCGCGGATCATAAATATGAATACGAAAAGGCTAACCTCTCGTTAGCGTTAATCAACGAACTTAATGAGCCAGTCAAAGTTTTAATTGATCGTGAAAGATTAAAGAGGGTCATACAGAACATTCTTGATAATGCTATGACATATGTAGAGAAAGCGGACGGAAAGATTGAGATTATTCTCAGGGAAACAAGAACGTCTGCGATCATAGAAATTAAGGATAATGGAAAAGGAATACCGGAGAATAAACTTCCCCATATCTTTGAGCGATTTTATCAGGTGGACCCTTCAAGAAAAAGCGGCAGTGGACTAGGACTCGCTATCGCCAAGCAAATTATAGAAGGGCACGACGGGAAAATATGGGCGAAAAGTGCCGTAGGAGAGGGTACTCAGATAATGATATCTCTGAAGAAGTTCTAGTATGCTTGGAGGTTATGATGAAAAAAATTCTGATTATTGAAGATGATCAAAGTATCGCCAATCTACAGAAAGATTACCTCGAGTTGAGCGGTTACTCTGTTAAGACGGTGAACAGTGGATTAGCGGGTTTGAAAGCTCTCAAGGATGAAGACTTTGAGCTGATCATTCTAGATATCATGCTGCCGGATATAGATGGATTTGAGGTATTGAAGAGAGTGCGCGAGCATGACGATATTCCTGTTCTTCTGGTATCGGCAAGAGCTGAGGAAATTTATAAAATTAACGGCCTGGGCCTTGGTGCGGACGATTATATTACCAAGCCCTTCAGCTCAGGAGAGCTGGTTGCGCGGGTAGGGGCTCATTTGAAAAAGTTCCAACGGATGAAAGAGCGGTTTGGAAAAGGGAATGAGGGAAGCACGATTCAAGTCAGAGGTCTGGAGATTCAAAAGGAGGCAAGGCGCGTCTTTGTGAACGGAAATGAAGTCGTTATGGCGCAAAAGGAATTTGACCTGCTTCTATTTTTATTGCAGAACGCCAATCGGGTGTTTGGCAAGGAAGAGCTCTTTGAGAGAATCTGGGGCTTGGACGCGATGAGTGATGCCTCAACCGTCACGGTTCATATCGCCCGAATCAGAGAGAAAATTGAAGAAACCCCGTCGAAACCTCAGTATATAGGCACGGTTTGGGGATCCGGGTATAGATTTATTGTGTAAAAGAGCTGGTCCTAAGCAGGTAAACTAAACTACCTAGGGGCCAGCTTTCTTTCATTTCAGCCGTTAATAGCTCTTATTGCGGTTTCTGTAACTGATAGAGAATCGATCAATAACATAGCCGACTAACGCCCATGTAGCGATCGTCAATACATAGATGATGAGCATCCGAAACATGGAGATCTCATAGATGTCCGTGAATGTGGATGCAAACCAGGCAGGGACGCTAAGCGCATAGAAGATCATGTAAAAGGCATCATGATCGTGAAATAAATAATGACCTAAACAGAGGGCTGCACCAATAAAGGTAAACAGCCAAGTAAACGTGGATGTTCTCATGGTGAATTTCTCCTAGTTAAGGCTTTTTGCGGTGCCATTTCCGATTGTGGTTGCTGTTGGCCGGAAATCTGTCTCCTTTTTTTAACGTGACTGTTTTCGGGTTCTCAATCCCCATGTGGACGGCATTCTCGCCCATCTCGATATATACGCCGTCGTTAGGTACATGATCGCCTTCATTGAACTGTGTCCATTCACCCACATTGATCACCTCTTCGAAAGATTTTCAATCAGGTTTAGATTACCCTCTTGAGGGGGAAGCATGTACGATAGGCGTTGCCATGTTCATCCTTGAGAGAAAGACTTGTAATCTGGCGTTCAATTTGCTATAGTATTCAGGTGCGAGTTTTGAAAAAGAATCCTCGCTCCTTGCTCCTTCGCTTGTGCGAACAAGCTTGAACAGGGGCCGCTTAGTCCAAAAGGAGGTGACATACATGCGCAAATATGAACTGATGTACATCATTCGTACTGACGTTGAGCAAGAAGTTGTTCAATCTACAGTAGAAAAGTTCCAAGGCATCATCACGAACGGTGGAGGCGAAGTCTCCAAACATGACCTGATGGGCAAACGCCGTCTTGCGTATGAGATCAATAAGTTCCGTGACGGGCACTACGTGCTTGTACACTTCAACGCAGAACCTGCTGTTGTAACTGAACTTGATCGCGTACTTAAGATTACGGATGAAGTTATCCGTCACTTAATCACAAACGACGTAGCTTAATTGCATGCCAGTATTTTCGTCAGGGGGAATGTTCTATGTTGAACCGTGTCATTCTTATCGGTAGATTGACCAGAGATCCAGAACTTCGTTATACGCCAGCCGGCGTTGCGGTTACGCAGTTTACTCTCGCAGTAGACCGTCCTTTCACAAGCGGAGGTTCGAAAGAACGCGAAGCGGACTTTATCAATATCGTCACGTGGAGGCAGCTTGCCGAAACATGCGCGAACTACTTGCGTAAAGGTCGTTTGACAGCAGTGGAAGGCCGAATTCAGGTACGTAATTATGACAACAACGAGGGCAAGAGAGTTTACGTGACCGAAGTGATTGCCGATAATGTACGCTTCCTTGAATCCAGTAACAGTGCCGGAAATCGTGAAGACGGTGGATCGAACGCAAACGCTAGCTACGGCGGCGGAGGCAGTGGCAATCGTGGCGGTGGGTCACGCGAGCAGCAAGATCCTTTCATCGATGACGGAAAACCGATCGACATTTCCGATGATGACTTGCCATTCTAAAGTAGAAAGGACTGAACAAACTAATGGCTTTCCAAAAAAGAGATAACAATAGTGAAGATCGCGGCGACCGCAAATTTGCTCCTCGTGGCAAAGGCGGTAAAGGCAAACGTCGTAAAGTTTGTTACTTCACAGTTAACAAAATCAAGCACATTGACTATAAAGACATCGAAACTCTTAAAAAGTTCATCAGTGAGCGCGGGAAGATTCTTCCTAGACGTGTAACTGGTACTTCCGCTAAGTACCAACGTGCATTGACGATCGCTATCAAGCGTTCCCGTACAATCGCATTGTTGCCTTATACAACGGAATAGGGTTTACTAAGAAGGCAGCTGTTTATACGGCTGTCTTTTTTGTATGCCGATAAGTCCATAGGCGTGAGGAGAGATCGCACCGCTTTGTAGAGGCTTTCTTTTCTCCCCCTATTTTGTGGTATAATTAACGCTATAGTCTTTTGTAGGATGAGGAGAGATGACGGTTGCTGAATAGGGAAAAGGATGTAGACCTAGCCAGACGAGCCAAAGTCATTGAGTGGCTCAAGACAGAAGTCGTAGATCACGTAGCGCACCTGCTTAAAGGCATATGGGAAGGCAGCCATGTCAGAATTGTGGATGGTTTGGCCAGTCTAATCTCAAGCGGCTATATTTTGGGGAGAAGACTGGGTATTTCTTATCGCGATTTGGACGAAGCCATTGTAGAGAAAATGAAGAAGCACCGCCAAGAGGGCCATCAACTTGAGGACTGGTACGGCGACATTTCATCGCTCGAAGAACATTTACGTAAGAGGTGAGCCCGGTTGGGGAATCGAAGTTGGCAAAGCATCATTTGGAGTGCGGTGACGATCCTTTCATTGCTATCTCTAATGACGCCTTTTATTATTTTCACATTTAGTTTTCTCATGATTCCTGTATTGATGTTATATGTTAAATCAAGCACCAAACGTTTCGTCATCAGTTATGTCATCAGCTTGCTCGTCGTTTATTTGCTTACCCAGTGGCATGGGATATCCCTCATGTCCGTATCGCTGTTCTTCTTGCCGCCGGTACTGGTCATGGGTAATTTATATAAACGAAAAGCCCCGGCTAGGACTGTACTCACAGCAGGAATTATCACTATTCTGGCGGAGTCGCTGCTCAGCCTGCTCATTGGGTATTCGCTCGGATTTGATCCGGTAGCGAAGTTCAAGCATTTTATGATGGACAGCATTGCAAGTATGCCGCCGGGGATTAGGGAAGTTCTACCGAAGGACCAGGACTGGTATGTGAATTTCATTGTGCAAGTGATACCTTTGTATCTGATCTTTGTGGCGTTGTTTTACACCTTTGTCACTCACGGTATTAGCCGCTGGCTGCTCAACAAAACGGGAGAAGGCATTCCAGGTCTGCGCCCAATGCGGGAGTGGATGCTGCAGAAATCGTTGGTGTGGATTTATTTGATCGTATTTGTGCTCGATCTCTTTACGAATCCAGCTTCCAATTCGCTAATTCCGACGCTGATGATGAATGCGATGCCATTACTGATGCTGGCGTTTGCTATTCAAGCGATCTGTTTTCTATTTTTTGTTGCGCATGCGAACAAGTGGAAACCCATTTTGCCGATCGTTGCGATAATCATTCTTTGTTTCATGCCGCCACTTTTTATCGTTTACAGCTTACTAGGGGTATTTGATGTTGCGTTTCCAATCCGTGAACGGTTTAAGAAAAATTTATAGGATTAGGAGCTAGTTCGAATGCCGAAGTTCCTTTTAAAGCGATGGCACGGTCAACACATCGTGTGGATTTTCGTACTGCTCATCATCATGTCAGCTACCATCTATATGTTCAAATGGTGGCTTGGCGTTACGGCCTTCCTGGTCTGCGCCGTTCTGGCGTACTTTACGCTCCAAGCGGAGACAGCTTTTCGCAAAGAGCTGAATATGTACGTCGGCACGATTACGCATCGGGTCAAAAAAGCCGGCAATGAAGTGATGAGCGGCCTTCCTATCGGAATTATTTTATATAATGAAGAGAAGCGCATCGAATGGCACAACCCGTTTGTGGCGAAAATGCTGGGGCAGGATTCTGTCATCGGCGAGTCGCTGTACGAATATTTGCCAGATCTGAAAAACCGGAAAGATAAAAGCGATAAAGTAGATCTCACCATCGGGAAGTCCATTTATCAAGTATCGATTCGGCCCGAAGAAAGGCTGCTCTATTTCCGGGAAATCACGGAGCATGCGAATTTGGCTAGAAAGTACGAAGATGAGAAGACGGCGATCGGTATCGTCATGATGGATAATCTGGAGGAGTCAACGCAAGGTCTGGATGATCAAACGCGCAGTATTATGCTGGCCAAAGTGACGGGCGAGATTACCGAATGGGCTCAGAAAAATCAGCTTTATTTGCGCCGGACGTCCTCCGACCGTTTCCTCATTCTGATGGATCAGAAGGCGCTGCGTCAATTAGAGCAAACGCGATTTGAAATTCTGGACGATGTCCGGGACCTGACGATAGAGAACAAGCTGCCGATGACGCTTAGTATCGGGATCGCCTCTGGTGCGGAGCAATTAATGGAGCTTGGCCAAATGGCACAGATGGGCTTGGATATGTCTTTAGGCCGCGGCGGCGATCAGGTTACCGTTAAAGTGGGCCAGAGGTTGAGCTTTTATGGCGGAAGGACGAATGCGGTTGAGAAGCGCACGCGGGTTAGGGCCAGGGTCATCTCCCACGCCTTGAGGGATTTGATGAAGGATAGCGATAAAGTGATTATTATGGGTCACCGCTTTCCGGACATGGACTGCATTGGCGCATCGGTCGGCATATTGAAGGCTGTACAAGTGATTGGCAAGGAAGGATACATCGTGCTTGAGGGTGTGAATCCATCGATCCAGAAGGTGATGGAGACGATTGCGGGCGATGAGAGGCTGCATCGCTGGTTCATCACACCGGAGCAGGCGATGCAGATTACGACGCAGCGTACTTTGGCTGTGGTGCTGGATACACACAAGGCTTCAATGGTAGCCGAGCCTAAGCTGCTCCAGCAGACGCACAGGGTCGTTGTGGTCGATCATCATCGCCGCAGCGAGGAGTTCATCAATGATGCGACGCTCGTCTATATGGAGCCTTATGCGTCCTCTACCTGCGAGCTGGTGACTGAGCTGCTGCAGTACATCAATGAGAAGCTGACGATGGAAGTGCTCGAGGCTACGACTTTGCTGGCCGGCATCGTAGTCGACACGAAGAGCTTCAGCCTCCGCACAGGGGCGAGAACCTTCGAAGCCGCTTCGTATTTGCGCCGTAATGGCGCAGATTCCGCGCTGATTCAGCGTTTGCTGAAGGAAGATCTCGATTCTTACATCGAGCGAGCTGAAGTGATTAAGCATACAGAAACCATCCATGAGCATATCGCTTTGGCAGTTGCTGAGCCTAATCGCAAATATTCTCAGTTGATGATTGCACAAGTTGCTGATACATTGTTGAATATGACGAATATTATGGCTTCCTTTGTCATTGCAGAACGGCCGGATGGACTTATCGGCATCAGCGCCAGATCGCTGGGGCAGATGAATGTCCAACTCGTGATGGAGCGGCTGGGCGGCGGCGGTCATTTGACCAATGCAGCAACTCAGCTGGATGGCACGACATTAGAGGGAGCAACGAATCGATTGAAGAAAGTACTCGATGAGATGCAGGAAGAGGAGGGACTTTTCGAATGAAAGTCATTTTACTGAAAGATGTTAAAGGCCAAGGCAAAAAAGGCGAAATCAAAGAAGTATCCGAGGGCTACGCACAGAATTTCCTCATTGCTCAGGGGCTTGCAGCTCCTGCGACAACGGGGACAGTGAAAGTGCTGGATAACCAGAAGAAAGCGGAACAGCGCAAAAAGGATCAAGAGAAAGCCGATGCCAAAACGCTAGGCGAGAAGTTGAACGAAATGACGGTTCAAATTAAAGCGAAAGCCGGTGAAGGCGGCCGATTGTTCGGCGCAATTCCGAGCAAGCAAATCGCAGAAGTATTAGAGAAACAGTACAAGATCGTTATTGATAAGCGCAAAATCGTGCTCGACGAACCTATTCGTACGCTAGGCGTAACGAAAGTGCCTGTGAAGCTGCACAGCGAGGTTACAGCAAGTTTGAACGTACAGGTTCTCGAAGAGAAATAAGTGACTGAGAAGGCAAATGAGAGTCCCTAGGAGGGGCTCTTATCTATTGTGTGGTACCAAGACTACTAAACTATGAAAAGAAAGGCGGGTACTGAAGCATGAGCGGAGACAATATGTTTATGGATCGCGTACCCCCTCAAAATATAGAAGCCGAGCAAGCCGTACTCGGCGCCATTTTGATTAACGGTGACGCTTTAATTACCGCGATGGAACGGATTACGAGCGACGACTTTTATCGAGGGGCGCATCAGCGCATCTTTGAAGCGATCGTTGAGCTGGCGGAGGATCAAGAGCCTGTCGACCTGATTACGCTGACATCGCTTCTGCAGAACAAGCAGCAGCTGGAAGAGATCGGCGGGGTTACGTATTTATCTGAGCTCGCGAACGCGGTGCCGACAGCCGCTAACATCGACTATTACGCAGCTATCGTCGAAGAGAAATCGATGCTTCGCCGTTTGATCCGCACAGCAACCCAAATCGTCACCAATGGCTACGCCAATGAAGACGATGTAGGGTCTATGCTGAGCGAAGCGGAGGCGAAGATTCTTGAGATCTCGCAGCGCCGCAGTTCAAGCGGGTTCGTGGTCATCCGCGATGTACTCATGGAAGTATTCGAGAAAGTAGAGTCCCTCTACTCCAACAAAGGAGGGTCCACAGGCGTCCCTTCGGGCTTTATCGACCTGGACAAGATGACGTCGGGCTTCCAGCGCTCCGACTTGATCATTCTGGCAGCGCGTCCTTCTGTAGGTAAAACCGCGTTCGCGCTGAACGTAGCGCAGAACGTCGGGGTACGCGCCAAGGAAACCGTCGCGATTTTCTCGCTCGAGATGGGCGCGGCGCAGCTCGTTCAACGTATGGTCTGCGCCGAGGCGAACGTCGATGCGAACCGCATGCGGACGGGGTATCTTGAAGGCGATGACTGGGAGAAACTGACGATGGCCATTGGCGCCTTGTCGGAAGCGAATATTTTCATCGATGATTCGGCCCAGATCACGGTTGCGGATATTCGTGCGAAATGCCGCCGTCTCCAACAGGAGAAGGGGCTCGGCATGATCCTCATCGACTACTTGCAGCTGATTGCCGGCCGCGGCAAAGGCGATAACCGTCAGCAGGAGGTCTCTGAGATCTCCCGTACGCTGAAGCAAATCGCGCGTGAGCTCAATGTACCGGTTATCGCGCTCTCGCAGCTCAGCCGGGGTGTTGAGCAGCGGCAGGACAAACGTCCGATGATGTCTGACCTTAGGGAGTCGGGTTCTATCGAGCAAGATGCCGACATCGTAGCGTTCCTGTACCGGGACGATTACTACGATAAAGAATCCGAGAAGAAGAACATTATCGAGATTATCATTGCCAAACAGCGTAACGGTCCGGTAGGAACCGTTGAGCTGGCGTTTTTGAAGCAATTCAATAAGTTCGTGAACATGGATCGAAGTCATCAAGAAGCAGCGGCCGCGCAGTATTAACGGTCCGCTGCTTTTTTTTGTACTCGGGTAAATGGATAAACAGGGAGCTATTCGATGAAGAGCCAATTCCATGAAAAAGGGCGCAACTTCATAGTTTGACCAATATCCGAACGATTATACAGGAGCACTTATTATTGTTCGTTTTTCATTGACTTTGCGTAGGGGGACTGCTACACTAAAGACGGTGAAAAAAACCTTGTTCGTCTGCCTGCACGATTAGATCTACGCAGGGCAGCTTCGAGTTAAGGTCGTTTTTCATGCCGAAAGGTAGGTGCCCTTCCTGCAGATTACTGCCGAGGAGACCTAGTTCCTTCGGTGAGTAGTGGACGCTGAACACTTTAGTGCTTTAATGAAGTCCATTTTTTTTCAGTGGTACGAAAGCCATAACGGCTCATTATGGGTGACTCGTCACCGTACGGAGGTAAGTGCATATGTCAACGGTTGTTGTTGTCGGAACGCAATGGGGAGATGAAGGGAAAGGGAAAATCACGGATTTCTTAGCGGAATCTGCTGAGGTTGTAGCTCGTTACCAAGGTGGTAACAACGCAGGCCATACGATTATTATCAGCGGCAAGAAGTATAAGCTGACGATGATTCCTTCCGGTATTTTTTACCAAGATAAAGCATGTGTTATCGGGAACGGTATGGTTATTAATCCCGCGGCACTCATTGAAGAAATTAATTACATTCATGATAATGGTTTTTCGACAAAAAATTTAAACATCAGTGACCGCGCGCATGTGATCATGCCGTATCATCTGGTGCTTGACGGTCTGGAAGAAGATCGTAAAGGCGATAGCAAAATTGGCACGACCCGCAAAGGGATCGGACCTTGTTATATGGATAAAGCAGCACGCAACGGGATTCGTATTGCGGATTTAATGGATGCGGAAGAGTTTGAATTGAAACTGAGACGCATCATCGCAGAGAAGAACGTATTGATCGAGCAAGTTTATGGTTCTACAGGTCTGGATGTAGAGCCGATTCTTAAGCAGTACCTTGAGTACGCAGAAATCATTCGTCCTTATGTAACGGACACTTCTGTCGTTCTGAATGAGTACATCGATCAAGGGCGCAGAGTTCTATTCGAAGGCGCACAAGGCGTTATGTTGGATATTGACCAAGGCACATACCCGTACGTAACTTCCTCCAACCCAACGGCTGGCGGCGTATGTATCGGATCCGGCGTAGGTCCAACGAAGATCCACAATATCATCGGCGTAGCCAAAGCGTACACAACTCGTGTCGGCGACGGCCCGTTCCCGACGGAACTCGACAATGAAGTTGGCGCTTGGATCCGTGAAAAAGGCTTTGAATACGGCACAGTAACAGGCCGTCCGCGCCGTGTTGGCTGGTTCGACAGCGTGGTTGTCCGTCACGCAAGACGCGTTAGCGGCATTACTGGTCTATCTTTGAACTCCATCGACGTTCTGACAGGGCTGGATACGGTTAAAATTTGCACAGGCTACATGTACCGCGGCGAGCTTATCGAGCACTACCCAGCTAGCTTGAAAGCCATCTCAGAGTGTGAAGCTGTCTATGAAGAGCTTCCGGGCTGGACAGAAGATGTGTCTGGTGCGCGTACACTGAGTGACCTACCTGAGAATGCAAGACACTACGTTGAGCGTGTTTCACAGCTGACAGGCATTCCAATCGCGATTTTCTCTGTAGGCCGTAACCGTGAGCAAACGAATTTGGTTCGTCCAATCTACGCTTAATTCAATCGAGATAAATACAAAATCCTCTAGGCTCATCAGCAGCCTAGAGGATTTCTTTTTTGTCAATTGGGATTTAATGGGCACGATTTCGTCAATACTGGGAAGGAGGGAACAGATTTAAGCGTCAGGAGTGATAGAGAGAATGAAAGTATTAACGTGGCTGGGCAAAATCGTCATAAGTAGTGTACTTATTACATCAATCACGATGTTTACGACATGGTATGTTGTTAACATGTATGTAGAGGATATATTTCGACAATATCAGATACCGGCTTTGGGTAAAAAGATTCAATTTAGTGATTTTGCAGCAAGATTAGCAGGAGACTTGAATATAGTTATGCGTAGAGACGGGGGGAAGCAAGCTACCCCGGCGGAAACACCGCCGGCAGCTACGCCTAGTCCTAGTCCCAGCCCGTCTGGAAGCGTACCTGGTTCCAATTCGAGTGATGCCTTACATTCGGACGCAGGAACATCTGGTGAAGCGGCTTCCCAAGGAGTGAAGGATGATGATGCCGTAGCCGTCATGGGGCGTGTAAGTGATGCAAACGAGCAGAAGAAGGAACTTGTCATGTCGACCGAGGATTTCGCTAAGAAGAAAGAAGCGTTATCCAGCGATGATAAGATGAAAATATTTTCTCTTGTTGTTGCTAAGCTGCCGCAAAATGAGGTGCAGCATCTGTCTGCTTTGCTTGAGGACGGGATTACAACGGATGAGCTTAAGCAGGTCAATGATACGCTCAAGAAATATTTGAACGAGACGGAACTTCAACAGTTAACAGCAATCCTGAACAAGTACTAGTCTTCCTCATTCGAGATCTTGGATTAGCCCTAATGGAGCTGTCCGCCGAATTTCATAATCGTGTCCTCAGCTTGACGGTAGCGCGATTTCTCTACACAAACGATGAGCGCGTAAGAGGGTTCAGCTGCCGAAAAGCTATCAACCGATTGCAGTAAACCGCCGGCATAGTCGTCCGTATGTGGTTCACCGCCATAATTGAACTTGATATCCAGCACACCTTGAGATCTAAGGACTTCTGCTGTTTTCTCCATTGTAGACCGATCTGTGAACGTAGCTTCCAAATTAATTTCCATGCATAAGCTCCCCTTTCAATTTTTCACTCAAATTCGTCATTTCTCGTAATTGGGTGTAAATCTATTGGATTTATGTACAAAAAAATGAAACTTTAACGGCTTCTTTTGGCGGTGGACACGAATCTATCACATGGAGATCGAGTATTTTGTTGAAATAAGCAGAGAAAGTGTGTTAAATTTAACAAAAGGTAGATATCTTCACGGATATTATGTCTAATTAAGGTTTATTTATGTATTTTGGAGTAATTAATCATTAGGATGTATTTGAATAATTACTTCATGGATGCAAAACCGTTCAAAGGGAGAAGATCATGACAGGTTTCAGGGGTATGCGCTTTGTTCAGGATCTCATCAAGAGATTCGCGCCGAAGCGAGAAAGCTTGACCGGAAATGAATCAATATCAGACAAGCAGCTGGAAGAAGTATCGACAACTACGACGCTAACGGTAATCAAACGACATAAATGGTCTCTAGTTCTGGGAGTTGGTGCGGTAGCGCTAACAGGGGCAATTACGTTTGCAGGTCATCAGTATGTGCAAGCGAATATGGTAAATGTATATCACGTTATGCTCAACGGCAAAGAAATCGGCGTCGTGAGCGATAATAAATTGATTGATGAATATAAGCAGCAAAGACCAGAAGAAGTGCAAAAGAATTTCCCAGATGTTCATGTCGTTCTTAAGACAAACGGTGTCACCTACACGCCTGAAAAGGCTTACAATCCGGTGACGGAAGATTCAGCTGTGATCGCCACACTTAATAAGGCATTAGTGCCCCAACCGGTCGGGGTCGAATTGAAGGTAGATGGGAATACCATCGCGATTGTGAAGGATCAGCAAACGGCTGATCAGATTTTGGAACAAGTCAGTGCGCCTTTTACACCAAAAGCCAAGGAAACAGCTAAGGTCTCTGCTCTATCTGCAAGCCAGGGCGAGGATATTTCCACTGCGCCGTCAGAGCTGGAGAAAGTGGAATTCGTTCAGAAAGTTGATAAAGTCGAAGTGCCGATTGATCCAGAAGATTTGGCTAAACCGGAAGATGTTGTGAAGAAATTAACGACTGGCGATGTGACGCCTGCGAAATACACGGTAGTTGAGGGAGATTGCGTCTCCTGCATCGCGAAGAAATTAGGCATTACGAAGCAATTCATCTATGATAAAAATCCTGGTCTTCAGGATGATAAGCTGAAGATTGGCAATCAGCTTGATGTTACGGTGCTTAAACCCAAGCTGTCCGTCAAGACGACAGAGAAGATTGTGAAGAATCAAGAGATTCAATACGATACGGAGTATGTGCAAGATGATTCGCAGCGCGTAGGCGTCGTTCAACCGATTTCACCCGGCAAAAACGGGCTGAAGAAGGTGACGATCCAAGTGACGAAGGTCGATGGGTTAATGACCAACGAGCAGCTGGTGGACGAAGAAATTATTGATAAACCCGTTACGGCAAAGGTGAAAAAAGGGACCAAGGTCGTCAAAGGCGAAGGCACAGGAAAATTCGCGTGGCCTGTTATTTCCCCGAGTATTTCCAGTACGTTCGGCGTGCGTTGGGGCAAGCTTCACAAGGGAATCGATATTACAGGTAACAAAAACATCATGGCAGCCGACAATGGTAAAGTAACCGAAACAGGATATAAATCAGATTACGGCAATTATGTGATTATTAATCATTTGAATGGTTACGAGACGCTATATGGCCACATGAGCAAAATTATTGCTACCGAGGGTTCGATCGTTGAAAAAGGCGATGTCATTGGTATTATGGGTAGTACTGGCGATTCCACAGGTGTTCACTTGCATTTTGAAGTGCACAAAAGCGGCAGCTTGGAGAATCCATTGAAGTATTTAAATCGTTAATTTACATAGAGGCAAGGTCAAACCGGACAACTCGGGGGCCTTGTCTCTTTTTAGTTGAATATATGATAAAATAAAGGGTAGTATGCAAGGAATAGGACGACTTCGCAGTTTATCCTGGAGTAGGCGGTGGTAGGTTTGTTTGGGAAAATTCTCGTGGTGGATGACGAACAACCGATTGCAGATATTTTGAAATTTAATTTGGAAAAAGAGGGCTATCAGGTGGTCTGTGCCTATGATGGCGGAAGCGCTGTAGAGCTTGCTTTCTCCGAGCAGCCCGATCTTATATTGCTGGATCTCATGCTTCCCGTGAAGGATGGGATGGATGTGTGCCGGGAGGTGCGTTCGAAGCTGAACACACCGATTATTATGTTAACAGCCAAAGATACCGAGCTGGATAAAGTACTTGGCCTGGAGATGGGCGCGGACGACTATGTAACCAAGCCATTCGGCACAAGAGAGCTGCTGGCCCGAGTCAAGGCGCATTTACGCCGCCAGACGAAAGTACAGACAGCTCCGACAGAGTCGGATACGCAGCGCAACGGGATGCGAATTCACGCTTTATTCATCGATAACGACATGTACATGGTGTATAAAGATGGGGTTCCGCTCGATTTGACGCATCGCGAATTCGAGTTGATTCAATATTTGGCCAAAAACTCCGGCAAAGTGATGACGCGCGAGCACCTGCTGCAAGCGGTGTGGGGCTTCGAGTATTTCGGCGACGTGCGCACCGTCGATGTGACGATACGCCGGCTGCGTGAGAAGCTGGAGACGGATCCAAGCCGCCCGGAGTACATCATGACGCGCAGGGGGCTTGGCTATTTAATGCGCAGCCCTAAAGCCGGAGGCTTCTGAGCATGAAGGGCATCCGCTTCTTTCAATCGATCCAAGCGAAGCTGATTATTGTGTATGTCCTGCTTATTTTGATTGCGATGCAGCTTATCGGGGTGTATTTCTACAAAACGGTGGAGACGTACTTCAAGAACGACTTCTTGGTTTCACGCAATAGCCAGGTTACGCTGCTGGCAGGTTTTGTGGGGTCTTACCTCACAGGAGATCAGGACAGCAAGAACGCTGCCGAAGGCAAGAAAACGTACGCGGATTTGAACGAGTTTGTTAGCAATTTATTTTCGATTAATAATGCTGAAATTCAAATTATAGATGCCAACGGGAACGTCATTAGCACGTCGGTTCCCAGTCATTTAAAGCAAAAAAATACGCAGCCGGAAGTCATCCGTGCGCTGCAAGGGATCAAGGACAACCAGCGGATCTTCACTGACGAGGATGGTTATCGGAAAGTCATCATCGCCAAGCCGGTGGGTAGCGGTGCTCGTGTGCTAGGCGCTGTCTATCTGATTGCGTCCATGGAGGATGTCTATAAGACGATCCGTTCGATTAACCGCATTCTGATTTCGGGTACACTGATTGCGTTAGGATTAACGGCTATTCTTGGTGTTATCCTCACCAGTACGATTACGAATCCGATTAAAGAGATTACGAAACAGGCGACTGCGGTTGCGGAGGGGAATTTTGATCAACAGGTCATTATTCAAGGTACCGACGAGATCGGGCAGCTTGGTCATACGTTTAATTTCATGATGAATCGGCTCAGGGAAGCCCTGTCCCTCAATGAAGAGGAGAAGGAGAAGCTGGCCTCCATCTTGACGAATATGAACGACGGGGTCATTGCAACGGATGATAAAGGCCATGTCATCGTCCTGAATCGCAGGGCGAAGCAAATTCTGCAGGCGGAAGAAGAGACGACAATCGGCCTCGATATCTCCAAGGTGCTCGGGATTCCGGACGAAACGATTCAAGGGCTGCTTCAGGGAGAGGTGCGCACGACGCTTCTCAATATTGAACTGCCGGATGATGATGAGCAGTTATCCGTAAGGATTACATTCACACCGATTCATCGCCGGGGAGAAGGCCAGAGCGGGATTATTGCGGTGCTGCAGGATGTAACGGATCAGGAGAAGCTGGAGCAAGCCAGACGCGAGTTCGTCGCGAACGTGTCGCATGAGCTGCGCACGCCGCTGACGACGATCAAGAGCTATCTGGAAGCGCTTGATGACGGCGCTATCGAGGAACCGCAGTTGGCCTCGCGCTTTATCAGCGTGACGCGCAGCGAGACAGAGCGGATGATCCGCTTGGTGACGGATCTTTTACACTTATCGAGGCTGGATTCCAAGCAATCGATGATGAGCAAGTCCACAACCCTTGTGAGCGAGATGCTGGAGGAAGTGGCCGATCGGTTTTCTTTTCAGCTGCAGCAGCGCAAGATTGAGATTGTGATTCGGGTTGAGAAAGGCGTAACCGGCCTGCTGCTCGACCGTGACAAAATAGATCAGGTTCTCGATAACCTGGTGTCCAATGCGATTAAATACACGGGCGATGAAGGCGCAATCCGTCTGGAAGCTCGGAAAATTGAGAAGGATATGCTGGAAATTTCCGTTCAGGATAATGGGATTGGGATTCCGAAGAAGGATTTGACGCGCATTTTTGACCGTTTCTATCGCGTAGACAAAGCGCGTTCTCGGAATATGGGCGGTACAGGACTTGGGTTGTCCATTGCCCGGGAAATAGTCAAAGCGCATGGCGGTACGATTAGTTTAGAGTCCGAGTTGGGACAAGGGACCCGTGTTGTCTTTACGCTACCGATTCAGCAAGAGGAGGAGGATGAGCTATGATTGAGAGTTTAAAATCTATCGCGCTTATCATCCTGATTGGTACCTCGCTGTATCAAAGTTTTTTGCTGGCGTCGTACAGTCCGCCTAAGATTGAGCCAATTCAACAAAGCAACTATGTGCAGACAGAGACACTTGGGAAGCAGGCCGAGCTGCAGGATATGCTTTTTCCCGATCAAATCATTGTCCATTTGGGCAATCAACAGCATTCCGTGCTGTATCCCACGAATTATTACTACACAAGACTGCTCGATAACATTAAGCAGCGGAGCTTTAGGGGCTTCCGGAAGACGTCGATGTATTTGGTGAACGTGAACTGGGAAGATGTTCGCAATAAGCAGCAAGGCGTCGAGATCCGGTTCCGGGACGGCATCCCGTTCACCATTTTGCAGCAGGTGCTGCGGATTGAAGGCGAGCTGCCGGCGGATAACGATAAAGTGACGCGGATATGGATTTACTCGAAAGGCAATAACGAAGATGTTCGCGCTTTCTTCTTTACAGATTCACCAGGCGTAGGGTATGAGGTAATCGGGGCCGATTTTACAAGTAAAGACGTGGAGAATTTTGCAGCCTTCGGTGATGTTACGAATCTGTACAAGACGACG
The DNA here is from genome assembly GCF_032461945.1 of Paenibacillus violae. Classification (NCBI taxonomy): domain Bacteria; kingdom Bacillati; phylum Bacillota; class Bacilli; order Caryophanales; family Paenibacillaceae; genus Paenibacillus; species Paenibacillus violae. The sequence continues at coordinate 45,197 of NZ_JAWCUD010000010.1, forward strand.
AACAGCGGCGATTACTATCTTCCGGTGAAGGCGCTCAGGCTGCCGAGTTATACTTTCAATTACACCCTGCTTACAGCGGATCAATTGAAGCAAAGCCTGTTCGTAGATCCTGGCATCACCCGCTATCTCAAAGAGCGCGATGGATCGGAAATCTACACGGACAGCAAACGCGGTTTTCAGCTTAATCGTGACCTGCGGTGGATTACGTACTCCGACCCTGTGGCCCCTGTGGAGAGCAAAAGCGAAGTGCTCGAAAACTTGCTGGCCGGCATTAAATTTATCAACCAGCATATCGGTTGGGATGGTAAATATATGTTGGCTCGTACACCACAGAAGCAGCTTTTTGACAATCAGGCCTTCACGTTCCGTCAGTATTATGAATCTTTGCCGATTGTGACGTCACAACCTGAGGGCTATGGTTTTCTGAAAATGCAGGTACAGAAGGGAATCATCTCTGGATTCGAACGGTCGATGATTATTCCGGATCTGAAGACAGCTCAGCGGCGTGACGGGGAAATATTATCCGGTGACGCGTTAGAAGAACGGTTGCAGTATTATCAGCGGCGGTCCAGTATCGTCTCTATTTTTCCGGCATATCATCCGGTTGTCTCGGAAAAGACCCTCACGTTAGTCCCCGCATGGGCGTTGGAGCTGCGAGATGGCACGTATGATTTCATCGAATAAGGTTGATTAAAACTATCTTTATGGAAAGGTTGGTGAGACCATGAATTGGAGCAGGGCCAAAACGATCCTGATTTGCTCCTTTTTGCTGCTCAATATGATTCTTGGCTTCCAGCTGTGGTCCACCAATCGCTCCAATCAGACGGAAATCTCGCTAGACACGTCAGGGACGATCGAGGAGCTGAATCGCGCACTCCACAGTAAAAATATTCGATTAGCCGATGAATTGCCGACGGATGTTACGAAGCTGAAGGTTATTACGGTGAAATATGACGATAGTATAAAGCCTGGGGACAAGAAAATGTTGAAAACGCCGTTGAGCATGAGCGCGTTGCTAGGCAAAGGAGCAAGCAAAGAAGTTCAGGCTCAGTCGGAAATTCCGAATTTTAACCTGTATCAGCTGGATTCAGCGGTAAGAACGAATGGTACTTATGTATTTAATCAACTGTACGGCAAGCTTCCGTTATTTGATGTGACGGTAGAGCTGAATGAGGAAAATGGAGAAATTACCAGTTACCGTCAAGCCTACGTTGAAGTAGAATCAGGAGTAGAACAAACGGAGCAAAAGCTGATTCCCGCTCAGTTAGCGGTGCGCAGCCTTGTAGACAACTATTTAAGTGAAGGCTCGATTATCACGGAGGTCAGACTGGGGTACCATGGACAGCCTTACAATTCCCAGACACAGCCGATGTTCCCGCACTGGCGGATTACGATCGATAATCACGATATTTATTATCTGCAAGCGTTCAACGGCGCGGTGGAGTCTCCGCAAAAAGGGTCGGAGCCCGTTCCATTTGGAACACCAGAAGGTAGCAAACCGGGAAGTACAAGTAACAACGATGATAAGAACAAACCGGATAAGAAGTAGAGTGGTAGAGCAGCGTTTTACATAAATAACTAAAACATTTGTACATGAATGCATAGAGGAGCAGGGTAGGATGGGTATGAGGTTTACAGTGCTGTCGAGCGGTTCGACGGGGAATGCGACGGTCGTCGACAATGGGGAGACCAAGGTGCTTATCGATGTGGGCTTCAGCGCGAAGAAGATGGAGGCATTGATGAAGGAACGCGAGCTTGCCGCGGATACCATAGACGCCATTGTGATCACACATGAGCATTCGGATCATATCAAAGGTTTAGGCGCGCTGGCGCGTAAGTATGATTTGCCTATTTATGCGAATGAGAAGACGTGGGTGGAATTGGACCGCCAAATCGGTGTGATTGCGGAAGAGAACAAGCGGGTTATGGAAACCGGCAGCATCGAAGAATTCGGTACGTTGCGTGTGGAATCGTTCGGGATTTCGCATGATGCGGCGGAACCGGTGGGTTATTGCTTTTATGATGGGGAGCAGAAAATAAGTGTCGTCACGGATCTCGGTTATATGAGCGAGAAAGTGAAAGAGAAGATTGTAGATTCAGATGCTCTGGTGCTAGAGACGAATCATGACGTAGACATGCTGCGCGTAGGGCACTATCCTTGGAGCATTAAGCGCCGCATTCTCGGGGATAAGGGGCATTTATCCAACGAAGCCGCGGGAGAAGCGCTTTGTGACGTGATGACGAATAAGACGAAGTCCGTCTATATGGCCCATTTAAGCCGTGACCATAATTTAATGGATTTGGCCAGGCTAACGGTGAATAACATAGTACAAGAGCGCGCCCCGGAGTCTAAGCAGTTACGATTAATGGATACGTATTTTGACCGTTCTACGAAATGGGATGTATTGGATTCGGAGTAAGTGCGGCGTCGATTTCTTTGGATTTGAGCTGTATTTCCTGCGGTGTGATCAGGCCTTTATCAATCAGTGTTTGAATGAGAGATGAAAGTACGAGGGATTGGTGGTAAAGGCTGTCCTTGAGATCTGCGAGCTTCCCGATCATATTGATTTCGTCCATATGGGATGGAATTCGATTCATAATGTGCATTCTCCTTTGGTTTTCTAATTTAAAGTTACTGTTAACTCTAGTAATTCCTTGAGAGATTTGGTTTACTATTATTGTAGGCAAGAACGGAACGAAACATTCCTATTTTTTGCAAATATAAGATTCTGAGGCAAGAGCGGCATGACCCGCCCCCTGTCAGCAAGGAGGGACACCCTGTGAGTTTGTTTGATGATGATTTTTATTCGACCAAAAGAACCAAGCAGCGAGAGCCTGTGTGGCGTCCTAAACGGTCGGGAGGATTTGCAGGATTTACGGAACGCAGACGAAATGTGGCCCTTATCGCAGGTGTAGGCGGGGCTTTATCGATGCTTTTGCTTGTTGGCTTAGTTAGCGGTTTGGGTCAAAAGGAATCGCATTCCGATGCAATAGCGATACCGGCTGCAGTCGCGAATGCAGAGACGCGTCCTATGAACATCAACGACTCTGTCGTGGCGGCAACGGAGAAAATTAAGCCGGCTGTGGTCAGCGTGATCTCCTCCAAGAAGGATGATAAGGGTCAAGAGAGCGGGATAGGGATCGGATCGGGCGTCATTTTTTCCCGGAATGGGGATAAGGTGCGCATCGTAACCAATAGCCATGTTGTCGAAAATGGGAACCAGTTTGAAATCGTGAATTTTCAAGGTGAGCATCGCAAGGCTACGCTGGTCGGCCGTGACCGGATTACGGATTTAGCGGTTTTGGAAGCTGATGGCAAAGATATCAAGGTTATAGCGGAATTTGGCGATTCCGAGACGCTCCGCGCAGGCGAAATGGCGATTGCCGTCGGTAATCCGCTAGGGCTTGGCTTCTCGCCAACCGTCACGCAGGGCATCATTTCGTCACCGAAGCGAACGATACCGGTTTCTTTATCCCGCGAGGGTACGGATTATGACTGGGAGATGGATGTCATCCAGACGGATGCGGCGATCAACCAAGGTAACAGCGGTGGACCCCTGGTCAATATCGACGGTAAAGTGATTGGGATTAACTCGATGAAAATTTCGGATACAGGCGTTGAGGGGTTAGGTTTCGCGATTCCTATTAATAGCGCTAAGCCGATAATCGATAACTTGATCACCGATCACAAGGTCAAAAGACCGCTGATGGGTGTCTCGACGCAGGAATTGCAAGCTTTTAAAGGGACGGATGTATTAAAGCTGCCCGCAGATGTGAAAACTGGAGTTATCGTCTTCGAAGTATCTGGCCCTTCCAAAGAGGCAGGTCTGAAACCGCAGGATGTCATCGTGCTGTTGGATGACCGGAAGATTGATAGTACGATCACGCTGCGTAAGTATTTATACAATGAGAAACATATTGGTGATAAAGTGAACGTGACGTACTATCGCGGCGGCAAGAAGATGAATGCGGTCGTAACGTTAGTGGAAGCAACAGATAAATAAGATATAGAAACAATGCGGATGAGAGGTAGTTGCATGCACGTAGTTTGTAAGGATCATGTGGAAATCGCGATTGATGAGTTTGTCGATGAATACGAGGAAGCGCCGGATGTTGTGGATTTGCTGAAAACCCACTTCGCGAACTGGGAGCCTCCTTCCCATTGTGAGCATTGCCAGGAGTTGGCGCGATTTCTAGTTGTATGAGGAAGGCTGAGGCCTTCCTTTTTGTTTTTGAATAGATTAAGAAAGGGAGTATTCGTTTATGCAGATACAGATTTTAACGGTTGGGAAGTTGAAGGAGCGCTATCTTGTGGATGGGATCGCGGAGTACGTCAAGCGCCTTGGGCCTTATGCCAAGGTGCAAATGATTGAGGTGCCGGATGAGAAGGCACCGGAGAACATGAGCGCAGCTGAGGAGCAGCAGGTGCGCGTGAAGGAAGGCGAGCGGCTGCTGGCCAAGCTCGGCGCGGATGTGTACGTCGTGGCGTTGGCCATCGACGGCGAGATGTGGTCAAGCGAGCAGCTGGCGGCCTCGCTCGATAAGTTGGCCACCTATGGGCGGAGCCAGGTGGCCTTCGTGATCGGCGGCTCGCTGGGGCTCTCTAGCGAGCTGCTGCGCCGTGCGGATATGCGGCTGAGCTTTGGCCGCATGACGCTGCCGCACCAGTTGATGCGGCTGGTGCTGGTCGAGCAGATTTATCGCGCTATGCGGATAAATCGGGGGGAACCGTATCACAAATGACGCAAAATTTTTGGGATTGGAAAACGCTAAGTCACAAAGAAAGGAAACCATGCGATAGCCCTTAAAACTTAAAGATAGAGCGATAAGCCACCATGACAGAATTTGCATGCATAAAGAAGCTTCCATTCCACTAGATTGTGGATTTGGAAGCTTCTTTGCACATAGTTTGGGTCTATCTCATTCGCAGTGTTCTTTTTAATCAGGCTCATTCTTCTTAATCCTAATCTACTAATTGACGGAACTTGTGCCAGTACCTTTACCAGTGCCCCCTGTGCCAGTACCTTTACCAGTGCCCCCTGTGCCAGTACCTTTACCAGTGCCCCCTGTGCCAGTACCTTTACCAGTGCCCCCTGTGCCAGTACCTTTACCAGTGCCCTTGCCGGTACCTTTACCAGTGCCCTTGCCGGTACCTTTACCAGTGCCCTTGCCGGTACCTTTACCAGTGCCCTTGCCGGTACCTTTACCAGTGCCCTTGCCAGTACCTTTACCAGTGCTCTTGCCGGTACCGTCAGTACCACCGCTGCTTTTTTTTGACATAGGATTTCGAACTAAGAACTCATCCAGCCCGGAATCTTTAGCTTGTGTTATTAAATCTAGTATTTGAGTTTCTCCCATATTATCACCTTCCTTAAAATTTATTTACAATCAGATAGTGTATTCTATGTCTATTGATATTAATTTGTTCTAGTGTTAAGCCCCAATTTATTATCAACACCACTTGCTTTCTCATATGATATAAAAAAAGCAAGGGAATGATTTTATGGAAGATACTTCTATCCCCACTTATGGTATAACGATTGAGCCGAAAGATCTAAAGATACTAATGCAAGATGTATGGAAAGATGATCATGTTCCCTCCAGATTAGTTGTAGAAAATATTCCTTATGAGATTGGATTATCCTATCGGGGAGATCATACCCGTAAATTTCGGAAGAAATCCTATAGCATCGACTTTAGGTCATATAAAGAAGAGTTTGCTGCCCGTGAGATACACTTAAATGCTGAATACCGGGATCCTTCCTTAATACGCAACAAGCTTTCCTTTGATTTTTTCGAGAGTATTGGGAGTATTGCTCCAATTAGTAAGCATGTCCTTCTAGAATTGAACGGGGAGACAAAGGGAATTTATCTAGAACTTGAATCGGTGGATGAATTCTTTTTACAAAAAAGAGGACTGCCGTCTGGTCCTATTTATTATGCCACGATCAACCATGCAAACTTTTCTCTATTAACACCAAAGGAAAAGCCAAAATCTTCACTTCTATCTGGATATTATCAAAAAATAGGTAGCGATAAGGATAATCAAGATTTAGAAAGGTTTATTATAAAAATAAATACAACTAACCGAGAGGAATTTGGTGAAGCGATTAAAAAGGATATGAATATCGACAATTACTTATTGTGGCTATGCGGGGCCGTGTGTACCCAAAACTATGATGGGTTTATTCACAACTATTCTATATTTCGAAATGAAGAGACGGGTTTATATCAAATGATCCCTTGGGATTATGACGCAACTTGGGGTCGAAATTGGAATGGCGACATAATGGAATTTGATGCCGTTCCAATCGAAGGCTATAATACGCTCACTGCACGTCTTCTGGATGTTTTGGAAATAAGGCAGCAATACCGTCGTATGATGGCTGAGGTTCTAGAAACGAAATTTACAGTTAAGGCTATTGAACCTATGGTAGCCAATCTCCACAAGCAATTAAATCCCTATATTTCTTTAGATCCGTATAAGAAGCAAACTATTGCGCTATTTAATAGCGAGCCAGAATTAATCCTTCGCTTCATTGAACAACGCAACAGCTATCTTCGAAAGCATTTAAAGGATCTTGAGTAAAGGAGGGAGTACACTGATAAAACTGAAAATGAGTAATACAAAGAAATATGGCAGAGGAATTTATGCAACCGGGAGTTTTAAAAAAGGTGATTTACTTGAGTCAGCCCCAATTATCGTTGTTTCCAAAAACGAATGGGAACAAATGAGGACAAGCATCCTCAAAAACTATGTATTTCGGTGGGGAGAGGATAAAGCTATAGCTCTAGGATACGGTTGTTTATACAATCACTCTTTCTCTCCCAATGCGAGATATATCTCGAATAAAAAGAATCTAACCATTGACTTCTATGCCTACAAAGATATTGAAGCGGGAGAAGAGATTTTGATTAATTACAATGGAGACCCTGAGGACCAATCTTCCTTGTGGTTTAAGGTCATCGATTAAACAGGTAGAATACTCTCCGAAAATATGGGCGTCCTCCAATAGGGCGCCCTTAAAGTTCCCTTAAACGATGATACGGAGAACCGTACCACAAGTAAAGGCAAGTTTTGAGCGTAAGGTAACGTTGGCTTCAGAACCAAATTAGCACATTACCTTTTTTACGTTCGGTCTCTACATATTTGTGGGCATCTGGCAGATACTCCAAAGGATATCGACGATCGATAACGGCGTTCAGTATTCTATTGTTGGCGAGTTCCATGAGAAACGCTAAATTCGATTGGTTTTGCATAAGCCCGGCTGTTGCGAAAACAGCCCTTTTGCCTTTCAACAGAGATGTCCACATCATTTGCAGAAGGATAGACAACCTAGGTGCGGTAGTCAGATAAATCCCCTTAGCCGTTAGCACTCGCTTACTTGCTGAGAAGGAGCGTTTGCCTACAGCATCAAAAACGACATCATAGGCTTTGTCCGCCTTCGTGAAATCTTCCTGGGTATAGTCAATAACGAAGTCTGCCCCTGCTCTTCTGACCAGACCTTCGTTGCCTCCAGAGCAAACAGCGGTTACTTCAGCGCCATAGTATTTGGCCAATTGCACAGCGTAGATACCGACGGCCCCTGAGGCGCCATTAATCAGCACTTTCTGTCCTTCCCGCAATTTTGCCTTATCCCTTAGAAACGTCAATGCGGTGGCGCCTCCGTCACAGACGCCGACGGCTTCTTCAAAGGTAAGGCTGTCCGGTATAACCGCAAGAGGGCTCTCTTCGGAAAGACACTTATATTCGGCGTAAGCACCGAAGTTTTTGACGCTCATCCCCAAGATGCGATCCCCTGGCTTAAAATGCTGTACTTCTCTTCCGACCGCTTCGACCACTCCAGCTAACTCGGTTCCTCCTATTGCAAATTTCGGTCTGGATAACCCGTAAATCAGTTTAATCATAAACGGATTACCCTTGCGAAAAGCGCAGTCCGACGGCCCTACCTTGGCAGCTTGGACACGTATGAGAAGCTCCTTGTTTCCAGGCGAAGGCTTCGCGATTTGTTGCAGAACAATCACTTCCGGCGAACCATACGAGATTTGAACCATGGCTTTCATGGGTTTTCCCCTCCTAGCATTAAATTTCACTTCAACGGACATTTACAAGAGGCTCCCCTGTGGTAGAAAATGGATAGGAGAAAGAACGGGCGACAGGGAGATGAAGGCAAGAGATGATGAAAGACATCCTATACAAATACATTTCGAGATGGACTTCTCTTAACGAGGAAGATCAGCAAGCCATAGTGAACGAAATTCGCATAGAAGAATTTACAAAAGGAGACGTTCTTTTTGAACAAGGAGATATTCCTACAGCATGCTATTTCATCTTGAAAGGCTGCGTAAGGCAGTATTCGATCGATGAAGAGGGTAGAGAAGTCACATCCAATTTTTATACCGAAGAGCAAGCCATCGCGATTTTTAATCATCACAAACCAGACAAGTCTTCCGATTTTACTTTCGTGTGCGCAGAAGATTCGGTAATGGTCGTTGGCGATCTGGATAAGGAAAAGGACATGTACAATAAGCACCCTCAATTGGAATCAATGACCCGCAGGATGATGGAGGAGAACTTTAGTCAGGTCCAAGAGGAATTCGCTGCTTATATCGCTTCTTCGCCTGAAGAACGCGTCAAAACACTTCTAACGAAACGCCCCTCTCTAATCGACCGTGTACCCCAACATCAATTGGCCAGTTATCTCGGCATTACTCCGGAGTCGCTAAGCCGAATTAAGAAGAGAATCCAGTAAGACTTAAACGGGTCCGAATACCGTAATTGTAACTAGGGGGATGTTTCCTTGCATTGATTTAAGTCAATAGACGAGCCTGGAAATACAGAAAGGGCACCCTCCCAGGTGCCATTCAAACTTGCCGTTATAGACAACTCGGAGAGCCTTATCACAAGTAGGGCGAAATTTGAAGCATTATTGCTTGTAAAGCTCAGAAACTAAAAAGAGGCCGCTTTGTTTGGTGGACTCTTGAAGAGAGTAGGATGGCGGTTATCAGTTACGATTTAGGATTGAAGAGATATAGTTTTTGAAGCCTTCTTCTCCAAGTTTTTCGTGCTTACCATCGTATCCCTCTATTTGCAAGTTATAGAGGGACACCTTAGGGAAAATCACGAAGAACTTTTGAAGTAGCATGAGATTACCCTAGCGGTTTTTGGTAGAGGTTGCTGATGGAAGGATTCTGCATGACCGCGCGATTGATTGGCCCGGACGCTCCGCCGGCTGAAATCGTGCAAGCCGCGATGATGTTGATGGAGGCTTATAGCCGTTCATTATGATTTACTCCCCACGCACACATGACTTCTGTTACAGGGATCAATTTTTTTGTTTGAAGGTAATCTTCTTAAATATTGACGGAGTATTAGTGACTACAAATTCTTTAACTCCAAGTGGTAAGTATTTTGGTCACACGTTCGACAAGACCTGCGTTCAAAATCTCATCGAGATACTTAATGCCACTGGAGCAAAAAACATCATTTCATCATCATGGAGAGAAGGAAGAACATTGGTTCAACTACAATCAATTTTCAAGGCTAATGGTCTTGAGGATTGTGTTATAGATGTAAGAAACCACTCCTATAATAAGAAGTGGTTTTTGCTTTTATATATCTTACTTAGCCGCCAATCTTAAAGCCTGCTCCTCAGCATCTTTATATCCCTTTTGCAACACTTCATTTCTGTCCAAAAATGCTGTTCCTTGAATTCGCACCGCTTCAAAATCTTCAATTCCCATTAAATCAAACATGGACTTCAAAAATTTATTCGAGTACTCCAGTTCAGAATAAAAGTCATTATTGGTGTAAATGGACCCACTGGCTTGAATGGTAACGACGCTTCTTCCATCATCAAGAAGTCCGATGGATGCTCTTCCGTTACTCATTGGGGGGCTGATATATTTAAATGTTTCCCGCGCAATCATAACATTATCTATATAATCCTTTAGTTTCGAGGGGATACTGAAGTTATGCATTGGAAATACAATGACGTATTTATTAGCACTTTTGAATTGCTGTAGCAGGGTATTCATACGATCTGTTACTTCTTTTTCTTGACTAGTTAATTCTTTCTCTTCCGCTAGTTTCGACCATGCGCTCAATACATTTTTATCAAGTGCGGGTACTTCGTCGTCGTATAGGTTAATTTGTTCAATAACCTCGTCATTCGAATGCTTCTCTTTGTATACTTTCAGAAAATAGTTAAATACATCGAGACTTGCAGAGGTTTTGGAATCAAAATCCGGGTGTGCATTGATGATAAGTAATTTACTCATGTATATTTCCTCCTAGGAATATATTATAGATCCAATTAATCGTCGATTTATATAGTCCATAATATAACTTCCCCAATTACATGTCAATTTATTAAACCAAGAAATTTATGTAAATAAACAAAATGAAATCGGTGCTGCTATGTTTTTTATCTCCCGCACTAGCGCATTCGTTGGCCGAGCCTCAGGACATAGTTTGCCTATTTTCTTTTAAATACGACACCAGAAAATTATGGTAAGATATTAGGAGAGAGTACCATTCCTATCTTATAAAATGGAGGCGCTTACTTATGGACCAACAATTGCAGCAAGAGGGATACTTTGGGGAGTTTGGCGGCAGCTTCGTCCCGCCGGAATTACAGGAAGTGTTGAGTTATTTGAGTGAGCAATTTTACAAGTTTAGAGACGATCCGGAGTTTAAGGAAGAGCTTCGTTATTATCTAAGCGAATATGTTGGACGTGAGAATCCATTAACGTATGCGGAGCGGCTGACCAAAGCTTGGGGAGGGCCGAAAATATACTTAAAGCGCGAGGATTTAAATCATACCGGAGCGCATAAGATCAACAACGCAATTGGCCAGATCCTGCTTGCTAAAAGGATGGGGGCGAAGCGGATTATTGCTGAGACGGGTGCCGGACAGCATGGTGTTGCTACGGCAACGGCTTGCGCTATGTTTAATATGGAATGCATCATCTATATGGGAGCTGAGGATACTCGTCGGCAGGCGCTTAATGTGTTCCGTATGGAGCTGCTGGGTGCGACGGTTGTACCGGTACATAAAGGACAAGGAAGATTGAAAGATGCGGTAGATGAGGCATTGGACGATCTGGTTCGCAATTATAAAAATACATTCTATTTGCTAGGCTCCGCTGTCGGTCCGCATCCGTTTCCAACGATGGTCAAGCACTTCCAGGCCATTATTAGTGAAGAATCGAAACGGCAGATTGTGGAGAAAGAAGGCCGTTTACCGGATGCGGTGGTGGCCTGCACAGGCGGCGGGAGTAATGCTATCGGCGCGTTCGCTCATTACATCGACGAGCCGAGCGTTCGCTTAATCGGGGTCGAGCCCGATCAGGCTCCGTCTTTGACCCAAGGCGTTCCGAGCATCATCCACGGCTTTAAGTGTTTAGTGCTGCTGGACGAGGAAGGACAGCCGAAGAAGACCTATTCCATCGCCGCGGGGCTGGATTATCCGGGCATTGGGCCGGAGCATAGCCACCTGAAGGTGACGGGCCGGGCTGAATATGCAACGGTCACGAATGAGGAAGTGCTGGAAGCCTTCCAAGAACTGTCGCGCACGGAGGGAATCATTCCTGCCTTAGAGAGCGCGCATGCAGTTGCCTACGCGAAGCAGTTGGCGCCGACGATGAGCGAAGATCAAATTATTATCGTCAATCTGTCAGGCCGCGGAGATAAGGATGTCGAGCAAGTTTATCAAATGCTTAAATAGAGAGACGAAGGGCGTCCAATAGGACGCCCTTTTGATTTGGCTCTGTAGACGATGGACAGGTAAATGCTGCTATTACTCGAATAGGATTGTAGTTGATAGTAAACAGTGTTACTCTTACAACGGTAAACACATACTCTACGTTTTGCAAAGAAAGGTAACACTATGATAAAAGTTGAAAACCTATCCTTCTCATTTCCGCAAAAAGAACTATATACAAACGTTTCATTTACGCTTGAAGAGGCACAACATTGCGCTTTTATAGGAACAAGTGGCAGTGGAAAAAGTACATTGATAGATATACTTATGGATCCAGAAAGATATTTGTTCGAGGGCAAGTTAGAAATAGATCCGACTTGCAAAATTAGGCATGTAAGTCAATTCCCACAATTCGACAAAACGAAAGAAACAACGGTTTTTGAATATATAGGGGAAGAATTTATTAAGATACAAGATGAAATAACATCGATTTGTACGGAAATGGAAACATCACCGGATGATATTGAATCGTTATTAGACAAGTATCAATTAGCTTTAGACGCATTTGATTCAATCGGTGGGGCTGATTTTGAAAGTAATATCAATAAGAAACTAAATCTAGCAAACCTCATGAAGCTAAAGGATCTTAGGGTATCCGATCTAAGTGGCGGGGAATTCAAACTTATTCAAGTGATGAAGGAAATGCTTAGTAGTCCAGACTTAATGATTATGGATGAACCAGATGTATTTTTAGACTTCGAAAACCTAAATGCACTTAAAAATCTGATTAATTCTCACAAAGGAATACTGCTTGTTGTTACGCACAACCGATATCTATTGAACCATTGTTTCAATAAAATCATACACCTTGAAAACATGGAGATCCAAGAGTTTGATGGGCGATATATGGAGTATACTTTCTCATTACTTCAGACAAAAATTGAGTTGCAAGAGATCGCAGTCGCTGAGCAAGAAGAAATTGAGAGATACGATAACATTATTGATAATCTTAGAGTTATCGCAACTATTAATTCAGAAGCATCTAGAGGCAGAGCATTAAAAGCTAGAGTTAGGTTTCAAGAGAGATTGGAAGCGCGTAGAATTAAAGCGCCATTCGTTGATATTAAGCAACCGAATATTCGTTTTGGTATGGATAATGAAATTGAAGACAGCGTTGTTGTAAAAGTCAATAATTATAGTGTTACTTTTGATGAGTTGCTTTTAGATAATGTTAACTTTGAGATAAAATCTACGGATAAAGTAGCCATTATTGGTCCAAACGGTACCGGAAAAACGACCTTACTCCGAGATATCTTTAAAAATAAGCATGCTGCAATTGAAGTTAATCCTGATGTTAAAGTGGCATATTTATCTCAGTTTCAAGGCGAAATGCTAAAAGATTCTAATACAATACTAGAAGAATTCATCGATGCTGGGTTTAAAACTTATGATGAGATTAGAACATTTATTTCAAACTATGGCTTTGAAGGGGAAATCGTTAATCAAAGGATAGCTTCTTTATCTGGTGGAGAAAAAAATATGCTTCAATTGGCTAAGGTTTCTGCCAGTAAAGCAAACGTTTTGCTTCTTGATGAACCGACAAGCCATTTGGACACGTATACACAAATAGCGCTAGAGAAAGCCATTGAAGACTATAAAGGTGCGATTCTCATGATTTCTCATGATTTCTATTCGGTTGTAAATGGTATGGATTATGTTTTAATCATTGACGATAAGACGATTAGAAAAATGAGTATGCGAAAATTTAGACAGATGATTTATGCTAGTCATTTTGATAGAGACTATCTAGAACATGAGCAAAATAAAAAATCACTTGAAATGAAAATAGAATTGGCTTTAAAAGATACGAATTTTGAACTTGCAAAAGTTTTGGTTGATGAGCTAGAAGAGCTGATTAAGTTGCTTTAGAAGACAATAATCCTGAAAAAGGGCTCTTCCGAATACAGGAAAGGCCCTTTTGGTGCGGCATCTGTTTTTCGCAAACCCTGAGCTTCTATATGTCGCCTTCTTATATAATAAGTAATTGGAAAAAGGGAAGACTACACGATATCGCTTTTTCGCCAAAACTTATTATTTCTTGGAGGATGACAAATGAAAGGCAATTCAACCAAAGCAGCATTTTGGATAGTCGCCTGGGTGCTCGTGCTCTGTTTATGGTCTAGTGCAGCGCCTTCCATTGTGTTTCCATTATATGCAACAGATTGGCATCTCTCGAAATCAACAACGACAGGTATCTTTGCTATGTATCCTATTGCAATCATCTTCGTGCTTGTAATCGTAGGTAATATTTCAGATTACATCGGACGCCGAATGACGTTAATGATCGGACTTACTTTCCTCCTCTTTGGCGCATTCGTTTTTGCCTTAGCTCCGAACTTGCACTGGCTGTTTGTCGCCCGAGCACTGCAGGGCTTTGGAGTTGGATTGACATCGGGGGCGGGGGCCGCAGCGCTTGTAGAGTTTAATCCGACATCGAACACGAAATTTCCCGGATCGATAAACACGATTACTCAGGCAGTTGGTGTGTTCATTGCATTAATTCTTGGGGCAATTCTAATTAAGTATGAGCCATTCCCGCTACATTTAAGTTATTGGGTTTTATCCTTACTCATATTTGTCAGCATGATCCTGTGTTTCTTCCTTCCGAAAAATCAAACATCTCGATCTGGCGATAAATCGAACTGGAAACCAGCGGGGATTAAGGTACCGAAAGGATTATGGGGCATTTATCTCCTGGCAGCATTAGCCGTAGGAATCGGCTTTGCCTATGGAGGAATATTTTTATCTCTTGGGGCTCAAATTGCGCGCGATGTCGTTGGGACGAAAGATATTCTTGTGATCGGTATGGTGTTATCGATTTTGAGTTTGCTAATTGCGGTGGGTGCTACAATTGCAGGGCGAATGAGTCCGCTGCCTTCAATTCGTATCGGAACGGTTCTGATAAGCTCGACATTGGTTCTTCTTGTCATGGCGTCAGAAATGCATTCTTTCATCCTATTCGTAACGTCGTCGATTACCGGAGGACTTGGTTATGGATTCTCTGTAACCGGAGGGATTGGCCTTGCGAACATGTACGCGTCACCTGAAAACAAAGCGCAGTTTTTATCTTCTGTTTTTGTCGTCTCTTATCTGTTCCAAGGAGCCAGCGCATTTGGCGGTGGTTTGGCTTCCACTATTTATGGCTTTAGCTACGCAATATGGATGCTTTCTCTTATAGTCGGATCAATTGCGCTTATTACGCTACTGTCTACGATGATGTTCAATAAGAAAATGGTCTATGCCAAGTAAATAAAAACACGAAAGTAGACTATCCTTCCTCAGGGTGGTCTACTTTTTGCTATAATATGTATAGTAGGACTGTTTAACAATTGGGCAAATATGGAATCCTAGTACTATCAAATAATGAGAGAATATGAGGGATGAAAATGTCGTACATCGTTGATTTTAAAAATGTGTCTACAGTAGGTTTAGAATCTTCGCCTGTAGCAGAAGCGCTTGCCGGTTTACGTGCGAATGAAGCCCGTTATTTCATGAACAAATACAAGCATGAATTCGAGGTTGTACCCGCTAGCGAAAGTCAGGAAAATCTTGATTATGCGAACAAAATTTTAAAAGAACGTGACATTGAGTTTGCTGCCAAGCCTCTAGAAACGTCGCATTTTCAAGTGGAAAATATTCAGTTTACCTATGTTTTTTACGAGGATGGCCTGTCGATCAATGTCATGTATACCGTGGATGATCCTAAGAAGCGGGCGGTTGGGTTTAAGCTTTCTGAGGGTATGGAGATACCTAAGGAGTTAGAATCGAAGTTCAAGTTCGCTAGGCAGAAGTCTAAATTGGCTGGAACGATTCGGGGTTCGTTTTTCGTAATCAAAGGAGAATATACGTATAACTGAAGCTTGAAATAAGAGGGTGCCCCTGCCATTTCCATGGCTTTTGGGACACCCTTATTTACGCTACATATGGTTGTGTGATGTTAAAAGCGACTGACCGCAACAATGACAGCTAACGCGATGAAGACGAATAAGTTGTACGGAGGTGATCTTTCATGACAAAAACGAATCCTAAGGTTGACGAATTTATTAGTAAGGCTAAAACCTGGAAGGAAGAATACGTAGAGTTGAGAAGAATCGTTCTTGGCTGCCAGTTAACCGAGGAATATAAGTGGATGCATCCTTGCTACACGATTCAGGATAAAAATGTTGTTCTCATACACGGGTTTAAAGACTACTGCGCGCTTTTGTTTCACAAGGGAGTTCTGCTAAAAGATGCTCATGGTATCCTTATTCAACAAACCGAGAATGTCCAGGCGGGGCGCCAGATTCGGTTCACCCATGTTCGGGAAATCCTTGCAATGGAGTCGATCTTGAAAGACTACATTAACGAAGCGATTGAAGTTGAAAAAGCCGGTTTGGAAGTAAGTTTTAAAAAGCAGACAGAATTCACAGTTGCAGAAGAGTTTCAAATGAAGCTCGATGAGAACCCTGCTTTGAAAACGGCCTTTGGAGCCTTAACACCCGGACGGCAAAGAAATTATCTTCTTCATTTCTCTGAGCCCAAACAATCTAAAACGCGAGAGTCACGGGTGGAGAAAAATGTGCAGAAAATTCTCGATGGAAAGGGATTAAACGATTAAAGAGGAAAACCATCCGTTTGCAGGGTGGTTTTTTTGTTATTTCATGACCTAGCCGTTGAACTTGACAAGTATGGATTACAAATGTAATACTGAGTTTGTATTACATTTGTAATCCAAGTAGAAAGGAGGTAGCTAATGTGAAAACTGTCCCACATATTACGGATGCCGAATGGGAAGTTATGAAGGTGCTCTGGAATCAGTCGCCACGCACGGCGAATGAAGTGATTGAAGCAATGCAGGATCAGACGGAGTGGAAGCCGAAAACGATTCGAACGCTGTTAAACCGATTAACGCAGAAGCAGGCGCTGTCTTTTACGCAAGAAAACAGAGTGTATGCCTATTTCCCTTTAGTTTCTGAGGGGGAATGTGTGAAGTCAGAGACGCAATCTTTTCTGAAAAGAATGTATGGCGGTGCCTTTAAGCCGATGCTGGTTAACTTTTTGAAGGAGGAGCAGCTGTCGGAGGAAGATATTAAAGAGTTAAAACAACTTTTGGAAAATAAATCCAACTAACAGCGATGCCCGAACAGGCGGCGCTGCTTCAGGAAGGAAAGGGTGAAAGTGAACCAAACCAATGAACTTCTCAAGGGTGTTTTTGAGTGGATTTTGTCGGTATCGGTAATGGCCGCCATTACGGTAGTGTTGATCATGCTAACCCAACGTGTCCTGCATAAACGGATAAAACCAAGATGGCACTATCTCCTGTGGTTATTGGTCATGGTGCGACTGCTCCTACCCTGGGACCTGGAAAGCGATTTAAGCATCTACAATTGGATAGCTTACTCTGGTGGCATTCACGAAATCGACTCCGTGGTTCAGATAGGAACACAAGAGAGATTGGCTGCTGTGGACTCAGTAGGTACTATTTTGTACAGGTACTCCATGTATGTATGGTTGCTTGGTATTGTCGTATTTGGCATATACACGGTGGTGATTAACCGTAAATTTGCGCGGAAAATAACAAAAGAAACGAGTCCGATTACAGACGCCGGCATCCTGCAATTGTTTTCCCGATGCCAAGAGCTAATGTCGGTACATAAACCCGTTACACTAGTCGTATCGGATCAATTGACGATGCCCACGCTTTTTGGATTCTGGAAACCACGGTTAGTTATACCTCAGAGGGTGATTAATAGCTTAAGCCAGGAACAATTGCGGCATATCTTTCTGCATGAGCTGGCCCACTGCAAACGGAATGATATTGGCATCAATTGGATCATGCAATTTTTATTGATTATTCATTGGTTCAATCCTGTTCTTTGGTACGCGAATCAACGCATGCGCGAGGATCAGGAGATTGCAAGCGACGCGTTAGCACTTTCTTATCTTGAGCCAGCGGGAAGAGACAGTTACGGATATACGCTCATTCAGTTATTGGAAAGCTATGTACGTCCTGTAAGTGTACCTGGCAATGTTAATTTATCGGGCAGTAAGTCACAGTTAAAAAGGAGAATTATCATGATTAAACAGTTTCAATTTAATTCGTACCGTTGGTCGTTCGTTGGCTTAGCTGCTGTTTTGATAATTAGCGGATGTTCATTGACGAATGCGACGAATACGGATAAGCAAGCTTCGGCTCCACCGAGCTCTCCGGCTATTGATCAAAAGACGACGGAAACAACAAATACTGCAAACTCAACAGATACAACAAATACAAGTACGCAGACAACTGATACGGATAAAAAGCCGGAAACAACAGGTGATACACAAACTATTAACTCCGTGACACCGACTGCACCACCAAAAGTTACCGCGGAAGAAGCTAGGCCAACAGCAGTAGTATCAAGAACGAACGAGTCGAAGCCTTCACCGGTAGCCTCCGTCACAGAGGCAAGACGTGCTGCGGCTCAGGCAGCGGAGAGTCCAAGACAAGCACCTGCTGCATCACGACAAGCGAGTGAGGTAACGGCAGTGCCTTCATCCCGAGATGTCAAAAGGCCGACGGCAGTGCCAGCACCGGTACCGGATACTCGGCCGGCACAGGCTGAGCCAACCGCCAGAGTGCTAACTCCGGAGCAAGCGGCTCAGTAAACTTTCAGGGCAAAGTTAACCAAGAAGAAGATACCTTTGAGGGTGTTTTCTTCTTTTTCTATACGAATCTTTGTGAAAACTTGACCAAAATTTAGGGAAAATTGATATAAAATGATACTTCCTCACGGTATAATTTAAACATTATACGAGAAGGGGTCGAACTATGTCGTCACTATTGCAAAAACAGAGTTTAACATCGGAACAGCTTCAATTGCTTGCTTCCGAGATGAGTAAGAAACAGAAATCAGGTGGTATTGCATGGCTACTCTGGTTTTTCACTTGCTCATTTGGAGGTCACCGTTTCTATTTAGGTCGAATTGGAACAGGAGTAGCTATGTTACTCACACTTGGCGGTTTGGGTATTTGGTCACTCGTTGATTTGTTCCTGTTATCAGGGATGATTAGAGATACGAATGAAAAAGTTGAGAATGAGATTATTTCCGAAATCCGTCTGATCCACCAAGCGCGAGCCAACTCAGAAGCTGCTGTAGCGCAGGCATAACGAACATCATATTATGGATAATTTAAATTTATTGCGTACGCTAACACTGGAAGAACTAGCTATTTTAGAAGCAGAACTGCTGAAGAAGCGCAAATCTAAGGAAGTTGTATGGGCGCTATGGTCTGTGCTGCATTATTTTGGAGCTCACCGTTATTATACAGAGAATTATCTGTATGCCAGCATGATGTTTGCTGCTACGGTCGTTCCGGGTCTTGCGATCATTCTACTGGTGGTCTACACAGAGTTAGAAGCATTTAGTTACTTTCTTTTATGGTTTAGCATAGCCATATTAGCTGGATCTTTGCTTTGGAGCTGGATCGATGCTTTTTTTCTAAACAGAAGAATAGAAGAGATGAATCAGGAGCAGGAACGTGTAGTGATTCGTCGTATCAAAGCAACAAGTATGAACCAATAAGAATGAGGCCGTCAGAAACCACAAGGTTTCAAACGGCCTCTCTTTTTTATACGCAATGACCACACTAATTAATCAACAATGTAAGTAAAACCACGCCAAGAAAAGCTTTCGTGACCTTATGCTGTTCGACAATGGATTGACGGAGCTCGGCAGCTTGTACGAGGTGGCGCAGTGAGAACAATCATCTGTGTCGAAAGGGTTAACTGTTAATCAGTTAGCCCTCTTTTACAGGTTAGGAAGCTATTTATCTTTCGACAAATCAGGTAATATATATATTATAAATGATTGCCAATATTTTATAGTTGAAATGAGGTCTAGAAGTGCATCATTTGCATGGTACATACGATATGGTTTTAGTTGCATTTTCCTATGTGGTTGCTGTCGTGGCATCCTATACTGTCCTCGATTTAGTAGGAAGAATCAGCACGTCCAAAGGGCTGTTTCGCTGGTTATGGCTCCTTTTCGGAGCGATCGCAATGGGGCTTGGCGTATGGTCCATGCATTTTGTCGGGATGCTTGCATTTTCGCTGAACATTTCAGTTGCCTATAACTTAGTCAAAGTCATACTTTCCGTCGTGGTCGTTATCGCGGCTTCCTTCCTTGCCTTGTATGTAGTTGGCCGCAGTCAATTATCTTGGCGATTATTACTTGTAGGAGGGCTGCTGCTCGCAACGGGCATCTCGGCTATGCATTACATCGGGATGGCGGCAATGGAGATTCATATTTCCTATAAGCCTGTATATTTCGTACTATCGATTCTCATTGCTATTGTGGCGTCCATCGCGGCGTTATGGTTAGCATTCTATTTCCGTAAGGGCACAGAGCCAAGTAGAATGTGGAAAAAGCTAGGCAGCGGCTTAATCATGGGAGCTGCCGTGGTAGGCATGCACTATACGGGCATGTATGCAGCGCAATTTCAAATGCTCGATGCACTAGACGAAACGAAGGGTATGTTTCTGGATCAGAAGCTTCTCGCTTATACGATTGCAGGGGGTACATTGTTCACGTTAGGTTTGTCGCTTTTTGGCATATTTATTTCCAATCGATTGTCACGCAAAGATACCGAAATTCAGGAACATGAGAAATGGTATAGATCATTATTTGAAAATAATCAGGATGGCATCATTTCAATTAATATGCAGTATCGCATTATTGGGTTCAATTCCGCTATTACGCAGCTCACAGGGCTAACCGGTGAATGGTTTCGCAATCAGACGATCGACAATATTCTACATTTCATTGTACCGGAAGATCAGGAGCGCACGAGGGAGATGTTTGTAAAGTCGCGCAGCGGCGAGATGCAAACTTATCAGACTGCGATTATCCACGAGCAAGGGCACCGAGTCGAACTCAGTGTGATTAACGCTCCGGTCATCCTCGATGGACAAGTTGTCGGCAGCTACATCATTGCCAAAGACATTACAGAAGAAAAGCAGTCCAAAGAGAAAATTCAACATCTCGCCTTTCATGATGAGTTGACGGGAATGCCGAACAGACGAATGTTCAATGAAGTGCTGGGCCAAATGATCGATAGTGAAGCTGAGCAGTTCGCTGTTATGGTAATGGATCTGGATCGGTTTAAATTAATTAATGATTCGCTTGGGCATACGTATGGAGACCAATTTTTGCAGGAGATGTGTGAGCGTATCCGTCGGTGCATGGAGGGCATGAATGTGACCTTGGCGCGTATGGGCGGTGACGAGTTCACACTGCTCTGTGACAGCCGTTACGATAGAGAAGAAGTTGCCGATTTGGCTGAACAAATCATCAGAGCGATTGGCGTACCGTATCGTCTTAAAGAGAATGACTTCTACGTTACAGCGAGCATTGGTATTGCCCTCTATCCGAACGACGGCGCGGATGGGGTGCAGCTGCTCAAAAATGCGGACACTGCGATGTACGAAGTGAAGAAAAACGGCAAGAACGGGTACCAGTTCTATACGGGCGAATTAAACGAGCAGCTGCAGGAGAAAATTGAGCTGGAAGTTGAATTGCGTCAGGCGATCGCGCGCAAACAGCTGTTCTTGAATTATCAGCCGCAAATTCGAGCCGGGGACGGCCAGATGATTGGCGTCGAAGCGCTCGTTCGTTGGAATCATCCGACGAAAGGCACGATTTCTCCAGGCGTATTCATTCCCATAGCCGAAGAAACAGGCATTATTTATGAAATGGGCACATGGGTGCTGAGAGAAGCCTGCCGGCAAATGAAAGAATGGCATCGCGGCGGCGGGCCGTTGATCCCTGTTTCCGTCAATTTATCCTCCCAGCAGTTCCACCAGACCAATTTGGCGATGTACATTAAGGAAATCCTTGAGGAGACGGGGCTTGAGCCGCAATATTTGGAGCTGGAAATTACAGAAAGTATGATGATGGATGCGACGGTTTCCAGAAGTATTCTAAATGAATTGACGGAATCGGGCATTCGGATCAGTCTGGACGACTTCGGAACGGGATACAGTTCCTTAAGTTATCTGAAGCTTTTGCCGATCCACAAGCTCAAAATTGACCGTTCGTTTATCCGTGATATTACGGAGAACAATAATGATAAAGCGATAGTGGCCACGATTATCTCGATGGCGCAGCATTTGAATATGGACGTTATTGCGGAAGGTATTGAAACGAAGGAACAGCTGGATATTCTCATGGATAATGATTGCAAAAAGATTCAAGGTTATTATTACAGCAAGCCGTTGCCTGCTCAAGATGTAGAAGAAGCTTTTTTCGCGCCAATGCGAGCAAGTGGATCATAAAAACGACAAGTTAGAAACCCGATTAGCTCAGTAGAGCTTGTCGGGTTTTTGTTTACTAGTATAAGTAATGTTTACCAAACAAATAATACCATGAGATCTGACAAACGACGTTGGAAGGTGGGGAGTGGCATTGACGGTAAGTGGAACCCTCTCTGACAGTGTTAATTTGATTATGGACGTCATCGGGCACAATCATGATGTCGTTTTGCGAGAAATTATATTAGGAAGTACAGGGCGAAAAGCTGCAATTATCTATATTACTACCATCGGGAGTTCGGATGTTATTAACAAAAACGTGATGCAACCACTGATGCAGATGGAAGCGGCTGACGGCGATTCACTCTCAGAACGGTTCAAAGAGAGAGTGCTGGGCACCACGATTTTACTCTCCGAAATCGTGGAAATTGACTCCGTGACGGCGTGTATTCGCAATATTTTATCAGGGAATACCGTACTCATCATTGACCAAATTAACAGCTTTATCATTCTTAGCACGGCACATTTGGAAGGAAGAAGTATTCAAGAACCGAAGTCGGAATCCGTGGTGCGGGGCTCGCGTGAAGGTTTTGTTGAGAACATCTCTAAGAATATTACGCTACTGCGGCAGCGGATCAAAGATCCCACGTTCACGATGCTCCAATATCACGTTGGCAAGCGTACCGAAAGAGAGCTCATTATTGCTTTCATTAAGGATATTGCCAATGATCAGATTGTGGAAGAAGTCTGTCGCAGGATTGAAACGATCGATATTGACGATGCAGCTGAGTCCGGGTCTATTGAACAGTTTATTGAAGATAATACCTTTTCTCCGTTCCCGCAAGTTATGAACACAGAACGACCGGATCGAGTGGTCAATGCCTTGATGGAGGGCAAAGTGGCTATCCTTTTGGATGGCACGCCTTTTGTGCTTATCGTGCCGGTGACATTACCGATGATGCTTTACTCTCCGGAAGACAATAACGAACGCTGGATCTATTCAAGTTTAATCCGCATGATGAGGTACATCCTCGTCGTCGTTTCTCTTTATTTGCCATCCCTGTATATTGCCTTTATTTCCTTTCATCAAGGGCTAATCCCCACCAAGCTGGCCATATCCATCACTTCCAGCAGGGAAGGTGTTCCCTTTCCTACCTTCGTGGAAGCCATGATGATGGAAATAACGATTGAAATACTACGTGAAGCCGCAATTCGGCTGCCCAAACCAATCGGGCAAGCGATTGGCATGGTCGGCGGCTTAGTCATCGGGCAATCGGCGGTACAGGCGGGTA
Organism: Paenibacillus violae; assembly: GCF_032461945.1. Lineage (NCBI taxonomy): Bacteria > Bacillati > Bacillota > Bacilli > Caryophanales > Paenibacillaceae > Paenibacillus > Paenibacillus violae. The sequence continues at coordinate 68,524 of NZ_JAWCUD010000010.1, forward strand.
TTGTGAGCCCGATCATGGTTATTGTCGTGGCTGTGACGGCAATCGCATCGTATACGATACCTATATATTCGGCGGGAATTGCCATGCGTTTGCTAAGGTTCTTCATGATGCTGGCAGCCGCAGTGTTAGGCTTGTACGGGATTATTATGGTTACGCTGCTGCTCCTCTCCCACATGATGAAGCTAAAAAGCTTTGGGACTAATTATGCAGGCGTGTACGTGCATTATCACCCTTCAGACTGGAAAGATTCAATCATTAAATATCCCTTGAAATGGATAAAAGACCGTCCAAAATTGTTAGATCCTAAAGATAAGAAACGAGCAAATTAAAGCAACTATTTAAAGGGGAAATGGACACATGAAGATCGTGCGAAGTGATCAGATTTCGTTATCGCAATTAACTGTCTTAAACACGTCCATGATTCTCGGACTGTCCGTTCTCACGCTGCCAAGGGCCACTTCTGAGAAGATCGGTACCCCAGACATATGGATCAGCATCATCATAGCGGGGTTAATCTCTATACTGTTAGCTGTCATTTGTACGAAGGTAAGTCAGCGGTTTCCCGGAAAAACTTTTTTTGAATACAATAAGCAGATTGTCGGTAAAGCGATCGGAATAGCTTTTAGTGTCATATTTTGCGTTTATTATATTTTGATGGCTGCATTCGAGGTGCGTATGCAAGCCGAGGTGATCAGGCAATTTCTATTAGATCAGACACCGATTGAAATGACCATGATCACGTTTCTGTTTGTTGCCGGTTATTTGCTCCTGGGACAAATAAACCCCATTGCCCGACTCATGGAATTTTTATTGCCGATTACCTATATAAGCATTCTGTTTGTTATGCTGCTCAGCGTCCAAGACTTTGATGTCGATAAGTTGCGCCCGGTTCTAAGCGAAGGGATGCGTCCTGTTTTAAATGGCCTTCTCTCGACGGCACTTTCTTATTCAGGTTTTGAGTGTATTATGGTGTTCTCCGCTTTTGTGGATAAGCCCCAAAAAATGGTGCGTTCAGCTATCATCGGTGTTGGCTTGATCATCGTCTTATACACGATCAATGCGGTAATTGTTATTGATGTACTAGGTGTCTCAGAATCCAGTACGTTAACCTGGCCGACCTTGGAATTAATCAAAAACGTGGAGATGGCTGGCTTTTTTTTAGAGAATTTTGAAGTCATCTTTATTGCTGTTTGGCTTGTTGAGATTTTTACTACCTATATTATCTCTCATTACATCGCAAGTCTTGGTATCAGCCAGTTGTTTGGCGTCAATATCAATTATGTGCATATCGGTTTGTTGATTGTTATTTATATCATTGGCATTTATCCAAGCGATTTGAACGGCAGTATCAAGCTAGGAGAAATCATTGGCAACTTGTCCTTATTCACTGCTGGAGTCATGCCAATCTTATTATTATTCCTTGCAGCACTTAGAAAAAGGGGACATACACCGTGAAACAACCTGCAAAACGGACTGTCTTATTCCTATCCTTGCTGTCATTCATTGTACTGCCTGGGTGCTGGGATAAACGGGAAATTGAACAGATTGGCATGATTACCGGAATCGGGCTGGATCAAGGGGAAGACTCAACCGACCACCGGATAAAAATGACGCAACAATTCGTCAACACGACTATCGGATCGAAAGAAGGCGTAGTAAAAGGATATTATAACCTTACGGATGAAGGCTCCAATATATTTGAAATCGTTAGAAGAACGTCAACCCGGACGGATCGTTCTCCCTATTATACGCATTTGAAGGTCATTATTTTAAGTGATAAGATCACATCAACCTCCCAGTTGATGGACTTAATAAACTTTTTTCAGCGGGACCATGAGATGAGACGTACCGTGCGTGTGTACTTTTCCAAAGGGCCTGCGAGCACGATTCTTGAAAAAACGACGGAAAATAAAGAGATTCCGGCCTTTAATATTTTTTATAAATCCCGAAATCATTACAAAACGCTAGAGATGCCTCGTCAATTAACCTTAGGAGAGATGTCCGTCTATCTATCTAGTCAACAAAGCTTCCTTGTTCAAGTAATTGGTCTTATAAATGGGTCCGAGATGCAAGGAGCTGCTATCGTTTCAGGAAAAAAGAAGCGTTTAATCGGTTGGTTGAACAGAGAGGAGGTTTCGGGAATCAATTGGATTTTGGGAACTAAGAGTGGAAGTAAAGGAGGAATCATCACAATCATAGATAAGAAAACGAAGAAGGACATTATCTATGAAGTTGATCATATCGCTACAAAAATAAAACCCAAGGTGGAGGGTGAGCAGATCACATTTCACGTTTCCATTGATTCTGAAGGTCGTCTTGGGGAAGATTGGACCGTGAATGATGCTTTTGATGAGGATTTTATTAAAAAGACGGATGAACAGATAGCGGAAGAGGTAAAGCGTATTGTGGAACAAAGCATTGCCAAAATAAAGGACACCTATAAAGCGGATGTTGCTGGCTTTGGGGAACAATTTAGAATCAAGAACTACAAGGAATGGAAGAAAGTAAAGGATGACTGGGATGATGCGTTCAGCCGTTCAAACGTAGAGGTAGAGGCAAAAGTGCACATTCGAGAGTTCGGATCGAAAGGAAGGAAGGTTCCCAAGATTCCCAAAACCTAAGACCAACAATAGGGGAGGAATCTGAAAAGCCTACGCAAAGCCAATCATTAGTGGCTTTGCGTAGACTATTGTCGTGTATTTAATCAATTCGATATCTATTGATTTCCCATTTACTGCATCGAACTCTACAGTCGTTTGCCGTAATTCTGATATGCGCCATACACATTTTGATTGCTGGCAGATTCGAAGTTCCAGGCTACAAAAGACACCTAGGGGGTGCCCTTAGTACTAGGTTTCTTTTGACATAGATCAGCATAGGAGGTTTCAGAGTCCTTATGGCGAATAAATAGGTGATTGTCTAAGAACGCCGGAGGTGGAACATGAAAGCGCTATTTATTGGAGGAACAGGAACAATTAGTTCAGCAATTACGAAGCAGCTGCTGGACAGTGGATGCGAGCTTTATCTGTTGAATAGAGGCACAAGAAATGAATCGTTGCCAGCGGGGGCTAACTTGCTCACTGCAGACATTCGGGATGAAGAGCATGTCGCTAGTCTAATTGAACACTTGGAGTTCGATGTCGTTGCGGATTTCATCGCGTTCGAACCAACTCAGCTCGAAAGAGATTATCGCTTATTTCAAGGTAAAACCAAACAATTTATATTCATAAGTTCAGCGTCTGCGTACCAAACACCGCTGTCTGATTATAGAATTACGGAAGGGACGCCTTTATCGAACCCGTATTGGGAGTACTCGAGGAACAAGATTGCTTGTGAGGATTACTTACTCAAGATGTACCGCGACCATGGTTTTCCCATTACGATCGTAAGACCGAGCCACACCTATGATGAACGCTCCATACCGCTTGGTGTGCACGGCAGTAAAGGCAGCTGGCAGGTTGCCAAACGTATGCTGGAGAACAAGCCCGTCATCATTCATGGAGACGGCACTTCGCTGTGGACAATGACGCATAATAGCGACTTTGCTAAAGGTTTTATTGGACTTATGGGCAATATTCATGCTATTGGGGAGTCCGTACATATCACTTCCGATGAGACGCTGACTTGGAATCAAATTTATGAAGCTATTGCTGATGCACTAGGGGTCAAACTGCAGGCGGTTCATGTTTCGTCTGAATTTCTGGATGCGTGCAGCACGGAGAATTACAGAGGCGGATTGCTCGGAGATAAGGCGAATTCCGTTGTTTTCGACAATGCGAAGCTGAAGCGGCTTGTTCCGGAGTTCGTTGCGACGACTCGTTTTGATCAAGGGATTAAAGCGACTGTCGCCCATATTTTAGCTAAACCCGAGTTACAAAGAGAAGATCAGGAATTCGATCAATGGTGCGATAAGGTGATTCGGGCCCTAGAAGCGGCTGTACAGGCAATTCGGGAATAGATTCGAAGGGGATGGCTAATGAATATAACGGTTGATACCAGAAATAACTCCAGAGTCGCTATTGTGCAAAGTGAAGACATCCTCATAAGTAATGTGCAGGAGGCTTTGGATTTAATGGCGTCTGTTCAATATCTGGAAGAGTGCCACAAAATTTTGATGGACAAATCTAACATTTCAGAAGACTTTTTTGAGCTTAAAACCCGCCTTGCAGGTGAGATTTTGCAGAAATTTACGAACTACAAGGTTAAATTTGCGATTGTTGGCGATTTTGACGTGTATAACAGTAAAAGCCTGAGGGATTTTATCTATGAGTGCAATCAAGGAAACGCAGTTTTCTTCCTCAAAGACAGAGGGGCAGCGCTGGACGCTCTGCACAATGCTAATTAAGGTTATTTCGTCACATCTTTTAGAAATGGAAACTCGGAGGGAACCGTAATGAGCAAGGTTTTACGTTTTGAAATGCAAGTACCGGATCCAGAAAGTACGATCGCGTTTTATTCGAATACCTTCGGATGGAAGTTTACAAAGTTCCCTGGGTCGCGAGATTACTGGTTTATTGAAACTGGGGAGGCGGATGAAAAAGGCATTGACGGAGGGTTAATGAAATCGCCAGATGGTGTGGCTAGAACGGTTAATTCGATTCATGTATCCTCCATCGATGATTTTTTAGCCTCCATTCCTGCCAATGGCGGAGCCATTGTTGTTCCCAAAATAACGATGCCAGGAATGGGGTATCTTGCCTATTTTACGGATCCTAGCGGCATGCTCCTTGGGGTTTCGCAGGCAGATCCAAACGCACGTTAAACGAAAAAAAAGCACTGTTCCTCCACGTTGGAAGGAACGGTGCTTTTTTAATAGGCTGCTTAAAAGCTGCTTAAAAATCAAAGTTGTCCGGATCGGGTCCGACACGTCGATTCTCGTTCAAGGCATCAATACGAGCCATCTCTGCATCCGTTAACGCGAAGTCAAAAACGTTGGCGTTATCGATGATGCGCTGCTCTTTGATTGACTTCGGAATCGTCACAATGCCGCGCTGCAGATCCCAACGGAGAATGACTTGAGCAACCGACTTGCTGTGGCTAGCGGCGATGTCATTAAGAACCGGGTGATCGAATAGCTGGCCCTGCATGAGCGGAGACCAAGCTTCTAACTGAATATTATGCGCTTTGGAGAAGCTGAGGAGCTCTTGCTGTGACAGAAGCGGGTGAAGTTCAACCTGGTTCACCATTGGCACGATTTCCGCGTCTTTCATCACATCTTCGAGATGATGAATTTGGAAGTTGCTGACGCCGATCGCTTTCACGCGGCCCTCTTTGTACAGGGTTTCCAGAGCACGCCAAGCTTCTTTATATTTCCCTTTGACCGGCCAGTGAATGAGGTACAGGTCAAGATATTCCAGCCCCAACTTGGATAAGCTGGCTTCATAGGCGGCAATTGTCGACTCATAGCCAAGATTTGCGTTCCACACCTTGGAGGTTACGAACAGATCCTCTCTAGCGAGTCCTGTTTCAGCAAGGGCCTCGGAAATGGCTTGTCCGACGCCTGTCTCATTCCCGTAAATAGCGGCCGTATCAATACTGCGGTAGCCGCTTCGAATGGCTGCTTTGACAGAGCTTACTACCTCGGAACCGTCTTCTACTTTGAAAACACCTAACCCGAACCATGGCATTTGAACGCCGTTCAGCAGGGTAGTTGTGGATTGTAAATGGTTGATCGTCATGCGTAATTCCTCCTCATGTAACTGTGTATATATGGGCCAACCGGCCTCATCGCATCATAAAATCCTCACCATCAGTAGGATGTCACCTGTTGGCAATTGCTATTATGAACGTTTCATGAGGAGATGAAAAGTACGTACTTTTTAGTACGATAGTTACTCTTCTGTGACTATTGGTGCTTAAATGATCCTATATTCCTCGATTTTACGGTACAAAGTCGTTCTTCCAATCTGCAATTTGGCGGCAGCCTTGCTGAGATTCCATTCAGAAGCAGTCAGTGCCATCTTGATCGCCTTAATTTCCGCTTCTTTTAGTGTTAGAGGGTAATCTTCGCTGGCGGCTTCGCCTGTAAGCTCATCCGCATCTTCCAGCATTAGATGCTCAGCATCAATCGGCTGATCTCCAGCCAGGAAGATTGCTTGCATCAGAATGCCGCTCAGCTCTCTGATATTGCCTAGCCAATTGTAGGCCAACAGCTTGCGCTTGGCGGCTTCCGTGAAGGCGCAGCACGGTGAAGCATGCTTCTGAAGCAGATGAAGCGCCAATGTCAGGATATCGCTTCTTTCCCGTAGAGCAGGCAGCGTAATCGGGATGCCCTTCAGCCGATAATAAAGATCGGCCCGGAATCCGCCGGCCTTCACTTCTGCGGCCAAATCCTTATTCGTTGCGGCAATTACGCGCACATCAACGGCTTTGCTTTTCGCGCTCCCAACCGGAGTAATCCTACCGTCCTGGAGCACACGCAAAAGCGCAGCCTGCGCCCGAAGGGGCATATCGCCGATTTCATCGAGGAAAATCGTGCCTGTATGCGCAGCCTCGAATTTTCCGATATTGCCCTCTTTGCTTGCACCAGTGAAAGCGCCGCGGGCATAGCCGAACAATTCGCTTTCGACGAGACTGTCTGGGATGGCACTGCAGTTAAGTGCAATGAACGGCCCTCCCGATCGGACGCTTGCCGTATGAATGGATTGTGCAAACAATTCCTTGCCGACACCACTTTCACCCAAGAGCAGAACAGGGAAGTCGGAGGAGGAAGCCTTCTGGGCCAGCTCTTTCCTCTGCAAGAACGTCGGACACGTGCCGACGAGATCATCAAACGTGTATAAATGCTGATCATTTCCAGTCACCCTTCGAATGGAGACAGACTGCCACAGCTTTTGATGTTCATTATGTAAAGTTTGAACGGCAAAACCCTCCAGTTTCGGCATGGGTTTACCGATGACGTCGCCGCCCATGATCCGCATAGCGGCGTGATTTGCCCGGAGGATGCGGTTATCTCGGCTAAGCGAGAGCAGGGGCAAAGGATGATGCATGGAGGAGTAATCCAACTCTTTTAGCGTGATGAGGTGTTCCTTCTTCGATTCCTCGAGCAAAATTTTGTTTTGCAACGATTGAGCAGCCAAACAGGCGAGGGTAAAGGTATAGGCATGGAAATTCTCTTGCTTGCCGCTAATATTGACGATTCCGATAAGCTCGCCGATTGCGTTGAAAACAGGAGCAGAAGCGCAGGTCAGGAAATGGTTCGATTTGAAATAATGCTCTTCGGCATGCACACGCACGGGCTTACGCTCTGTAAGAGCGACGCCGATGGCGTTCGTTCCTTTGCGATGTTCAGCCCAATTGGCGCCTACTTGCAGCTGAACCGCCAGTGCTCGACGGGAGAAGTCGATATCTCCTGCTGTGTGAATAATGGTTCCTTCCGGGTTGATCAGCAGTGCCATCTGGCCGGATTCTTTGATGCCGGCATGCATGTGTTCGAAGATTTGCTCGGTGTATTGGATGGTTTGCTCATTTTGCTTGAGTAAAGACTGCATGTGAATTCCTGTTAAAATGTCATCGTCAATGGGGTCGGTGGGCACTAAACCAAGTTCGTGACAGCGCTTCCAAGAAGCTGCCGCTGCTTCGGATAAAAAGTTATTTTCCACGGATAGCAAAAAGATCCCTCCATTGCAATCGTATCTTATCCGATCATACCATAGTTGCTTTTATTAAAGGAGGGCTGCCCGTAAGAATGTCCCAAAATGGAACACATCCTTTGTATCAAAACGGAACATCGAACTTCGTACGCCATTCATAAACCCCGTTGTAACGGGATTTTGTCCGTTGGCACGATTCTTGCTTATCTATTTATGTATACCATTTTAAGGAGGCTGAGCGAGAATGATTTATGCACAACCTGGACAAAACGGATCCAAAGTAACGTTCAAAAAACGGTATGAAAACTTTATCGGCGGACAGTGGGTTGCGCCTGTTAAGGGGCAATACTTCGACAATCCGTCTCCTGTAAATAATCGTGTGTTCTGTGAGATTCCACGCTCATCTTCTGAAGATATCGAGCTGGCTTTGGATGCCGCACATGCTGCCAAAGAGGCATGGGGACGCACGTCGGTTGCTGAGCGCGCTGTTATTTTAAATAAAATTGCTGATCGTATGGAAGCTAATTTGGAAATGCTTGCGGTTGCCGAAACTTGGGATAACGGTAAGCCTGTCCGTGAAACGCTTGCGGCCGATCTGCCGCTGGCGATTGATCACTTCCGCTATTTCGCAGGGAGCATCCGCGCCCAAGAAGGTACGCTCAGCCAATTGGACGACAATATGGTGGCTTACCATTTTCATGAGCCGCTCGGCGTCGTCGGGCAGATCATTCCGTGGAACTTCCCGCTGCTGATGGCGACATGGAAGCTCGCTCCGGCGCTTGCGGCAGGAAATGCCGTAGTTCTCAAGCCGGCTGAGCAAACGCCGGCTTCCATTCTGGTGCTGCTCGAGCTTATTCAAGATTTGCTGCCTCCAGGCGTCGTCAATGTCGTTAACGGCTTCGGCCTTGAAGCGGGTAAACCGCTTGCCTCAAGCAGCCGTATCTCGAAGATTGCCTTTACGGGAGAAACGACAACGGGCCGTTTAATTATGCAATATGCTTCGCAGAATTTGATACCGGTTACCTTGGAGCTGGGCGGTAAGTCTCCGAACATCTTCTTTGAAGATGTGCTTGCGCGGGATGACGCTTTTTTCAATAAAGCGCTTGAAGGTTTTGCTATGTTCGCTCTCAATCAAGGGGAAGTGTGCACGAGCCCGTCGCGCGCATTAATTCAGGAGTCGATTTACGATCAATTTATGGAGAGAGCTCTGAAGCGGGTCGCTTCGATCACACAAGGCAACCCTCTTGATACATCGACGATGATTGGGGCACAGGCTTCAACAGAGCAAGTTGAGAAAATTATGAGCTATATCAACATCGGCTCGCAAGAAGGTGCGGAATGTCTGATTGGCGGTGACAGAGGGAAAGTGGAAGGGGAGCTTTCGGAAGGCTACTATATCCAGCCGACCGTTCTTAAAGGGAATAACAAGATGAGAATTTTCCAAGAGGAGATTTTCGGCCCTGTACTTGCGGTTACGACGTTCAAGAATCAGGAAGAGGCTTTGGCTATTGCGAATGACACGCTCTATGGTCTTGGAGCAGGCGTATGGACGCGCGATATGAACACAGCCTACCGGATGGGCCGCAGCATAGAAGCGGGGCGTGTATGGACGAATTGCTACCATGCATACCCTGCCCATGCAGCTTTTGGCGGATATAAGACTTCAGGCATCGGCCGCGAGAATCACAAAATGATGCTTTCGCATTACCAGCAAACCAAAAACTTGCTCGTTAGCTACAGCCCTGAAGCACTGGGCTTCTTCTAAGAGAGCTGCTGCGATGACGGAGGCAAGCAAGGTTGTTGCTACTGAGGCTGCTCTGGAGCTAATTGAAATCGTGAAAGCCAAACACGGCCCCGTTATGTTTCATCAATCCGGCGGCTGCTGCGACGGAAGCTCTCCCATGTGTTATGCGCAGGGGGAGTTCCTGATCGGCGACAGCGACGTTTGGTTGGGGGATATCGGCGGCGCCCCCTTTTATATGAGTAAATCCCAGTACGAATATTGGAAAAACACGATGCTGATCATCGATGTGGTTCCCGGCAGGGGCGGCATGTTTTCGCTCGAAGGCCCGGAGGGCCGGCGGTTTTTGACGCGTTCGAGGATGTTTACGGAGGAAGAGCGGCGCGTGTTAGGTTTGTAAGAAGTGTACGCAGGACCTGGCGATGTTCTATCGCTAGGTCTTTTTGTGCCTCATAAAGTACATGTCAGGGAAATTACAGGGCTCTATTTTTGCCCTAAAGGCTATTGTGCGGTGGGCGGATTCTTGGAGTGCAGCCCTTTTTCATGGTGGATTTTACAGCAAAAGTACGAATATACTAAAGGTAAGCGATTTCATTCTAAAAGGAGGAGTATGCGGATGGAAATCTCATTGACTACCCTGCAGGATCAAAGAATGCTGCTTACCCCACATATGCGGCAGTCTATGGAGATTCTTCACATGTCTTCCTCGGATTTGCATGAGTTGGTGAAACAGCAAGCAAATGAGAATCCTTTTATCGAACTTAAGTATAGACATCCGGCAAACCGCCCAATTAGAGGTTCTAATAACGATTGGCGGCTCAATGTCGATCATAACGCCACGCCTACGTTAGAATCGGTTTTACTAGAACAGATAGCCTGTATGAATTTGGAAAGTGTTCTAAAGGTACTCTGCAAATGGATCATCGGAAATCTGGATGCAAAGGGCTACCTTCCCTATACGAGAGATGAAATTTCTGCCATTCAAGGCTCCTCGTTGGAGCTAGTGCGTCAGGCTATTCAAATTATCCAAAGCTTAGAGCCATACGGCGTAGGGGCTTCAACCTTAGCGGAATGTCTTCTCCTCCAATTGCAGCAGATGAAGGGAATAGACCCGTTGGTGGTAGATTTGATCCAACAGGATTTGCCCGAAATTGCCGCTGGCAAGCTTCATCAGTTAGCGGTCAAATACGGGACAGAGTTACCACGCATCCAAGCAGCGATTGAACAGATAAAAGCGCTCAACCCTAAGCCTGGAGCGATGTACAGCAGAGAACAGCCGCAGTATGTAGTACCAGATCTCAAGTTGAAGCTGGTAGAGGGGAAGTATACTGTTTTTCTGGAAAACGCAGCGATTCCGGGCATTACACTCAGCGATTCCTATTTTCGTCTGATGGAGCAGAAGGCTTCGCAAGAGTCTTACCGCTTCTTGAAACAGCAATGGCAAGCAGCAAAGGGGCTCATGGACAGCATTGAGCGAAGAAAAGCTACGCTGCTGCAAACCGCAAGCCTCATGTTCGAGTTTCAGGCCGACTTTTGTGCGAAGGGCACCGCTCATATCGGAGCGATGACGATGAAGCAAGTGGCTGAAGCGCTGCAAGTACATGAATCCACCGTAAGCCGTACGGTCAGCCGGAAGTACGTTCAAACCCCGTGGGGGATATTTGAGCTGAAATATTTCTTCTCCTCTTCGATAAAGCTGGCCGATGGAACGTCGGTTTCCTCTTTTTACATCAAGGAAAAGCTTCGCGAAGCGATTGCGGGAGAGAATCGAGACCAGCCTTTCTCGGATCAACAGCTTTCCGAGCTTTTCATCAGCAGGGGCCTCGTCATTTCGCGCCGAACCGTGGCTAAATACAGAGAACAGATGAATGTTCCACCTGCTCTAAAAAGGCGATCTAACGTTTGAAGGTTAAACTTTAAACGCTAAGCTTTTAAAGTTTTCAGATCTTAAAGTTTAAGATTTGAGGTTCAGATCTTAAACTTTAAGATTTGAGGTTCAAATCTTGAAGTTTAAGGCTTGAACTTTACCGTTTAAAGTTTAAACTTTAGACTTTAAACTTTATTCCAGTGAAAGCGTAAAATTAACGAAATATTCCAAATACCCACTCATTCTACTTTCCTATTGCGAATAGGTATATAGATTCAAATCAAGGTAGGAGAGGGGAATTGACTTGACAAAGAACGAAGTCTTAACCACTACCATCACGCTGTCCATAGATAACGGCAGCAGTCATGTCAAGGTCATTTATGACCATCTGGACTGTAGCTTCATTTTCCCTAATGTACTAGCACAACCGTTTGGTGAACGATTTCTTTTGATGGAACAAGGTGATCCCTTGGATTTCCTCGACGTTCAAATTACATCGCCTGCCATTGAAAGTGATCAGTACCGACATGTTTACGTGGGAAATCTCGCTATTGGCGATGAAGGTATTCTTCACGAGATTGTCGGAGATAAAGCTGTGCAAAAGAAAGCCCAGAGACCGGAGACCATGGTGACGCTTCTGACAGCTGCCGCTTATGCCATTGCCAAACAACATGAGGACGCAATCAAGCAGGGTAAAAAGCGGATTAAAGCTGCCGTAAACCTGGGCACCGGCCTGCCGATTCGCGAAATTACGAAATTCCGCGATGAATTTGCCCGTAAAATTACCGGAGGCGTCCACTCCGTCACGTTCGTAACGACCCCTGTTTTCAAAGGGATCACAGTTGAAATGGAATTTTCGCTTCCAACCGATATCAGCATAGACGATGTATCCGGCGTTTATGATTTGGAAGCAACTTCGAAATCCCATCTGTCGCACAAAGGCTTTGGCATTGCCGATGTCGGCGGCGTAGATATGGATATCGCTTTCTTCCGACCAGGGCTTGATCTGGATCAAAGGCACTCGACTGGCGCAAAAATCTATCTCAACGACGCACTCGAAAGCATTCGGAACGAGGTGAATGCGCAAGGCGAGGAGCTGCTTGCAAGCACAGCCGAATTGACGCTCATGCTCGTCAACAAGGAGTATGAGATCTATGCCGAGGGCAAGGTCGTGTTTGATATGACGAGCCTGATCAACAAACACATGCGCATATTAGCGGAGAAAGTGCTGAAGTTCGCCCGCAGCTCCTGGAAGCATGTTCGTTATGCGAACGAGTTCTGGTTTATCGGCGGCGGAGCTGTTGTTTTGCAGCCTTGGATTGAGAAAATAAACGCCGAGCTGGGCCTGCCCATTCGGTTTGATACAGCCGAGCACAGCCAATTCCGGAATGTTCGAGGCACGTTCCTCATGCTGGACCACGCCCTGAAACATGCGGACGAAGTCGCGGCCGGCACAGATGCCAAAGGAGTCTCCGAGAACGGGAGCGGTCAGGATTGAAAAAACGCCGATCCACCGTCTACGTTCGCTCTGGCAAGGATGTAACTTTGTATATTCCATCAGATACGCCCACTGAGGTCATCGATTATTTAAACCAGTTGAAGATGGATGGCTATTTTAGCCAAGGTATTATAGATATTTTAACGAAATATGTTCGCGAAGAGCGCTTGTCAGCATCTGCAACATCTGAAATTGAATTATTTCCCGGGAAAGAAATGTTCCACGATATAGACAGAGTAAGCCCTCCCGTAGAACTGGAAGAGATCGATCCCAAGGTAGAATTGGACGAGCCTCCAGAGCCAGCTCCAGCAGCAGGTGCGGAGGGGGAACAGAAGAAATTCAGCTTGGCACAAATATTCCAGCAGTCCCGGCAAAATTCAGGGAAGCTAGTGCCTACTTCGGATCATGGAAGGGAGCCCGAGTAGGGGGAACTCCATGATTCAGGATAAGGAGGACACCCAAATGGATAACAATCAGGGGAAAGAAGCAGCTAGGCATTTTACATTAACTGATGATATATTTCGTTATCCTGGCATGGATGTTTATACGCAAATGACCGTTATCGTGTTGAAATGCTTCTCCTCAGAATCAAATGTTCCCGATTTGGTTGATATTGCAAAACTTGGTCGGATGAATCTGAAGCAGGTAACGAAAGCGATGCAGAATCTCGTCGAGATGAAAATTATTTCCCAGAAAATGTTTCGCCGGTTGGTCGGTGATTTCCAAGACGATCGGTTATCCTGGGCAGCCAAAGGTCTGCTTGCTTTTTGCAAGGAACATCCTAAGATTGACTTGACCGACTTGTTGGAACTCTCCAGCGAGTCAGGCGAGGATGAGAGCAGCATCCGCAAGGCACTTACGGAACTGCACCAGTATGGTTACTTGGATGAGTATCCGGTCTGGAGTCAAATCGCGAACTGAGGAAAACTGCAAATAACAGGGAAAACTCCTGTTCATGATCAAAAAAAGCTATTCCCCCAAAAATCGGGAGGATAGCTTTTTTTGCATGCTGTCTTTCTTCATGCTTTCTTCAGCAATAAGTATATGAAATAAGGTGCACCGATCAACGCGACCATAATACCGGCGGCAATCCCATCGGGGTCGAGCAAATTGCGGCCGACAGTGTCAGCCAGAAGCAGCAGCCATCCGCCGATTAGAACAGCGACCGGAATAAACAGCTGATTCCTTGGCCCGACCAAAGCTTTTGCGATATGCGGAGCCATAAGCCCGATAAAGGTAATGCCTCCCGTGACGGAAACGGCTGAAGCCGCAAGTGCGACAGCGGTAAGAAGTAGGACGATACGCTCTTTTTCCACCGATACACCAACCCCGATTGCAACGGGCTCGTTAAGACCAAGCAGATTTAACCGGTTGGCTTTGTACAAGGAGAACGGGATGAGCACGATAAGCCAAGGCAGAAGCGCCCAGATGAACGGCCAATCGGTTCCCCAGATGTTGCCTGCCAGCCACTTGGCGATAAAGTCTACCTTCGCACGTTCTGCGGAGGAGATGACGACAATCATGATGCCGGATAAGGCCATGGAGAAGCCAATCCCCATTAACACTAATCGGACGGGTTGAAGACCTTCTTTTCGACTATAAGAGAGCAAGTAGATGCAGGCTGCCGTTAGCAGAGCTCCAATAAAAGCGACTAGCGGTAGAAAATACACGAAAGAGCCTGCTTTTACCGGGAAAAAGAGAAAGAAGACGGCAACGGCGACACCCGCACCGGAGTTTATCCCGATAATGCCGGGATCAGCTAGATCATTGCGTGTAACGCCCTGCAGGATCGCTCCGGATAGCGCAAGTGCCATGCCGGCCAATAAGGTAATCAGAATCCGAGGTAATCGAATTGAAAATAACACAAAGTCTTCTTTGAAGGTCCCCTGACCAAATAGGGTAGGAAGCAGCCGGTTATAGGACAACGACGAGTAGCCTAGCCCCATGCCGATCACAATCGTAACGATGATAAGTGACAGAGCTCCAACTACGAGCAGGCGTTGTTTTCTGAGAATAGATGGATGAATCATGAGAAGGCTTTGCCCCCTTTACGTACGATAAACAGGAAGAAAGGTAAGCCTAGCATCGCCACAATAGCCACTACAGGCGTTTCATACGGCGCATTCATGGTGCGTCCGAGTGTATCTGCGAGCAGCATGAACGTACCGCCTGAGACTGCGGACATTGGAATAATGAACCGGTAATCGGTGCCTACGATAGCACGCACGACGTGCGGTATCATAAGCCCAATGAAAGCCATATTGCCGACAAGGGCGACGGATGCGCCTGCCAATAGAATAATGATGATGAAGAGAATCGCCTTAATTTGCGCCGTTTTTTGCCCTAATCCAACAGCCACCTCTTCGCTTAAGCTAAGAATGGTAAGCTGCCTGGAGAGCAGGAGAGATACCAGCGATCCCACCACGATAAAAGGTACGATCACCTTCAGCTGGTCCCATGATGCGCCGATCAATCCGCCTGCCGTCCACATGGTAACATCTTTTGAGATTTTGAAATAAAGACCGAGCCCCTCGGAAACAGCGTATAAAAAGGCCGAGATCGCAGCTCCGGCGAGAACGATGCGGATGGGTGAAAATCCGCCTTTTTTCATCGCTCCGATGCCGAAAACCAGAAGCGCCCCTATGGCCGCTCCAATGAAACAAGCGAGCATGATACCCAAGTAGCTTGTTGAAGGGAATAAAGCGATGGTTAGGGCGAGTGCTGCGTTGGCACCTGCTGTCAGCCCCAGCAAGCCGGGATCCGCTAGCGGATTACGTGTTATTCCTTGCATAATGGCGCCTGAGACGCCTAAAGCCGCTCCAACGAAAATCCCCGCGATTTCGCGGGGTAATCGAATTTCACGGATGATTGTAATCGCACCGCTTGTGGTGTGTGAAGTTAGTGCCAGCCAGACATCCGAGAGGGTAGCATCCGCTGCCCCAAACACCATAGCAACAACAAACATTCCCACAAACACAAGGAGCCCAAGGGCAAATTTATAACCAAATGAAATGGATTGTTTCATCCGAGACGGCTCCTCCGTGATGTTATTTAAGCAAATTTTTGATGAAGAAATCTAGTTGGTATTCCAGCGTTAAAGGATCGTTGAAGTAGAAAATCTTGGCGTTGGCTTCATAAACGTGACCGTTTTTTGCAGCCGTTGTATTCTTGTACGTCTCTGTTTGTTGGAACGAGTTGTCGGCATCCGGGTTTTTACTGAAAATCACGTAATCGCCCATGAATTGCGGCAGCACTTCCGTCGACAAGGCATAATAGCCTTCTTTCAGAGCTGTTTCCTTCACTTTGGCAGGCATAGGCAATTTCATTTCTTGATAAAGAATTTCTGTCCCGCGCCCCCAGTTATCGCCATATACGTAAAGCTGTTTGTCGAAGCTCTCGATGACGGAAATGGATTTGTCAGCGCCGATTTTGGCTTTAATGTCAGTACCTGCTTTTTGTGCGCGTTTCTTGAAGTCGTCAACCCAAGCTCTCGCTTCACTTTCTTTGTTCAAAAGCTTTCCGATTTCGATATGTTGGGTTAGATAGTCAACTTTCCCATATGTGTATGTAACGGTTGGCGCGATTTTCTTAAGTTTATCTATATTTTTGATTGTGGATAGACCGATAATGAGATCGGGTTTTAGTTCAATGATTTTTTCCAAGTTTTCATCGGAAACTTCCTGCACATCTTTTAGGGTTTTGTCAAAGTTAGGGTTAGCTTTGGACCATGACTCCACGCCGACAAGCTTCACATTTAACGCCATT
The DNA here is from genome assembly GCF_032461945.1 of Paenibacillus violae. Taxonomy (NCBI): domain Bacteria; kingdom Bacillati; phylum Bacillota; class Bacilli; order Caryophanales; family Paenibacillaceae; genus Paenibacillus; species Paenibacillus violae. Next base: position 84,987 of record NZ_JAWCUD010000010.1, read on the forward strand.
ACGTTTCCTGCAAAAGCAGAAAGGACTATGACACGCTGTGGATTGGCAGGCACTTCAACGGGCCCATCTTCGGACTGGTATGTGATTGTTTTGGACCCAGCCGCAACTGAAGTAGCCGGTGTTGCAGAGTCATCTTCTTTTTTAGGTGCTGCAGATCCGCAAGCGCTAGTAGCTAGTACTAGGATGAAGAGCAGGAATGGAATCAGTATTTTTTTCACTTGAGTAGTCTCCCTTTAGTAAGTTGTAAGTAATGCACATGGGTTTATGGGTCCTAGGATCTCTTCCGATCTCCGCATCAATGTGGAAAACTTGCTTGAGAACTTCAGGCTGCATCACTTCTTCGCAATCGCCAGCTTTGACAATTTCGCCATCTTTCAGAGCGATGATGTAATCCGCGAAACGAGCGGCTTGGTTCAAATCGTGCAGCACCATGACAATCGTTCGGTCTTGTTCCCGATTCAATCGCTGCAACAGCTCCAGCACCTCTAGTTGATGGGCCAAGTCCAAGTAGGTTGTTGGCTCATCCAGAAAAATAATATCGGTTTCCTGGGCGATAGCCAGCGCAATCCAAACGCGTTGCCGTTGACCACCGGATAAGGAATCGACAGGCCTGTATTTGAAATCTTGGGTGCCTGTCACTTCGAGCGCCCAGTCAATGGCTTCATAGTCCTTTTTTGCCAATCGGCCAAAGCCGGTTTGATAAGGGAAGCGGCCATAAGACACTAATTCACCGACGGTCAATCCGCTGGCGCTTTCAGGCGTCTGTGGCAGGATCGCCATTTTTTTGGCGAGAACTTTGGTGTTTTCTTTCGAGATAAGTGCTCCGTCCAGTACGATACGTCCGGATTGGTGAGGAATAATCCGTGTAGTAGCTTTCAAAAGGGTGGATTTACCGCAACCGTTAGCACCGATAATGGTCGTAATTTTTTTGTCAGGAATGGCAACGCTAAGATTTTTGACAATCGAACGTTCTCCATAACCAATGTTGAGTCCATCTATATACAGGCGAACCATAAGACACCTCCAGAATGTTATCGATAGTGATAATCATTATCATTAACATAACTAAACATACTTTAAGTCAACAAATTAAGGTTGTCAATGATTATTTTGTTGTCAAAAGAAAAAAATAGTCTTATAGTTAATTGATAATGATAATCAATTGCATGTAAGTGAAAAGGAGTGAACGTTTATGGAGAATCAGGAATTGTTTGATGTAACGATCATCGGAGGAGGCCCGGCAGGGCTTTACTCTGCTTTCTATAGCGGCTTGAGAGAAATGAAAACAAAGATTATTGAGTATCAGCCACAGCTTGGCGGCAAAGTGCATGTCTACCCGGAAAAGATGATCTGGGACGTTGGCGGTCATACACCGCTGCCTGGCGCAAAGCTGATCGAGAAACTAGTCGAACAAGGATTAACATTCTCGCCGGAGGTTGTCTTAAGTGAGAAAGTCGAGTCGATCTGGCGCAATGAAGAGGGGATCTTTGAACTACTCGCTGCATCCGGCGCAAAGCATTTGTCGAAAACAGTCATAGTCGCAGTAGGCGGGGGCATTCTCAATCCCAAAAGGCTTGAAATCGAGGGTGCGGAACGGTATGAGGTATCTAATTTGAATTATACGGTGAAGTCTCTTGAGCGCTTTAAGGGTAAAACGGTCGTCATCTCTGGCGGGGGCAACTCAGCCGTTGACTGGGCTAATGAGCTGGAGCCTGTGGCTGGAAAAGTCTATTTAACGTATCGCAAAGATGCGCTTTCCGGTCATGAGGCTCAAGTGAAGCAGCTTATGGAAAGCTCTGTGCAATGTATTTTTAATTCTTCGATTTGTAAATTAATTGCCGGTGCAAATCACGAAACGATTGAGCACGTTCAGCTTGAGAATCACGAAACGGGCGAAATTTCGTATTTGGAAATTGATGAAGTCATCATTAATCACGGCTACGAGCGGGATACGACTTTACTTCAAAATAGCGAAGTGAAGATCGAGATCGTAGACGACTATTATATTAAAGGCAGCGCAGCGAGCGAATCTTCCATCGAGGGGATTTATGCAGCTGGCGATATTCTCAATCATGAGGGGAAAGTCCATCTGATCGCCGCAGCCTTCCATGATGCAGCGAATGCTGTAAATAAAGCGAAACAATTCATACAGCCAGGTGCCTACAAGTATGCTATGGTTTCTTCCCATAATGAAGTTTTCAAAGAACGAAATCGGGAACTAGTGAAGCAAATGTTCAGCTAACAGGACTCTTTAAATTGGTTGCTTTGGGAATAATACCTCTCGTACAAGCAAAGATGCTTCGTCAGGACTTCGAATTGCCAAAGAACGAGGAACCATGCAATTTCTGAGAAAAATACAGGTAAGGCCCACGTTTACAAATTTTTCCTAACAAAAGACGACAAGATTCCTTGGCATTCCCGAAAAATACTATAATCTTGCTCCCCTCACTTCGACAGCTATTCCAATTGGGGTGTTGTACTATTTTAGTACATACATCTAGGAGGTGCAGTGGTTGATAGATAAGAATATAAAGAGCAGAGCAGTTATGTTCGTAAAAAGTGACATGGAGCGGGTTGTGAGGGATTTGGAAAGTGGGATCATCACTAGGGATCAAGCTATTGGCAGTTTGAATACACTTTTCAACATCGCCTCCGGGATTGAAGATACGATGCAAATGCAAATGATTTGCAGGATGATTTCCTACATACGAACGACAAGTTTTTACGGTCAAATTAAGAAGATGTATGCGAATAAAATGTTTCATGATCAGCCAGCACCAACGTCAGCGCCTGTACCTATGCAAGTACCAGCTGCTGAAGAAATAGCAGCCTCTTCTATGAAAATCCTCGAGAAAATCGTTCGATAAGCATGTTAGGGGTTCTACATAAAAAAGCCTTCAATCCAACGGTAGAAATGGAATGAAGGCTTTTTGACATTCCGATCTTTAGTTGTTCGTTGGTTGGTCAGTGAAAATGTGGAAGCCTACGCCAAACTTGTCGACTACTTGGCCATATGCAGGGCTGAAGTGGGATTCTGACAGCGGGATAATGACGCGTCCCCCATCTTCCAGTGCATGGTAGATCGCTTTGGATTTCTCAACATCCTTGATCGAAATGCAAATGGTAACATTGGCACCTTTCTGAACAGGTTGCCCAGGGAAGGCGTCGGACAGCATCAGACGCGTATCGCCCACCATCAGCATCGCATGTCCGATAAGTTCATTAGCCTCTGAAGGGAGCGGGAAGTCCGGATTTGCTGGCATTTCACCAAACGTTTGTACGAAAACTTGTTTAGCTCCTAATGCCTTTTCATAGAATTGGATGGCTTCCTTAGCGTTTCCTTCCATGACTAAATAAGGGTCTAAGCGTAATGTCATCAACCTTCAGCTCCTCGAGTTAATTTTGATTAGGATCAATGTTAAGAAAACCTTACCTCTTATTATTAACACAAAACGCGAAAAAAATAAAGAACATATGTTCGATTAATTTGTAAATCTTTGATGAATCACTGGAAGCTCACTCCTCTTGTGTTCATGGACGATTTTTGGCACAATAATAACTAGATGGTAAGCTTCGGCTGTTTCATAGAAATTGGACTGTAAGTGAAAGTCTTGAAAAGAGGATAACACATGAATAAAGGATCCATTTATGGATTAACGTTTGATCAATTAGTTGCTTGGCTCGCTGAAAAAGGATTCAAAAAGTCGCGGGCTTTACTTGTATGGGATTGGCTGTATGGGAAGCGGGTAACCTCGTTCTCGGAGATGACGGATGTTAAACAGGACTGTCTTCAGGTGTTGGAGGAGCATTTCGCCATTCAAACCTTGACGGAGCATCTGAAACAAGAGTCGGCGGATGGGACAATCAAATTCCTGTTTAAATTGATGGACGGCAACCTGATTGAAACCGTGCTGATGCGTCACAAATACGGGCTGTCCGTATGTGTAACAACACAAGTTGGCTGCAATATCGGGTGCAGCTTCTGTGCAAGCGGTCTGCTGGCTAAGAGCCGGGATCTCACCAGCGCAGAAATTGTGGAACAAATTATGAAGGTTCAGCTTCATTTGGACGGCAAGGGCGCGAATGAGCACGTTAGCCACATTGTTGTCATGGGAATTGGCGAGCCTTTCGATAATTTCAAGAACATGGTGGATTTCATCCGCGTCGTAAAAGATCAGAAAGGTCTTGATATTGCCGCTAGACATATCACCGTTTCCACAAGTGGTCTTGCTGATAAAATCAGAGAATTCGCGGATTCCGATTTGAAGACGAACCTCGCGATTTCCTTGCATGCCCCGACGAACGAGCTTCGGACGCGGATTATGAAAATTAACAAAGCGATTCCTATTGAAAAGTTGATGAGTTCGATTGAGTACTATCTGGAGAAAACAAACCGAAGAATTACAATCGAGTACATTTTGCTGAAAGACGTGAATGACGGCAAAGAGCATGCTATCCAGCTGGCTGAGCTGATACAGCACATCCGTCAACTCGCCAATGTGAATCTTATCCCGTACAATCCGGTGGATGAGCATAGCCAGTACCAACGAAGCGAGCGGGAGTCCGTGCGGGCATTCTATGATACGCTCAAAAAGCAAGGCATTTCCTGCAGTGTCCGTCTTGAACACGGAACCGATATTGATGCCGCTTGTGGACAATTACGCAGCAAACAAATCAAGAAATCCACAGAGGATAACTTGGTTGCTCAATAAAAAAGAACCTTCCAGTCCACAAGTTCGTGGTTTGGAAGGTTTTTTTCAGTAGATAAGAAAGTATAAGTTTTTTACTTTTGCTTCGCTCTACCTTGAGAACCACGCTCGTCCTGAAAGGACGACGAAGTCGTTTATCCTTGGTACTTGCTAGTTTCCCGACCGCGCATAAACATTAAGGCCAAACCGACAACAATGAGCAGAGCGGCGAAGATGGGCTGATTGTGGAAAATGCCAGAGAAGAGCGATCCGATCGAGAAAATCGTAAAGAACAAGAGGGACATCACGGTCAAAATGTTGATCGGAATAAGCAGCCATTTATTGCGGCCTCCGAACCAATACAGCTCGAACAAACCGACGGCGGCTGCAAGCATAAAGCCCGGCCACATGAGATGCCAAATGTCGAACAGCATGGATATTTGGCAAACAACACCTGCCGTAAGCAGAATGCCGCCTGGCACCAGAACCCCTACACCTCTGCGATGCAAGATGAAGAAGTACAGCCAATGAAAGAAGACACCGACTGGAATGACGAATAAGGTTGGCCAGAAATATTCAAAAATGGTGCCCGTACTGAACGTGATTTCCCCTTTAAGAAACAGGAAGATGCCTAAAAGAATCAAGATCGGGCCGAGAAAAGCGCTGCGATTCATATTCACTATTTTCACTCCTATTAATTTATTCATTACATCTAGCATATCACGGTGCAAGAATCACGTCCTCCTGCTTAGGTGGAGGAACTTATCAGTCTCAAGACTGATTTTGTCCGGCCGATTCCCTGCATGCTAACTTTTTGCTGGAGCTTCCTCCCTCTTTTATGAATGAAAACGACTCAAGCGTACACAATATAACGAGCTGTTTCCGATTTAGATGAAAAGGAGAATCTACCTATGCAAGGCAAATGGATCAAGTTAACGCTGCTCTCTCTCTCTATTGCGTTCAGTACGGCTCCACTTCGGGCAGAAGCGCAGATGGATGATCGTGCAGTGGCCGCTAAACAGATGATGTACACGCAATCGATGGTGCAGTTGAAAAGCGACTTAAGAAGGCTATGGATGGATCACGCGATTTGGACCCGCAATTATGTGGTAAGCGCTTTGGCCGGTCTAGAAAATAAAGATAAAACACTGGCTAGGCTGTTAAGAAATCAGAAGGATATTGGGAATGCGATAAAGCCTTTCTACGGAGAGGATGCCGGGAACAAGCTGGGTGAGCTGTTGACGGAGCATATTGTAATCGCTGGCAAAGTAGTAGACGCGGCGAAAAGTGGAAATACGGCTGAGTTCGACAAAGTGAACAAGGACTGGTACCGCAACGCTGACGATATCGCCTCCTTTTTAAGCAAAGCTAATCCGAATTGGCCGATGAACACAGTACAGGATTTGATGTATGTTCACTTGCAAATGTTGACGGAAGATGTGAAAGCCATGCTGGCTAAAGACTGGGATGCTGATATCCTGTGGTTCGATAAAGGCGCTGATCATCTTATGATGATGTCCGACGCGCTGACAGAGGGCATTATTAAACAATTCCCGCAAAAATTCAAGTAGACATGAAAAAGGGACTGCTCCGAAGGTCATTTCAGACTTTCAGAGACAGTCCCTTTGATTTTAGAAGAACTTCACGAGCTGGTCTTTGATCTCCTCATTCGAACCGCCAACAACCGTCTGGAACTGCGGTTTGTCGAATAGAGCTTGAATTTGCTGCGGGTAGGTTTGCTCAATACCGCGCAAACGGATCGATTCATCGAATTTTGCCGGATGAGCGGTGGAAAGGGCTACCGTCACTTCGCTGTCCGCTGCGATACGGTCGGCAGCAGCGACACCACACGCTGTATGCGGATCAAGCAGATAGCCGTACTCCTTGTAATAGGAGCTGATTGTATCCAAACATTCCTCGTTCTGTACGCCGTACGCGGCGAAATCCGCCTGCACCGCTTGCAGCTTGTCGGCAGGAATTACAATGCGACCTTCGGCTTTGAACTGCGCCATCAGGGTGGTCACGGCTTCTGCATCTTCGCCGTATAAATAGAACAGGTAGCGCTCGAAGTTGCTGGCTACTTGAATGTCCATGGAAGGGCTGTATGTGCCGCGGAAAGCTCCAGGCTGGTACACGCCTTCCTTCACGAAACGCTCAAGGATGTTGTTTTCATTCGTCGCAAGAATGAGCTTATGAACAGGAAGGCCCATCTTCTGAGCGAGATAACCAGCGAAAATATCGCCAAAGTTGCCAGTCGGCACGCTAAAGTTAACTTTAGCTCCTGCATCGCCAGCTGTAACTTGGAAGTAAGCATAGAAGTAATAGACCGTTTGCGCTAAAATGCGGGCGATATTGATGGAATTAATTGCGCGCAAGTGGTAGCGATGCTTGAACTCAACGTCGGCAAACAGCTCTTTGATAATGCGTTGGCAGTCGTCGAAAGTCCCTTCAACGGACAGATTCAGCACATTTTCGCTATCAACCGTCGTCATTTGCAGTTCTTGCACGCGGCTTACCTTCTGGTGTGGGTGAAGAATACAGATGCGGATGCCTTCTTTGCCACGCACACCTTCAATAGCGGAAGCTCCGGTATCACCGGAAGTTGCGCCGAGGATGTGAATAATCGAGTTCGTCTTGCGGGAGACATACCCGTACAGATTGCCCAGGAATTGCAGCGCGATGTCTTTGAAAGCAAACGTTGGACCGTGGAACAATTCCAGCACATAAGTGTCATCGTTCAGGCGTTTAACAGGCGTTACAGCTTCATCACGGAACGTGCCGTAGCTGTCCTCAACGAGCTGTTTCAATTCTGCGCGCGGGATTTCGTTTTCAATAAATAGGGAGAAAATTTCAAGAGCCAGCTCCGAGTAGGAGAGGTTTTGCCACTTCTGGAGCGTGTCTGCGGATAGTTGCGGGATCGTTTTGGGAACAAGCAAACCACCGTCGTTCGCCAATCCCATCAGGATGGCATCGATAAAGCCGAGGGGTTCTACTTTTCCGCGTGTGCTAATGTATTCCATATTAGTCCCCTTATTCGAATGAATTTTCAGTTATTGTATCAAAAAACGAATCATTTGGACAGTGCGATCAGCCACGTTAAACAAAGAAACCTCCCATTTGGCATGGAAGATTTCAGCTTTTTACAAAAAATTATTCTTCTTTATCAGCAACAACGATTTTCCAAGCAGTACCGATAGGCGGCAGGCTCTTCGTCAAAGCAGGTCCGTAGAATCCAATCACATTTGCGCCCTTCACAAGCTTTGAGGTCGCAACTTTCTTCCCATTCAAGTCAACGATAGCCGTATCTTTCGTCAAATTCAGCACGATTTCGCTTGGCGAAGTTTCCGTTAAGCCCTCGCCTTTCACACGGATTCGCAGATCATCCTTATTTTCGCTGTGCAATTCTTCAATAACACCGGCTGTTCCCATCAGATCTTTTTGTATTTTCGCATCCAGAACCGTTACTTTGGACGTTGGCGTTTGCGGCGGCAGGCTCATCGTCATCACTATGGAATGTTCAGCCAAAACGGTTAAGCCTACATGCAAATCGGCAAGACTAAGCTTAGTGCCATCGGCCATTTGAAAGACCGTATCTTTGTCGACGTTAAGAACAAGGCCGTCTGTGCCTACACCTTGAATGTGGATCAATGCATGATCGCCGTCCGCACGAATGGAAGTGATGACGCCTGTCGCTTGGATTGTTTTGGCCTCTTCCTTCATGGAGAAAGAGACGGTGAGGTTGCCTTTCATCGATTCTGCAGCAAATGTGTCGCTAGGCGTGCCGTAAGCTGTGCCCGCAGTCAACAAGGCAGATAGGGATAGAATGGCAAAACTTTTTTTCATAACAGGATGCATGGAAGGACTTCCTTTCTATATGTAAAGTTGTCATTAGTCTGTCCTTCTTACATAAAAAATTTCCAAAATGTTGCAGGAACAGGAAAGTTTGATTAAATCGAACTTCCTCATGGACTTCACTCGAGCGAAACTATAGAATCAATTTATGTGTGTAACAATGGAAAGAGGTGGAATTCTTGTCTTTTATCATCAAGCTTCGGTGGTTTTTCAAAGAAAGATGGAAATATTATGCGCTGGCAATCGGTCTGTTAATAGGTGTGAATTTATTGACAACTATCCCGCCTAAAATGATAGGAAATACAATTGACCATATCCGCAGCGGGAATTTGTCCGCTACTGCGCTCAACCATACGGTCCTTTTGCTGATAGGACTTGCTGTTCTGCTATACATCATGGCGTATGTGTGGATCACGACATTATTCGGCAACTCGGCTTTGGTTGAAAAGGTGCTTCGTGGCCGCTTGCTTGCGCATTTGTCGAAAATGACGCCGGCGTTCTTTCAACGCAACAGCACAGGCCAGCTAATGGCGTTAGCAACGAATGACGTGCTGGCGATCGGTCAAACTTCGGGGTATGGAGTAATGACGTTGGTCTCCACGATAGTAGGAGCATCGGTTGTTATTGTGATGATGGTATCGCTCATCTCTTTTAAATTAATGATTGCGGCGTTGATTCCGCTGCCATTTCTAGCTTTTGTGATCAGTAAATTGGGTCAAAAGGTGAGAGTGCGCTTCCTTGCGGCACAAGCTTCATTCGGCAAAATGAACGATCATGCACTGGAATCGATTTCAGGCATTCGGGTAATTCGATCCTATGTACAGGAAGATCATGATCTAAAAGCATTTGATCAAGTCACATCCGAAGTGATGAATAAGAACAAACGCGTATCGATGCTCAATGCGCTTTTTCAACCGTTAACTTCCCTCATTGTAGGTTTGAGTTATTCTATTGGGATCGGATATGGTTCCTATCTGGTGTTTCATCATGAGATTTCACTGGGACAGCTCGTTTCGTTCAACATTTATCTGGGTATGCTGATCTGGCCGATGATTTCCTTCGGCGAGTTTATCAACGTCCTGCAGCGCGGTAGCGCCTCCGCTGACCGACTGGATACGGCTCTGACACAGAAGGCTGATATCGTAGACGTGGATAATCCGGTAGCGGTTAGTGTGCCTAATCGGATCGAAATGAAGGATCTCAGCTTCACATATCCCACTGCGAATCACCCAAGCCTGGCGCATGTGTCTTTCGAGCTGGAGCGGGGTCAAACCTTAGGCATTGTAGGACGTACAGGAAGCGGCAAAAGCACGCTGCTCAAGCAATTGCTGCGACAATACCCGATTCCTCCTGAGAAGCTGCTGATCTCTGATGTACCGATTGAGCAGATTGCGATTGATCGGGTGAAAAGCTGGGTGGCCTATGTTCCGCAGGAGCATTTGCTGCTGTCCAAATCGATTCGCGACAACATCGCGCTGGGCAAGCATGACGCTCCCCCGGATGAGATCGCTCGAGCGGTGGAGATGGCATCTTTCACGCAGGATATTGAGCAAATGCCGGAAGGCCTTGCCACGATCGTCGGCGAGAACGGGGTCATGCTGTCCGGCGGGCAGAAACAGCGCTTGGCGATTGCCAGAGCCCTGCTCATCGATTCCGAGATCCTTCTGCTGGATGACTCGTTATCCGCGGTAGATGCCCGGACGGAAAGCCGCATCCTGCAAAATATCCGCAAGGAGCGGGCAGGTAAAACGACATTGATCTCGACCCATCGTTTATCCGCGGTGAGCCACGCCAATTGGATTCTCGTTCTGGATGAGGGACGGATTATTGAAGAAGGAACACACGAACAGCTGATGCAGTTTGGCGGTTGGTACCGGGAACAGTGGGACCGTCAGCAAATGGAAGCAAGTTTAGACGAATAATGGAAGAAAGGAGGAAAACACGATGAATCAACCATCAACGGCAAGAAGGCTCGTCTCGTACGCGCTTGTCTATAAATTTAGGATCATCGGAGCGCTGCTCATATTATGCTGTGCGGTAAGCGCAGAGCTTGCAGGGCCCTACATTACAAAAACGATCATCGACCAGCATCTTTCCGTAGATACAAGCCAGATGTCCTCTGTGCTGAAATTGATTGGTCTCTACATGGGGCTGCTTTTAATAGCAAGTATTTGCAACTATTCCCAGGCCTATTTATTTCAGTCCACAGCGCTTCAAATCATCAAAAACATGCGTATGGACTTAATGCAGCACATCCAGCGCATCGCACTGCGTTATTTCGACAATACGCCAATTGGTCAGGTGGTGTCGAGAATTGCCAACGATACGGAGGCCATACGCGACTTATTCATGAGTTTCATGGCGACGTTTGTCGTTAGTACGATGCAGCTTATCGGTATTTTCGTCGCCTTATTTATTCTGGATTGGCACTTGGCTGTCTATTGTTTGGTACTGCCGCCAATTTTCGCTCTCATTATGAAGATTCACTTGAAATATTCGAAAGTGTTCATTACCATCATGCGCGCAAGGCTAAGTGACATGAACGCAATGATTAACGAATCAATCGTCGTCATGCCGATTATTCAAGCCTTTCGCCGCGAGAAGGTGACGTTGGATGAATTTGAAGTGTTGAATAAAGACCGCTATGTGAATCAATTGAAGCAGTTCCGCGTTTTTTCCTTGTCCTCCCGCAACATTGTAGGTACAATCGGGAGCTTGGTGACGGCGATGGTCATTTGGTATTTTGGCCGGGAATCTCTGCAAGCGGCTATTTCCTTTGGGGTGTTTTATGCGTTTATCGATTATCTGGGGCGTATTTTTCAACCGATTATCGGGATTTTCGATCAGCTGACCAATGCACAAAGGGCTTTTGTATCCGCAGATAAAGTATTCGCTATTATGGATATGGAAGGCCAGGACGTTGAGAAAACAGATAAGGTGAGCCGTCCGGAAGGAATTGTGAAGTTTGATCAGGTTACGTTTGCCTATAAAGAAGGGGAAAATGTGTTGAAGCAAATTTCCTTCGAGGCTCGCAAAGGGGAAACGATCGCGCTCGTAGGCCATACTGGCTCAGGCAAAAGCTCAATTATGAACCTGCTGCTTGGTTTTTATGAACCCAATGAAGGCAGTATTACTATTGATGGGCGTGACATCAGGTCGATGTCCAAACAGGCGCTGCGGAAACATATGGGCATCGTGCTGCAGGATCCATTCTTATTTGCAGGGGATATTAAGTTTAATGTAAGCCTCTATAATGAGGAGATTTCTATCGATCGTGTAAAAAGCGCACTAAAAGATGTCGGCGCAGCACCTTTCATCGAGCAGCTGCCTCATGGCTACGACGAACAGGTTGTGGAGCGGGGCAGCACGTTGTCCTCTGGGCAGCGGCAGCTGATCTCCTTCGCGCGAGCGCTCGCCTTCGACCCGTCCATCCTCATATTGGACGAAGCGACAGCGAGCATCGACAGCGAGACCGAAGGGCTGATCCAGCAGGCGCTGAAGGTTGTCAGCGAAGGGCGCACGACACTCGTCATCGCGCATAGGCTGTCTACGATCCGCGATGCGGATCAGATACTTGTGCTGCACCGCGGGGAAATTGCGGAGCGCGGCAATCACGATGAGCTGATGGCGCTGAATGGCCGGTACGCGAAGATGTACCAACTGCAGAAGGGCGAGTCGGCTGTGGTGGGTTAAAGGATTGAGCTGCAGACAGCAGGAAAGCACATCCTCTTTTGAAGGAAGAAGGTGTGCTGGACCGAATGTGCGGAAGTTTGGATGATGGAGCTAACTAACGGACTGAGATGACCTTATCTACTCGTTACAGGGTTGAATTTAGCATTTAACGGACACACACGCGCCGCTAATGCCTTGAATTTAGCTAAAAACGACACTATTAAGAGCAGATAACGGCTCCTCAGTCCGATAACTCCTAAAAACGTTGGCAAATCATAGAAATAGCTGCAGTTGAGTCCGTGAGAGTAGAGTGAAACGTCCATCAAACAACAAATTTTAAAATCAGGTGTTGACATTTATCTTAAATTAAAGTATCTTTAAATCAAGACATCAAACATAAACGAAACCAACGATGAAATGAGGTGAACCTAATGAGCGAAACACGAAACGATTCCTTGGATCTCTACATCGCACTTTCCAGAGCAAGTGAATGGGTCAATGCACACGGCGACCGCGATATCCGCAAGCATGGATTAAACCGGACTGAATTCGGTGTACTGGAACTTCTTTATCATAAAGGAGCACAGCCTATTCAACAAATCGGCTCCAAAGTGCTGATGAGCAGTGGAAATATCACCTACGTGGTCGATAAGCTGGAGAAGAAAGAGTTTGTTGTCCGCCGGACATCCACGGAAGACCGAAGACTTGTTTTTGCGGAAATTACGGTTAAAGGCAAGCAGTTTATTGAAGAAGTTTTTCCTCAGCATATTGAAGTGATTGAGAACGCGGTGGCTGGTCTTACTGCCGAAGAGAAAAGAGTCGCTAGTCAATTGTTAAAAAAGCTCGGCAAGTTCGCCCAAGACGGTTTCAAATAGAAAAGTAGTTTGTCCTCAAAACGGAGGAGTAACTACTTTACCTTATGCCTAATATCTTAAATTAAAGATTCTTAAATTTGAAATGGAGGAGATCATTGATGAGTATCGCATTAGGATTGTTGCTGATCCGCTTGGTTGTGGGGCTTAGCTTCATGGCCCATGGCTCTCAGAAATTGTTTGGCTGGTTCGGGGGCTACGGTCCGAAAGGAACGGGCGGTTGGATGGAGTCCATTGGCATTAAGCCTGGTGTCGCGATGGCGGTTATGGCGGGCCTGATGGAGTTTGCAGGTGGATTATTGTTCGCAGCGGGTTTAGGCACTGTGTTTGCTTCCTTGCTGATTGCGTTGACGATGGTGATGGCGATTGCCAAAGTACATGGCAAAAACGGCTACTGGAACACAACAGGCGGTTATGAGTACAATTTACTGCTGCTTGCAGTTGTTATAGGTGTAGCACTAACCGGCGCTGGCGCCTACTCCATTGATGCATTATTATTCTAAGATTCTTTCTTCATACGGCAGGACATAACTAAAACTAACTATTAAAACTAATTATGAGGAGTGTATTCAAATGACAAAACAACAAACAGCAGGTATTCACCATATAACAGCTTTCGTTCAAAGCGCACAAGGAACTGTAGATTTCTACGCGGGCATTCTGGGATTACGTCTGGTCAAAAAAACAATCAACTTCGACGCACCTGAAGTGTACCATCTCTACTTCGGCGATGAGCATGGCACGCCAGGAACAATCATCACGTTCTTCCCTTGGGCTGGTTCCCGCAAAGGGCGTATCGGCGGCGGCCAAGTAGGTATCACAACATATGCGGTCCCTACAGGCAGTCTTGCCTTCTGGGAAGCGCGTCTGACCAAATTCGGCGTAGCCTTTGAGAAAACAGAAAGATTCCATGAGACCTATCTGCAATTCGAAGATCACGACGGCTTGAAATTGGAAATCGTTGAGCGTGAGCAAGGAGCTCCTAGCACGTGGTCATTTGGCGGCATTCCTGCTGACAAAGCGATCAAAGGCTTCGGTGGCGCTATCCTCTACAGCACGGCTCCGGACAAAACATCGCAGCTGCTTGAGCAGGTCATGGGGCTTGAGAAAGTGGGGCAAGAGGGAGCTTACGCTCGCTTCAAATCATTTGGCGATATTGGGAATATCATCGACATTCTTGTGAATCCAATGCCATATGGAGCAGGCGGAGCGGGTACGGTTCACCACATCGCATGGCGGGCCAAAGATGATGCTGAGCATGAACTATGGAGAAATCATGTGCAGAACAGCGGGTACCATCCGACGCCGATTGTAGACCGTCAATATTTTAACGCGATCTACTTCCGTGAAGAAGGCGGCATTCTGTTCGAAATCGCGACAGATCCTCCAGGTTTCGCAAGAGATGAAGCTCCTGAGGCGCTTGGTGAGAAAATCATGTTGCCGGAATGGTTCGAAGCAAACCGTGCACAAATCGAGCGCAACCTGCCACCGATCGCGGTGCGTGAATTGGAGGGGAACGGACAATGAGACATATTTTCCAACAAGGAACAGATGTAACGGCTCCGGTGCTCGTGCTCTTGCACGGGACCGGCGGCACCGAGCGCGATCTTCTGCCGCTGGCGCAAGCTATCTCCCCGGCGTCATCCGTATTAAGCATCAGAGGCAATGTGCTTGAGAATGGGATGCCGCGGTTCTTTCGCAGACTCGCGGAAGGTATCTTCGATGAGGAGGACCTCATCTTCCGTACCAAAGAGCTGAACGACTTCTTGGATGAAGCCGCCGTAGAGCATGGCTTTGACCGCCGGAATATGGTGGCCATCGGCTACTCCAATGGCGCCAATATTGCGGGCAGCCTGTTGTTCCACTATCCGGATGCGCTTCGAGGCGCGATCCTGCATCATCCGATGGTGCCGCGGCGCGGTATCCAGCTTCCGGATTTGACCGACACCCCCGTCTTTATCGGGGCTGGCCGCAATGATCCCATCTGTTCGCCGGAAGAGACCGAAGAGCTGCAGAAGCTGCTAGGCGAGGTGGGGGCTGAGATCGAAGTCCATTGGGAAAATGCCGGACATCAATTGACTCGTTCGGAAGTTGATGCGGCGGGCACTTGGTTTAAAGCAAATTTAACTTAAAAATAACAAGTAAAGGGGTGATGTCTGTGATCGCCATCGACCCTTCGAATCAAACCGAACGGGAGAATTACAAGCTGCTGATCGGCAGCATTATTCCCAGGCCTATCGCATTTGTCACGACGCTCTCGACAGAGGATGTCCTTAATGCCGCACCGTTCAGTTACTTCACGATTGTGACGGCGGACCCGCCGATGATCGCCGTGTCCGTACAGCGGCGACAGGGCGAACGCAAAGATACATCACGTAATGCTATCGCCAAAGGGGAACTCGTTGTTCATATCTCTGACGAATCGTATGTCAACGAGATCAATCAAACGGCTGCTGCACTGCCGTCTGATGAAAGCGAAGTGGTGTTAGCTGGCCTGACACCTGTTCCAAGTGTGAAGGTAGCTGTACCGGGCATCGCGGAAGCCAGCATCCGGATGGAGTGTGTTCTCGAGCGAGCCATCCCGCTTGGGGGGACGGAAGACGCCCCTTCTGCGGATTTGCTGATCGGCCGAGTGGTGCATTTTCACATCGCCAATGAGTTGTACGACAAGGGTCATATTGATGCTCAGAAATTGAGACCGGTGAGCCGGCTGGCGGGCAACTCCTATGCGAAATTGGGAGAGCAGTTTGAGATAGAGCGTCCTGTTTGACGTATGAGACGTGAAAAGCCATTTGTACCCGCGGTTGATGGGGGCAGATGGCTTTTTTCTATTCATTTTATGCACCGAAAACCCGATAAATTTAGTATACTTACTAGAGTTACGCAGGGCGGAGGAATGATAGTGAAACGGAAAAATGGGAATAAGCTGCGTTGGATCAGCGCAGTTCTAATGGTCGCGTTGTTGGTTAACTTCTACCAGCCTGCAGCTTATGCAACTACAACAGTGGAACAAATGATAACGGGCCCATCTTCGTCCATATACGGAGAGTCAGTGCAATTTACTTCGGTTGTGGCGGATCGTGCAGCGAACGGGTCTACCCCAACAGGGAATGTAACGTTCTACGATGGGAGTACGTTGATTGGGGGACCGCTGGAGCTTGTTGCTTCAGAGCCGGAGGTTGTTTCTAGGAGCGCTGGGCTTGCTCCGGTGCAGTCTGGCAAAAAATTGACTTGTTCGGACTGTCCTGTGATTCAGTGGGGCGGGCTGAATTACTGGGCGTACAGCGATACGGATAACAATTTCTATGTGTATTTGTATGCCTTTGATGCGAATAACAATTTGGTAAAGTCCTGGCAGCTTTCGGGGAATCGTTACGTGACAGGTATCACAGTAGATAAAGTGGCCAAAACAGTTACACTTGTCGGCCAAGATAATGTACTCACGACACGAACTTGGGGGGAGCTTGAAAATTACAACGCTTATACGGCCATGTCCTTTTCCGGTCTAGCCGTAGGTGCACATACGATAACAGCTAATTATTCAAGCGGCGATGGTATTCATGACTCAAAGACGTCTACCTTTGTACATACGGTTGCTAAGATTCAAACCAATACCACGCTAACCTCGAATGCCGGATTCATTTACGTCGGCGAGCCGATCACCTTCACGGCGACAGTCGCCAACACAGGTGGCAATCCGGTTATGCCGGGGGGAACGGTTACTTTTAGAGAAGGCAGCAATATCCTGGGCTCTATGAGTGTCAACGGAAGTGGCTTTGCTAGCTTTACAACGTCGTCGTTGCCGGTTAGCGGTTACTCGGTCACGGCTACTTACGATGGTGATGGTCAGCATCTCGGCAGTACGTCAAGCAGTTTGTCGCAATCCGTGCTGGGGATACCAACCGTAGTGGCGGTTAGCGCTAGTCCCGGAAGTACAGCTTATGGGAATTCGGTAACGTTGACGGCAACCGTGGCGAATGGCTTGGCAAGCATTTTTGTACCGACGGGTACCGTGACGTTTAAGGACGGTTCGACAGTGCTTGGCACAGGGACGTTGAATTCGGGAACGGCAACCTGGACGGCCTCCAATTTGGACGTGGGAACCCATTCGATTACAGCGAATTACGGAGGAAGTCTTACCCATACTGCGAATAGTTCAAGCTCCACTCCAGTGACGATCAATCTGATTCCTACGTCATCCACTTTGACGGTTACAGGAACGACGGACGCGACTTCCACCTACGGGACTCCATTGACGTTAACAGCAACCGTGGCGAATACGAATGGCAGCTCGGTTATGCCAGGTGGTACCGTAACATTCAAAGATGGTGCAACCACCTTGGGTACCGCGACACTAAATGCAGGAACGGCTGATTGGACGATGCCGAATCTTTTATCGGCGGGATCCCACGCGTTTAAAGCGGAGTACGGCGGAGATGCCAACCATGCGGTTAGTCTAGCAACGGCTGTCGGGCATACCGTTAACAAAGCAAGCACATCAACAACCCTGTCGTCATCGGGTGGGATTTCAGTTGGTGAATCGACGACTTTAACGGCACAGGTCATAAATACAATTAATCCTAATATTAAACCTACAGGTACAGTTACGTTTAAAAATAACGGTGAAAGCTTGCAAGTGCCGGTCTCACTAGACAGCAACGGCGCTGCGGTGCTTACCACTCATGATCTGCCGGTTGGCGATCTCGTCATTACGGCGGAATATAGCGGTGATGGCAACCATGTTGCGAGTGTTTCACAGTCCATCACCCAGCCGGTAACCAAAGCGCCGGTTACGGTTCACCTGTCTGTGGCACCGCAAACGGGAGAAAGTGTCTATGGGCACACGGTGAGTATAACGGTGCAGGTAGTTAATGCAGGCAGCGGAGCTTCCGTACCTACGGGGACGGTCACACTTTCGGGTACAGGAGGCTTCAGCAATTGGCCGGGGGCTATGACGCTGACGAACGGGACAGCGATTTGGGAGACCGACCAGCTGGCCGTTGGAACACATACCGTCGTCGCCAACTACTTGGGGGATCACGAACACCTTGACGGGGTATCAACGAGCAGCAGCCTGCAGATCAAACCGATCCCTGTTGCCGTCATGGTTACCGCTTCAGTAACGGAGGCTGTTTATTACGGAAGTCCAATTACATTTACCGCTCATGTGACGAATACGAATGGAGAACCGCAGATCCCTGGCGGTCATATTGTTTTTAGTGGCGGCAATTTACTGGGCACACCAATAGAACTTGACTCGGCAGGGACTGCTACTCTTACATCAGCAGCTTTGCTGCCTGGGACATACGACATTCAGGCCGCGTACATTCCTGATTTGGTGCACGAGGAGCGAATTTCAGCCCCGATCACTCAAATCATCAAACCCAATACGCAGGGGACCGTACTCATTTTGAATCATCCGAGTGGCATTTTTCAGCTTGGAGAACCTATTCAATTCTCCGCATCTGTAGGGAACTTGATCGGTGACCTGAATCAACCCGGCTACATTTCATTGAGAGAGAACGGCACTGAACGAGCGAGGGTAACGACGGATGTGTACGGGAACGCCGAAATTAGCTTAACAGGCGTGAATTCCGGTACACACCGATTTACAGCGCTGTACGAAAGAAGCGGCATCACAGACGGCACGGAGTCCCAAGCGGTGACAGTTGTTGTACAGCCTGCCTTGGTACAGCTTTCGCTCACGAGTGATGACTATGGCAAAGTGCTGCCAACATCCACGCCGTGGACCTCAGCTGTTGTTCATGGCGCTAGCCCGGCATTCGTCTTCCACGCAGCTTCTTCCGAAGAGGGCACTAGCACCTCGTTGAAGCGAATGGATCCGCAGAGCGGCGAGCTGGGTTCAGCCATCGCAGTGTCGAACGGACAAAGCGAACCCGTTACTTTCGTGGAAGGACTGAACCGATTCCAAGTCAAAGTAGTAAGCTCGGACGGTACAGCTTCGACCGAACATATCGTGTCCCTTTTTTATCAAAAAGGGGAGAAGCTTTGGGATATCACCAACGTTCTCGCCGTGACGCCATTGCGCTACGATATGGATGGCAATAGAACGTTCGATAAAGCGGACGTCATCGCGTTATTGAAGTTAATTGAGCCGGTTACCGCGGAATCGCAGCGGCCATAACAGAAAAGGCATACCCTCAGTAGTAACTACTGGTGGGTATGCCTTTTGTTGTTCTCTGATTGCCGGAGGGAACTGGAGTCCGCTATTTGAGGGTCAGGTTTGTCCTACGAACTACCCCGCCAGTTTTTGCCCGCTCGGATTTGCGTTCGCGCGCTTCTCTTTCCGCTCCAACCCATAGCTGACAAAGCCGATCAGCAGTCCCAGCACTGGCAGCAAAGCCCCAGCCCAAGGGAGATAGGTCAGCCCCATATGGGTGATGACCCACCCGCCGATAAAGGCGCCGCTGGCATTGCCGAGATTATTCGCCGAATGGTTCGAGGTGGAGGCGAGCATAGGCGCGTCCTTCGCCATCGTCATAATGCGCAGCTGCAACCCCGGCAGAATGCCGAACGCAGCCGCTCCCCAGACGAAAATGGTGATGACAGCAGCAGCGGGCAGATGAACCGTGATATTAAAAATAACAAGAATGAGGGCCAAAGCCGCGTAATTACCCAGTAATGCCGGCATGAGCTTCCAGTCGGCAAGCTTGCCGCCAATGATATTGCCGAAAGTAACGCCAAAGCCGAAAAGAACGAGAATCCATGCAACACGATGCTCCGAGAAGCCAGTCACTTGTTCCAGCAGCGGTGTAATATACGTGAAAACGGTGAACAAGCTCCCGCTGCCCAGCGCGCCCATGAGCAGCATCAACAGCAGCTTGGGCTGCGTTAAAGCACGGAACTGCTGAAGAATACCCGCACTTTTCTCCTGCTGCACGCGCGGGATTAAGAACATAATGCCGATGAGCGAGACAATGCCCATCAGGACAATCGCACCGAACGAGGCGCGCCACCCGAGCTGCTGCCCGATGAAAGTGCCGAACGGGATGCCCATAATATTGGCGATCGTAAGACCGGCCATCATAATCGAGATCGCCGCCGCCCGTCGATCCGGGCGAACCAGATGCACGGCGATAACGCCGCCTACGCCGAAGAACGTCCCGTGAGCTAGCGCTGTCACAATGCGAGCGCCCATCAGGATGGCGTAATTGGGCGCGATGACGCTGATGGCGTTGCCTAAGATGAACACACCCATTAACAGGCATAACAGCAGCTTTTGCGGCAGTTTGTTCGTGAACAAAGCAAGAATCGGAGCACCGATCGCTACCCCCATGGCATAGCTTGTGATAAGCTGGCCGGCTTGTGAGATGGTAACATGCAAGTCTTCCGCAACATTGGGCAAAAGGCCCATAATTACAAACTCCGTCATGCCAATGGCAAAGGCGCCGGCGGTTAATGAAAGCAGGGAAATCGGGAACCGCCCTTTGGGGGCATCGCTTCCTTGTACGGCTTGATGACTCATTTTTCTGTCCAACCTCTCCGGTAAATTCTAGTCTCAATATCTATCTCTCTATCATGTTGCGCCATAGTGCCAAACTGGTCAAGATAATAGTCAAAAAAGTCAAAATAACAGGGTAACGATTGGCCTCTAATTCTTTATAATGAAAGATATCTAGCTTGTAATGGTAAGATCCAGGAAGTCTGCTCGGACGGAAGGCCAGCCGCCTTCACATGACATGGGAAAGTGGGTCGAATTACGATGAGTGTATCTGTAGACAACTTGAACTTGGAAAATGTAAAAGCAGCCCTGCTAGCTGTGTCAAATACCCCTTCACAGCTGCTGTTTCAGGCGGAAACGCCCCTGCAAGTAAAGGCACGCTTGCTGCAAGGCAAGGAAAGCAAACAGCTTATCCAGGAGATTCGAGAAGAAGGGGACAAGCTTCTGCAGGAAACGATTCCGACGTTGACGTATTCTTTGTTTCGTTTATTCTCCACAACAGGTTCTCGAAGGGAATATGAGCTTGTTTATTTCCGCCGTCGCAATCGATTGACGACATTTGGTTTATTAGCATGGTTAGAAGGGGCGGACAGCCCATATCTGGATGCGCTTTCTGATACAATTGCTACTATTTTGGATGAGTATACATGGTGTTTGCCTGCGCATATTTTGCATGGGCCGGAAATGAGGTCCGCCGAAGAGGCGCAATATGCGGCGGAGGGGCTTGTGAACCACTCCACGGAGTCGTTCACAATTGATCTCTTCGCGGCGGAGACAGCCTTCGCGCTCAGCGAAATCAGCGCGCTGCTCGGCGACGCGCTGCCGCAACTTCTCCGCGTACGTATCCGCGAAGAAGTGCTGCGCCGCATTCTGCGGCCCTTTGTGACGCAGGCTCCCAGCCACTGGGAGACCGCGACTCACAACTGGGCCTCTGTCTGCGGAGGCTCCATTGCCGCAGCAGCGATTTACACGCTGCAAGACGAGGACGAGCTCGCAGCGGTGCTGGAGCGAGCTTTTCCCGCGCTCGCTTCGTACCTTAGCGGCTTCGAAGAAGACGGAGCATGTACCGAAGGGTACATGTATTGGCAGTACGGCTTCGGCTATTTCACCTATGCCGCTAATTTGATCCTGCGGCGTACCGGTGGCGCCGTCAATTGGTTCCAGACGGACAAGGTGCGGCAGGTGGCCTTGTTCCAGCAAAAAAGCTTCCTCCACGGGAGGAAGGTTGTGAATTTCTCCGACTCGCAAGGGGAGGCGGGGATCTTTATGGGATTAAGCGGCTATCTGAAGCAGCTTTATCCGGAGATTGAGCATCCCGAGCTGTCGCTGCGCGCAGGTTTCCGGGATGATCACTGCAGCAGATGGGCGCCTGCGTTAAGGAATTTGCTCTGGTCTTTAGAGGACATCGAGGAAAGCGCTTGGCAAACGGCGGCTTACTATTTGCCGGATGCCCAGTGGCTGGTGTCCAGACAGCTTCAAGAGCAGGGCGCTTATGTTTTCGCGGCCAAAGGCGGGCATAATAATGAACCGCATAATCATAATGACATCGGACATTTCATCCTGTATGCGCAAGGCGAAACGCTGCTTCCCGATCTGGGGAGCGGGCAATATTCGCGGAAATATTTTGGACCGGAGCGCTATGAAATTTTGTGCAACGGCTCGCAAAGCCACTCTGTACCGATCATTGACGGCTTGTATCAACAAGCTGGAGCGGAGCATCGGGCAGAGGTGCTGAAATATAGCAGCAATGAGGAGCAGGATGATTTCGCATTAGAAATATCCAGCGCCTATGACACAGAGAAGCTTAATGAACTTGTACGTCGATTCACTTGGCACAAAACAGAGCCGCCAACTCTAGAGGTAACCGACATCTACGAATTCGCACAAGCCCCAACAGCAGTGGTGGAGCGGTTCATGGCATGGCACCTTCCGCAGCAAGCGGAGGATGGGCGAATTGTCATAGCGGCATCGGCAGAAGCGCGGGTTCTCGTTTCTTATGACATGGATCTGTTTGATTGGGAGGTCGAGACTCTCCATCACGTGAATCATTTTGATCAGCCGGAGACATGTTATGCGCTTGATTTTAAGTTGAAGCCGGGTGTGTTGTCCGATTCAAACCTGAACATTCATGCTGCGTTTAGATTTGACTTTCAATAAAATTAACTTAGGATGTGACCAACATGAGTACTTCGAATACTTCACTAGATTGGGTTCAGGAAGCTTGGGACAAGACAGTTCATAAAGTAGCAAAGACAAGCCAAAGAATCGGAGACCGCTTCCCTCATGCCAGCGTGAAGGGCGAATACCAACTGGAGCCTGCGTCTTGGTGGACAGCCGGCTTCTGGACGGGACTGCTGTGGCTGTTGTACCGCGACACGCAAGACGAGCAGCTGAAGCTGCTGGCTGAGTCCTGTGAGGGGCAGCTCGATCAAGTCATCGCAGATTATTACCGCTTAGATCATGATATCGGCTTCATGTGGACGCTGACGAGCGTTGCGCGCTACAAGCTGCTAGGCGCGGAGGACTCCAAACGCCGCGGCTTGCTAGCGGCGAATTTGCTCGCTGCACGCTTCAACGTGCAGGGCAACTACATCCGCGCCTGGAACCCGTGGCGCGAAGGCGAGGACAATGCCGGCTGGGCCATCATCGATTGCATGATGAACCTGCCGCTGCTGCACTGGGCCTCCCGGACAACCGGAGACCCGCGGTACTCGCATATCGCCGTGCGGCATGCCGACATGGCGTTAGAGCACTTCATTCGCCCGGATGGTTCTGTGAACCATATCGTGATCTTCGATCCGCACACGGGCGAGAAGCTCGAAGTGAAAGGCGGACAGGGCTTCGCCCCTGATTCCGGCTGGTCGCGCGGCACGGCGTGGGCGATTTACGGCATGGCGCTTAGTCATCTCCATACGGGAGATGCGAGGTATCTGGATGCCGCCAAGCGCGCAGCGCATTTTTTCATAGCCAACTTGCCGGAGGATCATGTGCCGCATTGGGATTTCCGTTTACCGGAGGGAATCACGGCTTATCGCGATACGTCGGCAGGCGCTTGTGCGGCCTGCGGTTTGCTTTTGATCGCAGAGCAGGTTAGCGGCCAAGAGAGCAGCCTGTACCGTCAAACGGGTGAGCGCATCCTGCACTCGCTTTACACGAACTACGGCGCGTGGGACTCGGAGGTGGAGGAAGGACTGATCCTTCACGGTACCAGCCATTACCCGGAAGGCAAGAATGTGGATGTGCCGCTAATTTACGGCGATTATTACTTTGTGGAAGGCTTATCCCGGCTATTAGGGCACGGGGAGTTGTTCTGGTAGGCATTCGAATAAGCTGTCTGAGGTCAGAAATGACTTTGGGCAGCTTTTTTATTTGCAGTTTTCATATATAGACACAACATATATCAATATGATATATTAACAATCGAAATATAAAATATAAGCATTTGTGGAGGAGATCTCATCTTGAACAGTCAGGACGTCATTTTAGGAACATTAATGGATCGTTCGTTAACTGGTTATGAAATTAAACAATTATTCGAAACTTTATATTCCTATTTCTATAGCTCTAGTTACGGAACGATCTATCCCATGCTTCACCGAATGGAGAAGGATGAGCTGCTGACGAAGGAAAGCATTTTGCAGGATGGGAAGCCGAACAAGAATGTTTACACCATCACAGAGAAAGGAAAAAAACAGTTTAACGAATACTTGCAAAGCCCGATTGAAGCGGAGAATGTGAAATCAGATTTCCTGATGAGACTGTTTTTTGGCGAATATGTGGGGAATAGCAAGGTCATCGAGTGGCTGGAGAAAGCACAGATCCAAATCATGGAACAGCTAGATCAGCTGAAAGACTTGCGCGCGTTGTACAAGGATAAGATGCATCCTTCGCAAGTCATCTGTATTCAAATTGGTATGAAGAATTATGAAGCTAAGCTCGAGATGATTACGGAAGGTCTGATTCGGCTTAGAAATGTAGAGCATGAGGAGAGGGATTAACATGAATGGTTCAGGTTCAAATAAGAAACTGATTATTTTAGCCATGGCGTTAGGTTTATTGATGTCATCATTGGATAATACAATCGTCGCTTCCTGCATTAGCAAGCTAAGTGAGGATTTCAACGTATTTGATAAAATCAGCTGGGTATTTACCGCGTATATGCTGGCGGCGACGAGTACCATGCTAGTGTTTGGAAAAATGTCGGATTTATTCGGCAGAAAAATGTTTTACCTGATCGGGATCGGCCTGTTTCTGATTGGTTCGGCCTTATGCGGGATGGCGCAAAGCGTGGATCAGCTCATTTTGTTCAGAGTCATTCAGGGAATCGGTTCTGGCGCGTTATTGCCCATTAGTTTCACGATTATCTATACAATCTTTAACGATCCGAAGGATGCTGCCAAAATGTCAGGGGTTTTCGGGGCGATTTTCGGCCTTTCTTCCGTAGCGGGTCCACAGCTGGGTAGTTTTATTGCCGAACATCTAGGTTGGAGATGGAATTTTTATATCAACGTCCCGATCGGATTGGCTTCTATGCTCGTTCTGATCATTGCTTTGAAAGAGACGCGTTCGGAACGCAAACCGAAAATTGATTATCTTGGCACCTTATTTCTCATTATCACAACCGTTTCACTCATGCTGGCGCTGGAATGGGGCGGGAAAGATTACGCTTGGAACTCGTGGCAGGAAATTGGCTTGTTTGCTGTGTCGGTGGTTTTTGCCGTTTTCTTTATTCTAGTTGAAAAGCGGGCTGCCGAGCCGGTCCTTCCACTCAACATTTTCAAGAACAAAATGGTGCTAGGAACCAGCATCATCGTCTTCTGCCAAGGAGTCCTGATGTTCTCTGCCATCACCTATCTGCCTATTTTCTCCGTCGCTGTCCTAGGTCAAACCAACTCTAATGGCGTGCTGACGCCGATGATGGCCTCCCTTATTTGCGGAGCTGTTCTTTTCGGTTTCTTGCAGTCCAAATTTGCCTTCCGCCCGCTGCTGCTCGTTAGTATGACGATGACGATTGTTGTTGCGTTGCTGCTGACCAAAGTTGGCCCGACTGCCTCTAGCGGGTATATGATCGCTCTTATGATTCTGCTTGGATTTGGTGCAGTAGGTCCATTAATGAGCGTTGCACAGAGTGCCATAGCCGCTAATGTTGACCCTAAATACATGGGAGTCAGCTCCTCCATCGTTGGCTTCTGGCGCAGCATTGGCGGAATCATGGGTGCGTCGATTATGTCCACCATTGTCAATAATAACTTGAGTCACCTGATAGCAGATGGTGCGGCCAAAGCTGGCATTCCCGCTGACAAAATCAACACCCTGGCGAATCCAGAGCTGCTGATGCACGCAGGCGGAACGATTCCGCCGGAAATCCGTCAGTTCCTGCAAGGTGCGTTGGCAACCGCGATTAATCACGGTTTTATCCTCAGCATTTGCGTAGGTATTATCGGCTTCATTACCGCAATGTTCGTGGGTTCAAGCAGACTTGAAGCTGCGAAGAGGCAGGAAGGCACCCCTGTTCATGTGTAAAAGTACTCCCTCACGGTGAGGATAAGTTATGAAGCTGTCAGCTTGAAGCAGGAAATCTGCTTGGGCTGGCGGCTTTTTTTGGATCGGTTATGATTTGTCGTGAGGTGAGGAGGAGTCGTGGATTTGTAAGTAGCGTGGTAATGCGGCTGAGTGGTGAGTAGAGAGTAATAATATAAGGGGTAAGCAGCACGTGTTAAGGAGCAAATGATAAGTAGTATCTAGTGAGTAGTGAATAGTAAGGAGTGGCGAATGAGCATTAAGTAGTAAATGTAAAGGAGAAAGGAGCAAGTAGTAAGTTGTAAATAGTGGGAATTGAGTAAAGTGTGGTGAATGGTGAGTGGGAGGCAGATTGGGAAGTTTCGGCGTTTTGCTTCGTTGGATAGAATCCAACGAAAGGGCGATTTAGCTAGTCAAAAAGCACCTTTCATTGGATGAAATCCAACCCAGTGTTCGATTTTGAGCTAATTTAGTAGGGTTTGAAGGCGCCTCATTGGAATTCATCCAATGAAAAGTGGGATTTGCACCTGTAGATGATGGTTTCATTGGAAATCGTCCAATGAAACGGAGAAGGGGCTCTCGAAATCGAGAGCGGCACCCTCAATTGAGCCAGCGTTATGATCTCGTTGCACTTTCTGCAACATAAATGAGGTCTGCACCGTGTAAACCCGCTTTTCATTGTATAAAATACAATGATCTAACCCAAAAGCCCCCTAAACAGCCTGTTTTAGCCGAAATTGTTGTACTTAGTACAACATAGAGATGAGCAGAGGCCAAATGGGGCTCATTATGTTGCACAAAGTACAACATAGGGAAGAGCTAAGGCCAAATGGGGCTCATCATGTTGGAGCTCAGGGGGCTGCCAGCGCTCATCCCCCGTTACTCTGCCGTTCGCCACGCGCTCAGCAGCTTCTCATGCTGCTGCGCAGCTAGATCGAAGCGGTAGCTAGCAAGCAGATTCTCCAGCTTCACTGGTGCAAGGAGCGGGTTCACCGGAATATCCGGTGCCACAGGAAAGGAGAAGGCGGTGTTCATGTAATCCGTCTGCACCTCGCGGGACAGCATGAAATCGACGAGCTGCTTAGCCGCAGCGGTATTGTTACCGCCTTTCAGGATCGACACGGCTCCAATCTCCCAGCCGGCCTGCGGCGGGATGAAGGAGGAGATGTTGTAGCCGGAGTTTTTGAAGCGCAGCTGGTCGCTCAAGAACGAGACGGCCGCCGCCATCTCGCCTTCCGCCAGATGCTGCGCGCTCGTGTTGCCGGCGAACGTCATGGAGGCGCTCTGCTTCTTCAGCGCCTGCATTAGAGCGATCGCTTCGCTGTCGCCGCGCTGCTGGGCAAGAGAAGCGAGCAGCGTGTAGCCGGTTCCCGACGTCTCTGGGTCGGGAATCTCGATCTTGCCCTTGAGCTCGGGTCGCAGCAGATCTTCGTACCGCTGCGGTAGCGGCAGACCCTTCAGCTGAGGGTCCTGCTGCCAGACGGTCTGGTTCACGCCAATGGCGAGCGCCCCCATGTACATGCCGGTCCAGTAGCCGGCGGCATCTTTGTATGTAGCTGGAATGCTGCTTGCAGCTGCTGGGGAGTAGCGAAGGGATTTGCTTTTGTTTTTGAGCTGCTCATGCAGATCGGCAGGGCCGCCGAGGACTACGTCGATGCCGGTTTTACCCAGCGTCAGCAGATGGTAGCTGGCTTCGCCGCTTGACATCCGGATGATGTCGTAGGACTGGCCTGTTTTTTCCTTAAACGTTTCGAGCAAAATCCGCCCGGCATCTTCCTGGAAGATCACATACACTTTGAGCGGCTGATTGCTTTTCTTTTCCCCCATGAAGCGAAAACCAAGGAAAACCCCGATCCCCGCTAGGAGCACGAGCAGACTTTTTTTCCACATGATGCAAATCCCTCCTGAACAGCCAAAAAAGGAAACCAAAGTTCCCCTTTTCAGCCAAGCTGCTAGTTGTATTTATGTCCTATTCATGTATCTTCATTAAATGAATTTTATCGTCACCGGCATGGATCGTGACATTCCCTTGAAACCTGGTTAATCCGATGTCATAGGCATCAACAATCCATTCTTTCATATTATCGTCCAGAATGAAATACCGCTCTTTCTCACCGAGGAACATCGATGATTTTACGAATCCGCTAACGGCAAAACTCCCAGCCTCCGGCGCATTAATCCGCATGGATTCCGGACGAATACTAAGCAGCACCTTCTCGCCTGGTGCCAGAACTTCATCCGTCGTTACGCTGGCTGTACGGCCACTCGCGCCGTACTCCACTATGACCGTACTACCCGTCACTTCGCGCACAATAGCATCAACGAAATTGGTTGTACCAATAAAATCGGCGACATAAGGTGTGCGAGGCTTGTAGTAGATCTCATGCGGCGTGCCATATTGGTCAATCGCACCTTTATTAAAAACAACGATGGAGTCGGACATCGACAAAGCTTCGAGTTGGTCATGGGTAACGTAGATGACGGTTAATCCAAGCTCTTGTTGAATGCTGCGCAATTCTACGCGGACTTCTTCGCGCAGCTTCGCATCCAGATTGCTGAGCGGCTCATCCAACAGGATGATCGGGGAGTTCATGACCAGTGCACGAGCCATAGCCACGCGCTGCTGCTGACCGCCGGACATCTCATGCGGGTAGCGCTCCTCCAGACCGGTCAGCTTCACTTTGGCCATCGCTGTCTTTACGCGTTCTTGCACTTCCGCCTCGGGGCGCTTCTGAATATCCAACCCGTATGCGACATTATCGAACACGGTCATGTGCGGGAACAAAGCGTACTCTTGGAATACCATCGGCGTTCCGCGTTTATAGGGCGGCAGATCGTTGACGAGCTGGCCGTCTATTTTAATTTCACCCTCATCTATGGTGTAAAAGCCTGCAATGGAGCGCAGCAGTGTTGTTTTTCCGCATCCGCTAGGTCCGAGAAACGTAATGAACTTTCCGCGTTCGATTTGCAAATCGATCTGTTTGAGAACGTGGTTGCTGCCGAACACTTTACTAACATTTTTTAAATCCAATAAAACTTGTGAACTCATCATTTCTCACTCCTTATCTAGAAATCAAATATTTTCACCTTCGAGCGGAAAATGAGCTTCATTACACCGAGCGTAGCCAGTGTAGTTCCCATCAATCCGACAGCAACAGCGGCTGCCCAGTAGTAAGTCCCGGTCTCAGCGTAGTTGAAGATCGATACGGCGGCGACGACCCATTTGGGCGTAATCAGAAAGACAATGGTGCTTAAGGTGTTCATGTTTTTCATAAAAGCGTAGACGAAGTTGGCGACAATGGTCTTTTGCAGCATCGGGAACACAATGGTTGTCAGTGTACGGCGGCTGTCCGCTCCGAGATTGGTGGCTGCTTCCTCGATGGATTTATCTACCTGCTTGAAGGAGGCGGTGAGTCCCCGATACCCAACAGGCATTTGTTTAAGCAGCATGGCTACGATAATCAAGATGGCGGAGCCTTGAAGCATGATAGGTCCGTTGCTGAAGGCAACGATCAAGGCCAAACCTACGAATGTCCCCGGCAAAGCAATGGGCAGAACAGCCGTGAAATCGAGCATTTTTTTACCTGGAAAAGGCTTGCGCACTACGACATAAGCCAGGACTAAGGCGAAGCCGACGGCTAGAATAGAAGCGATGAGCGACAGTACCAAGCTGTTAAGAACAGCGGGGCTGGAAGGGTTGAACACCATTTTCGTGATATGACTCAGTGTAAATGTGTTGTCTCTCCCAAAGTTCTTCGTGAACGCGAACAAGATCGTAATCGCGAACATCGACAGGATGAAAAGCGTCATGATGCTGTTAAAAATAAAGAGAAGGATGTCCGTTTTGCGGGACGTTTTGACTCGGTTTAGTCCGGAAACGGGTTTTCCGGTTATCGTGGAATAGGAGCCTTTGGACAGCAGTTTGCTTTGAATGACGAAAACCAGCAGGGCGGGAATCACGAGAATGATGCCCATCACGGATGCGAGGCCAGGCTCGTTATTAATAATTTCTCCGTAAATTTCAACAGCCAGAAGGGAGTAGTTGCCCCCAATCAGCTTGGGATTTCCGAAGTCGGCAAAACAGTTGATCGCCACGAGCAGGAAAGCGTTGATAACACCCGGCAGCGCTAATTTAAATGTAATGGTGCGGAAAAGCTTGAAGCCGCGTGCCCCCAGGTTCTGGGCGGCGATTTCCAGATTAGGCGATATGGAGCGTAGAACGCCGGTAATGGTCATGTAGGCAAGCGGGAAATAAGAGATCGTTTGTACGATCCAGAGGCCCGGCAAGCCGTATAAATCAAGCTCGACGTTGAACCAGGCTTTGAGTGTTTGCGACACCATGCCGCCTCTGCCGAATAGAAGCAAGAAGGCCAGGCCGGTCATAACGGAAGGCGCGAGAATCGGGAGAAAGGCGATAAACCGGAAAAACTTTTTCCCCACAATGTTGCTGTAATGAATCGAATAAGCGTAAATAAAACCGCAAACCGTTGCCGTTAGTGCGGAAAGGGAGGAACTGACGACCGTGTTCAACAGGGCGGTGCCGTAACGGCTTTTGCTGAAGAAGGTCGTCCAATCCGTCGCTCCCGGCAAGGCAATGACATATATAAGCGGATAAATGACGAAGAGACAGAGTATGGCGAAACTGATGAGTACGAGGATCAGCGAGGAGGGATCTTTCACCAGCTTGCTGATCGAGGTGCTCATGCCTTTTTTTTCTATAATCATAAGGGGCTCACGACCGCCTTCCACATTCTTGGTTTAGAGGGGCATTGGTCCGCAGAAGATCCGGGAATATGCGGCACCAATGCCCTGGAAACGCTTTCTTATTTGAGGTTCTTGAGCGCGTCCTGCAGCTCTTTACGCTGCTCGGCAGCTTTCCATAAGCTGTAGCTTGTATTGTATTTAGTTGTTTTGATGTCGATACCGCCTTTAGGAATCGGTACCGTAGGTTTCACGGAGCTTGCGAAAGCCGATTCGGTATAAAGAAGTCCAGGTTCATTCGTTAGCATGAAATCCATGAGTTTCTTGGCGCCTTCGGTGTTTGCGCCGCCTTTGACAATAGCCAGTCCGCCAACTTCATAACCTGCGGCTTCCGGAACGATCGAAATAATCGGGCTGCCCTGATTCTTCATTTTCAGTTGATCGCCAAGAAAGGTGATACCGATGGTGTACTCTCCTTTAGCCGCTTTTTGAATCGGCTCGATCCCTGACTTCGGTCTTTCTTTCAGGTTAGGCAGCAGTTTGGCTACATAGTCCAGCATTTTGTCTTTGCCCCATACTTGCGCCAGGGAGGCAACGGCTGTGTAAGCGGTACCGGAAGTTGCCGGATCGGACATGCCGATTTCGCCTTTAAATTTAGGGTCAAGCAGCTCTTGGAACGTCTGCGGATAAGGCGCGGTAGCGTATTTCTCTTTCCAACGCTGCTCGTTGATGCCGATAGCAATTGGATTCAGGTAAAAACCAGTCCAAGAACCCTCTTTATCTTTCATATTGTCTGGGATATCTTTGGCGTTCGGAGAAATGTAATTCTCCAGTGCGCCGGCTTTTTTCAATACCTCGTGCGAATCTGCCGGACCGCCCATGAGGAAGTCCGCTTGGGGTTTGCCCATTTCATTTTGAACGCGTGTCACGGCTTCACCGCTCGGAAGACGAAGAACGTCATAATCGATTCCGGTCTCTGCCTTGAATTTATCCAGAATCTTACGCGCTTCTTCTTCTTGGAAAATGGAATAAACGGTAATTTTACCTTTCGCTTTCCCACCAAAAACACCAGACTTGTACAGGAAGAATCCTGCGACAAGCACGACAACAATAACGGATAAAATCATAACGGAGCTGTTACTTTTCTTTCTAGCCATTTCATCAACCATCCCCTCGATAGGTTAGGAGGCGTCACTTAACTTGAAATAGGCTTTATGGTTGGTTTCGTCCAGCAAATCAAAAACAATGAAGTAAGCGTTGTCATAGAGATCGATATGCAGCCAATGCTTCCCGCTCGCAGCTTCATCCTTTAGCTGTACAACATAGTGAGCGCTCGGGCGCTCCGCCATGAAGTCAAAATGGCTGAAGTCGATCAACCGGACCGCCGTTCGCATCTGTGCTGTCAGCGCAGTCCGATCCGCCTCGGATAACGCGGCAAGAACGCCTTCCTGCAAGCGAAATACTTGATGGACCGGGTTCGCAATCACACTGCTGACGGTTTCTGCGGTGAGCGTTTTGTCGATCAGCATGTTTTGCAGTTTGCGGATCTCCGCGCTAGTATCCAGCGAGTTCACCAAGTCACTGCCGAAACGAAAGCCGCTGGTCCCGATTTGGAACGGCACATCCTCTTGATCCAAGTAGGCCATGGAGCCTGTCAGCAGCAGCCGTGAAGCGTTTGCATGAGTGGGCTGCCCGCCTCCGTTTAATAAACGTGTGAACGAAGCTTTCCATGCAATCAACTCTTTGGGATCATCAATGGAGATGGTGCCGATACCCGGGTATGTGACATTCATGCTCATGGGAACGCCGTCGAACATGTCACGGCTGTTCGGGTCCTTCGGAACCGTTCGAACTTCATCGACTCCAATTCGGAATACATAAGCAAAAATGCCGATCAGCGTACAACCGATTACCATTTGCAATAAGATGAGACGCAACCATGAAAGCCCTTTCTTCTCCTCTTGCATGTAGATTACTCTCCTTTTATCTCAGAAAAATCATCGATTTGTATCAATTTTGTAACAGACTTTGGGGGCGTACAGGTTCCATTTGGAAGCTCAAAATGACTTCCGTTCCGCTTCCCTCACGGCTGTGAACGGTGATGTCGCCACCTTGCAGCTCCATCAATTGCTTGCAAAGCAGCAGTCCAAGCCCGTGCGAGTGGGCGGATACAGGCCGCTCGGCTTTTTCGGCAGAAGGATGGAACAGCGTGCGCGTTTCCTCTTCGTCCATGCCTTTGCCATTATCGGTAATGCGCACGAGACAGTGGTATTCCTGCTGCTCCAACCGTACGTTCAGCTGCGTGCAGTCACTGTGCTTGATTGCATTTTCTATAACGTTGAACAAAACTTGCTGTGTACGTTTTGGATCCATGTATACCTCACATGGTACTACTTGGACAGCAGTGGTAATGGCCGATTTATGGAGTGTAGGTTCTAAAATGCGCAAGCTATCCGTCAAGATCGCGGCCAAGTCTGTACGCTCAAGCTGCACCCGCCAAGCCTCATCGCCTTTGAGTGACGTTTGCAGCAGCTCTTCGACCATTTGCAGCAATCGCGTGCTTTCCTTGCGGATGTATACATTACAGGTTCGAATATCATCGATGTGCTCCATTTTATCAATCAGATCGGAGAAACCGATGATGGAGGTTAGCGGTGTTTTCAACTCGTGCGTGACATTGTCGTAAAATTTTTTCTGCTTGCTCTGCTCATAATGGAGCAGCTCGATATGTTCTTGCAGCGCCTCGGACATTTGATTAAAGTCATCGGCCAGCTCCCGCACCTCGTCCTGGCTGCGTACGGTTATTTTTCGACTGAAATCGCCTACGGTTACTAGCTTCAAAGCTTGCTGTAAGGCGTGCAGCGGCTGCATGATGAAGAAAGAGAACGAGTAGCTCGCGAGCAAAGCGACAAGCAGGCAGCCCAGTGCGACGCCAATAAACCAGGTCCTCATGGCGGACAGGGTTTCTTCGTGTTTGTTTAAATCAAGCAGGTAGCGGAACCCGCCGACAATTTTGCCTTCGTAAAGGAAAGGAGAGGCATAGATAAGCATCTTGCTGTTCTCACCTTCCGTAATGACGGTGGCGGTTTGCCCTGCGAGTGCAGCGTCGATATCGCTTCGCTTCACCAGATCTTCCCGATTTCCGCTATCGCCGATAATGGTGCCCTCCGGATCAAACAGCTGGACTTGGAAGTTGCTGTTGGCGGCAAGGTGTGAGGCGATCAGCGGGGCATACGTCCCGGAAAAAAGCTGCTCGATGCTAATTTTTTTATCGTTTACAATTTTTAACGCCTCGATGCGGTGGAGGTCGTAATATTGACTAAGCGTCTGGGTATCCCGCTCAATCATACTTTTGCTTAGCGTATAGTTTACGACCACATACATCGCGGCCAGCAGCATGATGATCGTAATGGTGTGCTGAATGAACAGCTTGTTGCGCAGCTTCATGGCTTAAACCTCCAGCTTGTAGCCCATGCCGTGAACCGTGGCCAGCACATGATCGTGGGGTTTCATTTTCTCGCGGAGCCGGTTCACCATCATATCGACGGAGCGGGTTTGTCCGTAGTATTCGAACCCCCATACCTGGTCCAAAATATGCTCTCGCGTGAACACCTTTTTCGGATTTTTACACAACAACCAGAGGAAGTCGAACTCTTTGCTGGTTGTTTTGACGAGTTGGCCCGCCACTTTCAAAGACCGCTCGTTCCGATCGATCTCTATGACGCCGGCTTGGAGGATATCGACCGCATGTGTAGTGGTATCCGGGGTCATTCGACGCATAACGGCCCGAATTCGCATGATAAGCTCCCGTGTTTCAAAGGGCTTGGTCAAATAATCATCGGCGCCGAGCTGGAAGCCTAATATTTTGTCGTTCATTTCGTTTTTCGCTGTAAGTACGATAACAGGTATATCTTTATAAGCTTGTTGGAGCGTTTTCAAAAGCTCAAACCCCGACTGATCCGGCAGCATCAGATCCAGCAAGATTAAATCAATCGGCTGCGCGGCGAGCACGTCGAGACCGGAGGCGACGGTACCGGCTACGATAGGGTGGAAACCCTCAACTTCCAGGCTTAATTTGAGCAGCATTTGAATACTGGAATCGTCTTCAATAATTAATATCGTCATTTGGAAAGCTCCTTTCCGGCAGTCATTTTGCATATCGTACGTATGTCTGATTAGGCATCATCTAT
The DNA here is from genome assembly GCF_032461945.1 of Paenibacillus violae. NCBI lineage: Bacteria > Bacillati > Bacillota > Bacilli > Caryophanales > Paenibacillaceae > Paenibacillus > Paenibacillus violae. The sequence continues at coordinate 119,944 of NZ_JAWCUD010000010.1, forward strand.
GTGTATACATTCTACACAACAGACGAGCTATGTAAATACGATTGACTTATATTGCATTTTACAAAAAGCGTTTTCAACCGTATGATGAAAGTGCGATGTAATATTTCTTTCCGTATTAGGGAACTTAATTTGATCTGCAACGTACTACAACAGGTGACAACAAATCAGATCCGACACGATGTGGAGAGAAGGAGTTCTAAACTGAATGAAACATGATGATAAAAACGGATGGCGTTCTGACATCGCGCCCTACGAAAGACCGCATATGAGGCATAGCGTCTGGCAAATTTTGAATACGGTAATTCCCTTTTTTGCACTATGGTATTTCGCTTATTTAAGCCTTTCCGTCTCGATTTGGCTTACGCTAGTAATTGACATTATCGCCTCAGGCTTTTTGGTGCGCATCTTTATCATCTTCCACGATTGCTGTCACAAATCATTTTTCAAAAATAAATGGGCTAATGAAATTGTCGGTACGTTGACAGGAATTCTGACATTCGTCCCTTACCATCAGTGGCGTTACACGCACTCGATTCATCATGCATCCAGCGGCAATTTGGACCGCAGAGGTGTAGGCGATATTTGGACGTTGACGGTTGATGAATATCAGAAGTCCTCATGGAAAAAAAGACTTACCTACCGGCTGTACCGCAATCCGCTGATCATGTTCATTATTGGACCGATCTTCATTTTTCTTATAGATTATCGTTTTAACCGCAAGCGTGCGGGAATGAAAGAACGCATGAATACGTATATTACGAATGTTAGCATCGTGGGAAGTTTAGCGTTATTGTGCTGGGCGATTGGGTGGCAGTCTGTGCTGCTTATTCAAGGACCGATGTTTTTCGTTTCGGGCATGATGGGCATTTGGCTGTTTTATGTGCAGCATAACTATGAAGAGACTTATTTTGAAAATGAACCTGAGTGGGACTATGTCAAAGCGGCGATGCATGGCAGTTCTTTTTACAAATTGCCTAGAGTGCTGCATTGGATCACGGGGAATATCGGGTTTCACCATATTCATCACCTGAGCCCGCGAGTTCCGAACTATTACTTGGAAAAGGTTCATAACAAAAACGCTGTGCTGCGCAACGTGCAGACGATTACGCTCATGACGAGCTTGGAATCGCTCAAATTCCGTATTTGGTGCGAAGATACGAAAAAATTCATCCGTTTTAAGGATTTGAAGCCTATAAAAGTGAAGAGAAGCCTCGTCAAAACGTTGGAAATGGACTAGGTTATAAGGCAGAGCCGGCAGTTAAAGTAGAGAATCTACTTTGATTGTTGGCTTTTTTATTGTGTTTGTGGTCGGTGGATGGAGATTGGGAGATGGACCGCGGCCGCGAGCTGGGCGGGGCGTTCATTAATGTGTTTTGAGCCTCGTTGGATGAAATCCAATGAAAAGGCGATTTGGGGTGCTTTTAGACCCGGTTCGTTGGACTAAATCCAACGAGGTGTTCGATTTGGCGCTAATATGAGTCAATTTTGCGAGGAGTGAGTGGATTTCATCCAAAGGAGCGGAGGAATTAAGACGATAAAGTGTGTTTTCATTGGAAACTCTCCAATGGAACTTGAAGTGGCGGGAGAGGGGGGACACTCGAGCCGCCTGCGTCACATATCTACGTTGCACTTTCTACAACGTAGAAGCCGCATAAACAGCACAAGCCTTACTCTCATTGCACAAAGTACAATCATTTCACCTAAAGTGGCTCTTAGAGTAGCTAATTTAATGAAATCGTTTCACAAAGTGCAACGTAGAGTGCTTCAGGTGTGCGCAATCAGCCTTTTCGTTGCACAAAGTGCAACGTAGGACAGCCTAGGCGCAAGCAATCAGCCTTTTCATTGCACAAAGCGCAATATAGCCGGGCATGGAGGCCAGTAGAGTCTGAAATGATTGAACACGACAACCTAAAAAAAACACAAGTCGGTGAAAAGACATTCCATTGTTGCAAGCGCTTTAGGAAGGTACCATAGGGGTATAACATCGACGAAGAAATAGTGAGGGGGGCTAGATGATGGCGGTAGGCGCGCAAGCGGTAGAACAGATGAATAAGCGTGCGCAGACGAAAAAGGGCAAGTCCTTTCTGCGAACGTTTTGGAAGTATAGGGCGCTGTATCTGATATCAGTTCCAGGGATTTTATATTTTATTATTTTCAAGTATGTACCGCTGCTGGGTTCAGTTATTGCCTTTCAGGATTACAACATTTTTGACGGCTTCACCGGAAGCAAATGGGTGGGTTTAGAACATTTTACACGCATGTTTGCCCATTATGATTTTATCAAAATTTTGAAAAATACAGTCTTAATCGGTATCTACGATTTAGTGCTTGCATTCCCTGCGCCAATCATCCTGGCTCTCTTGCTTAACGAGCTGCGCGTTGTGCTGTACAAGCGCGTTCTCCAGACGGTCGTATACATGCCTCACTTCCTGTCATGGGTTATCGTGAGCGGGATTGCCATCGGCATTCTTTCCCCTTCGACTGGTGCGGTGAACCACTTCATCGCTTGGCTGGGGTTTGAACCGATTTATTTCTTGGGCGAAGAATCATGGATCCGCACCGTTCTCATCTCGTCAGGGATTTGGCGGGATTCGGGTTACGGCACGATTATTTATTTGGCAGCGCTTGCGGGAATTAATCCGGATTTATATGAAGCTTCGGAAGTGGACGGTGCCAACCGTTGGAGACAAACCATTTCAATCACGCTTCCATCGCTGCTGCCAACTATTATGATTTTGTTCCTGCTGCACATTGGTAAATTCTTAGATTTCGGCTTCGAGCGCGTGTATGTGTTCTTGAATCCGCTGAATAAAGAAAATGGTGAAATTCTGGATACCTACATTTATACCGCGGGATTATTAGGCCAACAGTTCAGCTATACAACGGCCATCGGTCTTTTCAAAGCCATAGTAGGTGTCATCTTTATTGTAACGGGTAATGTGCTCAGTAAAAAAACAACGGGTGAAAGCTTGTATTAAGACGGAGGTGAACGCTATATGAATCGCAAGCCGACAGCCGGCTGGCAAGTTTTTAACATAGTTAATGTCGTATTTCTAACTCTCTTATCATTGGCGATGCTCCTGCCGTTCTTAAACGTGCTGGCTCAATCGTTCAGTTCATCTCAAGCTATCGTGAATGGCAAGGTTTTGTTCCTGCCGGTGCAATTTACAGCGATCAACTATCAATACGTGTTTAGCGACGCGGCCATCTGGCGTTCTTTCGGAGTAACCGTGTATATTACGGTAGTGGGCACGCTCATCAACTTGATTGCAACAGCTTCACTGGCTTATCCGGTGTCGCGCCCCGAGTATGCCGGACGCAACGCGGTTGTGATTATGGTTCTAATTACGATGGTCTTTACAGCACCATTAATTCCTAACTTTATTTTGATGAAAAACTTGCATCTGACGAACTCGCTTTGGGCTCTTATGATTCCAGGTGCGATCAGCGCCTTTAACTTTTTCGTGATGAGATCGTTCTTCCTGCAGATCCCTAGCGAATTAATTGACTCCGGCCGGATCGACGGCTGCTCGGAGCTCAGAATGATCTGGAACATCGTGCTTCCTCTATCCAAGCCGGTTATGGCGTCCCTTGGGATTTTCTATGCCGTAGGCCACTGGAATACGTATCAAAGCGCGCTCTACTATATCAACAAACCAGCACTATGGCCGCTTCAAGTGAAGCTGCGCCAGCTCATTGTATCCGAAGATATCAGTATCGATCCTAACTCATCGCAATTTAGCGGACTGGCTCATATGGATCCGGAGGGTATCAAAATGGCGACGATTATTATCGCGACGATCCCGATTATCCTGATTTACCCGTTCTTGCAGCGTCATTTCGTCAAAGGGATGATGGTAGGCTCCGTCAAATCATAAAGAATCATTTGTGAAATCATGTATGAGATGGCGAGTTTTGACAACATTCTAAAAAAAATACAATTCGAACTAAAGACAACCCATATCGACAAATTGTAAACGCTTTTACAATGAGTGTGTGTATGAGGTCATATTTTAGCGAAATGAAAAGAGGGGTAGAAATGAAAAAATGGATTCCCACGACGATGGCCGCAGTTCTCTTGGCCACTACGATGGCAGCTTGCTCTTCCAAGCCAGCAGAACAACCGGCAACCAGTGCAGCAGCTAACGGGGCTAGCGCAAAGCCGGCGGAAAAAACGAAGTTCTCCATCTCCTTGCGTACACTGGCATTCGGACACGTGGAGAAGTCACCTGATATCAACCAAGACAAATGGGTAAAGAAACTCGAAGAACTAACAAACTCCGATTTGAATATCGTGCTTGTTCCGCACAAAGAATATGAACAAAAAATGATCCAAATGTTTGCAACCAACGACATTCCTGATGTTGTTCAAGGAAGCGGCGGTGTAAACGGGAAAGAAATGGCGGGCTCCGTCAAAGCAGGCGTATTCATGCCGCTGGACGATTTGCTGAAGCAGTACGGCCCGAACTTGCTGAAAAAAGTGCCGAAAGACGCTTGGGATAACGTAACGTACAACGGTAAAATCTATGCGATTCCAGAGTATTTGTCGAACCCTTCCCGCCGCGCGATCTTCGTTCGTAAGGACTTGCTGGATAAAGCCGGTCTAGGCGTGCCGAAAACGGTCGATGAGTACATGGCTGTACTTCGCAAGTTCAAAGAAATGGGCGTTGAGAACCCTTACATGGGCCGCGAGAACTTTAAATATGCGGATTCCTTCTTCGGAGCCTATGACGTCTATCCATATCTCTCCATGTTTGAGAAGTCCGGCGATCAAATTTTGCCGAAGTTTTTCGACACAGAGAATATGACCAAAGCGCTTCAAACGTACAAAACGATGTTTGACGAAGGATTGATCAACAAAGAATTCGCTACGATCAATGCAACGGTATTCAAAAACACGATCCTTGCCGGTAAAGCAGGTATGTGGTCCATGAACGCCAATGAAATGCTGCAATGGGAAACACAGTTGAAAACGACGGTGCCAACGGGCGATATCGAAATCATCGCATCTCCGACAGGACCGGACGGTAAAGGCGGTCACTACTTGTACGGACCTGCGCCGCGTGCTTACTTCATCAACAAAAATGTGAAAAATGCTGCGCAAATCATTAAATTCTACGATTGGATGATGTCTGACGAAGCTGAGAAATTCTTCACATTCGGTATCGAAGGCGACACGTACAAAACGGTAGACGGCAAAATCGACTACAAATCGCCGACAGATTCTGCTGGTGTAGATGAAGAGCGTTACCGCCAATCCTTCTTGTGGTTGGTTCAAGATACAACTTATAATAAAGGCACACTTAGTATGACAGAAGATGGCAAGAAATTAATGAACGTGTACGATACGACTTTGAAAAATGAAGGACGCGACGGTATCAACTTCGAGCCGCGCTTAGAGTCCTTAATGAAAAATCCTGACATTTCACCGCTGTCCGATCAAGCGCCTCCTGTTATTCTTTCCCACATGGTCAAAATGGTGTACGGCAAAGAGCCGATCTCCGATTGGCCGAAAGTATTGGAAGAGTGGAAGTCCAAAGGCGGCAACGAAGTGATCAAGGAAGCTACAGAGAAATTCAATAGCGAAGATTCCGGTACGACTGTGTCGATGCCGCGTAAATAAGCTCAAGCAATTGAGCATGACCGACTCCTCACGAGCACACCAGCGCGTGGGGAGCGGGCATTTCAGAAGGGTAAGAAGGGAGCTGCCGCCTCATGTACCGCATCCTCATTGTCGATGACGAACCGATGATACGCAAAGGATTACAAAAGCTAGTCGAACAGTCGGAGCTGCCGATCGAAAGCCTGCGAACGGCTGAGAATGGTGTTGTCGCTTTACAGCGGATTCAAGAGGATCGACCTGACTTCCTGTTTACCGATATTCGCATGCCCAAAATGGACGGTTTGGAGCTGTGTGCCCGCGTTGCCGAAATGGATGCGGACATCCAGGTTGTCGTTATTTCCGGGTATAGCGATTTTGAATATGCCCAGAAATGTGTTTCTTATGGCGTCAAAGAGTATTTGCTGAAGCCGGTGAATATCAAAGGGTTTCAGAACGTGTTGGAGAAGCTGATCCGTACCAAGTCCAAAGTAAGCTCCGAATCTTTCGTTGCCGTAACGAAGCTGGAACAATGGGCAAGCCGCATGGAGCATGCGGTCTGGATGCTGCATCAGGCGGAATTAGACAGCTTGCTCGAAGAAATTTATACAGAGCTCAAAGATTATAAGTTGAAGCTGAACCGGCTTCTCGATATTTTGGAGGAAATTCATACCCTGCTGCACCAACGTTTGAATGTGCGTGATGTTTATCTCATGCAAGGCGAGCTTGCCTTAACTGGAGCTGTCAGCGAAGAGGAAGCTTGGCTACGATTCACCGGGGCAGTCTACGGCCACTTGGATGAGCTGAGAAATAAGCGGAAAGGGAAGCTGAAAGACCCTGTGGAGGTAGCGAAGCAATACATTGAGACGCACCTCGCAGAGGAAGTTTCCTTAGAGGAAGTAGCTGAGTTTATCGGACTCAACCCGTCGTATTTTAGCCAATTATTCAAGCAAAGCACTTCGGAGACGTTCGTTCAGTACCGCACACGCAGGCGCATGGAAAAAGCGAAAAAGCTGCTGGAGCAGCCGCAATGGCGCATCACGGATATTTCGGGGGAAGTTGGATACGCTGACCACCCGCATTTTACAAAAACGTTCAAGAAGTATGAAGGCTGCCTTCCATCCGAGTATCGCCAGCAGATGGGGATTCGTACATGAGAGGCAAGACGCTGTCACGGCAAATTTTTTCCAACTTTCTTATTGTCATTGTGCTCTCCCTCGTATCGGTTGGAGCTTTCTCCTATGTGCAGTCTTCCAGAGCGCTCGATGGCCAGGTGAAGCAGTACATGGAGCAAATGATCGACAGTGCCAACTATCAGACGGATAGCTATTTGCAGGCCTATGAACTTTTGAGTAACGCATTTTCCTCCAATTCGGATGTGCGCGCATTTATGGAAATCAAACCGGATGATTCGTACGAGTACTATGTTTACAGCGAAAAAATCAAGGAATTTGCACGTATTTCGGTGATTTCCGTTGTGACGTTATATAAACAGTTGAACATGATCTATGCGGTTGGTCAGCATGGGCGATCCGTCATCTATGAAAATCAGAATTTGCTGAACTTCGATCCCGTACTGGTGAAAGAAAAATATGATTATTTGATGAAAATGACGCCGGTTGACGGCAAAATCTCGCTGCTGAATATGAGCATTCGCGAGGTGGATCAGGGCTCTGTTGTGACGATGGCACGTAAAGTAAGAGGACCTTCTTACGGGGATGCCAATCGCGGAGTCGTCGCCATCGAGATCAAACTGGATGAGCTGGCGAAGACGTGGGATCGGGTGAGTCTGGGAAAAAAAGGGTTCTTTTTCATCGTAGACGATGCCGGGAACTACATCTACCCTCGTTCCATGAGCGAGCGCAAGCCGCAGGACGATTTGGCTTCGCATGTGCTGGCAAGCGGCAACCAGACCTTCATTTACAAGTATGACGGTGAGGAGCGCATGTTTGTATCGCGCAAATCCGGTTACTCCGATTGGAATCTGGTTGCTTCCATGCCGGTTGACGAGCTGAGGCGTCCAGCGAATACGATTCGAACGACAACGATCAGTGTGGGATTGATTACACTCGCCATTGCGTTATGGCTGGCCTCCCGTTTCGGACGTTCGATTATTGCGCCGATCCGATGGTTGAAAGACAGTATGAGAGAAACGGAAAAGGGAAATTGGCAGTACATCGATGAATCGGGCCGTACGGACGAGATCGGCGGACTTATTCATAGCTACAACCTGATGGTGACGCGCCTTTCCGATATGATTGAACGGGTCTACGAGGCGGAGCTGGAACAGCAGAAAAATGCCCTGGAGTTAGGGGAGACGAAGCTGGAACGCCAGCGGGCGGAATACCAGTCGCTGCAGCTGCAAATTAATCCTCACTTTTTATATAACACGCTAGAAACGATTAACTGTTATGCCATCGTTCAGGACTCGACGGAAATCACCGAAATGGTGGAAGCTATGGCGTTCATGCTCCGTTATTCCGTTCAGACCAACCTGGAAGAGATTACAGTAGCCAATGAGTTGAACCATGTTCGCAACTACATGATTGTTTTGCAGCATCGGACTGGCAAAGAGTTTGAAATTGACGTGGCGATCCCGCCATATCTGCTGCTGGAGAAAATGGTTCGGCTGACGCTGCAACCGTTGATTGAAAATATTTTTCAACATGCTTTTCCGGACGGTGTGGAGCCGCATCACTTTATCCGTATCAATGCCAAGAAGGAAAACGGCTTGTTCCAGGTTTTTGTGGAAGACAACGGCATCGGTATGAAGCCGGAGCGGCTTGAGGAACTGCGAAAGAAACTGGAGCAGAACCGATTGGCGGAGCCGGAAGAGAACGGCTCGCCCCGCCGAGGCGGCATTGGCCTCATGAACGTGCATCGGCGCATACAGATGGTGTTCGGTGAGGCTTACGGGCTGTCGATCGACAGTGAGTGGGGACGCGGCTCGTGCCTGACGATGACGATGCCGGAGACGGCGCGGCCGAAGATGCGGAGCTGATGGAAGCGGGCCAATCCCGCCACGTCGCCACGCCTCTGACCATCTACGGGCAAGATGAGAGGGTGAAGCTGGGCTGGCGGGCCAGAGGAGGAACGCCTGGGGAACGCTGGAGTCACGTTGAGGTACTGCTGAGGCACATCTGAGAGCACTTGAGGCAACACGATGAACTTTCTTCGTGACGATGGCGAGAAGTCAGAGAAATAAGCAGGTGCGGAAGGGTTGCTAATGCCGCTACGCCACGGACCCCCGCCTCTGGCCTTCTACGCTAACGGACGCAGATGACCTTAATCGGGTCAAAAGTCTATCGCCAACTATTTTAACTGACACAGTAGTCCTTATTGGCTGGATATGATGGCATTTCTATGCTCTGAAGTGGGAATAGAGTCTCTCATGTCCGTTAGCCTTGAACAAGGAAGCAAATAGACTCATATAACGTTCCTTGAGTCCGTTACACTCATCGAGACGCTAGTCGCCAAGGCGAACGCTGAAAATTTTCGTTGGTAAACGGGGAATAGAAGTCGCTAGAGGCTCTTATTTCCCATTCATATATATCTTAAACAAAACATGGGAGGAATTCATATGAACATCAACTTAACGGGGAAAATTGCACTGGTAACAGGATCAAACGCGGGGATCGGACGCGCCATCGCACTGGCTTTGGCTAGCAATGGAGCAAAAGTTGGCGTGAACTGCCTGAACAACGTAGCACAAGGGCAAGAAGTTGTCGCAGCGATTCAAGCGGCGGGCGGAGAAGCTGTGTTAGTGCAAGCCGATGTGACGAATATCGAGCAGATCGATAGACTCGTAAGTGAAGTGGAGCAAGCGCTAGGTGGCACCATTGATATTTTAGTCAACAATGCAGGCCATTTGGTACAGCGTGTGCCGAATTCCGAAATGTTTGAAGAGATGTACGACCGCATTATGGACGTTAACTTGAAAAGCACCGTGTTCATGTGCAAAAGAGTGCTTGCCGGCATGAAAGCGAAAGGCTACGGCCGTATCGTCAACATGACATCTGTGGCTGCGCATAACGGCGGCGGACCGGGTTCGAGCATATATGCAGCAAGCAAGGCAGCCGTACTTACGTACTCTAAAGGCTTGGCGAAAGAAGTCGCAGCAAGCGGCATTACCGTGAATAACGTATCCCCAGGCTTTATCGGGAACACGATGTTCCACGCAACATTTACAACGGATGCAGCTCGTACAGCGACCATTAACGGCATTCCGCTTGGACGTGAAGGAGCACCTGATGATGTAGCTGGCGCCGTGCTTTACCTTGCTTCCGATTTGGCTTCTTATGTAACAGGCGAAACAATCGAAATCAACGGCGGGATGATGATGCGATGAGTACCGCGCTAAGATCGGACCGTATAGCCCATATCTTAAAAGAGGAAATCGACAAGCTGCAGCAGGCCGGCAGCCTGTCGATTCCGAAAGAACCTGGTGGCTGGTGGCACCAGTATGTTTGCCCACATCATCACACCGAACTGGTGTTCGATGACGGGCAAGTGGACGCAACCGATTTCGCGTGCCCGCACGGCTGCAGCATTGAAGGCGAAGCCTACCGCGGCGCTTGGCTCGTCTTTAAACATCAGTTGCTGGCACGCGTTGCGTTGCAGGCAGCGGCTGTCTATGCAGCGCTTGGCGAGGTTTCCTATGCCCGGCTTAGCAAAAGACTGCTCGTCGAATACGCCGAGCAGTTCCCGCTCTACCCCGTGCATCCGGAAGCACAAAGCTGGATGCTGAAAGGGCGCGCGTTCCATCAAGCGCTCACGGAGGCTATCTGGTCCACAACCCTGATTCGCGCTTACCTGTTATTGCGCGATAAAGGCGTTGTGTTCGACGGGAAGGAGCAGGCGGCTATCGACGTCTTCTTGGGATTGCTTGCCGGGAGTATGGAAGAATATCGGCACATTCTTATTCATGAGCGGAACAATGCGGAGAACAATTACACCGCTTGGCTGAACGCGTCATTGTCTTGCGTCTACGCCGCGCGTGGCGAACAAGCGGCGCTGGAAGCGCTGATTGAAGGCCAAGGCGGCTTCAAGCATCATCTCTCGATCGGCGTGAAACCCGATCAGTTCGAATTCGAAGGGAGCACGTATTACCACGTATTCGTGCTTCGGGCGTACTTGATCGCTGCGGAGATGGCACAGCGCTTCGGCATTGACCTCTACGCCGTCACAGGCGCAGAGGGCCAATCCATGCGCGGCATGCTGGAGGCGCTCGCCGAGCTGGCCGACGACCAGGGCGCGCTGCCTGCCCTGCATGACGGGCCGCTCGCGCGTGCTCCCTATGCCCGCGAGATCGCTGAGATCGCGGAGCAGGGGCTCGCGATCTACGGCATTGCCGGCCTCGCGCCAGTATTGCGCGAAGCGTACCGCCAGCTGGGCGCTGCCGGCGGCGAGCAGCTCGAGGCGCTGCTCTATGGCACAGACGAGCGCCCGCAGGCTCCTGCGGCTCCGCGGGCTTCAAGACTCTGGCCGGATGCCGGATTCGTCATCGGCCGTGTGGCGGGGAACCCGCTGTCGTTCCTCGCCGATTTCGGCGAGCATGGTGGTTCCCATGGTCACTACGACAAGCTGCATCTGACGTTGATGCACCCTGCGCAAACGCTTACTCCCGATTTTGGCATGGTGCCTTACGGCTCGCATATGCGGAAATCGTGGTTTGCCGAAACGTCCAGCCACAACACGGTGTCGCTGGACGGCATGTCCCAAGCGCCGCATGAAGGGCGCTGCGTTCGCTATGAGGCGGCTAATGACGGGAAGTCCGTCTACGCTTGGCTGCAATCCACCGGAGCCTACGAAGGCTGCACGATGAATCGCCACCTGCTGCTCACGGACGAATGGCTGCTGGATTGGTTCCAGGTTGAGCTTGCCGAAGGGGCGCGAAGCATAGAATGGTGGATGCATCCTGCCTTTCAGCCTCTAACAGGAACGCTTGAAGAACGGGACGAGGTGTACACACTTCGGATTAAAGAAAAAGATGCTTCCGCTTCCGCGATAGCTGAACTGAAGCTTCCGATCATTGGCGGGCTGGTGCCGGATGCAGGCCAACTGCAGTTGTCTTATGCGCTCGGGGAGAACACCGTCGTGTTCCACACAGCATTGGCAGAATCGGGCGACGAGCTGTTGGCGGTACAAACGCCAGGAGATTCTATCGACCCAAGTCAGCCGCTGACAGCCGTCCTGCACCGTCGTAATGACCGTAGAGCTGATTTCATCCACGTGTATCGGGCAGATAGCAGCGCCTCAATTATCCGTGTTTCCACGCAGGAAATTGAGATTACCGTACCCGGTCAACCGGAAAGTGCATCACGCATTCAACTTACGGAAGATAAAGGTTTGATTTTCATATAGAGGAAGGGAGCATCGTGATGACAACCCTGTCGCCATTATACGAACCGCAGAGCGGCGTATTAACCGTACAATACGAACCGAATGAGCAAACTAAACTGTTGGAGAACCCGCCACGCTTCACGTGGATTCCGGCCCAACTGGAGAATGACCGTTACGTGCTGCAAATTTCGCAGTCGGACGTATTTTCCGAGGCTGACACGCAAACGATCAAGCCGATTCCCTATAATTTATATACACCGGATGATGCCTTTGAAGCAGGAACTTACTACTGGCGCTACGCACTCCTTCAAGAGAACGGCGAGCAGACGGCTTGGAGTAAAGTCAGAAGCTTTGAGGTAGGAACGGACTTACCGGAAACTCCGCTGCCTAGTCGGGAACGCCGTTATGCCGAAGCCTCATTGCAGCACCCTCGGCTGTGGCTCCAGTCCGCTGAGGTTGAAGCTTTCCGAAGCGAGCTGGAGGCTGATCCGACTTACTGCGGGTTCGATGTTTTTTATGAAAAGTCTGTTAAACCGTGGATGGATCGCGAATTTATCGCTGAGCCGCAGCCATATCCGGGCAACAAACGTGTTGCCAAGCTGTGGCGTCAAATGTACATGGACACGCAAGAAGTCTTGTATGCGATCCGTCACTTGGCGGTAGCTGGAACGATTTTGGCTGACGAAGAGATGCTGGACCGTGCCAAAACGTGGCTGCTGCACGTCTGCAATTGGGATGTCAACGGCACAACAAGCCGGGATTACAACGATGAGGCCTCTTTCCGAATGACTGGAACGATTGCATGGGGCTACGATTGGCTGCATGGGCGGTTAACGGAGCTTGAGCGGAAGCTTGTGCGAGAGGTTTTGCTTGCACGTGCCCGGCAGATTGCTACGCATGTGATAGATCACTCCAAAATTCATCACGTGCCATTTGACAGCCACGCCGTTCGTTCGCTTTCCAGTGTGCTGGTCCCGAGCTGCATTGCCTTGTTAGAGGAAGAGCCGGAAGCACGCGAATGGCTGGATTATACCCTTGAATACTATGCATGCATCTATTCCCCTTGGGGCGGGCCGGATGGAGGCTGGGCGGAAGGTCCGATGTATTGGACGACCGGGATGGCTTTTGTTACGGAAGCGATGAACTTGCTGAAAAAATATACGGGCATTAACTTCTATAAACGGCCATTTTTTACGAAAACGGGTGATTTCCCGCTGTACGCTTTCAGCCCGGATACGCTTCGCGCAAGCTTTGGCGATCAATCCACATTGGGAGATCCTGTAAGCCTGAAGACAGGCTTCAACATCCGCCAATTCGCCGGTGTTACGGGGAACGGCCTGTATCAGTGGTATTTTGAGCGGGTACGTGAGACAGATACCGATTCTGAAATGAAGTTTTACAATTACGGCTGGTGGGACTTCCGCTTTGACGAAATGGTTTTCCGTCACGACTATCCGCAAGTGGATGCTATTGTGCCAACGGATGCGAATATCGAGCAGGTAAAATGGTTCCGCGACATCGGTTGGGTCGCATTCCACTCGAATATGGCGGATCCTGAGCGCCACATTATGCTGCTTACGAAGAGCAGCAAATATGGCTCAGTCAGCCATAGCCATGGGGACCAAAACGGGTTCCTGCTGCACGCATATGGTGAACCGCTTGCGATTGAGAGCGGCTACTACGTGGCGTTCAGCTCCACGATGCACATGAACTGGCGCAGACAGACGCGTTCGACGAATAATATTTTGATTGACGGCCTTGGTCAATACGCGGAGAAGAACAAAGTACTGAACATGGCGGCGAACGGGTTCGTTGAAGTGGCTGAGCAGCGCAAAGGCTATGGCTACTCCCGCAGCAATGCCACAGCAGCGTATAAGGAGTATGTTCCTTATCTGGAGCGGTATGTACGCGAGCTGTACTTCTTTGGGACTTATGTTGTAGTCGTGGATCACATCGATCTGGCACAGACGGGCACCGTGGATTGGCTGTTCCAGACGCTGTACGAAATGAAGCTGAACGGACAGACCTTCAAAGTCCAAGGCCGCAAAGCCGATATGGACGGTCGCTTCGTCTATTGCTCTTCCGGCGAGCTGGAGCTTACGCAGCATGAGGGCTTCGCGGATGTGGACATGAGCGAGATCGAAGGTTTGCCGCTGCACTGGCATCTTAAGGCGACGACGAAGCCGGCGCGCAGCCACCGGATCGCTACGCTCCTTGTGCCGATTAAGCATGGCGAGCCGAAGTACGTGTCCTATTTCATGGACGATCAAGGGTTCGATACGCATATTTACTTTACGGAAGATGGCGTCACTCATCGTGTTGAGGTGCCTAAGGCTTATTAGTCTATTCATTAGAACGACTCTCCTTTGCCAGCTTGGCGGGAGGGTCGTTTTTTATTTTCACGGCATGCGCTGTGTTGAGTTATTAGATAATAGTGGTAAAACCTACCGTTATTTGAGCGTTACTGAGGCGTGAATATGAATTAACTGGAAAAACTCCAACTAAACTGCTGGGTTTCTATGCTTAACAGGGCTATTACATGAATTTAAAGTGAGAAACTCCATTTATTTAAGATAAAACCTCGAAGCTAGCTGGATTAGCGGCAGTTTTTACAGTTAGTTGCTCGTGCAAGCCCCCCAAAAATTGCGATATCAAACCACATCTTACCGCCTCTGTACGTCACTACAATCAACAATACGGGGTATCCTACTGAATATCGGGGCGATGGCAAGCCTTGCTCAACGTTCAAAGCTCTTCATGCCTTAACAGTACTTTCACGCTCTTTGACAGTCACATTTTCAACGCTTTCCAACGCATTTTCAATAGCTTCTCTAGCTCGACTCAAGGCTCTTCAAACCCTATCGCCGGTCTTTCCCAAGCCCTTGAAAGGATACATTCAGGTACATAAACCTATAAAAAGTAAACATGAATCCTAAAGTTCACACATTGTAAGGGTTGCCAATTTCGAGCGATAATAGGGTCATCAAGTTCACCAAACAAACGAGGGGGATTCACATTGATTAAAAAATATAAAGGTCTTCAATTAACAGCAGCAGGCTTACTGGCTATCTCCTTAACAGCATGTGGTGCAGGCGGCAGCACAACAACACCGGCACCTGGCGCAAGCGCATCAGCAGCTCCAAGCGGTGGAAACACAACGAAAGAAAACGTAACGATTACGTTCCAAAACATATATCCCGATCCAACAGATCCGAAAAACGGTATGTTGAAAAAGATCGTGAACGACTACCAAACGAAAAACCCGAACATCAAAATCGAACTTGATTCCCTGAACACGGATCAACAAAAGCTGAAGCTTAAAACACAAGCAGCTTCCAAAGAAGTTCCGGATATCACGATCGTGAATCCATCCGCTCAAATGAAACCTTTCGTAGACGCAGGATTGTTCGCGCCGCTTAACGACATGGTTGAGCAAAACGGCCTGAAAGGCACGTTCCAAGAAGGCATTTTGAACTGGTACACATTCAACAACAACATCTATGCATTGCCTGATGGTAACAACATCGGTCTCGTTTATTACAACAAAGACTTGTTCAAACAAGCCGGCGTAGAAGTACCGAAGACATTCGAAGATATGGTCGCAGCTGTAAAAACACTGAAAGGCAAAGGCATTCAGCCAATGGCTATCGGTGAAAAAGATTCCTGGACCGGTTCCTTCTTGTTCATGAACGTGCTGCTTCGCACAAATGGCGGCCCTGGCTTCCTGCAAGCTGTTGTTGATGGCAAGAAAACATTCGCAGACCCAGCATTCACGGATGCTGTAAGCAGCTTCCAAGACTTGATTCAAGCTGGCGCATTCCAAGAAGGCGCAACTTCCTTTGACTACAACGCAGGTGAAAACTTGTTCAAAACAGGTAAAGCCGCTATGTACTACATGGGTTCATGGGCAACAGGCGGTATCGAGACTTCTTCCGTTAACGGTAAAGTCGGCGTATTCAAATTCCCAACGGTTAAAGGTAAAGGTAACCCTGACGAGTTCATGCTTGCACCAGGAAGCGCGTTCGCAATCTCTGCAAACAGCAAACACTTGAAAGAAACCAAAGATTTCTTGAACTACTTCATGTTGAACTTCCCGAAAGAAGCATTCGCGGTTAAAGGCGCAGTAGGTATCGCTCAAAAAGTGGACGGTGACTTCAAAGCAGCTGGATACTCCGATATGGCGATGGAAGTACTGGATATGTTCAAACAAGTTAAAGGCGGCGACCTTGCGTTCGATAACACAATGAACCCAGGAACAGCACAAGGCCACTTAGCAAGCATCCAAAACCTCTTCGTTCAGAAGAAAGATCCTGCTGAAGTTGGCAAAGAGCACCAAACAGCTTACGATACGAACAAAAAGTAAATAAATAATCATTTAGCAGCCAAATCGGAATTTATCCTTAGCGCCGCAAGGGTGTAGAGGGTGAATTCCGATTGGTATATCTCATGAAGGAGGCGAGCCAAGTGAATGTGTTAAGAGTCTCCAAGTGGACGATTGCCATGTTTGTACTGCCATGTTTGTTGATTTATGTCTGTCTCGTTTTTGTACCGATTCTAGTATCGTTATATAGTGGATTGCTGGATTGGAACGGGATCAGCGGTGCAAAATTCGTTGGTTTGGATAATTTCCGTAACTTGTTGTTTCATGATCCTGTGTTTTGGCCGTCCGTGAAACGGACTTTAATGTTTGCCGTATTTTCAATGGTTGAAATTCCAATTGCATTAGGTGTAGCCGTTCTCTTGAACCGATTCATCAAAAAGCCGAATTTTCTAGTTTCTGCTTACTTCTTACCGGTTATTTTGTCCGTTGTTATCGTCGGACAGCTCTGGAAAACCATCTATAACCCTGCCGCAATGGGCGGTATGCTCAATCAAGTATTGGACATGTTGAATTTGCATAGCTGGTCGAGATCCTGGTTAACGGATCCGAAGATTGCTATGTACTCTCTGTATTTCGTAGCCCTGTGGCAGTACCTGGGGTACCACACTTTGATCCAGTTCACCGGCATTCAGAACATCCCTGCCGATATTTACGAAGCAGCGCGGATTGATGGAGCGGAGGGCCTTAAAGCCGACTGGTATATCACTTTCCCTATGAATATTCCGATTTTCAAAATATCGATCGTTCTTGCCTTTATCGGCTCTTTACAAGCGTTTGACATGGTCATGGTTATGACCGGAGGTGGTCCGGCTCATGCCACAGACGTTATTTCCACGCATATGTACAACATGTCGTTCCTATCCATGAAGTATGGATATGGTAGTGCGATTGCTGCCTTCTTGGTTGTCTTATGTTTGATTGCAACTGTAATTATCAATGGTATCTTTAATAAACTAGAGAGAAGATTTACTTAAGGAAGGGGAGTGTCACCATGCAAGATGTCAGGAAAGCAGCGGTAGCTGCACCTGCAATGACTCGGAGACGCAAAAGCTTCTCTATCCTGAAAGTTTTGGTCATTGCACTCTTGTCGTTGCTCGTAGTTACACAAGTGTATCCATTGCTTTGGTTGTTCATTTACTCGTTAAAAACGAATGAGGAAATCTTGTCGGGGCGGTTTTTCGCCCTCCCCCAAGTGCTTCAATGGAAGAACTTCTCCTCGGCTGTAGAGGCGGGGCATTACTTCCAGTACTTGAAAAACAGTCTTTTCGTCACATCGGTTACAATGGTCTGCGTTATCTTGCTTAGTTCCTTGGTTTCTTTCGCCATTACAAGGTTCAAGTGGAAATATGGCCAAGTCGTCATGATCATCTTCCTGATCGGGATGATGGTCCCGATGCAAGCGACATTGCTGCCGCTGATGATTATTTTCAAAAACTTGAATGCTTTGAACACGCATCTATCCATCATCTTGCCTTATATCGCGTTTCAGACGCCAATTGCGGTCTTTATCCTCAGCGGCTTCATGAAATCCATTCCGGCTGAGATTGAAGAATCTGCTGTCGTAGACGGCGCGGGGGTTTTCCGAATCTTTGGAAGTATTATTCTTCCGATTTCGATTCCTCCGATGATGACGGTGTGTATCTTGACCTTCATCAATATTTGGAACGAATACATTCTTGCGGCGACATTCATTTCGTCGGAGCGGCTCAAAACGCTGCCTTTCGGGGTGAACAGCTTCGTCAGTCAATATTCGGTTAATTACGGAGCTATCGGTGCGTTTCTCGTGTTAGGTGCGCTGCCGGTCATTATCATTTATTTCTTATTAGCCGATAAAATTACAAAAGGTATGGTAGCGGGAGCGGTGAAGGGTTAACTTCACCCCTCTCTTTTTGCCGTTTAGGAAACAGCCTGTGATATGATAGCCTGTAACGACTAACGAAAGGGGACCGATTTCGAAGTGACACGGGGCCTTCATTCTATTCATAGCCGGCTGTTTTTGCTTTTTATTTCCTGCATGCTGATCCTTTTAACTTTGGTAAGCGTGCTCTATTACAAGAAAACAACGGACATTATTCATAGCAAAATCAGTGATTTGGCGGAGAAAAATATTTCCCAGACGGTAGGTCTCTTTGATCTGCTGCTGCAGGGTTATGACAGCATTACGAAATCGCTCAACAGCAACTATGAGATGCTCAGGTTAATCCATGACCGTGACACAAGCAAAGATGAAGCGGTCAATATCATTAATGAGCGCACCATTACGAATATCATGGGAGCAGCCTACTACTCCAGAGATGACATTGTCGGAATTCATATCATTACGAATGCGGGCAAAAACTATAACTATGAACGTGGTTTTGACAGCGTCATAAATGCGGACTATGCCAGTACGGCCTGGTACCATAAGCTGCAGGATTCCTCCGGTGAGATGGTTTGGCTGGGTCTATCCAAAGGCTCGATCATCAACCGGTTTCAGCAAGATTCTGTTTTCGTATTCGGACGCAAACTGTACGATTTAACCGATCATCGCTTGATTGGCGTGCTGGTGATTGAAACGAACCCGCAGCCGATTCTGGCGGCGCTTTCGAACGTGAGGATTTCCCCGAACAGCCAGGTGTATATCGTCGATAAGGAAGATCATATGATTGCCTCTACCGCGGGAGAAAAGGACAGTCCACCTTCTTTCGGAGGCCTGCCGCGCCCGCAAAACAATGAGATCGTCGTGGATGACCGAACGGAACAACTGATTGTTTCCGCTAAAGCGAAGATGTCCGATTGGACCGTATTCGGTTTAACTCCCAAAGGTGATATTAACTCTGAGGTTGTGAAAACGAGAGAGTACCTGTACCTCGTGATCCTGGCGGTGGTGTTCCTATCCTTGGTGCTTGCGAGTATTATTTCCCAGAATATTTCCTCACCTCTTAAGCTGCTGATACGGGAGATGAAGCAGGTGGAGATGGGGAATTTCAAAGGGTCAGTAACGGTCAAATCGTTCGAAGAAATTAACTCGCTCGTGTCTTCCTTTAACCGCATGGTGAATCGGATGGATGAGCTGATTGATCGCATTACGCTCGCCACCGTAAGTGAGAAGAACGCGGAGCTGCAAGCGCTGCAATCTCAAGTTAATCCGCATTTTCTCTATAATACGCTGGATATGATTTATTGGATGTTAGACGAGCGGGAGAACGACCGTTTAGGTAAAGTTATTTTGGCTTTGTCCCATATGTTCCGCTACAGCAGTGACTGGCAGGAGGCCTCGAAGACAACCCTTCGCCAAGAGCTGGATCAAATGCGTCATTATATGACGATCATTGAGAGCCGCTTAGAAGGCAGGGTCAGCACCGTATTGGACGTTGCGCAGGAGTGTCTGGATGTGGTTCTTCCGAAAATGACGCTTCAGCCAATCATTGAGAATGCGGTCAAATACGGGCTGGAGCCGCTCGATCGTCCTGGCGTGCTGCGGGTCTACACGGAGATCAGCGAGCATGAGCTGCGGATTGTGATTGAGGATAACGGTGTCGGCATCGAGGAGAGTGCCCTCCAGTGCATGCAGGAACAGCTGATCAAGGACGCATCGGATATCGACGGTGCGATGGCGTCTCTGCAATCTCCACAGACAACCGGTGCATCCGGACAAACTAGACGAGGCATTGGCATTACCAACGTGCATCGCCGGATTGTTCTTATGTTCGGAGATATTTATGGACTTCGCATTCATAGCAAGCA
The DNA here is from genome assembly GCF_032461945.1 of Paenibacillus violae. Taxonomy (NCBI): domain Bacteria; kingdom Bacillati; phylum Bacillota; class Bacilli; order Caryophanales; family Paenibacillaceae; genus Paenibacillus; species Paenibacillus violae. The sequence goes on from NZ_JAWCUD010000010.1 coordinate 139,992, forward strand.
GGGGGAAGGAACGACCGTCATCATTGCGATGCCGCTTCCTCGGAAAGGAGAGTAAAACCATGGACATTCTCATCGTAGACGATGAAACGGTGATCCGGGAGGGCATCCAGCGTACGCTGCTCAACCGCTTCCCCGAGCATCAGGTTCATCTCGCGGCGAACGCGGAGCAAGCGATTGCTTTGCTGCGGAGCCACCGCATTCAAATCGTCCTCACCGACATTCTCATGCCGGGAATGACAGGGCTGGAACTTATGAATATGTCCCGGAGCCGGCATCCGAATGTGAAATGGGTGGTCATATCCGCGTATTCCGAATTTTCGTATGCGCAGGAAGCTGTGCGGCTCGGGGCCAAGGATTATTTGCTGAAGCCGATCGGCAAAGAGGTGCTCAGCGAGATGATCCGGAAGCTTGGCGAGGAAATCGCTCACGAAATCGAGCTGAACGAGGAGTCTGAGCTCCTGAAAGCGAACCGCAAGTATTTGCAGGAAGCTGTCTTTCAGCGCTTTGCGCAAGGACTGGATACCGGGCGCATCGATATGAAGCCCTTCATGGAGCAGCACCCGTATTTCCATCTGATTATGGTGAAAATGGAGAGCGATAAGGCCGTTTTCCTCGAAAATTTCATTATCGAGAACGTCCTTCAAGAGCTGATCGAGCGCTACGGCAAAGGTTTCGTAACAGTGCACGACAGCAAAAGCCTGCTCGGCATCGTCACACTGCCGGACGCCGCGCTCTTAACCACACTCGTGGATGAGCTGCGCAGCCACCTCGTGAAGTATTTGAAGGTGCCCTTTCAGATTATGAGCTCCGAACAGATCAACCGCTTCGAGGCGGTGCCAGCCGAAGTACAGCGCATGCGTCAAGCTTCGACGACGCAGGTCTACGAGCATCATGCGAGCGGCAGCGACCGCTCGGTCGATGTGGCTTTGCAATATATTCGCACGCACTATCATGACGACCTGTCGCTGGAGAAGGTCGCAGCGATCGTTTACTTGAATCCGGTTTATTTCAGTCAGTTATTCAAACAGAAGATAGGCCAGGGATTCAAGGAATATGTTACGCATCTTCGTCTGGAACAGGCGAAGCAGCTTCTTTTGAACCCTAAGCTGAAACTGGCGGACGTCGCCGATCGAATCGGTTATCAAGACATGCGTCATTTCTCGCAGGTGTTTCGCAAGAAGTACGGTGTGACCCCCTCTGAGTATCGAAATGAGCAGACGCCGAACACGGTGTGAGAGTTGTCAAGAGTTAGCGGCTCAGCCAACTTTCAGCAAATTCTAATAATAGCGCTTAAAGCTAGGCGCCGCTTGGATATCTCGTAGGACTGGTAAATACCGGTCCTTTTATGTGTGTTATGGTGGACCCAGGGCCAAACAAGCCCATCACCATGATCCATGAAGGAGGATATCCCATCAAGTTACTAGTGAAAAAGAGCCGCCTTAGCAAATCATTCGTGGGAATTGGCCTGGCGCTTTCCTTATTAACGTCCGGAACGATGTTATTCGGACCTCAGTCAGCCTTAGCTGCTGCGAGTGATTCCACAACAACCGCAGCATATAGCGCCACGAGCACAAGCAAAGCAAGCGGTGTTGTGCGCACGGCACGATCCTATATCGGTAAAGTGCGTTACAAATTTGGCGTAAGAGACACGTCACGTTTGATTCTGGATTGTTCCTCTTTTACACAGATGGTTTTCAAGAAGAACGGGATCACGATCCCATGGAGTTCGGCTGATCAAGCGAAGTTGGGGACAGCCGTTAAGAAGAAAGCGAACCTGCGCGAAGGCGATCTCGTCTTCTTCAGTACGTCCAAGCCCGGCCGTATTAATCATGTGGGCATCTATGTCGGTAATGGCAAGTTCGTGAGCAACACGGCGAGCTCCGGCGTCGTCATGCTGGATATGAATGATAGCTACTGGAAAAATCGGTTTATCACAGGCCGTCGGTTGTAATTGACCGATGGCTCTCTTTAATGGTATATAAAAGAAAACCTACATAAGGGAGCAGGGAAGCCATAATGAACTTGAAGAATGCTTTTAACGATGTGAAAAAGTTCCACCAGACCTTTGAGCACCCGGTAGGCACAACTCCGCAGCGCTTGTCGGAGAGCCGCAAGGCGGCTCGCCTGGCTTGGATGCAAGAAGAGCTGGACGAGTTCAAAGAGGCGGCGACACTGGAAGACGAAGTGGATGCCATGATCGATGAGTTGTACTTCGTGTTGGGTACCTTAGTCGAGATGGGAGTCGAGCCGGGGCCGATTTTTGACATCGTGCATCATGCTAACATGTCCAAAGTGTGGTCGGACGGTCTAGTCCATAAGAACGAATTTGGCAAAACCATTAAGCCCCCCGACTGGCAGGACCCTTTCGACAAAATTAGAGCAGAAATTCGCAGGCAGATGGACGATAAATAAGTTTTCAGTGGAGGAGGAAGAGGCATGTTATTTCATACCAGGCTGAAAGAGCTGAGACAACAGCAAAATCTAACGCTGCGCAAACTTGGCGAGAAAGCGGGCGTCAGTTATTCTATCCTGAATGCCATCGAAAATGGTCGAATACAACCGTCGAATGATGTCGTAATTGCTCTAACAATTGCCTTGAAAATAGAGGATAAAGAGGAACTCTTATCCTTAGTAAGAAATGCCTCTGAAGGGTAATTGCATTAGCCAAATATGTGTGGTACAGTATTAATAGTCTTTGGGGTAAAACCTGAATTGCTTATTGCAAAGGGTTATCATTTTAGTTTGTGAAACCTTTTCCAATGTGTAATTTTTTTGTTCGAAACAAGAAAAAAGACATGTTAATTAAAACTTTGGAGGTATTACCCATGGCAGTAGGAACAGTTAAATGGTTTAACGCAGAAAAAGGATTTGGCTTTATCGAAGTAGAAGGCGGCAACGATGTATTCGTACACTTCTCCGCAATTCAAGGCGAAGGCTTCAAAACTTTAGACGAAGGTCAACAAGTTGAGTTCAACGTTGTTCAAGGCAACCGCGGACCACAAGCTGAGAACGTTGTAAAGCTGTAAGCTTTTGCTTGCATAGATAGCAGTTCGGAGAACAACTCTTAACATTATGTTAAGAGTTGTTTTTTTGCGTCGGGAACTGCGATAGCCCCTACGAGGCGTTTTACGATACGTTCGAGGGCTTGAAGGACCTTTATCCGCTACTGCTCAGAAAACGGAACAGAGACGTGCTCAGAAGCCTCTCAGGAGGCGTCCGTGCCATGAAAAAGGGCTGCCCCTTGAGTAGATGATCTACTTCGGGGCAGCCCTTCTTGATACTTGTCTGTCGATGAGAATTTACTGATACTCTTTCGCCTTTTTCACAAGCTCGTCATAAGCAGCTTCCGGTGTGATTTTGCCGAACATGACTTTCTCGCCGATCGTTTTGAAATCCTTCGCTGTGTAGTTGCTCCAGCCTTTAGCCCCGGCATTGAAAGGTTGAGCGTCAGGAGCTACATTCTTAATAAGTTCAATTTGCATTTTATCAGCAGGGGTGAGTTTCGGTGTTAAATACTCGAGCATTTTCTTGGAAACCGGCACGCCCCGTGTTGTGGTTAGAATATCTGCCGCTTCGCTGTCATTCACGAACCAGTCGATGAACTTCTTGGATTCTTCAGCATACTTGGAATCCGCGCTCACAGACCAGAACATGGAAGGCTTCAGCCAACCGCTGGATTGCACGCCTTTCGGTTGATTCACAAGGGAATAAACGTTAGGTTTTACAGCTTCATAACCAGGCAGCAGAGCAGCGAAAGTACGCTTCATAAATACGTTGTCATTGTTCATGAGGTCGAGCTTTGCATCAGACTCTTTATCCGTGGTCGCAATTTCTGCCGGAGGAATGACACCGGCTGTGCGAAGCTCGGCATATTTTTTAACAAAAGTTAGATAGGTGTCTTTGTCGATGTTGAATTTGCCGTCTTCCGTAATCGGATAGCCCTTGCCTTGGCTCAGTTGATAAGCGGTGTAGACCGTATAGTCAGATGTTGCGTCCATCAAGACATATTTATCTTTTTCCAGCTTGGCTTTGGCATCTTTACCGAATTGGAAGTATTCATCCCATGTCCAGTTATTTTTAGGTGGCGTGATTCCGAGTTTATCAACCGCATTTTTGTTATAGATCATACCGGTTGCGTTATTGCCTAACGGGATAGCGTAAAGTTTATCTTTGTACTTGCCTGAGTCTACGAGCGACTTGTCGATATCTTCAGTGCGAATGCCTTTCGATAAGTCAGCAAGCTGGTTTCTGCCCGCATATTCGGAAAGCCAAGCCGGGTCCATTTGAATGATATCAGGCGCATTTTTGGCGGCTGCCTGGGTAGCGAGCTTATCGGCGTAACCGTCAAATCCCGAAAATTCCGGTTCGAAGGTCACATTCGGATGTTTTTTCGTATAAGCATCCAGTGCTTTTAGCGTAGCATCGTGTCTTGCTTGTGAGCCCCACCATACAATACGCAGTTTCACAGGTTGCGTGCTTGCAGCGTTCGGCGCTGTCGTTGCAGCTGTGCTACCTCCTGCTGTACTTGCTTTATTCCCAGAACCGCATGCGCTTAAAGACAGCGCTATCAAAGCAGTCATGCTGAGCATGCCCCATTGTCTCATCTGCATTTTCATTGATAATCCCCTCTCGCTAGCTAGTCTTCCCTACAATCTCATTATAGGATTAACGGAAAAAATGAAGAATGATAGTAATGAACACACTTCTTTCACTTTTGATCACAAAATTACAAAGCACAAAACGGATGCTTCATTTCATGAACGACGGTTAACCGCTTTTGCCTACTTCGCTTGGACTCATGCCTGTATACTTTTTGAAAATAGAGCTGAAGTAAGGAACGTTCTTGTATCCAACCTTCTCAGAAATTTCATAAATGAGATGTTTGCCTTCGGCCAGAAGGGCCTGCGCTTTCTTCATTCGAACCTGAATCAGGTAGTTGGTGAACGTTTCGCCGGTTGATTTTTTGAAAATCTGGTTCAAATAGTTCCGGGATAAGTACAGTTTTTTCGACATATCTTCCAAGGATACCTCTTCGGCATAGTGGTCATGCGCATATTGAATCATGAAATCGACAGCTTCTTTATGTTTCGAATTCTCATTCCAATGCCGGCTGGTGGCGATGATATGAATTTTGGCGCGCAGCCACTCTTGCAAGTGGGTTGTCGTTTGAATTTGCATGATTTCCGACGGCAGATGCATGTCCGGAAATAGTTCATCCAGCACAATGCCAACACTGTACAGGGAGTAGGCGAAGATCGTCCATAACTCTGTGCAGAGATACTGTAAGTAAGCAGGCGTTATCGTTGGCATCTGCTGCAATTGATGAATATAGGCATCTACAATTTGTGAAGCAGTCTCTTCCTTCGAATACACAATGGCTTCCGCAAGTTCCTGATAAAACTTGATTGGCCGAATCGCCAAATCCGATGGCAGGGAGGTTGGTTTGCCTAGCTGCGGAGTCATCGTTTGCTGGAGCAGATCCAGGAAAGCCTCCTCGGTGGAATCGGATATTTCCTGCCAAGCTGTTTTCACTTGACCTATTCCAATACGGATGTTCAGTTTAAGATACATAAGCACACAGTCAGTAATCCGGTTGCCGATTGCGCGAATGCGGCCAAGGGATGCGTCAGCAGGCTCCGAAGGTTCAATATGAAACATGATCGCAGCATGATGGCTGTGAAGCTCGATGAAGTCGGATTCAGGCCAATCTTCCGATAAAATTTCCTGAATGATATTAGCCAGCGCAAAACGGAATAAATTCCAATCGATCAGCGACAGGTTTGCCGTGCGTATTGTGCTCATCAACTCAATGCCCATGACAAGGTGATGGCGATGAATCCAGTGCTGCTGCTCAGCGGGAGGGAGATTTAGGCCGGAAACCCATTTATGGGACGTCCCCGTCATGACCGATTTCAACCATTCCTGCTGCCCGAATGGTTCATAGAGCATCAGCTTTTTTCTAATGTCTTCTTGTTCCATCTTGATAAGCTCTTTGGCTTCTAGTTCTTTAATGACTTTCTCCAGCACAGTCCGAAGCTCATCTACGGTAACGGGTTTGGATAAATAGTCACTGACATGCAGTCGCAATGCTTGCCGGGCATATTGGAAATCGGTGTACCCGCTCAGGATAATGATCTCCCCTGGAAAGTTCGCTTCCCGGAGTTTTTCGATCATTTCAAGCCCGTTCATCACAGGCATGTAAATGTCCGTAATGACGATATCCGGCTGGGTCTGGCTGATCATCTCCAGCCCCTCGGCGCCGTCGCTGGCCTCGCCCGCGAATTCAGCGTCAATGGCTTCCCAAGGAATCGCCTTTTTCATGCCTTCGAGCACTTGAAAGTCATCGTCAATGATGAGTATTTTCCACATAATACCGCTCCTCCACCTGTTCTTTGTATTGAATTTGTGGCAGCAGAACCGTGACAAGCGTGCCATTGCCTTTAGAACTGGTCATTTGAACGCCGTAGGGAGGCCCGAAATAGGCTTCAATCCGCTCCTTCACGTTGCGCACACCATAACCGCCCGTCTTTCTTACCTTTGGTTGATTCCAATCGGGACGCAGCCCTACACCGTCATCCTCAATCTGGAATTGGATGTCTTGATTGACCAGCTGTACGTTCACCTGGATCTCGCCTTTTTTTCTGCCGTGGAAACCATGAATAATGGCATTCTCTATAAAAGGTTGCAGCGTTAACCTCGGAATGTAGAGCTCTCTGGCGGAGTCGTCGACGTTAATGGTGAATGACAATCGGTCGCCCCAGCGGATTTGTTGAATTTGCAAATAACATTCGACATGTGTGATCTCGTCGGCGATCGGAATGAGCGTCTCCCCGTTAGATAGGCCGATACGGAACATTTTGCCCATCAAGGAGAGAATTTTACTAATTTTGTCTTGGCCTGAATCAATGGCTAGCCAGTTTAGTTGATCCAACGTATTGTATAAAAAATGCGGATTAATCATCGCTTGCAGCGCTTGAATTTCCGCTTCACGCTGGCGTTTATGTTGAGCTTTCAAGGAATCCAGCAGCTCCTCAATGCGTTCCATTTGTTTGCGATAACCGTTAAACAGGTTTCCGAACTCATTGGTATAGTCTTGGGGCAAGTCTGCCACAAAACCCCGGTCCGGCAGCTTGCTCATGAAGGCGAGCAGTAACCTGATGGGCTTGGTAAATTGTCTGGAAATAAAAAACGTGACAAAAAATCCAACAATAATAGCGGAAAGCCCTACCGTTAAGAGAATCAGTGCCAGACGGATACTGCCGTTAATGATGTTCTTCCAAGGCGTTACCTCAACCAACATCCAGTTGGAAGGCGATTTGCTCCATACCAGTAAGGAATCGCTTTGCTGTTTGGCTGACAGATGTATGCTTCCGAACTTTTCATTTATGACTTTCAGTTTATCCAGTACATCGCCTTGCAGACTTTGATCCCCAATCGATGTCATTTTCCTGCCGCTAGCATCGAATAACAGCCGGCTTCGGCCTTCCGTTTCCCCCCGAATCAAGTCCTGAATTTCCGAAGATTTCACGTTCAGCATCAGCATGCCATAGTAAATACCGGAGTTATTATAAAGTTTCCTGGCATAGCCGATTACAGCGAGCGGACCTTTGTTGGTCTGAATCGTCCGTTCTTTAATCCAGGCCGAATCGTTATTTTGAATATCCGGAAACCAGTCTTCCTCCCGTACCTTTTGCAAATTATAGACGCGGATAGGACCCTGCGAATCCGGCATAAAAGGCCGCTCCGTATACAAATAAATCGACTGCACCATGGTTGTGCTGTAGGTGATGCTTGCCAGCAAATTCTCCAAATCCTGCTTCCGGCGATTGCGCTCAAATAAGTCGCTTTCGAGTGGATCGTATCCGATAATATCGATGTTTCTGGAAGCGGCTAGCGACATTTGCTCTATCGAGTTTAGCTGAATGACCAGACGTTTATTTAATTCATTTAATAGATCCTGCTGATAATTAGCGGTATTGCTGGCCAGCTCGCGCGAAGTGAGGCTGTAGCTTATCCATGAGGTGACGAGCAGCAGCACGGCGATGAAGGCAGCGAAACTGCCAAAGAACAGCCGGCCGATGCGGACACGCTTGAACATAGTAAACAAGGCTGATCCCCCTCATAAGATGCTATTAAACTGGAAAAAGGCTGCCAAATGCGCAACCTTTTTCATATTTATTTCATTTTAGCCTTTCACAGCACCTGAGGCAATGCCGTCAACAAAATGGCGCTGCGCCATAAAAAAGATGATGAGCGAAGGGATGATGGATAGCAGCGACATCGCCAGCAATTGTCCCCAAGGCAGTGCCGACTGGCTGTCCACGAACAGCTTCAAAGCAAGCCCGACGGTGTATTTGCTAACCGAGTTAATATAAAGCAAGTGTCCGAAGAAGTCGTCCCAGTTCCAAAGGAAGCAATAAATGGCGACTGTGACGAGCGCTGGCTTTGTAAGAGGAAGCACAATTCGCCAGTAGATACCGAACCAGTTACAGCCGTCCATCTTGGCCGACTCGTCGAGCTCACGCGGAATGCCGCGGATGAACTGCACCAGCAGGAAGATGAAGAAGGGGCCGCCAATCCCCCCAGCTAAGGCGTGCGGCACATAGAAGGGCAAGTACGTATTCACCCATCCCCAAGTATTAAACATGATGTACTGAGGCACCAAAGTAACTTGGCTTGGCAGCATCAGCGTAACCATCAGGATGGCAAACCAGAAGTTCTTTAGCGGAAAATCCATCCGGGCGAAGCCGAACGCGACCAAACTGCAGGAAATGACAGACGTAATAAGCACTCCGGCAATTAATTCAAAGGTATTGATATAGAAATGGGTAAACGTAAATTTAGGAATGGCGACCCAACCTTCGCTGAAGTTGCTCCACAACCACTCATTTGGCAGAAGAGAAGGAGAGCTCATTTCTGCATTGGATTTAAAAGCCGCTCCGAACCACCACAGCATGGGATAGATCATGATTAAGCTGAATATAGCCAATAAGGAATGAGTTCTTAACGTTCGAGATGACATCAGTGGGTTTCTCATTTACCTTTCGCTCCTTCTGTTTCGTAGAATACCCAGTAGCGGGACGAGGCGAAAATGATTGCGGTCACAACAGCGATGACCACAAGAAGTATCCAGGCCAGCGCCGAGGCGTAACCCATCTCATATCGGGAAAAGGCGCGATCATAGAGGTACAAAGCGTACATATAAGTCGAGTTAATTGGGCCGCCTTTTGTAATGATGAAGGCTTGCGTGAACATCTGGAAAGAACCGATGGTTTGCAGCACAAGGTTAAACAGCAGAACAGGGGACAGCATAGGCAGGGTAATACTGACAAACTGTCTTACTTTCGAAGCGCCGTCAACGGATGATGCCTCATATAATTCGGTGGGGATTTGTTTAAGGCCTGCAAGGAAAATCACCATGGATGAACCGAACTGCCAAGCGACAAGGATGATCAATGTTCCTAAAGCTGTCTTGGGGTTGCTGATCCAGCTGGTGCCGTTTATGCCGAGCATGCCAAGAAATTTATTAATAAAGCCGTCCATGCCGAAAATATTTTGCCAAAGGATAGCTACCGCAATGCTGCTTCCAATCAGAGAAGGCAGATAGATGAACGTGCGATATACCGAAATTCCTTTAATTTTCTTGTTGAGCATCATGGCCACCATAAGAGCGCTAAACAGCTTGATTGGCACAGATAATACGACAAACAGAATCGTTATTTTCAAAGACTGTCGAAAAATCTCGTCGTCTGCAAAAATTCGCTCATAATTACGCAAACCAATCCATTCCGGAGCGTCAAGCAGCGTATATTTGGTGAAGGAATAATACATCGATTGGATCATCGGCCAAAGTGTCAGCAGCAGAAACCCAAGGAGCCAAGGGGAAATAAACAGATACCCCGCAAACGGCGACTCCCAGCGGCCTTTCAAAGTGAAGGATGATGTTATTTTTCGGGAATGAACTCTTTGTGGAGCGATACTCGTTTCAGCTTTCATCGGGAATAACCGCCTTTCATGTCAGAACATCTTTATGCTTAGTATAAAAGCTAACAGCCCTCTGAAACATGAGAGTAATGAACACACTTCATTCACAATCGAACACTGGTAAAACATGCAACATGATTGTAGGCTTTCTCGGCCATGGCTTGTCTATATGAAGGTTTTCCTTATCTATCACTTCACACAACAGTGCAATTCAGCTTTTTGGTCAGCTTGCAGCATCAATTGCTTATGACCCTCCCTCTTTTTGCCCTGTTTTTTTGTGCGAATTTCATGCATTTTAGCTATTTTTTTGGTAGTTTTACATTGCTACCTACCTTAAAATAATAGATTTATTTTTCTGACTATTTTTTGTTGGTGATTAAAATTTACTTATATATATGTATTACTTATAAAATATCAGTATTGTATGATAATTTAGATAACTTGGGAGGACCTGATGAAGCAAGATTATCCGCTTAATCCCAATGGGATGGAGATTGTGTTTCTTGCTGTGTTTTTAATTTTGATCTAGAAATTTTACGGATATAAGCCCTATAATTGCCACCTCTTTAACGGCTGCCTGATAATATAGGGAACGGATTACAATGAAAAGTAGATTTATATGAACGCTTGTTTTTAGACGGGAATCATATAATGGATATTAAAGTTTTAATATTTTGAATTTTAAATTTTTAAAATGTAGATTGAAAAAAGTGGCAACTATTTCTGGGAGTCTTATCGTTGACACAGGCTAGCGTTTGCTTCACAAAACAAACAAGCCTCCAAGCCCACCTTCTGTGGGTTTTGGGGCTTATTTATTATTTATGATCTTGAACAACGGTGATCGAGTTTTCATTGCCGACATAAATCCGGTTGCTTCGCTTATTCAAAGCCATGTTCCCTGCTGACTGCCCCGTTCGCAGCTTGACCAGCAGCCGATTCGTTAGTCCGCTGTACACGAACAAATCTCGGGTGTCCGTATCTCCGACATAATAACGGTTCGTCAACGGGTTGACGAGGAGTGAAGAGAACGTGGGAATGGGTAAGGTTGCCGCAATCGTATTTGTTAGCCCGCTAACCACGAACAGTTTGCCTTTCCCCTCTTGCTGAGCGCTTGCCAGATAGATGCGATTCGTTAGGTCGTTTACGGCAAGCTCGCTTTGGAGTTTTCCGAGTTGAATGGGCGTGCTTTTACCGAGCGTTGCACCTGATATCACAGAGGCAAACCGGCTTAGATTATTAGCTACATAAATCCGATTCGTCTGAGGGATGATACCCGGCGTAATAATCGGATTTTTGCCTACTTTAATCGTTTTAATTACGCTCAACGTAGAGCCGTTGATAACATGAACAGAGTCTTCCATTACATTTGTTACATAGACCCGATTAGTTCGTTTATCCATAGCGATAAGGGCCGGTGATCCGCCGACTATTATGGTTTTCAGGACACGGTTGGTGCCGCCGTCGATGACGCTTATCGTTCCACTCGTATTAGCGACATAAATGCGATTTCTTATTCGATCAACAGCAATACCAAAAGGGCGCTCGCCGACTGGTACGTTGGTGATGGCCTTGTTTGTTTTTCCATTAATAACAGTGACGTTTGCAGCTCGGAAGTTTGTTGAATAAATTCGGTTGGTACGCGTGTTCACAGCCAGAAATGTAGCGCCATCTCCCGTCTGCACACTGCCGATCACTTTATTCGTGTTACCGTCCAGTACGCCTACCAGATTCTCGTCAAAGACATAATAGACGCGGCTTGTAGACGAATTAACGCGAATATCACCCACTTGGCCAGCCACGGGCACAATTTTGATAACTTGCGGGTTATGGGTTTGTTTAATCTTAACTTGGACCTTAGTTTGTATAAGGGGTTTTGAGAAGTGGACCATTGGAGTCCCCCCTTCCCTGTATTTAATGAATGCAATAGTATATGGTCGACGAAGGGAATCGGAAACTTGTACTTTTGTCTCAGGTGAGTTTTAGAGAACAATAAGTCCGCTAAGAGGGTCCTCTTGACGGTTTTTCTCTATACAAAATGAAAATAATGGTATAATTTAGGCGGTGAGTATTTAGGGGATTGCTAAAGGAGCGGAGTGTCTAAGATGTCTAAAAAAAGGTCAAGTATGCTAGTTGGTGTAAGCGTTTGCGTTTGTATTGGAACCGGGATTTGGGGCTTAAGCTCGCTTAATTTCAGGGAAAGGACAAGCAACCCGACAGCGATTGTAACCTCCCTGGCAGCAACAACCGCGGCAACACCTGTTGAGAGTACACCACCCACGCTTGCGAAAAAAAGTTTCAACAATCTTCTTCAGCAGTATGGCTCTATACCGCTTTCGGATGCGCATAACCATGATGCGAGTGATTCGAAGTACATAAGCATGCAAAATATGTGGAAGCGGGATGCAATGGATCGCATTGTTCTTTTCGGGGATGTATCGGAATCGAGCGCGATTCGAACCGATGCCTATGCCTGGGATGCCTATATAGAAAAGCCGGATTTCTTTGTGCCTTATTTCTCAGGCTTTGATCTTCATGATCCATCTAGTTTGGAGGTCGTGAGGAATAATCTGGAACAAGGCTATTTTGGACTAGGTGAAATTGCTGCCGCTTCGTATAATTCTCCCGTTGTATCGAAAGTGGAATGGAAGGCTAAGGATCCTATGGACGGCTTTCTACCGCAAATTTATGAGTTGTGTGCGGAGTATCAAGCGCCGATTCTACTCCATATCGATCCACCGAATGGCTTCGTGATTGATAAATTGGAGGAAGCCTTGGCTGCACATCCCAAGACAACCTTCATTTTCGGTCATGCGAATGCCTATAATTCACCTGAGAATATCAAACAATTATTAGAAAAGCATGATAACATCTATATGGATTTTTTTGCTGGGTTTACCGTGCTTAATTTGGAAAGTTCGAACCGGATCGAGGATTTTCTGCCTGTTATGAAGCAGTTCCCTGACAAGTTTATGCTCAGCACTGACTCCGGCTTCGGACTTGCAAGCGAGGATGCTGCCATCGAGGCGATGTATCGTGTCATGGATGCTATCGGAGATCCTGCACTGATCAAGAAAGTGGCTTATGATAATTTAGATGCGATCCTTCAGAATGAACCAGCTACCAAAACGCAGAAGGAAGCTATTCTGAAGAAGGACGCAAATCGTGATGTTACGAAGCTTTCGAAGCTAGAGGCTGGGAGGCTGCTTTGGGGTAAATAGTGATGAGCGTGATGAGTAATGGCTAGTCACATCAAAACATGCAAAAAGTACATCAAATTTAGAATAATTACCCCATTCTAGGTAATCTCTAATGTTTTTGATGTACAAAATGCACGAACACTTCTAAAGTAGGCTAAAACGCAAAGGTTTGCTGTACTTTTTACACTTTCTCGCAGACGCGTCGTGCATCGTCCGCGATAATAATCAGATAACAGTGAAGCATGGCGAAAAAGCCAGCCCCCACCGCATACGAATACGGTGGAAGGCTGGCTTTTTCTCGTTAGCGAAGATTAGCGCGCTTCAGCAGCCGCTGGATCGAGCGGTTTGCCTCAGGCAGGACAATGTCCTTGTCGATCGTCCGCATGATGCGGTTTTCCATGACGATCCGACCGTTAATGATCGTTGTCTCCACATCCGCGCGTGTCGCGGAGTACACGATGCGCGAGATCGGATCCACGTCGAAGGACGGATACGTGTGGAAATTGATGAGATCGAGGATCGCCAAGTCGGCTTTTTTGCCGACCTCGAGGCTGCCGATCTCTTTTTCCATACCGACCGCACGGGCGCCGCCGATGGTCGCCATGCGGAAGACCGTCTGCGCGTTCATCGCCGTCGGTCCGTGCACGGGCTTCTGGATGAGCGCAGCCAGCCGCATCTCGTTGAACATGTCGAGATTGTTGTTGCATGGTGCGCCATCAGCGCCAAGCGAGACGGAGATGTCGAGCTTCAGCATGTCGGGCGTCTCGGCAATACCCGAAGCAAGCTTCAAGTTTGAGCCCGGGCAGTGGCTCACGTGGACGCCACGCTCATGGATGATGCGCTTCTCCTCATCATCCAGCCAAATACAGTGCGCCAGAATGAGGCGCTCATTCGCTAAGCCCAGATGGTCGAGATACACGACATTGCGCATGCCGGTCTCGGCCTGCACAATCTCGATCTCGCCCAGATTCTCGGATGCGTGCGTATGCACTTTCACTTGGTACTGCTCGGATAAGCTGCGTACTTCACGCAGCAGCTCTTCCGTGCAAGAGATGACGAATCGCGGCGAGAACGCGTACTGAATGCGGCCGCCGTCGTGGCCATTCCATTTTTCGAGCAAATCGACGCTTTGCTGGAGCGATTCGGATGTTTTTTCTTGCAAAGGGAATGGCACCTCATCGCCCTTGTCCATCATCACTTTGCCGGACAAAGCGCGGATCCCGCTCGATGCGATGGCTTGGAAGGCGAAGTCGGTATGATGCACCGTCTCCATATCTACGATGGTCGTTGTACCGCTTTGAATCAACTCGCCGATGCCGAGCAAGGCGGAATAATAGATGGATTCCTCGTCGTGGGAGGCTTCCAGCGGCCAAATCCGCTGTTTCAGCCAATCCATCAGCTCCAAATCGTCCCCTTTGCCTCGGAACAACGTTTGGCACAAATGAATATGAGTCTGCACGAAGCCTGGAATGACCGTCCGGTTCTTTGCTTCTATCACCTTATCCACTTGTGCGGGGTCCACATCCAGATCAGGTCCAATTGCCTTAATTCTGTCGTCTTCAATGAGCAGATCTCCAACGAAAATATCCCCGTCGCGGTTCATTGTTACTATTTCTGCCTGTTTAATAAGAATCGTCGCCATGGGCATAAACCTCCTACTTCTGTTTATTGTATGACGTCAGGAACATAAAAAAACTAGCCACGAAAAATATGCAAATGCGCACATTCTTCGTAGCTAGAAATTTACGGTTTCTAAGTAGAGACCCTTAATCCGATTATTAAGGTTATACGAAAGAGATTATTCAGTTCGTGTAGTTCCTGCTTTTCTCTAGCGTAAACGGGCATCGGCTTTTTGTCAACGAAATGTTATGAATGCTAACACGAACCCTACATCCCCTCCCTCTTTTTACTCGGGATGATTTTGTGTTCCGCTGCCCACGGCATAAGGGGTCTTCACGCCTTCATACATGAGGTGCATTGACATGCCTGCGGCGGCATGCACAAGATTGTGGCAGTGATCCATCCATAATCCCGGATTATTGGCTACAAAGGCGACCTCATACGTCTCTCCCGGCATCACGTTCAGCGTATCGGACCACCAAGGGCTGCCGGTTGAGGGCTTTCCATTGCGCGAAAGGACAAGCACGTGATGTCCGTGCAGATGCATCGGGTGGTCGACATTTCCTCGGTTAATGAAGGTTGTTTTAACGAGATCCCCTTCCTTCACCATAAACATAGGCGCATTGGGAAATACTTCTCCATTCAAAGTGTAGAGAAAATCAAAGTTACGGTTAAAAATGCCGAGCTTATTGTCCAGAATTAGCGTAAATTCTCTATCGAAGCGGCTGCTCGCATCAAAAGCGGTTGCCGCGGGGTTACCATAGGTAAGAGGATCGAAGGCTACGGTAGGCGGAATCTCAGGGACATCCCCACTGCCATCGGAAGACATAAGAATGCCTCCGCTCCGATTCCCTCCTACATTTAAGTAGACCGGGCGCTCAGGCATGATGAACGTGATATCATACCGTCCACCTGTAGGAACAACTACGTGGGTATTCGTTAACACATCGGGCTTATTCAGTTCTGTTCCATCAATAGCCGCCACCTCAAAGTGGGTGCCAACGAGTGTATAGTTTTGATTCACCCAATCGTCCGTGTTAATCAGCCGCATTCGGACAGGCGTTCCTGGAGCGATCGCCATGCGTTCGAGTTGATCCGAGGCGCCAACGGCAATCGAAGCTCCTTTCCAACGATGCGTCATCACGGTAATGTCTTTTACAGGCTGAAAAGGTTCCGTTTTTGGCTCCACGATCAAAGCCCCGAAGAGTCCCATGCTGACGGCTTCGCGCGAGTCCTGATGAGAGTGATACCAGAACGTGCCGACCTGCTCGGCGCGAAAGCGGTACGTATACGTTTCACCCGGCATGACCGCATTTTGTGTGGCCCCCGCAACGCCATCTTCGGCATTCGGCACATCCAGACCATGCCAATGCGCCGTAACGCCCTGCTCAATATCTTGGTTAATGAGTGTAACCTCGATCAACTCTCCCTCTTTCATGCGAAGCTCGGGACCCGGAATTTGCCCGTTGTACGTCCAGGCATCGACGGTTTTGCCGGAGCTGAGCGTGACAGTCTTTTTCTGAGCGGTTAGTGTAAAATGGCGATCAGGTATCCCCTCGCGCGGACCCGCCAGGTCGGCGACAGAGATCATTTTGCCTGAATTACTGGTCATTGCAGCCATTCCGCTTTGGTGATTATGCTGACTCATATCGGCCGGCATCACACCGCCGTAATCGTACGTCCCGCTTGCCATATCGATTTCGGGAGGCAGCTCACTTTTGTCCATGGCATAGTTAAAAAGATAATAACCTGATGCTCCCAGCACGGCGAGTACACAGACCATAGCCAAGCCTCGTTTCCAAAAGGCCGGGGCCGTATAAGCTTCCATTTTGCTTACCTCCCTGTAACGGAACTGATGCCTCCACCAAAGTCCTGCCGTTGCCAGCACGAAGACAGCCAGCGGTATGGAAATATCAAGCCATTTGAACGGAACAGGCGGAACTAGTGCGAAGTAAAAGGAAGTTAATGCGGCGAGCGCTGCCATCTGAAAAGGAATGATGAGGCCTGGAGCTGCTGCTCTCAAATGTGCTGTTGAATCAACAGGCGCTGCCTGCTGCGTGTCTCCAAGTGCTTGTTTGGTGATCGAGCGCAGCTTGAGCAGTTTAGGCACGGCTACGAACCAGATGGTGAGAAGCGGCAAAAGGATCAGCGGTGCTTGGATGAACACGTGATCGATCCAAAAGGTAGTGAGCATGGTCTGCTGCATCCAAGCGATAGCGCCTAGAATAGCGGCGGCCGGAATAATTGGGAACCAGGCCCAGAACAACAGCTTGCGCGTTTTGCGATGCATGCGTTCAATGGTGCGGCTATAGAGCAGTCGAGAAGCTTTCACGCTCCCGATCCAGGTGCATATCACGAATAGCAACGAAGCTGCCAGAATAGTTCCAATACTTATGTTGTACAAAATGAAGCCCCTCCTAAGTGTTTACGATAGCTTCAGTATAGAGTCGCTGCTTGAAGCGGCAAACGGTCCGGGGACCAAGTATCTACCTAGACTAAAGTTGGGGACGCTCATCTTCTTTAATCACCAGCAGGGTCGGGTAAGCGATTTCATTAGCATGTAAGAATTGGAAATAGTTTGCGTTTTCAAATGTGATATGTTATGATGAATCCAATCGACAAAAAGAACCTGAATTCACATATTGTAAAGGGTTTTCATTTTTGTTAGTGAACCTTTTGCAATGTGTGAATTTTTTCTCTTTGAAGAATAAAAAACATGTTAATAATTTTTGGAGGTATTTCTCATGGCTACTGGTACAGTAAAATGGTTTAACGCAGAAAAAGGTTTCGGTTTCATCGAAGTTGAAGGCGGCAACGATGTATTCGTTCACTTCTCCGCTATCCAAGGCGAAGGTTTCAAAACTTTGGATGAAGGTCAACAAGTTGAGTTCAGCGTTGTTCAAGGCAACCGCGGACCACAAGCAGAAAACGTTGTAAAACTGTAATATAATTTAAAAGACTGCCTTTACTTTGTAATGGCAGTCTTTTTTCAATTTAGCTATTGAAGTTTACTTACGTAAAACGCTGAGGAGGTCCATCATGTATTCCAGAAAAAAGTCCTTTGAAGAGATGCCTCTAGAAAATGTGACAATATGGTCTTGTGAACAAGAAGGTTGTAAAGGCTGGATGCGAGATAATTTTACATTTGATCACGTTCCGACTTGCCACTTGTGTCAGTCCACTATGGTTCGAAGCGTCAAGTTACTTCCTTTAGTTAATAACACGAGCATTGATCAGAAAACGCTCAAAAAAGGCGTTCAAATTTAATATAACAAAAGCCCGGAGACTCTGCTGTCTTCGGGTTTTTTATGTTATTATGGACACGTATTGGAAGAAAATAGCCCATCGCAAGTGAGGGAGGAATAGATGCTGTGAAATCAAAAAAACGCCGGCAATGGCCGCTGCTGGTAGGCGCTTGTGTGCTTGCGGCATGTGTCGTCATCGTGATCGGCAAATCGCCGTTTGGCCCGGTCTCTTCTTGGATGGCAGCCGGGAAGGATGTTCCGGCTGCAGCAACACCAGTGCCCACGCCTCCACCTAGAGAGGCATTGGAGTTCCGCATGGTCGATCTCGACCATGGCTGGGTGAAATACGCCGATGGGATCGCGGCGACAGAGGATGGCGGCGGCATGTGGCAACCGGCCGCTGGAGAAGTGGCTGCTGCAGAAACAGCAGTCGACGGTACTCTAGCTGAGCTGCTCAGCTTGGAAGCTGGCTCAGTTAGTTCTACTCCTGCCCCGTTAACGGCCACGTTAGGCGGGGCTGCGTTACCGGTGAAGCAAACGCAGTTTCTGACACCGCGTATTGGTTGGGCGCTGCCCGCCAGCAGCAAGGATGCGAAGAATCCGCTGCTGATCACCGTAGACGGCGGGCAATCTTGGGTGGATGGCATGACCGCGGAGGTCAAAGAGGCCATCCTCAAGGAGAAGGACCATTTGCAGCAGCTGGCGAAGGAAAGGGATCTTTACGCAACGAAGGAAGCGGCGAAAGGGATCATGAGCGCCAAATGGAAGCTCGTGCCTGAGAGCGCGGCGCCCGGAGATGCGGTTCTTGTGCGTCACGATGAGCCAGGAACGATTACCTGGCTGAACAAAACGTACACGCTCCAACCATACGGAGCGGGGTATTTCACGTATTTGCCGATTTCGATGAGTGCGAAGCCCGGCAAATATCCGATCGGCGATCAGACCCTCACCATCGTGGCGAAGAAGTTTGAGACGCAGTATCTCAAGGTCACGTCGGAGATGGAGAGCATGAAGCAGGATACGGCGCGTATCAACGCCGATCAGAAGAAAATCGATCTGGCGCGAAGCAAGTCCGAGCCGGAATTTCTGTTCAGCGGGCCGTTCGTGAAGCCCATCGAGGGGATTTTGACGACGCCATATGGGTACACCCGTTACGTGAACGGGAAGTACGATAGCGCTCATATGGCGGTTGATCTGGCCGCAAAGGAAGGTACGCCGATCAAAGCGACTAATGACGGGATCGTTGCGCTGGCCGAGAGCCTGTATTTGACCGGCAATTCCATTTATCTCGATCATGGGATGGGGCTTTTTTCGCAGTACGCGCATCTCTCCGAGCTGCGGGTGAAAACAGGTGACCGGGTGAAGCAGGGCGACATTATCGGGCTTGTCGGCACGACCGGGTTCTCGACAGGGCCGCATTTGCACTTTACATTTTGGGCGCATAATGTACAGGTGAATCCGGATTTATTTTGGAATACGACACCGTTTCGTTGGGTTCAGCCCACGCAGGCTAAGCCTAAGGGTTGAACATAAGAATAAAGGATACCATTCCTCGCTATGCGGAGAGGTTGGTGTCCTATTTGTTTTATTTTAGCGTGGAGAGACGCTCGTAGGTTTCCGCGTCACAGATGACGAAAAGCTGCGCATCCTCGGGAATGAGCTGATCTAACTTCTGATTGATATTCAGTTGATCACGGTCCGAAATCAGTGTCGCCCCCTCAAGGAGCAGCTGCTCAAAGGCGTCGCGGTATGTGCGCCAAGAGCTTCTTTTACCAAGCACCTGAAGGTTGCTGCTGGACTGTCTGGTCAAGAGCTGGGACACAATCCGTGATGATCCCGGTGAGAACGCCGAGCGAACGGCAAGCTGTGAAATCGTCTCGGAGCCGAGGATAAATTCATTCACATTAACATGCTGGAAATTTTGCATATTTTCGCTGTTTTTAATCTCGACGATGGAGTGGACGTTGCGGTAATTGCGCTCGATGGTTGTGGCGACCAGCAGTGTTTTGCCGTCCACAAAGGAGGGATCGCGCAGCATCGCCTGATCTTCCGTGATCTCATTGGCAAAGATGAAGACGGAGCGGGCTTTTTCCATATTCGCCATCTCCAAAGTTTCCATATGTGTAGGATTGCCTCTTATATAATGAACTCTGTTATGTACAATCGGCGTTTTCTCGAGAGTATCGATGAGCACGACCTCAGTGGATGTATCGGTGTTCAAAATTTCTTGAATCGCCAGCTCCGCATGTTTGCTCCAATCAATGATCACGAAATGCTGTTCGCCTTGATATCTCAATTTGCCCGCTTCCTTTCGCTGTCTGTATATGAATAATGAATCAACGACTTTGCTGATTGTGACGGAGATGAGACCAATTCCGAAAATATACAAAAAGATGCCGAGGCACTTGCCGGCCACGGTTTTTGGCGCATAATCTCCATACCCAGTGGTGGTCACGGTCGTCATTACCCACCAAAGTCCGTTGAAGACGCTGCCGAAGGTTTCTTTTTCCAGCATATAAGCACTGATCGCAGATAGAAGGATGAAAAGAAAGGCCAGACTATAGATGAACTTGTTGTTCATTCGCAGCAGTTTAAGAAAAATCTTACTGAAATAGAACATGGGGCTCCCTTCCTGAAAAAGTAGATATTTGGTCCGTCCGCATGCTACAATCAAAGAACAAATGTTCTGGAACGGAGAAGGACGAATGGCTGAAACGATCAACATTTCCGTGCGCTCTCTGGTTGAATATGTGTTTCGCAGGGGGAGTATTGAGTCCGGTTTTCGGACAAGCACTGCGCTGGTTGAAGGTACGAAGGCACACCAAAAATTGCAGAAACAATATGGCGAAACGGATCAGCATGAAGTGTATGTTTCCGCTGAAATTGCTTGCCGGGAGCTCCTATTCGTGATTGACGGGCGGTGCGACGGTCTTCTTCAAGATGCGGACGGCGGCCCAGTGACGGTGGATGAGATCAAGTCTACCTCCTCGGACATAAATGAGATCCAAGAAGACTCGTACCCCGTGCATTGGGCGCAAGCGATGTGCTATGCCTATATGGTAGCCAAAGATCGCGGGCTTCATCATATGCGGGTTCAACTTACTTATATGCAGGTGGAGACGGAAGATACGCGCCGATTCGTGAAGGAAGCTTCGTTTAGTGAGTTAGAAGTGTTCGTGCATGACGTGGTAGAGCGGTATTACCCCTATGCACAGGCGATTTATGAGCATGAGCAGCGAAGGAATCGCAGCATCAAGGAGCTGGCATTTCCATTTCCAGCGTATCGCGAAGGCCAGCGGAAACTGGCAGGAGCGGTGTACAAAACGATCAGCGAAGGGCGCAAGCTGTTCGCCAAAGCACCGACCGGTATCGGGAAGACAATGTCGACCTTGTTTCCGTCGGTGAAAGCGATTGGCGAGGGGCTGCTGCAGCGGATTTTTTATTTGACGGCAAAGACCATCACCCGCACGGCAGCAGAGGAAGCGTATGGCCTGCTTCAGGCACATGGTCTTCAGCTTCATGTCGTGACCATCACGGCGAAGGAGAAGGTGTGTCTGAAGGACGAAGTCCGCTGCACCAAGGAGCACTGCGAATTCGCCGATGGTTATTACGACCGAATTAACGGCGCTGTGCTCGATCTTCTTCAATCGGAGACGATTATGACGCGCACGGTCATTGAGTCATATGCTCGGAAGCATCGTGTTTGTCCCTTTGAGTTTTCCCTTGATGTCGCTTATGCCGCGGATGCGGTCATTTGCGATTACAATTACATTTTTGACCCGCGTGTCAATTTAAAAAGGCTGTTCGAGGAGCAGAGGCGGTACACGACTTTGCTTGTGGATGAAGCGCACAATTTGATTGACCGGGCGCGCGAGATGTACAGCAGCACGCTCTCCAAATCTGGGTTTCTTGCGCTGCAGCGGGAGTTCAAAGGCGTTCGCGCGGATTTGCACGATGCGGCTAAGGCCATCAACCAATATTTCATTACGCTTCGCAAAAGAATCGGAGACCGCCAGATGCTGGTAGAACCGGAGCTGCCGGAGGATCTCTTGGCGCTGCTCGATGGTTTCCTTGCAAGCGCTGAAAAGGAGCTGGCTGCAAGCGGTGGAAGCCCTGCGAGCCCGCTGCTCCTGGAGACTTACTTCGCAGCCCACAATTTCGTCCGTATAGCCAAGCTGTACGATGAACGCTATATGACATTGTTCACGTCTGATCGTAACGAAGTCAGTGTGAAGCTCTTCTGCCTGGATCCCTCCCATCTGCTCCGGCAGATGGGGAAAGGCTATCGCTCGCATGTGTTCTTCTCGGCGACCCTTTCGCCGCTGTCCTTTTTCATGGACACGCTGGGAGCGGGCGAGGAGGATTACTCTGTGAGCGTGCCTTCGCCTTTTGCCAAGGAACAGCTGGAGGTTTTCGTCCAGCCGCTGTCGACCCGGTATCAGGATCGCGAACGAAGCCGGGAGGCGATTGCCCGTTCGATTTATCAGATGGTGACCCGTCGTTCTGGCAACTATTTCGTGTTTTTCCCCTCGTATGCGTATATGAGCAGTGTCTATGAGGCTTTTACGGATCTTGTAGGTGAGCAGGGAGAGGATAGTCAGCTGCGCGTCCTGGTTCAGACGGTTCAGATGCCGGAAGAGGAGCGGGAGCAGTACTTGGCCGAGTTTCAAGCGGGACGTGATGGGACGCTGGTAGGCTTTGCCGTGATGGGCGGCATCTTCTCGGAGGGCATCGATTTGGTCGGCGAGCGGCTGACCGGCGTGGCGGTTGTTGGTGTAGGGCTGCCGCAGCTCGGGCCTGAGCGCAATCTGATCAAGGCCTACCTCGAAGACACAGGCAAAAACGGCTACGAATACGCCTACGTTTTCCCCGGCATGAACAAAGTTCAGCAGGCAGGCGGTCGGCTCATCCGCTCCGAAACGGATCACGGCGTGCTGCTGCTGATTGACGACCGGTACCTGCAGCCGCTGTATCAGCGATTGCTGCCGGAGGAGTGGCGTGATTATACGGTGCTGCGGTAGGATGGGAACTACAAAAGGAATAGGTGATCCGGCGGTTTGCCCATAAAAAAAGGCTATCCTCAAGCAAAAGAATCTGCTCAAGGATAGCTCTTTTTTTATAAGGACATCCGGTAAATGTTAACGACATCTTCGCGCGTCAACTTCTTGAAGTTCCCGAAATCGCCGTACACCATGGCTTTGTCAGCCATCAGCTCGATCGTGGAATCGTCGATGTCGTAATCCGCCAGGCGACTTGGCGCGCCGATGGAGTTAAGGAACCCGCGAAGCTCCGCGATACCTTCCTCGGCTACTTGGCGGTCCGTTTTACCGGTGGTTGTAACGCCAAAGACGCGCTGCGCGAACTGCTTGTACCGCGCTACATTGGTATCCAGCGTGTAGCTCATCCAGTTCGGGAATAGGATGGCAAGACCTCCGCCGTGCGGGATATCATGAACGGCTGACACCGCATGCTCGAGATTGTGCGTCGCCCAGTCGCCGCGAACTCCCATGCTAAGCGTCCCGTTCAGCGCCATCGTGCCGCTGTACAGAATCGTCGCACGATTCTCCAGATCCGTGAGATCCTGCAGCAAGCGAGGCGCCGTATCGATCACGGTGCGAAGAATCGTTTCACAAAAGCCATCTTGAAGAAGTGTATTATCGACATGATGGAAATATTGCTCAAAGACGTGTGACATGATATCAACCATACCATATACGGTTTGATTTTCAGGCAAGGAAGTTGTGTGGGCAGGATCCAGGATTGAAAATTTCGGGAAGGAGAAGGGGCTGCCCCAACCGAGCTTCTCTTTGGTCTCCCAATTTGTAATCACAGAGCCGGAGTTCATTTCCGAGCCCGTTGCGGCAATCGTCAGTACGGTGCCTAGTGGCAGCGCCCCCGTTGCGGATGCTTTACGCGTAACGATATCCCAGAAGTTGCCCTCATATTTGGCGCCGACGGCAATCGCTTTGGCACAGTCGATTACGCTGCCTCCACCTACGGCGAGGATTAGGTCGATGTTCTGAGTGCGGCACATTTCCACACCGCGGTGGACGGTTGTAAGTCTTGGGTTAGGCTCAACACCGCTCAGCTCGAAAATTGAAGCATCGATGCCTTTCAGCAGGTGAACAACTTGGGTGTAGATGCCGTTCAGTTTAATGCTTCCACCGCCATATACGAGCAGCACGTTCTTGCCGTATTTGGGTACCTCCGCAGTTAATTTCTCGAGTGTCCCCTGTCCGAAATGCAGCGTGGTTGGATTATAATAAGTAAATGTATTCATCGAATTACCTCCTCGAGATCATCTATATGTAGTCTTACCCCTATATTGTATAGAAAGAAACAGCAAAAAACAAAATTAGAAGGACGAAGGCGCAGAGCCGATTCTAGTTGGATCAACACCATAATAGGAGGAATGATCATGGCAACATTAACACCATACTTTATAGCAGAAATGCAAGAGAGCAGTCGGACTTTTATGTAAAAGCGTTTGGGGGCGAAGTCGTCAGCCTGCGTACGTTCAGAGATATGCCGGGGGCCGACGAGTCTATGAAGGATCGCGTGCTTCATTTGGAGCTTCAAGCGCTGGGCTTACGCTTTTTCATGGCGGATGCAGGTACGGAATCGGTAGATAGAGGCAAGGGGTTGGATTTGACGTTGGAATTTAAAGGTGAAGAGGAGGCGAGACGTATTTTTGAAGCGTTATCCCAGGG
Source organism: Paenibacillus violae (assembly GCF_032461945.1). Classification (NCBI taxonomy): domain Bacteria; kingdom Bacillati; phylum Bacillota; class Bacilli; order Caryophanales; family Paenibacillaceae; genus Paenibacillus; species Paenibacillus violae. Next base: position 164,748 of record NZ_JAWCUD010000010.1, read on the forward strand.
TGGCCATGTGATCATGCCCTTTGAGCGCATGTTTTGGGGTACGATGTTCGGTCGCCTTGAAGACCCGTTCGGTGTGATTTGGCAGATTTCTACGGAGGCATAAGGCTTGAGTTGAGCCCCTCTACGTCCACGGACCGATTCGTTCCCGTTTATATTCCGTTTAAAATACAGGTGTATGATTCATTTTGCAAAGAGATACTGGAAAGCAAAGAATCATTCAGATGACGGATGTATATTCGATTGGGTAAAGGAGTAGAGATACATGGCAGTTACAAGGAAAGAAGCGCCACAGAGCGCAAGCAATTGGCGGGGATTCATCCGCTTGATCATGCAGGCGAATCCACCCAAGCTTCTTCTAGGCATAGCATTAGGATTAAGCATTATTTCAACATTGGCAGGACTTGTGATACCGCTATTTACGAAAAATGTGGTCGACAGCTTTTCGCTCGACAACTTGAATTGGATGCAGATTAGTGGCATGGCGATCGCTTTTGTCGGTTCGGCGGTTGCCTCCGGCGTCTCGGTTTATTTATTGAATCACGCGGGTCAAAGCGTAGTGGCCGGCATTCGTGAGCGACTATGGAAAAAGCTCCTCGTGCTGCCGGTTCGTTATTACGATAACAATCAGACGGGGGATACGATTTCCCGGATGACCAATGATACGGCTGTGATTAAAGGGCTAATCGCCGAGCATATGTCAGGGTTCGTGACAGGTATTATTTCAATAATTGGTTCTATTGCGGTGCTCTTGTATATGGATTGGAAAATGACGCTTATCATGTTCAGTGTATTCCCGATAGCCTTCCTCATCCTATTTCCACTGGGCCGGCAAATGTTCAAAATCTCCAAGGGCATGCAGGCTGAGACAGCAAGTTTTACATCTGTGCTCAATCGTGTCCTTTCCGAAATCCGCTTGGTGAAAGCGGCCAATGCTGAACCTGTAGAGTACCAGGAAGGCAGCTCAGGGATTCAAAGGCTTTTTAAATTTGGACTTCGCGAAGGTAAGATTCAAGCATTAATGGCGCCGCTTGTAACGTTTGTTATGCTGATGTTGTTTGTTGTTCTGTTCGGTTATGGCGGTATGCGAGTGGCTTCAGGCGCGATAACCGCAGGTCAATTGGTGGCGTTCATGCTCTATTTATTCCAAATTGTCATGCCGATTACGCAGATCACACAGTTTTTCAATCAGGCTCAAAAAGCGATGGGAGCAACGGATACCATTCTCAAAGTGTTGGATTATGAAGAAGAAAATCCGCATGCAGGAGTGCCCGTAGCGAACGCTTCACAGTCGATTCATTTCGATCAAGTGACCTATGGCTACAAAGAAGGGGAGTCTGTCCTGAAAAATGTCAGTTTCACGATGGAAGCTGGCAAAGTGACGGCCATCGTAGGACCGAGCGGAAGCGGGAAGACGACGACGTTCTCCCTGCTCGAGAGGTTCTATACGCCGCAGAAGGGCTCGGTTACCTTAGGGTCCGATCCGATCGATCAGTTCTCGCTTGTTTCCTGGCGCAGCCAGATCGGCTATGTTTCACAAGAGAGTCCACTGATTGCGGGCACGATCCGGGATAATATTTGTTATGGCTTGCAGCGTGAAGTGACGCTGGAAGAGTTGAAGCGGGCTTCGCAGATGGCCTATGCGGATACGTTTATTGAGGAGCTGCCGCAACAGTATGAAACGGAAGTCGGCGAGCGCGGCATCAAGCTGTCTGGCGGACAGCGGCAGCGGATTGCGATTGCGCGAGCTTTGCTGCGCGATCCGAAGATTTTGATGCTGGACGAAGCGACATCCAGTTTGGACAGCAAGTCCGAGGTTGTGGTGCAGCAGGCGCTGCAAAATCTGATGCAGGGAAGGACGACGCTGGTCATCGCGCACCGCTTATCGACGGTGGTGGATGCCGACCAGATTATCTTCCTGGACAAAGGCGTGGTGACCGGCAGCGGAACGCATCAGGAACTGCTGGAGTCGCATGACATGTACCGCGAGTTTGCTACGCAGCAGCTTCAGCTGCGGGAGCAGCTCTCCGCGGATTCAGGTTTCGTGCCTGAGGAGGCTCCTTCACATCGGTAATTGTACAGGGTAACTGCAGCGCGGGCTGCAGAGTAGGTCTACAATAAGGACTGTTTCAAAAGCAGATTAATCTGCGATTGAGATAGTCCTTTTTGTAGTTGAGGGCATGTTGCAGACGAGAGCATGGCAACTCAGCGGGAACTACAGGGCGCTATTTGAGCTAAATCCGCTGGATTCAGGTCTGAACGGAACCACAGGCTCTTATTTGGGCCTAAAACCTTACATTTCAATTGAAATGGGGGAAATAGAGGGCCGTAGTTCCCCTTCACCCAGGAAACGGGTTCATTCACACGGAATAGAGGACCGTAGTTCCTCATCTTTGATTTTAAAGAAGCTCAAGGTTTCTTTTCATCAAAGCAGCGATATTCCTTTCATTCTCCCGATTGAAAGCTTCCAATCTCTGAATGACGAGTTCTTGGCGCTGAACGGGATGATTTTGGCTTAATTTGGCCTTACCCTCCATGTTCGATATGTGGATTTTAAAGCCTTGAATGCCTTTGCTTAATCCGGACAAGTAGGCGGAGTCTACGGATTCTAAATCATAGGGGCTATCGGGCTCCTCATATTTTTCAATCAAGCTCTTCATGGAGGACATCACTTCATCCTCATCGTCGATGAGCTCGGCTTGCCCGTATACGTGAACAGCCACGTAATTCCATGTCGGAACGGAATCGCTGGTTTCGTACCAGGAGGGGGAGATGTAGCTGTGCGGCCCTTGAAAGATGACCAGAACCTCCTGCTGCTGAAGATCTCTCCACTGTGGATTCGGACGAGCAACATGTCCATACAAGCATTTGTTGGTGCGATCAAGAGTAAGCGGCAAGTGGGTTGCCATCGGGTGGCCGTCATGCTGGGAAACCAGGGTCGCAAAGCCATTTTGTTCGATAACCGTGTACATGAGTTCGTCATCTTTTATTTTAAAATAGGAAGGGATGTACATGTTGCTTTTCACCTGCTTCTTTAAATTTAACGGTATTGTAACAAGGGAAATGGGCTAAATATAGTGCCAATTTTGATGGGAAATAGTGTGCCACTATACAAAAGGAGGAAGAGTGCTGTTGTCGAATAAGTAAAGTAGCATTCAAATGATGATCTGGAGGGATACGCATTAATGGATAAAGTGCGTTGGGGAATTATTGGTTGTGGAGATGTGACCGAAATTAAAAGCGGGCCGGCCCTCCAAAAAGTGGCGGGTTCTGAACTTGTGGCCGTCATGCGGCGCAATGGCGCGTTAGCGGAAGATTACGCGAGAAGACACGGCGTTGCTAAATGGTATGATGACGCGAATGCGCTTATTCATGATCCGGATGTCAATGCCATATATGTCGCCACGCCGCCTGGTTTTCATCATGAATATACGTTGATGGCGGCTAAAGCAGGGAAGCCGGTTTATGTGGAAAAGCCCATGGCTAGGAATCACGGGGAGTGTCTGGAGATGATCGACGCGTGTGAAGTGGCTGGGGTACCTCTTTTTGTTGCTTATTATCGCCGGGGTTTGCCAAAGTTTATTCAAATTAAAGAACTGCTGGATAGCGGTGTTCTAGGGGAAATCCGGTTCGTCCATACGACTTATCTACAAATGCTCAGAGAAGACCAGGGTCAGGATCTTCCGTGGCGGTTGCAGCCTGAGCTTTCCGGAGGCGGGCTTTTCGTCGATTTAGCCAGTCATACGCTGGATATTTTGGACTATTTGCTAGGGCCGATTGGCGAGGTCAAAGGTTTTGCTCGCAATCAGAGCGGTCAACTGCAAGTCGAAGATATCGTGACAACGGCGTATGCGTTTGAATCAGGCGTGATGGGGACGGGGATTTGGAGCTTTAACAGCTTCAAGCGCAGCGATGCGAACGAGATTGTTGGAAGTCTCGGCAAAGTCATTTTTTCAACATTTGGCGGGGATCTTCGTTTGGAGACAGCGGACGGTCAAGTGCAGGAGTTTACGATTCCGAATCCGGCCCATGTGCAACAGCCTTTAATCGGGATGGTAGTGGATGAGCTTAGAGGTGTGGGGAAAAGCCCAAGTACAGGACAGACGGCCGCGCGGACAAATCGGGTTATGGATGAGCTGCTTCACGACTTTTATCGCCAAAATCAGCAGTAATCTCGTCCATATATTAACAGAATGGATAAAACGATTGACGGAAACACGCGAGCCAATTAAACTATGGTAAATTAGAATCACAGCTTGGATGCCAAACAGCGCCTACATACTTTGCCGAGCAAAAGCGTTAAAGTGGTGAGCGGGCAATGGGTTCAAGTCAACCAAAAGGGAAAAAAGAGAGGGGTAATTAGGTTGAAAAAGAAAGCACTTGCATCACTTGTATTATCAGCAGCTCTTATGGTCGTAGCCGGTTGTGGTCAAAAAACAGAGACAACGCCTGCAGCAGGCGGCGCATCAACAGCTCCAGCAGCAACGGCAGCTGCGGCAAAAACGTACAAAATCGCGATTTCGCAAATTGTGGAACATCCATCTTTGGATGCAACTCGTCAGGGCTTTTTGGCAGCGCTTAAAGACGCTGGAATCGTAGAAGGCACGAACCTGAAGGTTGACTACAACAATGCGCAAGGGGATCAAACGAACAATTTATCCATCGCGCAAAAAATTGCTTCCGGAGACAATGACCTGGTGCTAGGTATCGCAACACCATCCGCTCAAGCGGTTGTACAGCAAGTGAAAAAAGCTCCGGTTCTATTTGCGGCTGTTACGGACCCGGTTGCAGCTAAAATCGTAACAAATGTAGACAAACCAGGCGGTACGGTTTCCGGAGCATCGGACACGAACCCAATGGCGGTCGCACAATTGATGGATTTCGTTGCGGCTAACATGCCTAAAGTGAAAACAGTCGGTCTTGTTATCAACGAAGGTGAGCCGAACGCCGTGATCATGGCGAAAAATGCTGAGCAAGCTTTGGCGAAAAACAACATCAAACTCATAAAAGCGCCAGTAACGAATACATCCGAAGTAAAACAAGCTGCTCAATCCCTAGTTGGACGCGCAGACGCATTTTTGATTACACTCGACAACACCGTTGTTAGTGGTGTAGATGGCATCATTCAAATTGCTAACGAAAAGCACATTCCGTTCTTCTCCAGTGACCGCGATACCGTGGAAAAAGGAGCATTTGCAACGGTTGGCTTCAAATACTACGATCATGGTTATCAAGTTGGTCAAATGGCTGTTGATATTTTGAAAAATGGGAAGAAAACAGCGGACATGAAAGTAACTGTTCCTGATAAGCTCGATCTGATCTTGAACCTGAAAGCAGCTAAGGCGCAAGGCGTTGAAGTAACGGATGCTATGAAAAATGCTGTAAAAGACAAAGAGAAAAACATTATCCAGTAAGGTTTGGTTTGGGATACAAAAGGGGTGGACGTCACTTTCGTTCATCTCTTTTTTTCTCTCGTCTGACCTGAGGTTAGGCATTGTTTATTTTAAACTAGGAGGTTGTTTCAACATGATGGATTCCATGAGCGGTGCTGTCGAACTGGGCCTTCTTTATGCCCTGATGGCACTTGGTGTCTACATCACTTTTCGCATTCTCGATTTCCCTGACTTGACCGTGGACGGGAGTTTCACGACGGGTGGCGCGATTGCGGCGATTATGATTTCACACGGATATTCTCCGCTGCTCGCTTGTTTGGCTGCTTTTGCAGGGGGACTAGCTGCCGGGGCTTGTACGGGATTGCTTCATACGAAGGGGAAAATTAACGGGCTTTTGTCCGGTATTTTGATGATGATTGCCTTGTATTCGATTAATATGCGGATTATGGGCAAACCGAACATTTCACTGCTTGGTGCAGATACCATGTTCACGTCCATCTCTCCGATTGCGGTGGGATTCATTGTTGTGATTTTGTTTAAATTGCTGATGGACGGGTTTCTGCATACTGATTTGGGACTGTCTCTGCGTGCAACGGGCGATAATGCCCGCATGATTCGCAGTTTTGGGGCAAATACAGACAATACCACAATTCTTGGTGTCAGCTTATCTAATGGATTAGTAGCGCTTTCCGGTGCCATGATTGCTCAACAATCCGGATTCGCCGATATTTCCATGGGCATCGGGATGATTGTTATTGGTTTGGCTTCGGTCATTATCGGGGAAGCGATCTTTGGTTCCCAGAGCGTGTTCCGAGCGACACTTGCGGCTGTTCTTGGCTCCATTGTGTACCGTATCGTGGTCGCTTTGGCACTGCGCGTGGAGTGGCTCAATGCTTCTGATTTAAAATTGATTACTGCAATTATCGTTATCATCGCCCTGGTGCTGCCATCCGTGCAGCGGTCTATCCGGCAAAAAGCAACCGCCAAACGGCGCTCCGCTGAGCTCATCGCCCACGCCGTTCAAATGAATAAGGGAGGTGGACGCTGATGCTGAAGCTTTCGAATGTTTCCAAGTTATTTAACCCTGGTTCAGCTGATGAGAAAATCGCGCTGATCGGCATTAATTTAACCCTGAAGCCCGGCGACTTCGTCACGGTCATCGGCAGTAACGGCGCCGGCAAATCGACGCTGATGAACATCATCTCCGGCGTGATGACGCCGGATGCCGGCGAGGTGGCGATCAGCGGTGAGACGATTCACCACCTACCCGAGTACGAGCGCAGCCGCTGGATCGGCCGCGTCTTTCAAGATCCCATGGCGGGGACCGCTCCTCGAATGACCATCGAGGAGAATCTCGCCATGGCGTATACCCGCGGCAAGAAGCGCGGGCTTAGCTTCGGCACCAACGCGCGGAGACGCGCGTTGTTCCTGGAACAGCTGCAGCGCCTGGGCATCGGCTTGGAGAACCGCTTGCGCGCGAAGGTGGGGCTGCTCTCCGGCGGAGAGCGCCAAGCCCTCAGCTTGCTGATGGCGACCTTCACCCAGCCGCAGATTCTGCTGCTGGATGAGCATACCGCCGCGCTCGACCCTGCGCGGGCGGAGCTGATTACACGATTGACCGAGGAAATCGTGCGCGAAATGAAGCTGACCACGCTGATGGTCACGCATAACATGGAGCAGGCGATTCGTCTAGGCAACCGCCTGATCATGATGGACAAGGGCCGCATCATCCTCGATGTGAGCGAGGAGCGGAAAAAGGACCTCACAGTGGAGCAGCTGCTCGGTGAGTTCGAAAACATCAGCGGCAGCAAGCTGTCGGATGACCGCGTGGTGCTGGGTTAATAAGAGAAGCCTTCAGTCTAGGGAGTTTTCCTTGGCTGAAGGCTTTTTTGTTTGGGTAGCATGGCTGGTGCGAGAAGAGGGAGTTAAGCAAGTTAAAATTGTTAATCCGTGCTGTGCAACCGATGTAGGAATAGCTACTCCAAGTGACAAAGACGCAGCAAATGTGCTTATTTAGAGGGAATGGTGCGAGAAAGGGAAGTTAAACAAGTTAAAATGAATCGGAGCTGATCCATCGATATGAAGTCAGTTGATTCATAAGTGCAGGCTGCTCGTTCCTGTTCTAGCGAATGTGCAAATGCGTGCCATCGCTTGATTGCACTTAATACAATCAAATACGCCTAATAATGCTGCTAGAGCATGCTATATTGCAATTTATACAACCATTTGCTTTATAAAGATGGCTATACAGCCCGTTTTGGCGAAATCATTGTATTTTATACAATGAAGAGTGGCTGCAGTGCATAAAATCCACCAAATCGTTGCATAAAGTACAACGTAGCCCCACATCCAAGAGCCAACAAAGCCAAAAAGGCTCTCTCAGCACCGGAAGTAATCAAATACGCAGCTGAGAAGTCTTAAAAAGCCCTCTCACGACAAAAAGTCCCCACCTTACTGTGTGACACACAGCAAAGGTAAGGACTTTTCATTAATTATTTAGCCGCTTTAGGGCTAATCACTGCTGCAATCGCAGCAGGCGATTCTTTCTCGATAGGACGTTTGCCGACGAACAAGCTGAGAGGCAGTGCAACTAACACGATGAACGTAGCCAGTAGATACACATCGTTCACGCTCATTGTGAAAGACTGCATGCCGATAACGGCTTTATCCGTGATCCCGCTGGTTGCGAGGTCTTGGGAATGAATTGCGGTTTGTGACGCTAGAACAGAAGTGAACAGTGCGATAGCGAAAGAACCAAAAACGTTGCGCACCCAGTTGCTCATGGATGTTGCATGACCGGACAGCGTGCGCGGAATTTGCTCCATACCGGCGTTGCTGGCTGGCATCGTCGCAAAAGCGATCCCCACGTTACGTACGATCATCCAAAATAAGATATAACCGCGGGAAACGTCGACACTTAACCAGCTAAGTGTTAATGTGCCTACCGCAATCAAGGAAATTCCGACAAACAGAAGAATGCGCGGACCCAAAATGCTATATAGTTTACCTACAAGCGGCATACAGAGCGCCATCGCCAGGGAAGCCGGGAGCAGGATTAAGCCAGTATCGAGTGGCGTTACATGCTGAATATTTTGCAGAAAAATAGGTGTCAGGAAAGTTCCCGAGTATAAGCTGATGGTAACAATACTAGAAATGATAAGTGTCAAAGAGTAGCGCGCATTAGCCAAGACACGTACGTTCAGCAAAGGAGAATCGGCTTTCAGCTCCCTCCAGATGAAGAGGCCAAGCATTAAGATACCTCCTGCGAATAATCCGATGACGCGACCTGATGTCCAACCCCAAGCATGACCTTGAGAGAAAGCAACGAGCAAAGAGAGACTTCCAAGGACGACGGTGATTAAACCGATCGCATCGAACCTTTTTGGCACAGAAAGACGGTAGAAGGGAATTAGCTTGATAACGAGAAAAATAGCAATAAGTCCAACAGGTACATTAAGAAGGAATAACCAGTGCCAGCTCCAATTCTGCAGAAGCCAGCCGCTCAAAGTCGGCCCGATGGCAGGAGCCATCATAGCGGATAACGACCATAGGGAAATCGCAATAGGCTGCTTGTCGCGAGGAATGACCTGATACACGATTGTCATCGTCGCCGGCATGATGAGCCCGCTGAAAGCCCCTTGGATAATACGGAAAGCAATGAGGGAAGAAGCATCCCAAGCAATTGCACATAGTAATGAAAAGACAGTAAAGCCCACAAGAGCTAAAGCATACAATCGCTTATAACTGAATCGCTCACCTAAGTAACCGGTAATAGGAGCAATTGTACCACTCGCCAGCATAAATCCGGTGATGGTCCATTGGATTTTACTCAAATCAGCATGGAAATGTTCACTCAAAATCGGTATAGCAATGTTAATTGTGCTCATACTTAAGATCGAAACGAAAGATCCGAAGAAGATGGCAATCATAATCGGCCAGAAACGAACTTGCTGTAAATCATCCTTACTCACTTGATACCTCCACACTCCATTGATCTTACTCGCCGGATTCTCTATAATTTGAATGAAAATCATCATACTACCAAAGATGACATATGTCAATTATGACATAACAAGGAGTTCCTATGAATACCCTTTCCTATGGATTGCTCAGCCTGCTATCTAAAGATTCTCGAACGGGCTATGAGCTTATGCAGCATATTCAGCCGTTTTGGCCAGCAAAGCATAGTCAAATATACCCACTCCTTGCTCAGCTAGAGCAGAAGGGGTATGTTGAATTTGTACACGTTATGCAGTCAGATAAGCCGGATAAAAAAGTATATTCATTAACAGAAGTCGGATTACAAGCACTTCAGGAGTGGATTGGGCTGCCTACAGACCCACCGGTGACTCGTGATGAATTTGCGTTGAAAGTATACTGCATTGGCCTTGTAAACAAAGAAGAAGCCCTGAAAATGCTGCTTGAGCGCGCGAGTTATTATAAAGGGAAGCAAGAGCGGTTTATGGAGACCTTGGAGAAGGTCAAAGGACAAAGTGCGAAGCCGCTTGAGGAATTAGAGTTTCATGACCCTATGTTCGCTAATTATGTTCTCGTAAAAAAAGCTATGCTCAAAGTAGAGGCAGACCTGCACTGGTGCGAGTGGATGAAATCGAAGCTGAAATCATAAATTGACGCTTTGCTGTTAGAACCAGGAAAGCCCGATAACGGGCTTTATTTGTTGCAGATCATAACGTTGATAGGCTGGATCTTAGTGACCAAGCTCTTGAATGACGGTTTGAATCTTCTGAAGGCGGATATATTCCGATTTTTCCAGTTGGGGACGGAAATAGGCGTATAAGTACGCCGCGTCATGGAAGTCCAGGCCGGGGTAGCACACGACCTCTTGGACTACCTGCGGGTTATCCATAATAACCTGCCATTCTCCCGTGCGTTCCGGCGGTGATATGGTCGTCAGGACGTGCTTTTTCGCTGCTAAGGTAGCCCCCAGCTCGGCCCAAATGCGTTCCCACGACGGGCTGAATTGTACCGGCTCCGGAAAGAGGCGGCCAGCTTTTGCGAGTGCCTGCTCCAGGCTAGGGATGTCCGCATCTGCGGCAGCTTTAATAGCCTCGGTTAAGCCGTCCAGCAGGCGGCGAAAGCCGGCATAACCCTCCGCACATACCTCTTGCTGATAAGCAGCTTCGGCTTCAGTGCTTTGAAGCATGGCAAACTCGGTATACGCGTTCGTTATCATACGGTGAGGTCCCCCCAAAACATACTTTCTCCAAAATGTATCACACTTTTTTTGCCAAAAAAAGCCCTTACATAGTAATAGACCTTCATTGGTTTAAATTCAGTTTATAAAAGTGCTTTATGCTAAAATAAGTGAAAATTAGACCTAACATGAAGCGAGGTTGGATATAAAATGGCTCCAATCCTGATCGTAGATGATGATCCTTATATTCGTGAGCTGGTCCGCGTCTTTATGCTGAACGAAGGCTTCGAGGTGGTTGAAGCTTCCGACGGCGCGGAAGCGCTCAAACTGCTGGAAACCGTCCAAGTCGACATGGTCATTATGGATATCATGATGCCGAATATGGACGGATGGGAGCTCTGCAAGGAGCTGCGGGAGCATTATGATATCCCGCTGCTCATGCTCACCGCCAAAGGCGAGACCTCGCAGAAGGTCAAAGGTTTTGAGCTGGGTACCGATGACTATCTCGTTAAGCCCTTCGAGCCTGTCGAGCTTGCGATGAGGGTCAAAGCCCTGCTGAAGCGCTATAAAATTGCTTCGTCCCAAACGGTTCAGGTCGGCGACCTCAGCATGAACAAAAAAACCTACGAGGTAACTGTCGGCTCCGAGAGCTTGACACTGCCGCTCAAAGAATTTGAGCTGCTCTACAAGCTGGCGAGTTACCCGGGAAAAACATTTTCGCGCGACCAGCTGATCGAGCAAATCTGGGGCTTCGATTATGAAGGCAACGAGCGAACCATCGATGTGCATATCAATCGGCTGCGCGAACGGTTCCCAGAAGAACGGCATTCTTTTCGCATTGCGACGATTCGGGGCTTAGGCTACCGGATGGAGGTACTGCCATCATGAACAAGAAAGTGCGGAGAAAGGACCCAAGAAGTCGTGGACAACGTGTACGTGGCACATTGTTCGCTGTAGGCTTTTTTCTGCTTATCATTTTGTACTGGCTCGCTGCTTTTTACGGTACAGAGTGGATTTACACCCATATTGATAAGCGCCCAAGCGAAGTCATCGTTCAGCTTATTAACTGTATCAGCGGCATGTTTCTGTGGGGCGTCACCATGACTTGCTTGGGCAGGTTCTTTCGCAGCGAGCAGATGAAATTTTTTAAAACCATGATTGCGGCGATCCAAAGTATGTCCAGAGGGGACTTCAATGTGTCTGTTGATAATAATCCGCACAATGGCCCCTTTGTAGAGCTGGTTGATTCCATTAACAACATGGCGGTAGAGCTGGGTCAATTGGAGAAAATGAGGCAGGAATTCATCTCTAACGTGTCGCATGAAATTCAATCCCCGCTCACTTCCATCAGCGGCTTCTCACGGGCGCTCCAGAACGAGAGCATCACGCCAGAGGAACGCAGGCATTATTTGGAAATTATTGAAGCCGAAAGCACACGCCTCTCCAAGCTAAGTGATAACTTGCTCAAATTATCGTCGTTAGAGTCACAGCATCACCCTTTTGAACCGAAAAGTTACCGGTTGGATAAGCAGATCCGCAATCATATTCTTGCCTGTGAACCGCAATGGATAGAGAAAAAAATCGAAATGGATATTGATCTGGAACCCGTTACGATATTGGCCGATGAAGATTTATTGAGTCAGGTGTGGACGAATTTAATTCATAATGCGGTCAAATTCACCCCTGTTGGCGGCACAATAGGTGTCCATGTTGAGAGCACCCGAAAAGAAGTTATTATTCGAATCTCCAATAATGGAGCTAATATTTCTGAGGAAGATTTGCCTCATATCTTTGAGCGTTTCTACAAGGCGGATAAATCGAGAAATCGAACCTCCGGGGGCAACGGATTAGGACTCTCGATTGTGAAAAAGATCATTGATATGCATGCAGGTACGATATCCGTAGAAAGTAAACCGGAGAAAAAGACGACGTTTATCGTTCGCTTCTCGTTGCAAGAGTCTTAGAAGGAGCACAAATAGAGACCTCCGCTTATCACTGATAACCGGAGGTCTCTAAGTTTCATACATCGTATTCAATTGTCCCTACACACACTCCAATCAAACCAACTTCCGTTGAAATTACGACGATAGACGATTACGGATCCTTTCCTCGAATAAACGCATGTTCACATTTACCGCTTCTGGATTCCCACATGCCCGTTGAACGTAACTCGTTCCCGCACCTTTTCTTCCGTCGTTTGAAGGAAAAGTGGGCATGTTTCGCTAACCTTGTCCATTGGACTATCCCCTTCCTAAGTTGAGAATATCCTAGCTACTCTTAGGGGTCCTTACCAGCTGTAAGGCTTGTCCTTCAAGTGAGCCTATACCAACTATAGTTCATTATTATAATATTGTAAATATTCAGAATATTTGCTAAAAAGAGATTATCGCCGAGTATTTTCGTGTTTTCTTTGATTTTCTTCGAATTGCTTAGTTTTGTAAAGGATTTGTAAATATATTATTTGCGGATATCGAACACTCTTAAGCTTGAAAAGATAAATGGCGAGAAAATCCTTTGAATCTGGTTCCTTGGTAAGTCAGTGTTCCCTGATCTCCCTCTACAATATAGCCGAACTGATCCCGTCCGACACGCAATTCTAATCTTTGGCGATCCTCAAATTCAAAGGTCGCATAATAGCTCGTATTAGCGCTCGAATCCCCGGACCCTCCGCTAACCTGCATTCTTTTGGCTACAACTCTACAGGTCAGGTTTTCGATGGGGGCTGAGTTATTGGAAGACCACGTGATAAATCCTTTGATAATGGCAAATAAAATAAAGCCGCCAATAAGCACCGCCATAATTGTAAAAATAACCATAAAAAGGTCTACACTGCCCTGATTAGGAAAGGCTCCTGTGTTGAAGCCTGTTGACATAATAATCACTCCTCAAAGTTTCGTAGTCAATTCGCGGACCTTTTTAGAGGAATCTTTTGACGAATCGATATCCGGTTTCATGAAAACCAAGCGGTTGCTGCGCTTTCCGGCTATCCCCATGGTTCTCCGAACCTGTGATCCACCACATCCCGGAGCAAGCGTGCTCTTGGGCCAGCTGCTCTGCATAGCTTTTTAGCTTATCAGCTGCTGCTTGGCTGCTGTCTGTTTCTTCAATCGATATCACGGAGACTTCGCTAAACTTCACAACGGCATCATCCGCTTGACGAATACGAAACCCTAGAGTGCCAAGTATTTGGTTCTCTTCTTCGTACACATAGAGGGATTCATCGGGATTATTACGCATAAAATGTAACCTATTTTCAATGTGCAAAGGGGAAATCATCTTGCCTGTCCGCTTGGAAACAAAATTGCTGATTTCTTTCGTATCTTGGGGGTTTGCTTCTCGAATGATATACGTCATTACGGGCCTTCTTTCTATGATCCTATGATTCTGCTAATTATACCATATATTGGAACATGAGTTCTACATTTGTATAAAAAAACCCGCCGAAGGGCGGGTAGAGCGTCAGAAGCCACGAATTACGCTTGCGCATGGATCGTGTTTAACGTCGTACGGTCGCTCGCTTGCACGAGCTTGATGAGCAGTTCTTTCGCTGCGGCATAGTCATCCACGTGAAGAATCGACGCGGAAGTATGAATATAACGCGCGCAGACACCGATCACGGCAGAAGGAATGCCGGTACCTTGCACGTGCACCAGTCCGGCATCCGTACCGCCGGCCGAAATAAAATATTGATACGGGATCTTGTGCGTCTCCGCCGTATCCAGAATGAACTCGACCATGCCGCGATGCGTGATCATCGTAGGGTCGAAAATGCGCAGCAGCGCTCCGCGCCCCAGCTGCCCAAAAGCATTGCGGTCGCCGGTCATATCCCCGGCGGCACTGGCATCCAGCGCGTAGAACAAGTCCGGCTGGATAAGATTCGCCGCCGTGCGTCCGCCGCGCACGCCAACTTCTTCCTGTACGGTAGCGCCGGCGTACAGGACATTCGGGAGCTTCGGCCCGCCGTGAAGCTCCTTCAGCAGTTCAATCGCCAGGCCTACGCCGTAGCGATTGTCCCAAGCTTTGGCCATAATCCGCTTCGGATTGGCCAGGGGTGTGAACGGGCAGATGGGAACAATCTGCTGCCCGAGCATGATGCCGATGGCGAGGGCATCGGCTTTATCTTCTGCGCCGATGTCAATGTACATCGTCTTGATGTCTGCGGGCTTGCTGCGTGCCGCCTCGTCCAGCAAGTGCACGGGCACCGAGCCGATCACGCCGATGATCGGCCCTTGCTCGGTCATGATCTGCACGCGCTGGGCGGGCAGCACTTGACTGAACCAGCCGCCGAGGGGCTGGAATTTGATGGTGCCGTGCTCGGTGATGCCGCTAACCAGGAAGCCAACCTCGTCGAAATGACCGGCAACCATGATTTTCGGACCGCCCTCGTCGCCGCGCAGGATGCCGAATAGGCTTCCGAGGCCATCTTGGACGAACTCGTTGGTGTATTTCTCCATTTCACCGCGGACAAACTTGCGGATGTCTCGTTCGAATCCAGGAGCTGCCTGGAGTTCGGTTAATGTACGAAAAAGCTCTAAAGTTTCAGTGTTCATTGGAAATCCTCACTTTTTTACATGATTAGGTAGTGCGATAACTGTTATTTTATCATAACAGAAAAATAAATGAGATTTAGGCCAAAGACAGCTTTACAAAACTAATGACATTAGTTATTATACTTATATAGATAATAAACGGGAGGCGTTCAAAATGAAGGTAACGAAAATAGGTTTTTTGTATCAGGTGTCTTTTATGCCGAGATTTTTTCCGGTAAATTGTTATTTGGTGGAGGAAGAGAATGAATTGACGCTGGTTGATGCGGCTTTGCCATTCAGTGTGAAAGGTATTCTTCAGGCCGCAGAGAGCATCGGGAAACCAATTACACGCATCGTACTTACGCACGCACATGGCGATCATATTGGCGCATTGGATGGTTTGAAAAAAGTCCTGCCGCAGGCGAAGGTGTATATTTCGCGAAGAGATGCCAAGCTGCTGGCGGGCAGCAAGGAACTGGAGGCCGGTGAGCCGAATTTACCGATCAAAGGAGACGTTCCGAAGTCGGTGCAGACGAAGCCGGATGTGTTGTTAAAAGATGGCGACTACGTAGGCTCGCTCCAAGCCATTTCGGCTCCAGGGCATACGCCGGGATCGATGGCCTTCATGGATGTGCGCAGCCGTGCATTGATTGCCGGTGACGCTTTTCAAGTTCGCGGTGGGGTGGCGGTTTCCGGTTTGATGAAGTTCTGGTTTCCATTCCCGGCGATGGCTACATGGAACAAAGAAGTGTCGCTGGAGAGCGCGCGCAAATTGAGACAACTGTCTCCAAGTCTTCTTGCAGTCGGGCACGGTGTAATGATTGAACAGCCGCTTGCGGTGATCGACCGCGCCATTGCGGAGGCAGCTCAGAAATTTCAGATGACAGCGGCAAACATTTAGATAAAAGGGACGGGACATCTATGGCGCAACGACAAGGACTAGACGCAGAAAACGTGCTGCAAGCAGCAATAGAAATGGCAGATACACAGGGGGTAGAAGGTCTGACATTAGCAGCATTAGCAGCCAAATTAAACGTAAAAACGCCATCGCTTTATAATCATATTAAAGGTTTGCCAGACCTGCGGACGCAGCTTTCCCGGCGTGGACTAATGCTCATCAAAGCCGCCATGGTCGATGCGGTAATTGGAAAAGCGAAAGATGATGCTTTGTTAGCTGTAGGTTTTGCTTACGTGGATTTTGCCCGGAAACATCCGGGTCTGTATGAGGCTATCTCCATCTTGCCTGATTATGAAGATCCGGAGTTGAAGGAGGCTGGCAACGAGGTTGTGTTTTTTTTACTGCGGATTCTTGAACCGTATGGACTCAGTGAGGAGGATGCGTTGCATGTGGTGCGCGGCTTTCGGAGTATGGTGCATGGCTTCGCGTCGCTTGAGCACAGGAATGGTTTCCGCATGGGACTCGAACGCGATGAGAGTTTGAGGCGACTGCTTAAGACGTATCTAAGGGGACTTCGGACGGCGGAGTCTTGATGGTGTACTGCAGAAAGTGCAACATAGCAAGTGACATAATGAAGCCTGACGGAAAAATTGATCCGTCAGGCTTTGCTGTTAGTTGTGTTCATTGGACCAAATCCAACGAATACAGTGGCATGAAGGCTTGATTTGTGATTCTATTGGATGAAATCCAATGAAGTCAGTTAATCAAGCTTCTATAGCACCGGATATTGCAGTCTCATTGGATTATGTCCAACCAAATGTGCAATTGGGGTTCATTATTGGTGTTTTCATTGGAAGTTGTCCAATGAAGCGGATCTGCTGCTACCTCACGTCTCCTCGGCAATCATCGACGAGTCCAGACAGACTTCCACCGGAAGCCCGGAGTCAACGAAGCCCATATCGACGGCACGCCATAAATAAAGCGAGGCGAAGCTCCGGTACGGGGACCATGCCGGGGCGATTTGCCCCAAGTAGTTGCCATCCTTGCGCTCCTCCAATTGGTGCAGCCAGCGGGCAGCGCGCTGGAGACCGGCATCACCGACGGACATGATATCCTGCCGACCCAAAGCAAAAATCATGAACATTTCTGCTGTCCAAATTCCAATGCCTTTGACACTTGTAAGCTGCTTCAAGAGCTCCTCGTTATCCAGCACATGCAAGGCGTCCAATCGCAGATCTCCGGCTATGACTTTCATGCTAAGATCGCGAATATAGCGGATCTTGGGAAAAGAGACTCCGCACTGCCGAATGGCAGTCTCATCCGTGGCGAGCACAAGCTCCGGAGTGAATTCGGGAACGATCCCTTTCACTCTGGCTTTGATGGTAGCTGCCGCTTTGGTCGATAGCTGCTGGGAGATAATTGACATCGCCAGCGATTCGAAGGGGGAGGCACTTGTTGTCAAAGTCAGCTCGCCAACAAGGCGAATAAGGCAGGCTAAACGATGGTCAGCTTCAGAAAGCGTCAGGATAGCAGGATGTTCCTTATGCAGCAGAATCGTTGTACGCAAAGAGACGGGTGAATCTTGTTCATTAGAGTTAGAGGGATCGATATCCAACATAGCCGCTTACCTCCTCAAAAGTTTAACGGGTAAATGTACGTAGGTGTCCATTCTTCAAGTATAATAGGGAGACAAAGGCTGGTAAATAGAAGGAGCAGAGCACTTCAATGACCGACGAAATGGGCAAGGATCAAGCTATTCCGCGAAGAAATGTGGGCATTTTCGCTCACGTGGACGCGGGCAAAACGACAACAACGGAACATTTGCTTTATCATAGCGGGCGAATTCGCGCCCTAGGCAGTGTAGATAGCGGCACCGCGCAAACAGATTCTATGGACGTGGAACGAGAGCGCGGCATTTCGGTGCGCAGTGCAACAACCACTTTTACATGGAAAGAAACTTCTATTAATCTGGTAGACACTCCTGGACATGTAGACTTCCTATCCGAGGTGGAGCGTTCTCTGCGCGTGATGGATGGCGCGATTTTGATTGTTTCTGCCGTTGAAGGGGTGCAGTCGCAGACTGAGATGATTTGGCATGCGCTGCAATCGCTTAAAATTCCAACCCTGCTCTATGTGAATAAAATGGACCGCGTAGGCGCGGACGCGGACAGAGTGCTGCGCGACATAGAGAAGCAGCTCACGGGCATGGCGGTGCCGATCTATGCACCGCTCGGCGTCGAAGACACGTTCCGCGGCGCGGAGAACGTGCTGATCGAGGGCGCGTCCGGCGCGCCCGGCTTCGACCTCGCGGCAGCGGTCGAAAAGCTGTCCGAGCTCGATGAGCAGCTGCTCACGAGCTACATTGAAGGCGTGCCCATCCCGGCACGCGAAGTAAAAGCAGCCCTGAAGCGCTATGCGCGGCAGGGGCGGGCCTTTCCTTTGCTTGTCGGAGCATCGAGCAAAGGGTTAGGGATCGAGGAGCTGATGGAGGCCATCCTCGATTATTTGCCCGGGCCTAGCGGCAGCGCGGAGCAGCCGCTATCGGCCGTGGTGTTCAAGGTCGAGCGGGACAAGACCATGGGGAGAATGGCGTACGTCCGCCTCTACGAGGGGGCGATCCGCAACCGGGACACCGTGCTCAATGCCACGCGGGGCGTGGAAGAGAAGGTAACCCAGATTCGCAAAATCGACGGCCGCCGCGCCGAAGATATCGGTTATGTCGCGGCCGGCGACATCGCAGCTGTCTGCGGCTTGACGCAGGTGCGGATCGGCGACGTGCTGGGCCGGCCTGATGCGGTACCGCCGGCTCCACGGCTTGCCGTGCCGCTGTTGACCGTGCAGGTGCATGCGGAGAGCGACGCGCAGTATCCTGCGCTCGTCGCAGCGCTGCAGGAGCTTACGGACGAGGATCCGCTGCTTGATCTCCAGTGGCTGCAGGAGGAACGCGAGCTGCATGTGAAGGTGATGGGCGCCATCCAGCTTGAGATTCTGACCAGTCTGCTGGCTTCGCGATTCGGGCTGCAAGCAAGGTTCGATCAGCCTTCCGTGATCTACAAAGAAACGCCTTCTCAGGCAGGTGAAGGCTTCATTGCTTATACAATGCCCAAGCCGTGCTGGGCCATACTGCGCTTCCGCATCGAACCCGGGGCGCCGGGCAGCGGACTCGTGTATTCGTCGCAGGTACGCGCCGATCAATTGCTGGCACAGTACCAGAGCGAAGTGGAGCGCCGGGTGCCGGAAGCGCTGCAACAAGGGCTATTCGGTTGGGAAGTTACCGATCTCAAGGTAACGCTCGTGGAGGGCGAACATCATGTATGGCATACGCATCCGCTTGATTTTGCTGTTGCGACACCGATGGGTCTCATGCAGGGTTTGGTGCAAACAGGGACTACGCTGCTTGAGCCGATGCTGCAAGTTCGCATTACCGTTCCAGAGGCTTACGGAGGCAAGGTGCTGAGCGATTTGGTGCAAATGCGGGCGAGTTTTGACCCGCCGCAGCTGAGCGGCGATCGGTTTGTCGTAGAAGGCCGACTGCCCGTTGCCACCTCTCTGGACTATCCGGTGAAGCTTAGTGCGATGTCCGGAGGCAGAGGGGTTATCACTTCGTCGTTCGGAGGCTACCAGCCGAGTCCGCCGGATGTGCATGCCGAGCGGAAGCGGCGAGGCGTGAATCCGCTCGATCAATCCAAATACATTTTAGCCGTGCGCAAAGCGTTATCAACATGACTTAGAATGGGCGGCTGTTCTCATTGACAGGTGGGGCAGGTGTCAGTACAATGGGAAGTAAGTTAATAACATGTGACGGAGAACAGGAGACTCACAAGGGATTGCCATTTTCATAGGAATGGGCATATCTTTTGGTGAGTTTTTTTGTTGTCATCCCCCAGGGGCGTGCACAGGAACGAGTGAACGGAGATGATGAGCTTGTCTTTGCAGGAGCAACGGATTTTACCGGCGATTCGCAAAATGAAGGATTTAGAGAAGCTGCTGAAATCCTCTTATACGTATATTGTGCTGCTGGACAGCCATATTGGACAGCTGAAAAGCATCGTTGATCTGGGACGGGCAAACGGCAAGAAGCTGCTGCTGCACGCGGATTTGATTGAAGGACTCAAAAATGACGAGTATGCGGCTGAATTTCTATGCCAAAGCATTCGTCCTGCCGGGATCATTTCTACACGGGGAACGGTCATCACGAAAACGAAACAGAATGCGCTCATCGCCATTCAGCGCCTTTTTCTTCTGGACAGCAGCGCACTCGAAAAGAGCTATACGCTTCTGGAACGAACGCAGCCAGATTACATCGAGGTCCTTCCTGGCATTATTCCGCACATTATTAAGGAAGTGAAGGAACGTTCGGGTATTCCTATTTTTGCAGGAGGACTCATTCGTTCTGTAGGCGATGTGGAGCAGGCGTTAGGAGCTGGGGCGACAGCCGTCACGACGTCGAACACAGAGCTGTGGCAGCAGTATCATCAACGATCCTAACTTTTGGAGGTAGAACAATGGCAGAAGCCTCTTCCTATATTCTTTCGCTGGATCAGGGAACGACAAGTTCCAGGGCGATTCTATTTAATCAAAAAGGGAGCATCGTGCACACGTCCCAGCAGGAATTTAAGCAGCATTTTCCGAAGCCGGGCTGGGTAGAGCATGATGCGAATGAAATATGGCTATCGATTCAAGGTGTCATAGCGGCGGTTTTGTCGGAAACCGGCATTCAGGCAGCGGAGATTGCAGGCATTGGCATCACGAATCAACGTGAAACGGCGGTTGTCTGGGATCGGCATACGGGAATGCCGGTGTATCATGCCATCGTATGGCAGTCTCGCCAGACAGCAGATATTTGCGAAGCGCTCAAGGCGCAAGGGCTTAACGATATTTTTCGCGAGCGCACAGGGCTTTTAATAGACGCTTACTTCTCAGGGACCAAAATCAAATGGATTTTGGACCACGTGGATGGCGCAAAAGAGAAAGCGGAGCGTGGCGATTTACTGTTTGGCACGATGGACACTTGGCTGATTTGGAAGCTAACCGGCGGCAAGGCGCATGTGACGGACTATTCCAACGCTTCGCGAACGCTGCTCTATAATATCCATGAGTTGAAGTGGGATGAAGAGCTGTTAGGTTATCTGGATATTCCGGCTTCCATGCTGCCTGAGGTGCGTTCTTCTTCGGAAGTGTATGGATATACGCAGGAAAATCTCTTATTCGGCTCGGCGATCCCGATTGCAGGTGCGGCGGGTGATCAGCAGGCGGCCTTGTTCGGGCAGGCTTGTTTTGAAAAAGGGATGGCCAAGAACACCTATGGCACCGGCTGTTTTATGCTGATGAACACAGGCAATCATGCGATTCCTTCGCGCAGCGGGCTTCTGACCACGATTGCTTGGGGGCTGAACGGGAAAGTGGAGTATGCGCTGGAAGGCAGTATTTTCGTAGCGGGATCTGCGATTCAGTGGCTGCGAGACGGGCTGCGGATGATCAAAATGGCGCAGGACACTGAGGTTTATGCCCAACGTGTGGAGTCGACGGACGGTGTGTATGTCGTTCCGGCTTTTGTCGGTCTGGGCACGCCCTATTGGGATAGCGACGTTCGAGGCGCGATATTCGGGTTGACGCGGGGGACATCCAAGGAACATTTTATCCGGGCAACGCTCGAATCCCTTGCTTATCAGACAAAAGATGTGCTGCAGGCGATGGAAGACGATTCCGGCATTCAGCTCACAAAGTTGCGGGTCGATGGTGGCGCCGTGAGAAACAACTTCCTTATGCAATTCCAAAGCGACATGCTAGGCGTCACGGTAGAGCGGCCGGTCATCAGTGAAACGACGGCGCTTGGCGCAGCATTTTTGGCTGGGCTGGCTGTAGGTTTTTGGCAAGATCAAGCTGAAATTGCGGCGCAATGGCAGGTGGATGAGGCATTCAAGCCCGTGATGGAAGCGGAACGTCAAGAACAATTGTACAGTGGTTGGAAAAAAGCAGTTGGAGCCGCGATGGCTTTTAAATAATTTGGTTCATGCTATGATATACTTATAACAAGTTAATAATTTGGTTGGAGACTAGGGAGAAGCCACAGCGGCCTGCACGTGATAGCGTGTTAGGTTTGTTGCGGCTTTTTATTTTTCATATACGAAGGGAGATTATTGAGATGACTGTAATGACAGAGATGCGAGAAGTGACAGATAGCTTTAGCGGGGTAAAAAGACAAGAAATGCTGCAAACCATGTCGGAGAAGACATTTGATTTAATCGTAATCGGAGGAGGAATTACGGGCGCAGGCATCGCGCTTGATGCCCAGAGCAGGGGGCTGCGCACAGCGCTGATTGATATGCAGGATTTTGCTGCGGGAACGTCGAGCCGGTCGACGAAGCTTGTGCACGGAGGGCTGCGGTATCTGAAACAGCTGGATGTGAAGGTTGTCGCTGAAGTGGGCAAAGAGCGCGCGATTGTGTACGAAAATGGTCCGCATGTTACGACGCCGGAGTGGATGCTGCTGCCTTTTTACAAAGGGGGCACGTTTGGCAAGCTGTCTACTTCTCTTGGTTTAAGGGTCTACGATTTCTTAGCGGGAGTGAAACGAGCGGAGCGCCGTAAAATGTTTCGTCCACAGGAAACGCTAGGGCATGAACCGTTATTGAAAAAGAAAGATCTGAGAGGCGGCGGCTATTATGTGGAATATCGCACGGATGATGCGCGTCTGACGATTGAAGTTATGAAGAAGGCTGTGGAGCTTGGCGCACAAGCCGTGAATTACGCCAAAGTCGAAGAGCTGTTGGTGAAAAACGGGAAAGTGGTTGGCGTTCGGGTGACGGATCAGCTGGGTGGTGACGGCGGGAACTCGTCCTACTCGCTATACGCGAGCAAGATTGTGAATGCAGCTGGACCTTGGGTGGATACGCTGCGCGAAATGGATCATTCCAAGAAAGGCAAGACGCTGCATTTGACCAAAGGGGTACATTTGGTGTTTGATCAGAGCAAATTCCCGCTGCGCCAGGCCATTTATTTTGATACACCGGATGGGCGCATGGTGTTTGCCATTCCGCGTGACGGCAAAACCTACGTCGGGACGACGGATACGAACTATAAAGGGGATATCGTGAATCCCCGAATCACCGTGGCAGACCGCGCCTATGTGCTGCGCGCCGCGAACGAGATGTTCCCGACCCTCGGCTTGACGGAAGCGGACGTGGAGTCGAGCTGGACCGGGCTGCGCCCGCTGATCCATCAGGAGGGCAAAGATCCTTCGGAGATTTCGCGCCGCGATGAAATCTTCGTGTCGGACTCCGGCCTGATTTCGATGGCCGGGGGCAAACTGACCGGCTACCGCAAAAT
The DNA here is from genome assembly GCF_032461945.1 of Paenibacillus violae. Classification (NCBI taxonomy): domain Bacteria; kingdom Bacillati; phylum Bacillota; class Bacilli; order Caryophanales; family Paenibacillaceae; genus Paenibacillus; species Paenibacillus violae. The sequence continues at coordinate 188,049 of NZ_JAWCUD010000010.1, forward strand.
GGCGGAGACGGTCGTGGACAAGATCGCCGCCATGCTGGTGGCGGAGGGCCTGTTTTCGGCGACGGCGTTGTCGCCGAGCCGTACTCGCACGCTGCCGATTTCCGGCGGCGAGGTCGGCGGCTCCGCGAAGCTGGAGTCGTTCTTGCAGAGCAAGATCAGCCAGGGCCAGCGGCTCGGGCTGACTAGTGCTGAGGCTGCGCTGCTGGCGCGGCGGTACGGCTCCAATGTGGATGCCGTGTTTGCCTTGGTGGCGCAGTACTGGAATGAGGCGGAGTGCCGGAAGATGCCCGCCGCTGTACTCGCTTCGCTCGTGTACGCGATCGAGTGCGAGATGGCCGTGAAACCGGCGGATTTCTTCATCCGCCGCACGGGGGCCCTCTTCTTCGATATCGCGTGGGCACGGCAGTGGAAGGCGCCAGCCATCGCCTTCATGGCGGAGCGCTTCGGCTGGGATGAAGCGCAGCAGGCGGCTTACACCGCCGAGTTGGAGCGGTTGCTCCATGAGGCGGTGAACCCGCTCGAGGCGTGAGCTCGAGCGGGGGGTTCAGCGGCTCGTACATGTAGCATGTAAGCTGGCTAATGTTGCCTCCGCTATAATAGAAGGAAAAACTACCGCTAATCGGAGCTGCGTTGGTCTGGGCTAAGCAATAGGGGGAGAAGCTCCAGCTAATTCATCGGATAATGGACGAAAATTGCTAGATTTCGTGGAATTAACTGCAGGAATTCCATTAAAGTTGTTTAAAGTGGACTAGATGCGGTGAATAACAGGGGAAATCGGCGTTAAGGAAAAGCAAAAAGAGCTGTCTCATAAGGTCGGGATTGACCTATGAGACAGCTCTTTTTCAATTAAAGATTAACGATTAGGCTTTGCTTGGTGTGTAACCGGGTGTATTGATAATTTCTGAGAGCTTCAAAACTCCTTCGGAGTAGTACTTATCTGCATCTGCTTGTGTTGCACGGTGCATGGAAACTTGGAAATCAAGGTCTTGTCTAAGGACTTTCAGAACCTTTTCTTTCAATTCGCCTGGATCTAGGTTAGCCGCAGAAGCCGCAAGGGTTTTACCTTGGCGAAGATCCTCAAGCACGTCTTTCTCTTCTCTTTTACCGAAAACAGCGGTGTCGTTGATTACGCGATCGATACGAGTTTGAATGACCTTTTCCAGATCGACCTGAGCTGTAACGGATTCAGGTGTGTAACCAGGTGTGTTGATAATATCCGTAAGCTTCGCAGCTCCTTCGGAGTAATATTTATTAGCATCTTCTTGTGTAGCACGGTTCAAAGATACTTGGAAATCAAGATCCTGTCTCAGAAGGTTCAAAACTTTTTCTTTAAATTCGCCTGGATCCAATCTTGCTGCGGAGGCAACTAGCGATTTACCTTGACGAAGGTCCTCGCGAACATCGCGCTCTTCTTTTTTACCGAAGACAGCTGCATCATTGATCACGCGATCGATACGAGCTTGAATGACCTTTTGCAGATCCGCTTGAACCGCGGTAGTCTCAGGAGTGTAACCAGGTGTATTAATGATATCCGCAATTTTAGAAACAGCTTCTGCATAAGACTTGTTAGCATCTTCTTGAGTAGCTTGCCCCATAGCGACTACGAAATCAAGATCTTGGCGAATGACATTCGAAATTTTTTCTTTGAGTTCGCCTGGATCTAAATTAGCTGCTGAAGCGACAAGTGTTTTGCCTTGGAGCAAATCCTCGCGAACGTCTTTCTCATCTTTTCTAGCGAAGAAAGCTGTGTCGGTAATAACATGGTTAATGCGACTAGCAACAAGTTTACTTAAATCTTTAGCTGCCCATTTCACGCTATCCGGATTGTAGCCGGATGTATTAATGATTTCGGATAGTTTACCTGCGCCTAGGGCGTAGAAACGATCGGCATCAGCTTGAGACGCTCCGTACATAGAGACCTGGAATTGCAGATCTTGTTTAAGCAAGCCCAGCAAATCATCTTTTAACTCGCCTGGATCCAAAGATGTTGCTGATTGAACGAGTGTATTCCCTTGGCGAAGAGCTTCGGAAATGTCATTTTGATCTTTTCTTGCAAAGCTGGCTGTATCACGCACGACGCTGTCCAATCGATTCATAACAAGATGAGCCAGAATTGCGTTGGTGTCAGCAGTAGGGAGCTTATCGCCTTTTGTTTCCAGGATGGCACCCAGTTGTTCAGCTACTGCGGCTTCACTAGCTAACAATTCGTCAGCTGAAATGATGCCGTAGCTGCTTGCCTTATGTAAATCAAAGTTAATGATGGGTGTCAAATCAGAAAGCAGATCAGTGCTGCTAATACCGGTAGCTTCAGGCAGCGTGTCTCCAACAGCAAGAGCGTCTCTAATATCGTCTTCGTCTTTGCCGGTGGCTTGAGCGGCATCCTTAGCAAGGATGGAAAGGTGATAGCTGATGAGTTGGTTTGCAAAAGAATCAGCTTGCAAAGTTGATTTTGCTGGAACCGCTTCGTCAGCGAATGCTTTACCTGCAGTAAGAGCAGAGCCTGAAAGCAGAATTGCGGCAGCAAGTGTACCTGTTGATAAAATTTTGAATGGTTTCTTCACTCGAAACATCTCCCTCGTATATCTATAAAATGTCACTAACTGCATTGCGTTAGTATTTATCGTTAACAACGTTGTTAATGATCATAATATAAATCCGCTGACGGGTATTGTCAATTCCGGATTGTGAAATGTTACACAATGTTCACAATATCGATTTTTGTCAATATTTCGACATTAAAGTTGACTGGCTGTTTTTTTTTGACTACAATTATCCTTGATATCTTAATTTTTCACAGAGGAGGAGAGTAGGGATGGATCAACATGAACAGACTTTCTCTGAGTGGAAGCAAACAATTAGCGATTTTATGTCATTGAATTACGAAAAAAAAGGCTTTAGTCCGCTTGTTGGGAAAATATTCGCACAGCTTATGTTCGCTACTTGTCCTCTTAGTTTACAGGATATTGTGGAACAGCTTGGCGTTACCAAAGCTGCTGTAAGCATTCAAATACGCAATATGGAAAGAATGGGCATGTGCAAGAAGATGCCTTCGACCAATGATCGAAGAGATTATTACTATGTTTCTGAAAGCTATAGTCTGAATCACGTTCGCAAAATCGTTCAGGATTTGGAATTATTTCATAAATGGGCGGAGAAAACCGTACAAGAAATCCCCAATATCGAAACTTGCAGTTCAGAGCAGAAGGAATCGCTGGAGCATTTTTCCCAAAGATTTTCGTTACTGGCTGCGATGTACGATATGCTGCATCCTATGATCAAGGAAGTAGAGGAGAAGTGGGAGCAGTGTGTGGTTGATCGCAAGAAAGCCAAAGAAAAGAACACGTAGAGTCTATCGTAACCGTTTACACGGCTCGATGGGCTTTTTTTTCGAATATCCTGAGTTGAAAGGGGCTATCCAACAGGTCATTGCCGACATGTTGAGTCAGCCCCGTTTTCGTTGTCTGGGATAGTCCCCAAAACGTGCTCCAATCTCGTAAAATATGCTATCATGCCTATAGACGGCGGCGCTTCCGCCATTCATTATTGCAAGCAAAGTAGGTGTTTCCCAATGGGATTATCAGAGCTTCTGTCTTATATGACGGAAGAGAACTTGGCCATGCTGGTCGATAAATACCGGTCGCTGGGCCCGTTGCCGGGTCTTCTTCTACCTTTTATGAAATCGTTCATCCCTCCTCTGCCGACACTTGTCATTATTAGCGTGAATGCGGCTGTATACGGGCTATGGCTCGGCTTTTTGTACTCATGGATCGGGATCGTAGGCGGATGTTTGGTGACGTTCGCGATTGTGAAAAAAGTGGCTGGACATCCCTATTTAGTGCGGTGGTCGCAGAAACCTAAGGTGCAGAAAAGTCTGATTTGGGCACGCCGGCAGGCTTTTAATTATGTGTTTCTGCTGAGTCTCTTTCCCGTGGGACCGTTCGTCGTCATCAATATGGCGGCAGGGTTAGTCGGGATGAGATTCCGTTCCTTTCTGGTTGCTGTGCTTGCCGGCAAAGCGGTTATGGTGATGTCGGTTTCCTTTATCGGCTATGATATTCATCGGTTTATCGAGAATCCGTCCCGACTTATTTACGTCGTTCTATTCATAGGGGCTTCGATGGTGATTAGTAAAAGAATCGAAAAACGTTTTAGTCATTAATTAAAAATGAACGAACGCTTCTCAGGAAGGCGTTCGTTCATTTATTTCGGTCGTATCGGCCTCTGTATATACGCGTATTTGAGCTTGATCATCCATGGTGGCCAGCACGACATCCTCCCAATCAACCTGATTAGCATGAATCTGGGCTTCAAGCCATTTTCTGTTCTTTCCTTGCTGAGTTAGCTGTTTCTCATTCATCGTACCTTCAACAATAATCGGCTTAACTAATGAGAAAGAGGAGGTGGGAATGTGCATGTCTTTGGGTGTAACTGGTTGGTGCTGCGCCTCAAGGAATACGGAAATCGTTCCCCCTGGCTCCCATAAAGCAAGAGCTACCTTATCAATATCCTCAATCTGCTGCTTCCGCAGTTCAGAAAAGAGATGGTCTACCGAAATGCGCGCTTTGCGTAAGTTTTTCATGACCATATTCCCGTGCTTGATCAGCGTCAAAGGCGCCGGATCCAGAAAATGCTTAAGCACGTTCCACTTCAGGCTTAACCAGGATGTAAAGATGTACAAGACTACAAGTACGGTGGTGGAAATCATAGAGCCGGTCAACGATAAACGCTCATCCGAGAGAGGGTGGGCAATAATGTTTCCCAAAATTAATGCAATGATGAAATCCAGGAATCTAAGCTGAGAAATGGAGCGCTGTCCGAGCAATTTAGCGGCAATGAGCAGGAAAAAGTAGCCCACAACAGCTCTCATCATCCATTCAAGCGCAGTTAAGGATTCCTGGCTATGAAAGAAGTCCAATCGAAGTCACACTCCGTGTATCAGGATCGTAAACCTGATTATTCTCCCCTTATTTTTCAGGCCTTAATCCGACTTCCCGCTCGCTCCATGCCCAGAACTGTTCGGCGAATTTATCATCTAGGGCCTTCTCGGAGACAGGCGCAATCTTCTTCTTATAAAAATATTCGCCGCTAACGGAGCGCACATCCGGACTGGACGCCAAAAAAATGGCTGTCTCCGCGCCTTGTGCCGGCGTTAGGAAAAAGGGCCGCAGCAAGCGGTGAACGGCCTTGCCGAATCCGGTGTCCCGATCGACACCGATATTCGTGCCGACCGCGCCGGGATGCAGCGCGTTCACCGTCACTGCTGTGCCCGCAAGACGCTTGGCTTGCTCGCGTGTAAACCAAATATTCGCAATCTTGGATTGCGAATAGCCTCTCCAGACACTGAACCCTTGGGTCAGGTGAGGGTTGTTGAAGTCGAAGTGCCCGATCTTGTGGGCGCCTGAGGAGACATTGACGATCCGCCCCTGCGGGGCGCGAATCAGGGCTTCGAGCAGCAGCTGGGTCAGCAGGAAGTGGCCCAGATGGTTTACGCCAAGCATCGCTTCGAAACCGTCGGACGTTGTTTGCCGTTTCACGGTGACGACGCCTGCGTTGTTTACAAGCACGTCCAGCACTTTATGTTTGGCGAGGAAGGCGTCAGCGAACGCGCGAACGCTGGCGAGAGAGCCTAGATCGCAAAGCATAAGCTCGATGCGGTCTGAACCGCTCTGACGGCGTGCTTCGGCAAGCGCCAGCTCGCCTCTTGGCTGACTGCGGCACAGCATGATCACGTAAGCGCCCTGACGGGCGAGTTCCACGGTTGTCGAGAGTCCCATTCCAGAATTAGCGCCGGTAACGATGACGGTTTGATTGTGCAAGCGAAACCACTCCTTGGGCTTTTCTTCCATTATAGCCCATGAAGGGTTGCAAGGCTCGAGTTGTCAATTAGACTAGCGGCTGCATGCCTCTTTCTATCCAATCTTCGCGAGTGGGTCCGTAAATATCCGGAACGCGTAGACCGGCTTGTCGCATCAAAACGATCATTTCACCACGGTGGTGGATTTCGTGTGAGATCAGCATACGCAGCGTTGTCGCATTCAGCCACATTTGGCCGTACATGTCGGTGGATTCCGTAAGCTTGGCATCCGTCCATTGGGACTGGATGGCACTTGTCAGTGCCGCTGATGTAGCGCGGTAAGCATCGGCTATGGTTTTGGCTGAGGCAGGCGCATGCTCATCACCTTCCGGTGCTTCAAAAGCGAGACCTACGCGAGATAACATTTCATGGATGGTTGTAGCGATATGCCAGGCTAGCTGTCCGAGTGTGCGGAAGTCCGGTGAGATTTGTTGCTTCAGGGATGCATCTATAAGTGTGTCGAGTACACGTTGTGTCGCTGTGGATTCTTCGTTCCATTCGTTCACGAAATCTTGAATTGATTTAAACATGAGGAAAGCCTCCTTAGATTGGATATACCCTAAGTATAGACAACCATGACTGACAGCATAATGTCAGTGTTAGGAATAGAGCTGAACAATTTTTTCAGCTTTTTCTTTAATGGCGGCCGCCAGATGGGCGGGTTCGAGAACTCGCACACTAGGCCCATAACCGAGCAGCAGGCTGTGCAGCCAGGGCTCGTCCGGCTGTTTGGCGGTAATGATCATGGAGCCGTCCGTCTGATAAGCGATCTGCTTCGGCTGGAAATAATCCTCAATCTGCGCCTGAATGCTTTGCTGCGCATGCAAAACCAGATTAATTAATGTGGATGGATCTCCTTTGCCCCAGCCATATTGAAACGGTGCTTTCACCTCAGCCCGGCGTTCAAACGTCTCCGAGAGCACTTCAATTTCCTTCATGCGGTTTAGCCGGAAAATCCGAAAATCCTGACGCAGCAGGCAGTAGCCGTACAAGTACCAGCCGAAACCTTTGGCGACGATGCTCATAGGCTCCGCTGTGCGAATGGACTGTTCGCTTTGTGAAGAAATATATTGAAAGGAGATTTGCCTCGATTCCTTAATGGCGGATCGCAGCATGTTCAGCTTCTCTTTATCCTCGCTGCCTCGTCGCCATGGATTCATATCAATGATGAGTTGGTCGTCCAATCTGGCGGCCGTGTTTTGTTCCGACTTCGCTACGAGTGCGCCGACTTTATCAAGCAGGTTGCCGATTTCCTGGTCGCCGACTGTGGAACGGATTCCTTTTAACCCGACGATAATGGATTGCAGCTCTTCCAGGGAGAGAAATTGGCGCTCCAATCGGTACTGGTCCATAATTTCATACCCACCGCTCAACCCGGCAAATGACACGATAGGGATACCCGCTTGGTTAATGGCTTCGACGTCCCGGTATACAGTTCGCAGAGACACTTCGAAACGCTCCGAAAGCTCCTTCGCACTTATTCTTCGGCGGTTCAACAGCAGCATGGTGATCGCTAGTAAACGGTCGATTTTCAAAAAAACACCTCACGGATTAAAAATACGTTCCTTTCGCCCCGTCTTGTCCGGTTAAAAGGTTAACGGCATGTTCCAAAATGATTCTATCGCGTAAAAGCATGAATTTGGCCGAATAACGCTGACATTTGTGCAGGGAGGTAGCCATTACGTCCAATGCTTCATCGAGTGTCATCCAGGCGACGGACATCCCCAGTCTCAACTCATTCTCTGTTAGGGAAGGGGCGCTGGAAGGGTGGTGCGCTTTGGCAATGTAACAGTAGGAAAGCTGCATAAAATGATTACGGTTCTTATGCTCCTCGATAATGCCTAATTCATGCGTAATTTCCGCCTCATAGCCGGTCTCTTCCTTGATTTCTCGCAAAAAAGCAGCCTTCGGTAGCTCATTGTCCTCAATCCCGCCGCCAGGCAGCTTGTACAGATCTGATTCCGATAAATACATCATCGCAATGTTCATCAAGCCGTCAATGAGAATGCCCCGGGATGAATAGCGGGAAACGCGGTCTATAAATACAGGATCGCCGCCCAACATATCGCTGTCTGTTATTCGTTTGATCATTTGCACGAGGATCACCTGCCTTATTTGAAGAGCGGAAAATACCCGCTGGAATGCATTCCAAAAATACCCACACCAAGAGTATAGTATAACTTAGGTAGTCATGTCTCGAAACTTACAGGAGGCGATCAAATTTGTCTGAAAAACCGGAAGAGTGGATTGTAGAAGCCGATATCATCACAATGCAAAAAGCCATGGAAGCAGGTGAAATCCGTGCCGTCGATCTGGTTGCTTTCTATGTAAAAAGAATTGAAAAATTTAATAAGACCATCAATGCAGTGTTGGAAATCAATCCGGATGCGCTTCAAATTGCACAAGCGCTTGATGATGAGCGTCAAAAGCAGGGAAGCCGAGGTCCGCTGCACGGCATTCCGATCCTGCTTAAGGATAATATAGATACGGGTGACCGTATGCATACGAGTGCCGGTTCTATGGCCTTGGCGCAGTCATTTGCAGCTGAGGATGCTTTTATTGCCGCCAAACTGCGGGAATCCGGGGCTGTGTTGTTAGGGAAAGTGAATATGACCGAATGGGCCAATTTCATGTCCGGACCGATGCCCTCAGGGTATAGTTCCCGAGGCGGACAAGTCCTGAACCCTTACGGTCCGGGACGTTTCGAGGTTGGCGGGTCCAGTTCGGGTTCCGGCGCAGCAACCGCAGCCAGCTTCGCAGCAGCGGCTATCGGGACGGAGACATCCGGTTCTATCGTGAACCCTGCGCATCATAACAGCTTGGTTGGTCTCAAGCCTACGGTAGGATTGCTAAGCCGTATTGGCATCATTCCCATCTCTCACTCGCAGGATACCCCTGGACCGATGACACGGACAGTTACGGATGCTGCGCTGCTTCTCGGAGCGCTGACTGGCGTGGATGCACGTGACCCTTTGAGTCTGGCCAGTGAAGGGAACAGTCCTAGGCAGAGTGATTACACAACCTTTCTGGATGCTGATAGCCTTCAAGGGGCTATAATTGGTATTCCCCGATGGTTCTACAAAAATTTGAATGAGGAAGCGCAACGTATTGCCGAAAATGCTATCCAAGTGCTGCGCGAGCAGGGTGCTGTTGTGATTGATCCCGTATCGCTTCCATGCGAGCAGGAGGAGTGGAATTCAGACGTATTGCGATACGAATTCAAAAAAGACCTGAACGACTATTTAGCCAAGCTCGATGCCTCCATCCCAGTGCATACTTTGCAGGAGGTTATTGCGTTCAATCATGAGCATGCAGAGAAGGCGTTGGTCTATGGGCAAAATACACTGATTTGGTCAGAAGAAACCAGCGGTACATTGACAGAGGATGATTATCTCCGCAATTTAGTCAAATATCAGGAGCTTACACGCTCTCGCGGCATTGATCATGTGCTCGAGGAGCATCAACTGGATGCGCTGTTTTTTCCTGGCGATGAAGGTTATGACATTGCGGCTCGTGCCGGCTATCCGCTGCTGAACGTGCCTGCCGGTTATACAGCTGACGGGCCTATGGGCGTCATGTTTTCCGCTGGAGCGTTCAGCGAAGGAAAGCTTTTGGCTTTGGGGTATGCATTTGAGCAGGCAACGAAATATCGTCGGTCTCCTATTCTGTAAAACGCCAGATTCCCGCATACAACTTGGAAAAATTTGAAACAATAAGCCGTATTCAAATCCAAGTCAAGGGAGTCTGATGATTCACATGTTTCAAAAAAGCGCTAAAATAGCGCTGCAAACAGCTGTAGTAGGCTTGCTTCTGGGGTGCCTATCCTTAGGGGGCCAGGGGACGGTTGTGGCTCAAGCAGCGAACAACGAAGAGCTTCCAGCGTCGCTACCGTCTCAGCAGCAGCCTGGACAGCTTAGACAAGCGCAGCTCATTCAGACGCGTGACATCGATGTGACAGGCGATGGCGTGCTGGATCAGGTGGCTCTTTCCGGTACGAAGCTGGAGATGAACAGTCCGTACTATGACCAGTTGTTCATTGTTGTAACGAGCCCAGGGCAAACGCAAGTCGTTATCCCTCTGCAAGGCGGATACAATCCGAACATGCAGTTCTGCGATTTTATCGGCGAGAAGCTGCCTCAAATTTATGTTTCCGCGGAAAATGGGGGAAGCGGCGGATTATCGACCTTTTATCTCTATTCACTAAAAAATAATGTGCCGACCGCAATCCCGCTGCCTGCACCGCTTCGCGTCTATGCGACTTTTAAGAACAACTATGTGGTGAAAATGAAGATCGAAGAGAGCGGTAAATCGTTCAATATCAATATCAAAGACCGGAAAGACGATTACGAACAGTTTGGTGTGTACAAAGACGGTAAGGTGGTTAAGCCGATTATCGTGAATGTGGATGCATACAGCCTTTTGAAGCCTGTTGATAAGGGTGGAAGCGGGAAGTGTGATCTGAGGGGAGTGCAGCGTATTACCGGCATTGCGAACGCCGATACGCTTGGTTACGCTACCTCTCTGTGGCAGTGGAAGAAGGGCAGATGGGTATTGAAAGAGTCTGCTGTCGTCAAGAACTATCATAATCATTGAATAAAAGACCGCCAAGTTAGGGGCTCGTGCTCCTGATTTGGCGGTCTTCTTGTTGAGAGGATGGCTTGTTCTTACACCCAGTTGCCATTGCGGAACAAAGGCTCGCGAGTGCCATCTTCTGATAAGCCATCAATGGCCATGTCGGCTGAACCAATCATGAAATCGACGTGGATCAAGCTTTTATTAAAACCATTCTGGTTGAGCTCTTCGAGACTCATCGACGTTCCGCCTTCAATCGTGAAAGGATACGAATTACCTAACGCGATGTGGCAGGAGGCATTTTCGTCAAATAACGTATTGTAATAGATCAATCCGGAGTTTGAAATCGGCGAATCATACGGCACGAGTGCCACTTCCCCCAAATAGCGGGAGCCTTCATCCATATCCAGCATTTTGTTCAGCACTTCTTGCCCTACTTCGGCGGTTGCTTTTACCACTTTGCCATGCTCGAAAGTAAGCGAGAAGCCATCGATCAGAGAACCTTGGTAGCTCAGAGGCAGCGTGCTGCGCACTGTTCCGTTCGTCCCTGTTTTGGCGGGCATGGTGAAGACTTCTTCGGTTGGAATGTTCGGAATGAAGAAAACACCTTTCTCGGTTTCGCTTCCTGCAGCAACCCATTGGTGCTTAGGCGCAAGCTCAATGTACAGATCAGTGCCTTCTGCCTTGAAATGAAGCTGCTTATATTTCTTGCTGTTCAGCATATTCTGTTTACCTGTCAAAGTCTCAATGTGTTCATTCCATGCTGCAACAGGATCTTCTTTATCCACGCGAGTAAGTTTGAAAATTTGCTCCCAAAGCTTCTTAACACGATCAGCTTCGCTCAAATTTGGGAATACCTTAGCTGACCATTCGGCCGTCGGGTAGGAGACCATTAACCAACTGACTTGATTGTTGCGCATATAATTGAGGAAGCCTTCGCGCGCTGTCGCTGCGGTTTTGCTGGAAATAGCAACCCGCTCAGGGTCTACATCTTTAAGCAAGTCGGAGTTCGGTGCGTAAATTTGCAGAAATGCAGCGTCATTCTTCGCCATTTCTTCCAGGCCGTTCGCGCGCCACATCGGATATTCGCGAAGCGTTGACTCAGGCGCATGCTTGAGTCGCAGCGCTTTTACTTCATCGTCATCCCAGTCGATAACGACGTCTTTCGCGCCTGCCTCATAGGCTTTTTTAGTCAGCTTGCGCACGAACTCCGCACATGATATTGGCGTCATGATGACGACTGTTTGATCCTTTTGTACGTTTAATCCTACACGAATTGCGAGTTCTGCGTATTTATCCAGATAATGATCGAATGTTTCCATCGCTTGGGCTCCTTTATATTTTAGTAACTTTTAGTGTATGATAGAAAATAAAACTTTAACCATTGGGAGAAAGGCTGGCGCAATATGGAAACGAAGACTCCAACGAGCACCCCGTCCAATTTCATTAAGAATATTGTAATCGAAGATTTGAATTCAGGCAAAGTCAGCCAGGTCGTCACCCGTTTTCCCCCAGAGCCGAACGGATACCTTCATATAGGACATGCGAAGTCAATTGTTCTTAATTTTGAATTGGCGGATGAGTTCAAAGGGCTAACGAACCTCCGCTTTGACGATACGAATCCCGTTAAGGAAGATACAGAGTATGTGGAATCCATTAAAGCTGATGTCGAGTGGCTCGGATTTAAATGGGACGGTCTCTTTTTTGCTTCGAATTATTTCGAGGAAATGTACAACCGCGCTGTGATTCTAATTCGTAAAGGTTTGGCTTACGTAGATGATCAAACAGCGGAACAAATTCGTGAAAGTCGCGGTACTTTAACTGCGCCTGGTACGAACAGCCCGCATCGCGACCGTAGTGTGGAAGAAAATCTCAGCTTGTTCGAGCGCATGCGCGCCGGTGAGTTCAAAGATGGCGAACGCGTGCTGCGCGCGAAGATCGACATGTCCTCGCCGAATATTAACTTCCGTGATCCGGTGATCTATCGTGTGGTTCATGCTCACCACCACAATACGGGTGACGCTTGGTGCATCTACCCAATGTACGCGTACGCGCATCCGATTGAGGACGCAATCGAGGGTGTCACGCATTCCATCTGTACCCTGGAGTTCGAGGATCAACGACCTTTCTATGACTGGGTCATCCGCGAGTGCGAAATGCCAAATGTGCCGAGACAATACGAATTTGCACGTTTGAATCTTACGAACACCGTAATGAGTAAAAGGAAGCTGAAACAACTCGTAGACGAGAAGGCCGTTGACGGTTGGGACGATCCGCGGATGCCGACCATTTCCGGACTGCGACGCAGAGGGTTTACACCGGAAGCGATTCGCACTTTTGCCCGTGAAATCGGCGTTGCCCGCAGCAACAGCACGGTTGATGCGAAAATGCTGGATCATTTTATCCGCGAAGATTTGAAATTGAAGGCTCTCCGCACGATGGGTATTCTCAATCCGCTGAAAGTCGTCATCACCAACTATCCAGAGGATAGCGTTGAGATGCTGGATGCCGAGAATAACTCGGAGAACCCGGAAATGGGCAGCCGCCAAATTCCATTCTCCCGCGAGATCTACATCGAGCAAGAGGATTTCATGGAAAATCCGCCGAACAAATATTTCCGCTTATTTCCCGGCAATGAAGTGCGCCTGAAAAATGCATACTTCATCAAATGCAACGATTTCGTCAAAGACGACAGCGGAAAAGTGATCGAGCTTCACTGTACGTACGACGTCGAAACGAAAAGCGGCAGCGGCTTTACAGGCCGTAAAGTCAAAGGCACGATCCACTGGGTCGATGCGAAAAGCGCCGTACCTGCGGAGTTCCGCCTGTATGAGCCGCTTATCTTAGATGACCAAGAAGACGAGAATGCCTCCTTCTTAGAAAACCTGAACCCGAACTCCCTGCAAATCGTGCAAGGTTTTGTGGAAGCGGGCATGAAAGAAGCGAAGCCGCATGATAAGTTCCAATTCTTCCGCCATGGCTATTTCAACGTGGATCCGAAGCATACAACTAGCGACAAACTGGTGTTCAACCTAATTGTTTCGCTGAAAAGCTCTTTTGAAGTGTAAAGTTTAAAATCCTAGCTTAGGCTAGGATTTTTTTTGATTTGTTTGGTGGCTGGGCAACACTAACGGGCCTCGTCGCTGCTAGAACGCCGAAAAACATTGCTAAACGTGTGTGGAACGCGCCAGAAGTTTGCGTTAACGCTGAAAAACAAGCTTAACGTCCGGCGAAAGAGCCAAAAAGTCGCATGTGGCCTGCTGAAACGCCGAAAACATTGCTGACGTGTGTGGAATGCGCCGGAAGTTTGCGTTAACGCTGAAAAACAAGCTTAACGTCCACTGAAAGAGCCAAAAAGTGGCGTGCGGCCTGCTGAAACGTCGAAAAACATTGCTAACGTGTGTGGAATGCGCCGGAAGTTTGCGTTAACGCTGAAAAACAAGCTTAACGTCCGGCGAAAGAGCCGAAAAGACGAGTGCCGTCCGCTGAAACGTCGAAAAACATCGCTAACGTGTGTGGAACGCACCGGAAGTCTGCGTTAACGCTGAAAAACAAGCCTAACGTCCACCGAAAGAGCCAAAAAGACTGTCTCGGCGCCGAGATGGTGGTGGAAGTGGCAGCATTTTCGCAATGAATAAATTTTTTATTCACAAATATCCAGTATGATGGTGTCATAGAACCTAATTTCAGGGGAGTGTGCCTTGTGAAAACCGTTTTGGTGGTAGATGATGATCTGAATATTTGCCGCATTACGAAGCTTTACTTAGAAAAAAGCGGCTATGCGGTGATGACCGCAAATGACGGCGAGCAGGCTCTCACGCAGTTCGAAGAGCTGCAGCCCGACTTCATCGTGCTCGATATTATGCTGCCGAAGCGGGATGGCTGGTCCGTGTGCCAGAAGATTCGCGCAATGAGCGATGTACCGATCTTGATGCTGACAGCCAGAGCTCACGTGGATGAGCGAATAGAAGGTTTGCAAATGGGCGCAGACGATTATCTGGTCAAGCCCTTTGACCCGAACGAGCTGGTTGCTCGCGTGACGACGATACTTCGCAGAACGCTGATTCGTACGGAAGCGTCAGCGCCCTCAAACATTTATGAAGTCGGCAGCCTGCGGGTAGACGCTCTTTCCCACGATGTCACCGTAGAGGGTCAACTGGTCGCTTTGCCCAAAAAGGAGTACGAGCTCCTGTTATTTTTTGTACGTAATCCGAATCAGGTATTCACTCGCGAAGATCTCATCGCCAAGATATGGGGTTGGGATTTTGAGGGGGAAGACCGTGTCGTTGACTTATACATAAAACGCCTAAGACAGAAGCTATCGGCGCATACGGAAAGAAAAGTAGACTGGAGCATTCGGACCGTGTGGGGCATTGGCTACAAGTTCGAGGGACCTGAGTCATGCTGAACTCTTTTTACCGCAAGCTCTTATTTATCTACATGTCCATCACGGTTGTGTCTATTCTTGCGATTTCAGGAACGATCGGTTATTCCATGAAACAGAAGACATATGACCGCAGTGAAAAGCTCTTGCTGGAGAAAGTTGAACAGGTCGATGAGTTAGCCAAAGAGTTATTCGACGGGTCTACTTTGCAGAAGGATTTCCGCAAACAAATAAGTGCGATAGAGAAATCGTCCAACGTTCGAGTGTCTCTGATCAAGCATCCAAAAGTGAATGCGGATAAACTCCAGTCCATCGGCGAGTCCCCGGCACGCAAGGAATGGCTGGATAAAGTGCTGGCAGGGAATCAGGTGACGGTGCGGAGCAATTTCACCCAGAATAGTACGGTGAAAATGTTGATTGTCGGACGTCCTGTGGTGCAGGAGAACCATGTGGTTGGGGCGATTTTTCTGTATACGCCAATTATGAATATCCAAGGAACGATCAACGATATCAATCGAGCGATCTATATCTCGGCCATATCGGTGGCGCTACTGGCGATGGCTGTGCTGTACTTTGTTTCACGGCATTTTGTGAAGCCGATTCAGCTCATGAGCAAGACAGCGGAGGCGCTGGCTTTGGGGGATTTTAGCGGAAGGGTCCCCGTTCGAGGGAAGGACGAGATTGCATCGCTGTCGGGATCGCTGAATCGCATGGCAGGCAAGCTGCAGAAGGTGGAAGAGGGGCGCAAAAGGTTTCTCTCTGAAATTTCACACGAGCTGCGGACGCCACTGACAACGATTCGAGCCTCTCTGCAGGGGATAACGGACGGTGTTGTGGAGCCGGAGGATGCCAAAGAGTTCATTCAGGTATCTCTTCAAGAGACGCTGCGACTGAGCAGTTTGGTGGATGATTTGATGGAGCTGTCTTCTTTTGAGGAGAAGCAGGTGAAGTTGAGTTTTCAACCTATGGATGTATCCGATGTCATTACCCACGTGGTCACCCAGTTGAAGATGAAAGCCAAGGCCAAACGGATCGAACTAAGTTCGGAGGCGGAGATGGCCTACAGGGTGCAGGGGGATGCCGATCGGTTGAGGCAGGTATTCATTAATTTACTGGATAACGCGATTAATCATATCCCAGAGGGATCAGAGGCGGGAATTCGGGTGAAAGCAGTCAGAAATGAGCGCTGGATCGAGGTCTGGGATAATGGTCAAGGTATTGCGCCGGAGAAGCTGCCGCATCTGTTTGACCGCTTCTATAAAGCGGATGAAAGCCGCAATCGCTCCGGTGCAGGCCTCGGACTGACGATCTGTAAACATATCGTTGAAGCCCACGGAGGCTCTATTCGAGTTGAGTCAAAGGTTGGGGCGGGGACGGTATTTAAAATATTTTTGCCGGTTGTTTAAACGTCGCGCTATGACAAACTTATGACATAATTATCCGCTAAGATAGGTTTCGTAAGGTAAACATAACCATAGACCAATCGAGGAGTGATACTTATGTTGAAAAAATTAACAGGACTAGCTTTGGTGGGCGCGATTGCATTAACTGTTCCGGTGGCGGCTTTTGCGGCGGAATCGCAGAGCAGCACGTTTCATCCACTTAAACAATTATTGTTGGATAAAGCGCAAGCTTTTGGCATATCGACGGACGGTAAAACAAACAAACAGATCAAAGATGAACTGAAAACGGCAAGTGCAGCCCAAAACACAGAGCGCTTGAAAAAAGCCGCAGCAAAACTGGGCATCAGCACAGACGGCAAAACAGATGAGCAGCTCAAAGCGGACATCCAAGCAGCGGTGCAGGTAAAACTGCAGGCGAGAGCGACGAAGCTGGGAATCAGCACGGATGGAAAAACGAACAAAGAGCTGAGAGAAGCATTGAAGGCGGCGGCATTGACGAAGTTGCAGGCGAAAGCGACGAAGCAGGGGATAAGTACGGATGGAAAAACGAACAAAGAGCTGAGAGAGGCATTGAAGGCGGCGGCATTGACGAAGCTGCAGGCAAAAGCGACGAAGCTCGGCATTAGTACAGAAGGTAAAACGAATAAAGAGATCAAAGCGGCGCTGAAAGCAGCTGAGTTGACTAAACTGCAAGAAAAAGCAACAGCGGCGGGTATTGCAACAGAGGGGAAAACAGCGAAAGAGATTCATGCAGCTCTCTCAGCAGGCAAAGATGCGAAAAAAGCCGCAGCATTAAATAAACGTGCTGAGAAGCTGGGTATTTCTACGGACGGTAAAACAGCCGATCAGATTCTTGCGGAAGTAGAAAGCGCATTGAAGGCGAAATGGGCTGAAAAAGCAGCGAAATAGGCCGGTTGTGCGTTTAATGTGCGACAGGTGGTCGGCAAGGCGGAATAGGGGAAGTGCAGGGTCTTAAATGAGCCAAAATGGGCTCATTTCTAGGTGAGATGGAACTACAGGGCCTTATTTCGCATAATGAACTTGTATTTTGGCCAATTTTGCTAAAATAGCGGAACGTAGTTCCCACTAACCTGAAGAATCGGCTGTATCGTGAAAAATAGCGGACCACAGTTCCCCCTACCCCAAGATAACTACTCATATGGCCTAGAAGGCTGTCTCAAAGGTTGTTTCCGACCTTGTGGGGCAGCCTTTTTAGTTATAGCAAATTTCCACGGACTCGGCCTCAGGAAAATGAAAGGCGCAGAGCCCCTCAGCCTCTGCTTCAACACTAGCTCGTTCTGACGAGGAAATGACGCGGAATAGCGTGATTGTTAACACGCACACTTTTCGTTTGTGCATCACAATGGACCAAGTGCCGCTGACAAAACCGTCAATAAGCAGCGCTGCGCGAATGATGCCGTTATACGTAAACACACGCTGCTTCAGCTCCTCCGCCATAATGCGGGAGCGGTCGTCGTAGGATAGCAGCATGTTGTCGAACTCCCCCAAGAAGCGAGGGGGAGCAGGCGTGCTAGCGTCCGGCCGTGGCGCCTCCGGCAGGTCGAACAGCTCACTGCCGTGCTCGTCGCGAAAGACGAGCAGGCCGGGGCGCAGCCGCTCCATGACCTCGCGCAGCCGGGTCAGCCCGGACCATACCTGCATATCCTTCACAGATGCAGGCCCAAATGCCGCCAAGTAGCGCAGCAACATGGCATCCACACTGGCCGCCTCCGCCAGCGGGCGGCTAAGCCACGCCTCCGCGGTCGTGTGGGCCGCCTGCCCGGCGGCTCCCCAGATGCCTCGCGGAGGCACCTGAACCAGCGGCAAGCGGCAGCGCACCGCTTGCGCCAAGGCCGTGGCGTCGCGCTGCGGCCACTGGGCCCTCAGGCGCTTGCCGAGCTCACCTAGCGTGAGCGGCTGCGCCTCAAGCAGCGCTCGCCCGGCGGCGGCAAGCGCGTCCAGGTCCAGTTCGGCAAGCTTCTTGCCGAACGCGCCTTGCAAGCCGCGATCCTGCACGGCTTGCAGGATCGGGCGCAGCGTCACGCAGTCGTCTGCCGTGACGAGGTGGATCGTCGAGCGCATCAAGGCGATGCGCACGATGCTTCGATCCAGGATGAGCTGCGACAGCTGCTCATGGTGAAAGCTTTGCAGGCGGGTCCACAACCCCACGTAGGGTGGGTTGGGGGCTTGCGCTTGCAGCCCGACGAGGTGCCGGACCGCCGCGAGGACAGGCATGTCCGATCGCCGCAGCAGCAGCTGCCGAGCCAGGAGCGCCCGGTTGAGGTCGCGTCGGCTGAGGATTTTATCCATATGTTCAGTCATGCATAGGCCTCCTACACGCTTTTATTTCAATATATAGCAAGCTCACTAACAGCAGTATGTCATAGTTGGTGCATGTCACAAAATGTATAATTTTGTAACTTATTTGTATATAATTGTAAATTATTTGTATAATAGATACAACGAGAAGGAGACATGTCGTTATGCACTTATTTGTGGCTATTTTCAGTGTTTGGGCTTCGTATCGATGGGGCGATTGGCGGAACTGGCAGAAGTATCAACCTACGATGATGTATTTCGCTATTGGTAATTTATTATACAACTATTTATGCGCTGAGCGTATGCTCTGGACGCTGACTCCCGACTGGTTCGGGGATACAGGCCTCACGGAATTGATTTACACCTTTCTTACTTTCCCAGCCACGGCACTCTTGTTTCTGACGAATTTCCCGCAGGGCCGGATGAAGGTCTTTTTTCACTATGTCCAATGGGTGCTCATCTATGGCGGGGTGGAGTACATCTACTCTTTGACGGGTAGAATCGAGTATCAATACGGCTGGTCTTTAGGATGGTCAATTATTTTTAATATCATCATGTTTCCTATGCTCAAATTGTTTTCGGTCAAACCTCTATTAGCTTATGGTTTTTCAATGCTGTTGACGGTTTTTTGGATGAAAATGTTTCATGTTTCGTTCTAGACCCCTTAGTTGTCCAACTCCCCTTCAAAAAGCTACAATAAAAGAAAATCAGCGATGTAAGGGGAACTTACAATGATCAATATCGGTCTCGCCGGATGGGGCGATCACGAGCTGGGCGGCAGTAGAGGGAAGCTGCGGGAGTACGGCGCACACTTTCCGGTTGTGGAGGTGGACACTTCGTTTTACGCGATTCAGCCGGAACGCAACTACATGAAGTGGAATCAAGAGACTCCGGAAGGATTCGGATTCATCATTAAGGCGTACCAGGGAATGACGGGGCATTTGCGGGGAGCGAATCCTTTTGCCGGCGGGATCGGAGAGATGTTTGAGACTTTCTTGCAGTCGATTCGACCCGTTCAAGAAACGGGTAAGCTGAAGACGGTTCTGTTCCAATATCCACCCTGGTTCGATTGCAGCAAAGCTAATGTGGATGTGCTGCGCGATGCGAGAGAACGCATGGGGGATGTGCCTGTAGCTCTGGAATTCCGCCATCAGAGCTGGTTCAAAGAGGACATGCAGGAGAAGACGCTCACATTCATGAAGCGCGAAGGTTGGATGCATAGCATCTGTGACGAGCCGCAGGCGGGAGTGGGCTCCGTTCCTACGGTGCTGGAGGTCACGCATCCTGATATGACAATGGTACGATTCCACGGACGGAATGTCGGCGGTTGGGTGCAAAACAACGAAGCAAATTGGCGCGATGTGCGATATTTATACGACTACAATCAACAGGAATTATTGGAATGGAAGGATTGGCTTATGCAACTTCAGGAGAAGACACGGGAAGTCTGTGTGGTGTTCAACAACAACTCGGGTGGACACGCGGCTGGGAATGCTAAGCAGTTGATGGCGATGCTGGGGCTTGATTATGAAGGGCTGGCACCGAGGCAGCTGGATTTGTTTTAAAGGTTTCACTTTACATGAGGTCACCGGATGTTTCTGGTCGACCTCTTTTTTTGCCCAACTAGGATTAGTTGGGCTCTTTGGCACGACTTTCATTGATTGTAATATTGAATTTTCGTAACAATTGTGCGAATGTTTGGCATTCTTCATCTGACCATTCTTTTAGTACTTCCTTGAATCGGACCGACCTTGCCTTTTTATATTCATCTAATTCATGTTTACCCAAATCCGTTATGTGTAAGGTATATGCCCTTCGATCTTGGGGGTCAGGTATTCTGTACACGTATTCTTTCTGCTCTAATGAAGATGCTTGCCTACTGACGGTGGAGATATCCAATTGAAAAATATCCGCCAATGCTTTTACGCCAGCGCAGCCATGAGCTGATATTTGGTGTAACAACAGATAAGCGGAGCGATCGATATTACCGAATTTCTTGTCGGATGACAAAGACGTGAGGCGGCGAACAAATATGGCCATTTCAAGTTCTATGATCTCCAATGAATCTATTTTCATACTTCTTCACCCCATTAGCTATATGAACTATGGTAACATACCCAACTCCAATTTTGAATCTGAAAAGAGGCTGAAAATGATGATTGACAACCCTCTATAAAGTTGTATAATACAACAATGTAGTTTTATGATACAACTTGTTTTTGGGGGAGTCAATGTGGCTCTTCAATTCTATTCGTCTGAAATGAGGTGTGTGGATGTATCTTGAGACCAATATTGCTAAACTTCTGAGGCAATTGACGAGATACCATAAAGAGTCGTTAGCTAAAAGGATTAATTGTTTGGGATTAACACCTCCCCAATTCATGACGTTGTGTCAAATTAAGAAGGAGCCCAAGACGATCGGGCAGATTGTCGACGCTGTTGATTTATCTTACAGTACCGTGTCGGGTATCATAGATCGGCTTGAACGCGATGGTTGGCTTGAACGTGTGAAAGACGAAGTGGATCGCCGCGTGACTTGGATTTATATGTCTGAGAAGAAACTGGCAAGGTTTGAGGAAAATACTTTTTTTCAAGAAGCTAATTATTCTAAGTTTTTAAATGGATTCTCAGAAGAAGAATTAGTCACTATTCATAATTCTTTCGATTTGATTACAAGACATTTGGAAAAGAAGGTTGAGGAGAAATCATGAAGCGTAAAGTAATGTTGTATATCATATTGACCGCTTTGGTCATCGTCGGCGGAGGAATCGGCGGTTATTTTTGGTATGAAGGCCAAAACTACCTAACTACGGATGACTCAAGGCTTGCCGGAGACATCTATAAAGTAATGCCGCGAATTACCGGAAAAGTGACTTCGTTGCAAGTTAGCGAAGGAGATCATGTGTTGGCCGATCAGATTATTGGGCAGCAAGACAATAATAATTTGCCCACAAGCAGCCTCGATCAAGCGGCACTACGCTCGCCAATTGAAGGAACTGTCATTAAAACTTTGGTTAAAGCCGGAGAAGTCTCCTCACCAGGTCAAACGGTAGCGATGGTCGTAGATACGAACAAGTTGTACGTGTCGGCCAATGTGGAGGAAACAGAGATTCATAAGGTCAAGGAAGGCGAAGTTGTAGAGATCAATTTGGACAATTTCCCTGGCAAAGTGCTGCTAGGCAAAGTGCAAGAAATTAGTAAAGCCACTGCGTCGACCTTTTCGCTGCTGCCTGCTACGAATACAAGCGGGAATTTTACAAAAGTCACCCAACGTATCCCTATCAAAATTTCGATCGATGACAATCAAGGGCTTGAATTATCACCCGGAATTAGCACTTCAATCAAAATTCATTTGAAGGGCAACTAAAACAAGAGGAGTTAGTCGACGATGCGTAAACGAAAACAAATAATCGTTCCAGCGATTCTCATATTGGCAGCTATTGTGATCCTTCCTGGATGTGGCGCCAAAGTTTCAGGTCAAGCGGATTCCGCAGCCGTACCGATTCAAGTTATTAAAGTGGGTCAACCTGCAACTGCAGGCTTAAGTGGTAAAGTTATTCCGGATCAGGATATTAAAATTGTATCCAAAGTAGCTGGTAAAGTTGCCAACGTAAACGTGCAAGAAGGCAGTAAAGTCAAACAAGGCGATGTGTTGGTTCAACTGGAAACAAGTGATCTAACGCAGCAAGTGAAACAAGCGGAATCTGCCCTCGTTGCGGCGCAAGCGAAACTTGTTGATACAAAAGCAGGTGCCCGTTCCCAGGAGATTCAAGGGCTTCAAAGCGCAGTTAGCGCAGCTCAAGGGGCTTATCAACAGGCAACCGCGGCGATGGAGCAAGCCAAAGCAGGACTCGATCTCGCTACAAGCACTTATAACCGTTTGAGAAATTCTTACGACAGCAATTCTGGTGTAACGCAAGAAGATTTGGATAAAGGAACACTTGATTATGAGAAAGCGAAAGCTGCCTCTGAACAAGCACAAGGCGCTCAAAAAGCGGCTGAAGCACAACTCCAAGGAGCAGAAGCTAAGCTGCAATTGGCTAAAGTAGGACCAACAGATAATACGATTTCAGCGCTTCAGGCTGATGTTGACCGTTTGAATGCAGGTTTGGAACTTGCTAACAGCGGTTTGAGCAATGCGACAATTACCGCGCCAATCGACGGACTTATTGTCAAAAAAAGCATTTCCGTGGGTGAACTCGCTCAACCGGGCGTGCAAATCCTCTCTCTGGTGAACATGGATCAAGTTCAAGTGGAACTAAGTGTGTCCGACAGCCAGATCACACAAGTGAAGGCCGGCATGCAGGTAGACGTTGCGATTCAAAACTTGCCGAATCAAACTTTTAAAGGCGAGATTTCTTTCGTAAGTCCCGTTGCCAACGCGAACAGCAACACGTTCCCTGTCAAAGTGAAGGTAGACAACAAAGATGGTTTGCTTTTTGCAGGTATGGTGGCGGAAGTTAAACTGAACGCTGCTCAAGAAAGCCGTTTGGAAGTTCCGAAAAGCGCAATTATTAAAAAAGATCAAAAAGAGTATGTATTCATCGTAACTGACAACACAGCTCACCTCGTTGAAGTAAAAACGGAGGAGAAAAACCAGGATTGGTCGTACGTGCTGCCTACGGATAAATTAAAGGCGAATGAACAAATTGTCGTGAATCCTGCAGACAAGATTGCTGAAGGCACGAAGGTAAAAGCCGAATAGGAGGCGCAGCTATGGCCGATGCATCGGCAGTAAAACAACAAGAATCAGAAGGCTCCGGTAAAATGTGGCTGTCGCTTATCGCCATCGTCATGGGTACCTTCGTTGCCGTTCTGAACAGCAGCTTAATGAATGTAGCTATGAACAAATTCGTTGCCGTATTCGGCTCGGATATTAATACGATGCAGTGGGTCATTACGGGATATACCTTGGCATCTGCGATGGTTATTCCGATGAGCGGCTTTCTCGGTGCCAAATTCGGAAATAAAAATATATTTATTTTCTCTGTAGCCGGGTTTACCTTATTTTCCGTAGTTTGCGGTCTGGCTTGGAGTTCTAGTACAATGATCTTGTTCCGAATCATTCAAGGTTTTGCCGGCGGATTTATTATGCCAATCGGGATGTCCATTATTTATACCACGTTTCCCCGGGAGAAAACCGGTACGGCCATTGGCCTGTGGGGGGTAGCCGCGATGTGTGCCCCTGCACTCGGGCCGACGTTCGGCGGATATCTAATCCAGAATTACAGCTGGAGATTACTCTTTTTCATTAATGTACCTATTGGGATTCTTGCTGTCATACTTGGGAAGGTCTTGCTGAAAGAATCTCCGCGAAGAGAAGGATTGAAATTCGACTTAACCGGAGCTATTCTGTCCATGGTCTTCTTCGGAAGTCTGCTATTGGCGCTAAGTAAAGGCCAGCAGCAAGGATGGACTTCTTTATTCATCATTAGTTTGCTGTTTGTTGCATTCTTCAGTTTGCTGCTCTTGATCTGGGTGGAGCTCGGAGTCGAACAGCCTGTGCTTGACTTGAAGCTTTTTAAAAATTTAAAATTTGCCATTAGCGTTATTGCAGGTAGTTTAGTTATGATGGGTATGATGGGCGGTACGTTCTTGACCCCTTTATATCTCCAGAATATTCAAGGGCTCTCCGCCATGCAGACCGGGCTTGTGATGATGCCGCAGTCCATCGCGATGGCGCTTATGATGCCGATCAGTGGCAAGCTCGCCGATAAATTCGGGATTGTCCCTTTGTGTATCACGGGTCTTACCATCCTTGGTGTCACGACATTGGATCTGCACCATCTCACGACGGATACGCCTAACCATTGGCTAAATACCATATTAACGATCCGCGGTATCGGAATTGGGCTTTGTATGATGCCACTAACTACAGCGGGTATGCGTGCGGTATCTCCACAGCAGGTAGGGAATGCTTCACCGCTATCCAACGTTGTGCGTCAAGTAGCTGGTTCCCTGGGGATTGCCATCTTTACGGCGCTTATGAGCAATCGTCAAATTCTTCACTTTCAACACATCAGCGATAATGTGCCGGTTGATTCGGTTTCAGCGAATAATACGGTATCCATGCTCTCAGGCTCCATTTATTCATGGTCGGTAGATATGGCAACAGCCTCAGGAACTGCGGCTAGCTATCTAGCCGGCATCATGCAAAAAGAGTCATTAGTCAGGTCAATCGCCGATACGTTCTATATTTCTGCTATGCCTGCTTTTATATGTATCCCTTTCGTCCTTTTCTTTATCCAGAGAAAAAAGGCGCCAACCGAGGTCAAAAAGTAAATGATTTGATGATATCCAGATTTATATCCAGCTTTTGAGAGGAGTACGACAATGAAGAAAAGTTTATCCGTTATCGTGAGCTCAGCTATGGCTGTTACTTTATTTGCATCTGTAGCTCTAGGTGCGACTGGCGCTAAATCCTCAGCGGATTTCAGTGATTTAAATGGGCTTGATGCGGGAACCAAAGCTAAATTTGATGCGATGATTTCCGCAGGTATTTTTGATGGAGTAAGCAATGGCGTTTTTGGCCTTCATGATAAAATGAACCGTGCGCAATTCGCCAAAGTGGCGGCTTTAATTTTCGGATTGAAGGTAAATTCAACTTTGCAGGTATCTAGTTTCAGCGATGTGAGCAGCTCAGATCCGGCAAATGGTTATGCTCTACCTTATATCGAAGCGTTGAAAGCTGCTAACCTTACCGACGGCTTTGGCCAAGGCACCTACAACCCGGCAGGCGAAGTTACGAAAGAGCAGCTGGCCGCCTTCCTACTTCGGGGATTGAATAAAGATGCCCAAGCTAAAGGAACTACAGGGGTTAATGATAACACCGTCTCCAGTTGGGCCAAAGGTTATGCCGCGTTGGCGATTCAATTGAACCTGCTCAGCAACCAAGCTGACGGTACATTCGGGGGAACCCAACCTGCGACACGCGACCTGTTGGTTACTTCCTCTTATGCAGCGAAGCAGCAATTTGTACCTGGGAGTATACCTTCCGGACAGCATTCGGAAATCCATGCAGAAGACCTGAAAGCCTATAGTCTTCCAGGAGGTTCACAGGCTCAAGTCAAGAGTGTTCTACAGGAAAAAACAACAGATGGTTGGAGAGTTGGAACCGTCGTTAAGCTAACCAATTCGTCCAATTCCACGATACGTGTTCCTGATTACGAGTTGCGTGTCAGAACGTCAGACGGCACGGACTACACGTTAGTGCCAAGCGCAAGCAACGCTCGTTCGATTTTGCCTCAGAGTGATGTGACACTTAGTTATATGACCGATATTAATGTAAAGTCGGACGTAAGTTTAACGGATGTTCTTTGGATCGATGTGGATACAAAAGTATATCCTAAGCAGGAAACGCTGCTTGCGGATTCTCCTGTTGGATCGATTGTATGGCGCGGTAATGATGCTGTGATCAATGATGCTTCGCTCATGGGAGAGTGGGGAGCTACCTTCTCCATTCCAGGCGTGACTTCATCTTTGAAATATTCGGCGACAAGTTTGTCCAAGCAGTTCTCGGGGCAATCGCCAACCTATATCGTACAAGTGAAAGTTCAGAACTCGGGAAGTTATGCGGAAACCATTCCGGATTTTACGCTTAGCGGGAAATCGAATGGACAATCTTTTATTGGAAAAAGAGTTGAGGAATCCCCAATAACTCTGAATGCGGGAGAACAGAAATATATCCATTTTGCGGTTACGACGGAAGCAAGTACGCAATTGAATGCTTTCTATGTTCTTACACCTGAAAGTTTCTTGAAACAAGGCCAAACAACGCCGCTTCAATACTATACAGGACGCATTGGATTCGGACTTCCGGCTAATGGCGGAACAGAAACAAGCACAGTCCCTTCCGGAGGCAACTATACATTTGGTACACCGATGGTATTCGAGCAAGGGAATGAGTTCATCAATCCTAATCTGGCTGTATCGTTAGAAGAATTGCATGTGACGAATAACGAAGAAACCGGAAATAAAACGGGATTAGCGAAGTTCAAGCTGGTTAATAAAGGTGATAAGCCGATTCCTGTACCGGCTTTAGCCGCGGATTTAACAGGGAAAGATGGTTTCACGTATACAGGAAGCCGTCAAACGTTAGGTACTTCGGACATCGCTCCTGGAACTGGTGTCGTAGTTAGCTATGGCTATACCATTCCATCGACAGACCAAAGTGATCAGTACAAACTGAATGTGCAGGGTGTCCTTGCAGGAGCTTCGCAAGGCCAAACGGGTTATAAATCCACCATTGCCAGCTACACGGTCAGCACGCAAAGCGACAATGATCATAACAATGTTTCCTTATATCCATTCAAGTTGAACATCAAAAGCTGGACTTTATCTCAGCTGACGATAACAACTCCGTCCTTATCTTATTCCTACAAATTAAATCTTGATTTGGACATTACACGTGACCCTGAAGTCCTTGTAGATAATAACTTCTCCAAATTGAAATTTGAATTGGTTGATGGTTCCGGAAGTTCATTGGGATCGAGTTCGTTCCCTTTCAGCGGAACAAATCGTTTGGTGAGCGGCACGCAATCGCTGAGCTTCAGCAATTTGACGCAAAACCAAGTTCAAAATAATGTTTCCATCAGAGTTTATGAGTCTGTGACTACACCGAATGGTGAGATGGACAGATTTATTACAGAATTGAAATAATCTTTACGATAAAAACAGAGCCCGCGAATTTTGCGTGGCTCTGTTTTTTTTGTTCGAGGGTCTGCCAGCA
The DNA here is from genome assembly GCF_032461945.1 of Paenibacillus violae. NCBI lineage: Bacteria > Bacillati > Bacillota > Bacilli > Caryophanales > Paenibacillaceae > Paenibacillus > Paenibacillus violae. The sequence continues at coordinate 215,309 of NZ_JAWCUD010000010.1, forward strand.
CCTACTGTCGGCGCTAACGGACTGAGATGACGCTATTTGCTGCTTTTGAGGTAGATTCAGCATCTAACGGACTCACGAGCCGCTATTGGCTATGAAAATGCCAAAAACAGCGGCAAAATCCATAAATAGCGCCTCCTCCGTCCGTTAGCACGGGAAATCAGCCGAATTTAGCAGAATAACGGCTGCTGAGTCCGTAATAGAAGAGTGTGGCTGCTCACGTGCTGACGACTGAGTGGCTATTGGCGGGCGGGATTCTTATGCAACCGTCGCCTTGTTCTCGTCGTAAATGGAAAAAGGCTGCCCCACCGGTCTTTACAGACCTTCGGGAGCAGCCTCACGTTATGCCTAATCACCAGAAGAGGGGGAGGAAGCTAGAACCAGGATCCTACCACTCCGCTACCGTACCATCCGCTTGGCGCCAAACGGGATTTTTCCAAGTGTGCCCGATAGCGGCCATTTCACGAACCTTGTCCTCGTTGATTTCGATGCCGAGTCCTGGTGCGGTCAGGTTTTTGACGAAGCCGTCTTCGTATTGGAACACTGCTGGATCCTTCAAATAATCGAGCAAGTCGCTGCCTTGATTGTAGTGAATACCCAAGCTTTGCTCCTGAATGAAAGCGTTCGGGGAGCATGTGTCCAGCTGCAAGCAGGAGGCTAGGGCAATAGGGCCTAACGGGCAATGCGGCGCAACCGCAACGTCGTAAGCTTCCGCCATCGCGGCGATTTTGCGAGTCTCCAGAATGCCTCCGGCATGGGAAAGATCCGGTTGGATAATGTCTACATAGCCTTGCGCCAGCAGATCTTTGAAGCCCCAGCGTGTGTACATGCGCTCGCCGGTTGCGATCGGGCATGAGGTATGGCGGGCGATCTCCCGAAGCGCCTCATTATTTTCCGGCAGAACAGGCTCTTCAATGAACATAGGGCGGTATGGCTCCAGTTCTTTGACGAGGATTTTGGCCATGGACTTATGAATGCGCCCGTGGAAGTCGATGCCAATGCCGACATCCCGGCCGACGGCTTCGCGGACAGCGGCAATACGAGCGATGGCCTCGTCCACTTTGCTGAGCGAGTCGATGTAGTGCATTTCTTCCGTGGCATTCATCTTCACGGCCGTAAAGCCCGCGGCCACCTGCTGTTTGGCCGCCAACCCAACGTCGCTCGGACGGTCGCCGCCGATCCACGAATAAACGCGTGTGCGGTCACGGCACGCACCGCCAAGCAGATCATAAATAGGGGCATTGTAGAATTTCCCCTTAATGTCCCAAAGCGCTTGCTCGATGCCGGAGATCGCGCTGGTCAGAATAGGGCCTCCGCGATAGAAACCGCCGCGGTACAAGACCTGAAACATATCTTCAATCCGCATGGGATCTTGGCCAATGATTTGCTCACTCATCTCCATGACGGCGGCTGCGACTGTATCCGCTTTCCCTTCGACGATCGGCTCGCCCCAACCCGTAATGCCTTCATCGGTTTCGATTTTCAAAAACAACCATCTTGGCGGCACCTTAAACAGTTCTAATTTCGTAATCTTCATGGTAAATTTCCTCTCCCATAACCTAGAATGTCTTACTGGTTTACTGCCGCCATGAGCTGCTCGGCATATGTTGTAATCGCTTTATAATTCCCTTTTTGAATTTCGCTAAGTGAGACCAAACTTCCTCCCACGCCGACGGAAAAAGCGCCTGCTTCGAGATAAGCGGCAGCATTGTCCTTCGTGATTCCGCCAACGGCGAGGAGGTTTACATCGTTCAGAGGTCCTTTTATTTCTTTCAAATAAGAAGGTCCCAAGCTGGAGCAAGGGAATAATTTCACCGTTGATGCCCCGCAGTTCATGGCCTGCACAATTTCTGTCGGAGTAAGGGCTCCCGGAATCGGAAGCACCTCGCTAGCTAAAGCCTTTTCAATCATGCCCTGATCCACATTCGGCGAAATCAGGAACTGGGCGCCGGCCTGAATGGCTTCATCCGCGTAAGCGGCGTTCAGCACGGTGCCGGCACCAATCACCATACGGCCCTCATACTTTTTGCGCATCATTTGGATGATTTGCAATGCATTTGGCGTATTCAGTGTCACTTCGGCTAGTGCGATGCCGCCGCGCTCAAGCGCCTCAAAAAGAGGCTGAGCCTGAGAGGGCTCAATGCCGCGAATGATGGCAATGACCTTTGATTTCTTCAACTGCTGCAAAACTTCCGACGACATACCGTACATCCTCCTTTTTTATGAATATTGATCACGGTACTCCTGCGGGGTCATGCCGTAATGCTTTTTGAAGGCATGGTTGAAGGAGTGGGGACGTTGGTAACCGAGCTGTGTAGCGATTTCGTATATTTTATCGTGACCGTTCTTCAGCAGATAAGCCGCTCGATCCATTCGTACGCGATTGACATAATCGCTGAGGTTATCGCCGGTTTCCAGCTTATAAATTTTAGACACGTAAACAGGGTGCAAAAAGACATGATCGGCAATAGACTGCAGCGAGACATCGTTGGCCAGATGTTGATCGATAAAGGACCTGATGTCATTAATCAAGGTGACACGGCTGTCTTTCCGCTCTTGATCCATGTCTTCTCTCATCCGATGCAAGGAGCGAATTGTCCAATCACGCAGCTGGTTGACCGTACGAAACGGGATGCCTTCGGTCATCCGGTCGTAATCACCGCCGATGAGTTGGTGCAGAGGCCGGCCATTTTTATGAGCAATATAAGCAAAGGCAGACGCTACAGAGAAGTAAACCTCCAGCAAATGCTCCTGAGACTCGGAGAATTTCGCTTCCATTTCATCGAAAATCAGAGTTAGCTTATCCTCCGTATCCTCCCAACGGGCGGCTTCCAGGAGATGATTGAGCGTAGGCGGTTCGTACAGTCTTTGAAGAGCGGAGAGCTCTGGCTGAACGGATTCGTCGCCAAGCCGCATCAACAGCTCATGTTCACTGCCAATTTGTTTGCGAAAAGCGTTCAAAGAGGCGTTATACAGGGAGGTAACCTCACTGGGAAATTGTCCCCAGCTGCTCAGCAGAATGGAGATTTTACCTTTTAAATAATTTTTGACGGCAGATTGCAGGACGGAAGCGGTTCTCTCGAGCCAGGAGGAGTCTTCTTGATCCTCGGCCAGCGGCTTCTTTTTCATCACAAAAATCAAATAATCATGTGCATCTTTCGTGTGCCAGCTATCAAATTTCTCCGCGAACAGCTCCTCGACCATGTTGCTGATGGCATACTCCATAAGGGATAGACGGCTCATATCGTACTCCAGGAAATCTGACTCAAGCCGTATCATCATTAGCACACAGGGGTGTTCATGGAAATCCGGAAGCTCCAGCATCTGCATTTTGTCCCGGAGGGATTGCTCAGTAAGTTTGCGCCCCTGAAGAAGGTCGCTCAGTAAATTTCCCCGCAGCAGAGGGAGGTTTTCCTTCACTGTATAGCTCAATCGCTGCTTGGAGAAAACTTCCTGCCACTCGCTCTGAAGCTTCTCCATGACCCGCCCGACAGCAGCCAGCAAATCCGGTTCGGTCACGGGTTTCAGCAAATAATCCTCGGTACCTTGAAGAATCGCTTCCTTGGCATAGTTGAAATCGGAGTAACCCGATAAGAGAATGCATTTTGTTTTCTGCCATCTGCGGTTTATTTCGGCTATGAGCTGCAAGCCCGATATACCCGGCATTTGAATGTCGGTAAGAACAATATCGATGGAGAATTGCTCCAGGAGCTCCAATGCTTCCTTGCCTGAGTAGGCTTTGAATACTTGTTCAATCCCAATGGATGCCCAGTCAATCGTGGCATGAAGCCGATCTACGACATGAGCTTCGTCATCGACAATCAAAAGTTGAATCATCGTTTGCTCTCCCCGCCAGCTTCCGGAAGGTTCATCTGCGCACCGCGCTTCCAAGTTAACACAGCCTTCAAGCCTCCTTTTTCACCGGGATAAAAAGTAAGCCCTGATCCTTCTCCGAACTGGTAATACAGCCGGTGGTGGACGTTCCAAGTGCCGCAGCCAATGTCATCCGACATTGGGGAATGCAGCTGTTCCAGCAGTCGAGCTAGTCCCGCCTCGTTCAGTCCAGCGCCGTTATCTTCAACGATGACGCGGTTCCAATTCTCATCCTGCTCACCGGTTATGGTGATAAGATCGCCTTCCACGCTGCGTTCGATGCCGTGCAGGATGGCATTCTCCACCAAAGGCTGGAGGATCAGCCGCGGAACCCATTCATCCAGCATATTCACGGGAACAGAAATATCGTATTTCAATCGATGGATACGCAGGTGCTGAATATTCAAGTAGTGGCCGACCAGATCAAGCTCATCTGACAGTTTAACGGCCTGCTTTTCAACCCTGGTCGTATAGCGGTAGAATTCGGCCAAATTTTGCGCCATAGCCACGACAGATTCTTTATCCTCCATCTCGGCTGAATTGATGATGAAGAATAAGGAGTTATACAGAAAGTGCGGATGAATCTGCGATTGCAGCTGCTTCAAGGTGGCTTCGCGGGACCGAATTTTCTCGGCATAGACGTCTTCGACCAGCACTTGAATTTGCTCTGCCATTTCATTGAACCGCTGAATAAGGAAATCAAATTCATTTTTGGCCTTGTAGTGGATGCGGGCGGATAGATCGCCGCGTTTCACCTTTTGTACACTTTGCATCATTTTGCCAATCGGTATTTGTACGTTCCGGTACAGCATGAAAGAAGCAAGCACACTCATAACGAGCAGAAGTCCGATGGTGGTATAGAACAATTTGCGCGTCATGGTAATGGGCGAAAGTATTTTCTCCACAGGCACATAATCGACTAAATACCAGCCTAGCTGAGTGGATTTCACATAGCTGATCAAATACTGCTGACGATCGATCTCGAACTGGACTTGACCGGAGTTGGGAAGGTCCCCATCAAGGGCAAGCTGCTCTCTAATGGCATTCGTAATCTGCTGGTTGGAAGAACTGTTCACAATCAAAGCGTTCCTGCCGTCCACCAAAAAAGGATCGCTCCGTTTATCCTGCTTGTACACGTCCATAAGATTCACCATGTTTTGGACGCTGAACCTTACTTGATAAAGCACATTTGCTTGGTCCACCGTCTGCGCACGAATCGGCTCGCTAATTTCCCGGATGAACGACCCAATCCCTTTGTCGCCTTCCCGTATCTCATAGGTCCAGGTGCGCTGAATGGCTCGATGCCAAGGCCACACATCCGTGCCGTTGACGAAAATGCTGGAGGAAAGCACCTGCTTTCCCTTGGGTATGGCAACCGTGAGTTCATTGACCCAGCCGCTGGAGACGCTTTGCAAGCTGAGTTTTTGAATCATTCGCGATTGTTCTTTCAGCACATCATAGTCCGGTGAATCGCTCCGATTAATATATTCCCTCATATAAGGATCGCTCCCGAGAATGACGGGGGACATGGCCAGCCGCTCCACATCCGCATCCAGTTGATGCATGAAGAAGGAGAGCTGATTTAAATTTGAAGACTGAATCTGATCCTGCACAACGTTATTCGTAATCCGGTTCGTATAGCTGTACAGCAGCACGATAGGAATGAGCAGTAAGATCAACATGATTAAGATTTTGCTGAAAATATTCAATTTATAGGGCATGCCAAATCACCTTCCGGGTCCGCTAAGCGTTATAACTTAGAGTATACGCCTACGAGAGAAGTCCTCCAAATGAAGGAACCTCTCTCGTCATTGTATCCAGGGATAACCCTTCGGAATTAACCTTTTACAGCACCTGCGGAAAGCCCGCTGACAACATAGCGCTGCGAAACTAAAGCGATAATCAGCACCGGAAGCGTAATGATGCAGGCTGCGGCCATAAGAGCGCCCCAATTAATCTCCGAATAAGACATGAAGTTAAATACGGCGATCGGCAGCGTCTTCGTTTTGTCCCCGGCCAGAATGACAGAGAACATGAAATTGTTCCACGAGAAGATAAATGAAAGCAGAGATGCCGTAATTACGCCAGGCCCGGAGATCGGGAGAATAATCCGCAAGAAAACCTGATGATGTGTACAGCCGTCAATAAGGCCGGATTCTTCGATTTCCGTTGGCAAAGCTTCGAAGAAGGAGATCATAATCCAGATAATAAAAGGCAAACCGACGAGCATGTGGCTTAGAATAAGGGCCGTATACGTGTCCACCAAGTGGATTTTGGAAAATAAAATGAACCAAGGGATCAGGAACGTAATCCCAGGGATGATTCTCGCAACTAGAATGAGAAGCCCAAGCTTTTGAAGGTGATGTCTTGCAATTGCATAGGCTGCCGGAAGGCCCAGAATAAGGGACAGCAGCGTCGAACCGAAGGCAACAAGGAAGCTGTTCCAAATGAATTTCAAGAAATCGTATTCCTTGAACACACTGACATAGTTATGAAAAGTCGGTTTGAAAATAAACAATGAGCCGGTCGACAAAATTTGCGATTGTGTTTTAAAGGAGGCGAGCAGCATCCAGACAAACGGGAATGCAAAAACAATCAACACGATGAAGGTGAGCAGGGTTTGGAGCAATCGTGAACCTCTTTTTTTCTTCATGAAGTGGCTCCCTCCATTCGTTTGCGCATCCAAATCATAAATAACGTAAGGCCCATCACTAACGCGAAGAAGATGACAAGCAGGGACGACGCCATACCGAGCTTGAAGTATTGGAAGCCAAGTACATAGCCGTAAAGATTCAGTGTCTCCGAAGCGAAGTTCGGTCCGCCTTGGGTTGTTGCGTAGATGATGTCGAATGTTTTCAATACGTCGATCAAGCGGAGCATAGCCGCCACAATAATCGTTGGTCTTAAAAGCGGAAGTGTGATGGAAACGAACTTTCTCCATGTACTTGCGCCGTCCACATCAGCGGCTTCATAAGGGTCGGTTGGCAGTGTAGCCAACCCGGCCATGATGATGAGCGCAATCATCGGCGTCCATTCCCAGACATCTACGATGACCAGAGAAGGAATAACCTGATTGGGAGAAGCCAGCCATAGCAGGGGTTCTAGCCCTAATGATTTGAGCATCATGTTGGCGACGCCGATTGTCGGCTCATATATCAGCATCCAGACCAAGCCCATGGCGACCGGTGTGGCGACCATCGGGAGCAAGAACACTGTTTTGACGAGGTTCTTCCCGCGAAACTCTCTGGAAAGCAGCAAAGCGATGGCGATGCCAAGGATAACCTCCAAAGCGAGTGCTGCAAAGGTAAAATAAAATGTCGAGCCTGCGGCATGCCAGAAGCGCTCGTCTTTTAGTAAAGCTGTGTAGTTGGCTAAGCCCACCCACAGGGGTGGCGTCGTAGCGGACATGCTCCACTCGTAAAAGCTGATGCGCACCGTGTAGATGATGGGAAACAGCATCATGAGCAGGACGAAGATGACGGCCGGAAGGGTATAAATCCATTTTAAGTTGCGGTTAAACCAGCTGTATTGCACCTGAAGTCACCCTTTCTGATGTTCGGATTGAAAGGAAAAAGGGTCATCAGATGACCCTTTTCACCCATCAAACACCTATTTATCTCGTTTTATCTTTATCTATGATTGTTTGCAGCGCTTGGTTAGCTTTATCTGCAACCGGTTGGATGTTGGTTTCGCCGGACATCACCTTCTGCACGATTTCACCAACCGCATCACGAGCTTCACCTACGCTGATAACCGTTGGACGGTCGTGGTCAACACCTGTTTTGGCGCTTTCCTTGATGATCGGAACTAGCTCTGCAGGGAATCCGGTCGTACCTTCCGGTTTATCCCATACCGAAGCGCGGGCGCCGGGGTTGCCTTTTTGCTGTGTTTTCAGCACGACATCTTTGCTTGTCGCCCATTGGATGAAGGCCCAAGTTGCATCTTTATTGCCGGATTTGGCATTCATGGCAAGTCCCCAAGATGTGATGCTGTAAGGCTTGGAGCCTGCTTTGCCGCCAGGGAATACTGCGAATCCAACTTGGTCAGCTACTTTAGACTTGGCAGGATCCGTTGCATTCTGGTACAAGGAGTTGGCATCCGTTAAGAAAGCAACCTTTCCTTGTGCGAAAATACCAAAGGCTTGCGGCCAGGACATGTTAAGCACACCTGGAGGTGCGTAGTCTTTCAGCAGCGTACCGTATGTGGTAAAAGCTTTGATCGCTTCAGGCGTATTGATGCTGGCTTTCTCGCTAGTCGTGAAGTCCGCTCCTTCCGAGTACAGGAAGGACGACACCTGCGTGACGAGCGGTGAGCGCTGGCCCCTTGCGACGAATCCGTACATTTCGTTTTTCGGATCGTGTAATTTTTTCACTGCAGCATTAAGCTCATCTAATGTTTTCGGTACGGCGATGCCGGCCTTTTGCAGCAAGTCCTTGCGGTAGTACAAAATCTCTTGCTCCGTAATAATCGGAATGCCCGCTAATTTGGATTCAACCGTTGTGGAGCCGATAGCTGATTTGGAGAAATCGTTGAAATCGTAATCCTTGGCTTTTTGCGCATAGTCATCTAAAGGCTGCACCCAACCGTTTTTGTAAAAAAGCTTACCTTCCTGAAGCGGTCGGTACATGAAAACGTCAGGCGTTGCGGAGCCGGATGTGAATTGAACCGTCAGCTTTTGTGTGAGCTGATCTTCGAAAAAGCTTTCGACATTCACCTTGATGCCTGTTTCCTTCTCGAAATCCGGCAGCAAAGGCTTGATGGCATCTGCCCAAGGGTGGTTGGCCGTAACGAGCGAGATCGTTTTACCTGCGAACGGCTTTGCGTTAGCGGTTGCAGCAGCACCGGCGCTTGGCTGAGTAGATGGCTGTGTCGTGTTCGATGTACTTCCGCAGCCTGCTAATACCGTTGCAGCCATAACAGCCGTCGTGCCAACGCCAATCCATTGTTTGAATGATTTTTTCATCTAATATGTGACCTCCCATGTACTTAGAAATGACTGTGTTTACATCTCTAAGAGTACCTGAATCCTGTAGGGTGTTGATATAACTAAGATTTAAGATGGATAACTACGGCTGAAGGTAATTCGTGTTAGGGATAGGGTGCCCTGATTGAAAGCATAAAAAAAGCCCTATTAGGAGGGCAATTCTTAAGTGAATAGACATACTTCACTTAGTTGCAACCCAATAGGGCGTTACGCTTGCACTTCTCTCGCGCTGCTGGCAGTTTTACTTTTTCGTTCTTTTAACGTAATTGAGAGTTAAACCAATAATGTTCACGATTAAAAATAAGGTAAGTAAAATATTTGTGGTATGCAGTTCTGCCTTTAATTGCGTTATATCTGTTTGTAGTTGTTGTGAAAGGTTGTTAGTTTGATCTGCTACATTTCCAATCCTACTACTGATATCGTTAAAAAACTGGTGAAGTTCTGAAAAGTCCAAAGAATATCATCCTCTCAGATATAGATGCTTATTTTCTATATAATACTGTATATTTCTAATAATTTACAGTATTAATTCCATATTATAGTATTTAATTGTAGTATATATATTATTTTAAGGAGATGGTATTTTTGTTAAAAATTAAAGAAAGAGTTTTATCAGCTTTACTGGCACTTTGTTTTGTATTATCTATACCTTTTCAGGCATCAGCAGAAGAAGTAGTTTCCACACAAAAAGTTAAACTTAAACTGACGTATGTTGATATTCCCTTTTCTGAAAGCGTCAATCTGGTTAGAAGTGAAACTATCGATTCTGCAAAAGTTGAAGTTTTTGATACAAAAACTGGGGAATTGTTGAATACATATCGAGAAACGATTGAAAAACAACAGAAGAAGTCTAATATTAATTCTATTACAAGCGGCGATTACTACATAGTGACCACTACTAACGATAGAACAGATGGTCCGAGTGGTACACAAGCAGTTACTAGATTAACTGTTAAAATGAATGTCTATAGTTCTGGCGGGTTTAGACAAATAAACTCGATAGAATCTAAAACTATGGCTGTAGTAAATTCAGGAAGTTTTACTTTAGAATCTGTAGACACTGTGGCTATTTCAGCTACAGGCAGTTTTCCTACCACCGGAATAAGAGCCAATGGAACTGGTGTAATTACAAAAAAAATGACCTATACGTCTCTTTGGGAATTTAGTGCGGGACTATCGGCTTGGAAAATGGCGGAGTTTAATATTACTTATCAGGATAGTACAGCTAAAGAATTTTATGCTAGAAAGCCTATAAGTGTGAGTTTAAACTATAGTTTATATTAATTTAAAAAGACTACGGTAAAACCTTAGACGGAATTCTTTGCAAGTAAGTAAACAAAAAAGAGGGCTCCCAGATTAACGGGAACCCCCTTTTTGCATCTCTAACGGACTGAGCAGCCCTTATTCAATGAATTTGGGGCATTTTCAAATTGTAACGGACTCCAAAGCCGCTATTCACACAAAAATTGTGCGTTTTACTTGATTTATTAGCTAATAAGGACTCTGGTGTCCGTTACATTTGAGAAATAGGGAAATAAACGAAAATAACGTCTCTGGTGTCCGTTGCGGAAAGCTTGACCGCCTCAGCCATGGAGGCAGCCTTCAACCGTAACGGCTCCTTAAAGCGAGCTAACCTGGCTGAATTGGTTGGCATACAATTCATAATAATGCCCGCGGAGCGCAAGCAGCTCCTCATGCGTGCCCCGTTCCACGATCTCGCCGCCGTGGATGACCAGAATCGCACTCGCTTCGCGAATCGTGCTGAGCCGGTGGGCGATCACGAAGCTCGTGCGCCCTTTCATCAGAACGCCCATCGCCTGCTGGATGTGCAGCTCAGTGCGCGTGTCGACGGAGCTCGTCGCCTCGTCGAGCACGAGGATCGCGGGATCGGCGAGAATCGCCCGCGCGATCGTGAGCAGCTGCCGCTGGCCTTGACTCAGGTTGCCGCCTCCGGCGGTCAACATGGCGTCATAGCCGTTAGGCAGCTTGCGAATGAACCCGTCCGCGTTGGCAAGCTTCGCGGCGGCTTCGACTTCTTCGTCCGTCGCGTCCAGACGGCCGAAGCGGATATTTTCTCGGATCGTATCCGAGAAAAGGTACACATCCTGCAGCACGATGCCGAGGCGGCTGCGCAAACTGTCTTTATCGAGGCTGCGAATATCGCGGCCGTCGATAGTGATGGAGCCCTCGCCGACATCGTAGAAGCGGGTCAGCAGGTTGATGATCGTCGTTTTGCCGGCGCCCGTCGGGCCAACCAAGGCGATCAAATCGCCGGGCTCTGCGGCGAACGTGACATCGTTCAGCGTAGGCACGTCGTCGGTGTAGCGGAAGGAGACGTTTTGAAAAACGACTTCACCTTTCACGTCGGTTAGCTGCTCGAAACTTGTGCCAGGATCGTATTCCGTCTCGCGATCCATCACTTCAAACACACGCTCAGCACCCGCGATGCCGGACTGAATCATATTATATTGATTCGCAAGATCGTTGATGGGGCGGCTGAACTGCCTGGAATAGTTGAGGAAGCTGATAATAACGCCAACCATCGTCCAACCTTTGAGCACCATCCAGCCACCTATGGCAGCCAGCAGAATGAAACTGAAATGATTGATCATGTTCATGCTTGGTCCCATCATACCCGAAAGCTGCTGGGCGCCAGTACCGGCTGTGCGGAGCTGCTTGTTGATCGCACCCAACTGGCGGACCGTCGCGGCTTCACGGCGGAACGTTTTAACTACTTTTTGCCCGGAGATCGTTTCCTCGATTAAGCCATTGAGTTCACCGAGCCGCTGCTGCTGTTCCTTGAACAGGCGCTGAGTGTGCCTCGTAATCTGCTTCGTCGTGAATAGAACGATGGGAACCGTAATCAATGTAATGAGAGTAAGCCAAATGTTCAAAGTAATCATCATAATAAAAGATCCGACTATCATAACGATACTTGTAATGATTTGCGTTAAGTTTTGACTGAGCGTAGTTGCTACGTTATCGACGTCATTCGTCGTGCGGCTCATAAGTTCACCGTGAGAAGTCTTGTCAAAATAACTGATCGGAAGCTTGTGCAAGTGGCGAAACAGATCCTGTCTCATTTCCCAAACCGTCCGCTGAGATACCCCTGCCATCACATAGGATTGAATCCAAGTAGCGGCACCGCTGAACAAATAACAGCCAAGTAAAAGAAGGCAGAGTCCAAGCAGCCCGCTGCGGTCCCGCGGTACGATATAGTCATCGATGGCGACGCCTATCAAATAAGGCCCGAGCAGCGCAAGACCGCTGCCGACAACAGTAAGGATAATAACAGTGATCAGCCCGATGCGCTGCTGCTGAAGATAACCCCACATGCGAAGTAGGGTAGCACCGATGTGCTTGGCGCGCGGCTTTTGCGCCGGTGTCTGCTTTTTAGCCATGAAGGGCGGTCTCCTTTCCTTGCTGCGAGCGGTAAATGTCTTGATAGATCGCGCTTGTCGCCAGCAGCTCTTCGTGAGTTCCCCGTGCGGCGATGCGGCCCTCATCCAGGACAAGAATTTGATCGGCGTGCAGCACCGATGTAACGCGCTGCGCGATGATGATGCGTGTGCTGCCGGCCATTAACTGCTGTAGGGATCGCTGGATGCGCTTCTCCGTGCCAAGGTCAATGGCGCTGGTGCTGTCATCCAGTACAAGCAGCGGTGAGCGCAGGAGCAGAGCTCGCGCAATCGCTATGCGCTGTTTCTGACCGCCGGATAGATTCACCCCGCGTTGTCCCAGCTTCGCCTCGTACCCTTCGGGTAACTGGCGAATGAAGCTATCCGCTTCCGCAGCCTTGGCGGCTTCCTCGATCTCGGCCGCAGTAGCCCCGGGCCTGCCGAAAATAAGGTTCTCGCGAATGGTCCCGCTAAACAAGATGGACTGCTGCAGCACAATGCCAATTTGACTGCGAAGCTGTTCGACGGGCATTTCTTTAATATCAACGCCACCTAAAAGAATGCGGCCCTTCGTTGCGTCATAAAGCCGTGGAATCAAGCTGACAAGCGTGGATTTACCGGAGCCGGTCGCCCCGAGAATCCCGATCGTTTGACCTGGCAGCGCTTTGAAAGAGATGTCCTCAAGCACAGGCTGATTGGGAGCAGAATCATACACAAAGGATACATGTTCGAACTCCAACTCACAGCCAGCCCCTAGTGAATTCCGCTCTGTATGTACTTCGTTCCGTTCCTGCACAGGTTCGTTCATATCCGGTTCTGTCTCCAAGACTTCACGGATTCGCTCGGCGGAGACTTGGGCGCGGGAAATATTCATCAGCGTATTGCTGATTGAAACCAACGAAAAGAGCACTTGAGTGATATAGATAATAAAAGCGGCCAAATCGCCAATCGCCATAGAACCGCTCCAGGTCTGTCCGCCACCGAACCACAGAACCGCAACAATGCTAATGTTCAAAATTAATGTCATCAGCGGTCCGCTTGTAGCCAGAGCGCGGGCGGAGCTGAGACTTGCGTCCAGCAGGGCGGTGTTCGCTTTACCGAAGCGGGTTCGCTCGAAGGCGGCGCGAACGAAAGCTTTGATCACCCGAATGCCTGATGTGCTTTCCTGCATAACGGTGTTAACGCGATCGAGCCTCGCCTGCATCAACCGAAAAAGTGGCGTAGAGCGTTTCATCAGCACAAATAAAATAAGAAATTGAATCGGGACGACGACCAGCAAAATCAAAGAAAGCCGTGGCGAAATAACAATCGCCATGATGATGCTGCCAATCAGCAGCGAAGCCTCGCGTGTAAACTGGCGCAGCAGAATTTGCAGAATGTTCAGCATTTGCATCACATCACCGGTCAAGCGAGTAATCAGCGAACCGGTTGAAAAAGTATCCAACTGCCGGAACGAGAAGGATTGCACCTTCTCAAAAACGCTGAGCCGCAAGTCAGCGCCAAAGTTTTGTGCGGCTTTCACCGTAAAAAACGTACAGCCTACCCCGCCGACTAGGCCGAGAAAAGCAACGCCCAACATGTGCAAGCCCGTTGACCAAACCAGCGCGAGGTTACCCTCGGCTACGCCGTGGTTCACAATAGCCGCCATGAGGCGAGGCTGAGTAAGGTCCATGCAGACCTCCATCACCATGAGCAAAGGGGCAAGCAGGGTAATTAGCCAGTAAGGTTTAACAAATGATCGTAGTTTCCACATCGCAAGAAGTCCTTTCTTTTGTTTGGTGGCTAACTAATTTCCTTCCTCTTTCGGACGCAGATTCGCCTGCATTTGAAGCAAAAGACGGCGGAATAGGAGGATTTCCTCAGGCAGAAAATGCGAAAAGGTCAGCTCATCCGTCGCCTTAATGGCTTCCTTGACATGGACGGTGACTTCCCTGCCTTTATCTGTTAAATAAACGCGGGTAACCCTCTGATCCGTTGGGTCTGGCCGGCGTTCAACAAGGCCTGTTTTCTCCATGCGGTCAACCATAACGGTCAGTGTTGCCGGCTTATTGTGTATGCGCGCGGCAAGCTCGCGCTGACTGAGTCCGTCTTCGGCGGACAGGGCAAGGAGCAACGGCGGTTGTCCGGGATAAACGTCATACGGATGAATGATTTGATCGATCGTCCGGCGGTGCATTTTCAGCAAATGAGACATCATATGTGTGAGTGATTCGGGATTCGGGTGACGCGACACGGATATCCTCCTTTTTTGTTAGGTGACTAATCAATATCTTAGATACGTATTTCGATCCTGTCAATACAAGATTTCACTTCTACGCTCCTTGTAAAATGCTCTTTGCACGGCTCCACGCATTTCAGGTATTGTATAGGTAAGGCATAAAAGGAGAGTGGAAGGAAATGACCGGCGCTATTATTTTGGGCGTAATTGCCCTTGTTATCATACTTGGAGCAACATTCTGGGTAACTCGGAAGGCGTACTCCCGCAGATGGGACGAAGAGGAGCGCGATTGAGGAGAGCGGTTTGCAGGCACAACCTCCCCCTAGTCAGGTATGCGCTTTCTTGCTATGATTGAAGGAGCAAACATAAAGGTGGATGGCCGATGAACCGAATGGAGGCCGAATTCAGTAACCTGGTCAAGGCTTATCGCAAAAGGCATATGGGCAAAGGGCCGGAGCGCGTTACGACGACTTTTTGCAAGTGCTGGGCGATCTGCGAAATGGCTGGCAACCTATCACCGGTGGAGAAGTTCATGGCGAAGACGGGCGATGGCAGACAAATGCTCCGCACGGCTCGCACGGAAATGGTCAAAGAGATGTATCGCGATTATCCCCCTGTGGAGATGGAAGAACTGCTCGGCGCGAAATTCGTCCAGCTGTTCGTTGACATCGACATTGAGCAGGACTTGGGGATGTCCGTATTCGTTTTTGATCAGGATTTGGAGAAGAAGTTTGGCGGGAAGTAGGCTGTGGTTGTTATGGGGAACTTTGTCTGACTGTTGACCGTAGACCGGGGACCACAGACCAGAGACCATTGCAGCTGTATAATCATGTAAAAAGTGCAGCAAAACATCGCAATTTTGCGATTTTGAGAGTGAATCGTGTATTTTATACAGCAAAATTACGGACTATAGCCACCAAATAGAGCTTTATCCCCAATTTTGATGTACTTTTTGCAGGATTCAATCTAAGTTATGCGTAGTTGGCATAAATTTGATGTACTTTTTGCAGTTTGAGGGCGTGACTTCCATACATGGCACCATCAAACGCAAAGGCAAACATGCCTCCCAAGGCAAGATTTGCTAAGAATGGCATATACATAATCAAAGTGCTTGGCACTTGGTAGCGAACCTGCCGGAGACTAACCACTGTAGAACATCGCTTGTAACTTTCTGAAAAGGAAGCTTGCAGGGCGAGTTTTGCGGTGGTTTTTTGCTTCATATCAATCCAATATCATGATAAAGGAGCTGCTTATAATGGGAAAAACGAAGCACACCGGGCCGATCAAGCTGCCCGCCAAACCGGATCCGAAGCTGTGGGTCAGCAAAGTGCCGTTCGGGTTAGGCAAAGTGAAGCCGCAGCATATTCGGGAAACGGCCAAGATTGCTTGGCAGAATCGGGATAATCTTCCTTATGCCTACCGAATATTAACGCAAGGGGTCTGCGATGGCTGTGCATTAGGTGTGTCGGGGCTTTACGACCAGACGCTGGCAGGGCCGCATCTCTGCACGACACGGCTGAACGTGCTTCGGCTGAATACGATGCCGGCGATCCGGGAGGAGCTGCTCCATGCGGACATCGACGAGCTGAGCCGCATGAGCAGCACAGAGCTAAGGCAGCTCGGGCGTATTCCTTATCCGCTCATACGGCGGCACGGGGAGCGGAAATTCAGCCGCGCCACATGGGATGAGGCGATGGACACCATCGCGGCGAAGGCGCGGGCGATTGACCCGAAGGGGATGGCTTTTTATTTGACGGCCAGAGGAATCACGAACGAGTCTTATTATGCGGCGGCCAAGGTGGCGAGGCTGCTGGGCACAAACAATATCGACAATGCCTCGCGCATCTGTCATTCGCCATCGAAGACGGCTTTGAAGCGCTCCGTCGGTGTCGGGGCTTCGACATGTAATTACAAGGACTGGATCGGAACGGACGTCCTAGTGTTCTGGGGCAGTGTGGCCGCGAACAATCAGCCGGTCTCAACGAAGTATATGTATGCGGCCAAGCGCAAAGGGACGAAGATCATTGTCATTAACCCGTACTATGAGCCCTCTATGGAGCAGTACTGGATTCCTTCCATTCCCGAATCGGCATTATTCGGGACCAAGCTTGCCGACGATGTGTACCAAGTGAACATCGGCGGAGACATTGCCTTCATGAACGGCGTCATGAAGGTATGGTTCGAGATGGAGGAGGCTGCGCCCGGCTCCGCCATCGACCATGCGTTCGTGCAGGCGCACACGAACGGCTACGAGCAGCTGCGCGCCCACGTGGCGCAGCAGGACTGGACGACGCTTGAGCAGTCGTCCGGGCTCTCCCGCGAACGCATGCGCGAGTTCGCTCAGCTGCTTGCGCGTGCCGCGTCCGCAGTTTTCGTGTGGAGCATGGGGCTCACACAGCACCGCTTCGGCACGGACAACATCTCGCAGGTGGCGAATCTCGCCCTCCTGCGCGGCTTCCTCGGCCGCGAACACTGCGGGCTGATGCCCATCCGCGGCCACAGCGGGGTGCAGGGCTCCGGCGAAATGGGCGCGGATCCCTTCTCTTTGCCCGGCGGCGACATCAGCAGTGCCGTCGACCGCAGCCGCATCGAGCAGCTCTGGGGCTTCGCGCTGCCGAGCTGGCAGGGTGACATCGTCGGTGTCACCCTGGAGAACGCGCTTCTGCCCGAGGAGCAGGAGCGGAAGCTCCGGCTGTTTTACACATCCGGAGGCAATTTCCTGGAGACGATGCCTGACCCGGCATTTGTCCGTGAAGCTCTAACCGCAGTCGATGTCCGTGTTCACCAGGACATCATCCTGAACAGCTCCACGCTGCTGGATGCGCGGGAGGCCGTGGTGGTGCTGCCGGCGATGACGCGTTACGAGCAGCCAGGGGGAGGTACGTCCACCTCGACGGAGCGGATGGTGTACTTTTCGCCCGAGATCGCCGGCCCGCGGATCGGCGAAGCCCGCGCGGAGTGGGCGATCTACTCCGATTTGGCCCGCCGCGTGAAACCCGAAGACGCCGCCCGGCATCTCGGCTGCGGCAGCGCCGCGGCCATTCGCGAGGAGATTGCGCTGGCCGCGCCAAGCTACAATGGCATCCAGCACCTGCGTGAGCGCGGTGATGTATTTCAATACGGCGGCGCTTGGCTGTGCGAGGACGGCGTCTGCCCGACGCCGGATGGTCGCGGCGCACTGCTGCCGATTGAGCTTCCGCAGCTGCGGAAGCCGGAGGGCCACTTTGCCGTGACGACGCGGCGCGGCAAACAGTTCAACTCGATGATCTACAGCGACATCGATCCGTTCAACGAAGCGGATCGTTACGATGTGCTGATCCATCCCGGGGATGCGGCGCCTCTTGCTCTAAGCGAAGGGGAGGCGATTGTGGTCTACAACCGGTTCGGCAGCATGCACGGCAGGGTCAAATTTGCCGAGATCAAAACCGGCAATATTGAAGTCCACTGGCCGGAAGGGAACAGCTTGATCCCGAAAGGCGTTTACGAGCCTCATGCCGGCATCCCGGAATATAATACAGCGGTTATTGTGGAGAAAGCAGAAACGTACCATGCCCACAAAGACACGCGTTACGTCGAGAAGCGGATTGAAGAGCTGGAGATCGAGGCGGGGTGATGACGATGGAAAACGAACAAGATCGGGTTGAGTCTACTGGCTTTGCCGAATCTCTGAAGTCTGCAGAGCCAGCGGAGCCAGGGCTTTCTTCAACGACAACATGGAACATTTACCGCTATAATGGCACGGAAATTCTCCCTCAAGAGGACACGATCGCGACGGAGACGCCGTTAACGATCAAGGTGGATGGCGAGGAATTCGCTACGCTGGTGTACACACCAACGGATTCGGTTGATCTGGTTACCGGCTTTCTTGCTTCTGAAGGCTTGATTCGATTCGTCGATCAGATTGAGTCCCTCACATTAGAGGAGGAACGCGGCTTCGCCTATGTGAAGCTGCGGCATTTGCACCAGCTAAGTAAACAAATGGTGTCCAAACGGTTCATCGGCTCCTGCTGCGGCAAAAGCCGTCAGTTTTATTTTCACAATGACGCTCGCACGGCCAAAACCGTTTCTACGAAACTTCAGATTACGATTCAGCAGTGTTTTCACCTTATGAGTCTCATGCAGGAGCAGTCGGCGGATTTTCGAGCTACGGGGGGACTGCATAATGCAGCCCTGTGCACGGCGGATGAGCTGCTCTTGAGCAGGTCGGACATCGGAAGGCATAATGCACTGGATAAAATATATGGTCACTCGCTGAGACAGCGAATACCTGTTCGTGATAAAGTGATTGCCTTTAGCGGGAGGGTCTCTTCTGAGGTCGTACTCAAGGTTGCCAAAATCGGAGTCGGTATTTTGCTGTCGAAATCTGCCCCAACGGACTTGGCGCTTAGATTAGCGCAAGACCTAGGAATTACGGTCGTTGGTTTTATCCGAAGGGACCAATTAACGGTCTACACCCACCCGCAGCGTATAGCGGAATGTCGATAAACCCCTTTTTATGTGGGAAAATTTGTATTGTCTCTCTATCACAAATATGCTAGATTCTAGTCACTGTCATATTTTGTTAAGAGAGGAAGACCGTCATGGGGAATTGGAATACCGTTGCTAAAAAAGGGGCAACAGCGTTACTGGCCGCCTTCTTGCTTGTTTCCCTGCAGGGGCCGTCACCTTCTTATGCAGCCGAAATAAATGCCGAAGTTCCTAAAGTGATTGAAAAAGCCTCACCGTCGGTTGTTGCAATTATCGGCAAGCCATCCTACGATTCAGATAAAACACTGGAGAAAAATCGTTTTAATCTTGCACACGGCACAGGCGTAATCGTCGAGTCCAATGGCGTCATCGTGACGAATGCACATGTTGTCAAAGATATGAAAAATATCGTTGTTGTTACATCGGACGGCACTACCTATAACGGGCATGCCACGAATATCGATGAGGAGAGCGACTTGGCATTGGTGAAAATCGAGGCCACCGGCTTATCGCCCGCGACTTTCGCTTCTTCCTCGGACATTAAAGTGGGCGAAACCGTCGCGGCGATTGGGACGCCGATTTCTTTCGCTTTGCGTAATTCCGTTACGGTAGGGATTGTCAGCGGACTTGACCGCTCGGTTAGCTCGCAATATCAGCTTATTCAAACAGATGCGGCGATCAATCCAGGCAACAGCGGGGGCGCATTAATTAACATGAATGGTGAGGTTATCGGTATTAATACGATGAAATATGCCGATTTCGGGGTTGAAAATCTCGGCTTTGCCATTCCGGTAGACACCGTCAAGTATGTGTTGAAGCATTTTAAGTTGTACGGGAAAGTAAAGCGTCCTTATTTGGGGCTGGAGCTGGAAGAAAGCTGGGAGGCCGTCGTTGGTTTGCCTAGCTCGACAGGACTTCGGGTTGCTTATGTCGATCCTGATTCACCGGCCGCGGCCGCGGGCATTGAGCAGGATGATCTGGTGGTTTCCATCGGTGCCAACAAGGTGAAAACGCTGGTCGACTACAATGAGGCGATCAAGAAGTATTTGCCGGATGAGAAGGTGGATATCACCATTCAGTCAGAGGGTGCGACCGTGACGAAGTCTGTTACGCTCGGCGAAGTGCTTCATCCCGAAACGAAGTGGAAGGAAGACGCGGAGGGGTCTGATTTGGACGCGGACCGCGGTAAAACCAAGATCGGCGACAGCCATTTCGGCTGGTCGATGAAGTATCCGGCAGGTTTAGTGAAAGGGCACCAATCCGAGGAGGGCGATTCGGTTAGCTTCATGGATGCCAAAGGAGAGTTCTCCTTGTCCATCCAAGTTGATAACGAGAGCGATGAGCTGTCTCCGTCGGCGCTTTTGAACAAATTAACCGGCAGTGAAGATGATGACTACAATGATATGGCGGCATCCACGATTCTGGAGCGCCAATATGTAAAGCGCGAAGGCGGTCCGTTTGCCAAAATTGTTGGCCGTTCCGGAGATGACGGCTACATTCAAACGCGTGGTTATCTTCACCAAGGGCGCCTATATAAAGTGCAATTATTTGTAACGAAAGATCACTATAACAACGATTTTAAACAAAATAGCTATAATGACTTACTTGATTCTTTTAAGCTTTCCTTTAATGCGCAAGATGAATCGCTCAGAGATATTTCGGTTTATTCTAACGGCAATACGACCTATACGAATGAGTATGGCTTATCATTTGCCTTGCCTTCCAGCTGGCAGAAAAGCAGTTATACCGGAAGCTCCTCCTTCTTTAATTCGGATTATTCGCAATCGCTGCAAGTTGAGGTGACGTCGGCTTCATCCGGCGACACGTTAGCCGCGTGGGCTGAACGTGAGCGCAAGCAGCTTGAAGCGCAGTATGTGCAGAAATATCGTAAGATCAGCGTCCCTGAGGAGCTTACTTTGGCCGGGGTTCCAGCTTTAAAGACAGCTCATGCCGAAACACTGGGTAACAAATGGACCGCGGGGTACTCGCTCTTTTTCATTAAGGATAAATATAAGTATGAGGTTGAAGTCAGCTATCCGCAGGAGGAGGAGGGGGCTGAGATCAATGATCTCTTGCACACCTTAACCTCCACGATTGAAGTGGATAAAGACCACATGGACCAAGAGCTTGGTTTCATTCAAGATCTGGACGAACTGATGGATCCGAATCGTACCATTACCTATAAAAATGAGAAATATAAATACACCCTGCAAATTCCTGAAATGTGGACAAGCAGCAAGTCATACGACAACAAAGACCAAGTGAGCAAGTCCTTCCTTTTCACCGGAGGATACTTGACGATCGGCGCAGATACCATCACACCTTATGAAGATGCGGTAAAAGAAGAGGACGCGGCGCAGAAGAAGAGTCACGATAGCGATAGCGAATATGCCTATACCGATGAGGAAACGACAGTGCTTGGCGGCGTGAAGGCGAAGAAATACGAAGTTAATTATGTGAGTGCCAAAGTGCCTTACAAAGAAACAACGTACATTTTCAGCCAAAATCAAATGACTTATACCGTTACGCTGCGCATGGACGAAGCGGTTCGAACAGAGGCTAATGAAGCTCGTTTGAAAAAGGCTTTTGACTCTCTCAAATTTTTGGATGCGGCGAACAAATAGCCTGCGGAAGCAGCAGGACATGTATGACCCTCTCCTCAGTCGTGACTGAAGGGAGGGTTCTTTATTGGCAGAGCAGAGCGGGGAGCAGGGGGAGGGTGATCATCATGAGGAAGAGGCTTATCCGGCAGATCGTATGGCTGCTTTTTATCGGTTACACGGGCTGTTTGCTGTATTGGATGTTCTGGGGGTTTGGGCGTGAGAGCCTGCGAAGCGGGGGACATTTTGAGTATAACTACAATATAGTTCCTTTCAGGACCATTGGGATGTATATTCGGCATGCCCATTTGTTTCCGATGCGGACATGGGTAATCAATTTATTTGGTAATATAGGCGTCTTCATGCCCTATGGGTTCATTCTGCCGTATTTGTTTAAGGTGGCGAAGCGGTACAGGGTGTTTCTACTGCTTTTTGGTTGCCCGCTGGTAGGCTTGGAAGTGTTGCAAATGCTGCTCAGAGTGGGGAGTTTGGATGTGGATGATTTGATTTTGAACATATTTGGGGCGAGCCTGGCCTATTGGATTTTTGTAGCTTTCCTCCGATGGCATGCTTCAGATCAAGTTGAAATGAAATACAGGGTATAAAATGTGACCAATTGCCTCAATATAGCCCTTGTAATGATTTTAATTTGAGGAGGCTCATTGAAACGATGACCAAGACCGATTCAAGCCTACAGTCACAGAATCCGATTTCTTCCGCACAAAATTCAGCCGATAATGTCCATCAAGCGGTGAACCATGCGATGTCCCATCCGACACCTCAGACGCTGCAAGAGGCTCGGAATGCTATCGGTAAAGCCGAGAACTCGTTGGAACAGGCTGCAGATCAATCTGACGCACCGGCCGTGCAGCAAGCTGCTGAATCGCTCAGCGAGGACGAAGCTAGGCTTCAATCGTTGGAATAGCATCAAAGGGAGCTATCCTGGGAGTAGTTCAACTACTTGGGGGTAGCTCTTTTGATTTTTCTGCGGTAGGTTGTGCGTGGGGGAACTACAGGGCGCTATTTTGGCTAAATAGACAGTTCTCATGGTTAGACGGAACTACAGGGCCTTATTTGCCTCGAAAAGCTCACATTTGGCGGCGAAGGGACGAAATAGAGGCTCGTAGTTCCCTTCGACTAGCGGAAGTGACGTTTATTCGAAGAATAAGGGATCGTAGTTCCCATTCGGTCAATTTTTCGCCAAGCTGCACTTACCGCTCCCCAAGCTACTTCAACTACCTAAGCCCCCAAGCCATTCTGACTCCCGATTACTCCAGCACTTAAGCCACTCCCGCCACTCCCCGCAACCCAAGCCGAAAAGGCCATCCGTCAGATCATTCCTGATCTGCTCTGATAGCCCCGCTGCGATGACATCTCATCGTATTATTTATGGTACAACGCGTAGCCCGGATCTACCGGCACTTCAATCGCAATGATGCGCAGGCCTTGCGCGTCATCCGCCTTCAACAGCAGGATTTCATCGGCTTGTTTGTCATTTTGGACAACGACGAAATCCTTGTGGGAGATGGCCTGAGGACCGTTGCCATCCGCGGCGACTTCACTGCTGCCTTGTCCTCGAATAGCGAGGAAAGCAAGCTGCCGCTTCGGGTGGAGGGAGTACGTGAATGATGCACCCGGCTCAAGGATCCAATCAAACATGTTAGCGTCTGTATCCAGCTGAATGGGGGCCTCTCCGCCAATGACGCTTTTCACCTTTACGCCATCTTGTTGGACGACCGGGAATTGCGCATGTTCGTATTGATTGTAGGTGGCGGGCTTTTTCACCGATTGGCTAAGGTGAGGCTCGAACCAGATTTGCATGCCTTCGGTGCCAGCGGTGCGGAAGGCTTCCGCGTGAGAGACGCCGGATCCGGCTTGAATGACTTGAGCACCGCCGTCCGTGACGGTCTCCAGTGAGCCAAGAGAGTCACGGTGTTCTACGAGACCTTCGATCACATAAGTGACGATTTCGAACGCTTTATGCGGATGCATGCCGATCTCAGCAACATCGGTTGCGTGGCCCCAAGCCCAATAAAATAAGGGACCTACACGATCCACAGCCGTTTTCTCTCTCGGAAAGCTAATGGCCCGCTGCTCGATAAAGTTGCCGCCGTCAAAAGCCCCAACACCTTGTTGATCAGCCGAAAATATTTGTATACGCATAAGAATCGCTCCTTTACTTTAAAATAATTAATTACTTACTATATGTAAGTATTATAGATCTCTTTTAACGAAATGTAAAGTGAAATCCCACTCTTTTAACAGCATATCTTGACTTCGCTGCGCGACTCCTACTACAATTTGTAGTGTAAGGAGTGTGTCTATCATGAAAATGCAAAATTTTAAATATGAAGGAAGCGGGCTTAACCGTTTTTTCGGTCCCTTAGAGGCCAAGATCATGGAGATTCTATGGAACAGCGCCGAGGAAATGACGATTAAAGACGTCCAACAGAAGCTTGATAAGGAGGCTAAAGCGATCAATTTCAATACCGTCATGACGGTGATGAACCGCTTGGTGGACAAAGGTATTTTGCAGAAAAAGGCGCTTGCCCGCTCGTACCAGTACAAACCGGTTGTTACAAGGGAAGCCTTCATGGAAGCTCAGTCCAAAGAGCTCACGCTTGATCTGATTGAAGAGTTCGGCTCCTTGGCGGTGACTCATATGGTGGATGCGCTGGATAAAGTGGATCCCGGTCTGCTCGACCAATTGGAGCAAAAAATCAAAGAAATGAAAAAGGATCGATAACGATGATGGAAAAGCGATTGAAATGGCTGTATGCTGCTTCTTTAGCCTTGTCGGGGCTTGTCTTGGGACAAATGCTGCTTTTTGTGGGACAGCATCTCTTCAAATGGCATGTACGCTATAACATCTTTGATTTGTGCGTTATCTTATTCAAAAATCTTCATATCCCTGCACCCATTGCGCTTAATTTGGTGAATGTTGTGATCCTTTATACCCTTAGCGCGGTCCTTTTGCTAATTATGCGGCAAACCTTCCAAGCGATGAAAGCCAAGAAGCTGGTTGCCAAACACCAGGATGCTGCGCTCACCTTGCAATACCGCGGCATGTATCAGCTTGCTGAGCATCAACTGCGAATTATTGCTTCCAAAGCGCCAACCGCCATGACGATAGGCTTTCGGAAGCCGCAAATCATCCTATCGACGGGGTTACTCGACATGTTGGACCCCACAGAGCTTCATGCCGTTATCGACCATGAGAAATGCCATTTGAAGCATCGCGATCCGCTCGCTATTTTCCTACTGTCCGTCATCTCTAAGGCGCTGTGGTATATCCCGATCTTTGCATGGCTTGCTAAGAAATACCCCATTATGATTGAACTTAGGGCAGATAAGTATGCCATTGGTCAAATGAATCAACCTGCCGATTTGGGCAGCGCTCTCCTCAAACTACTCAAACAACAATCACCGGTACCGAATCTATCCTTATCTCATGCCTCTTTCGCTGAAACATCCATAAATGTTCGCATCAAACATATTCTTGACCCGCAAATGACCTTCTTACTACCGTGGCCAAGGCTTCGAATAGTGGTATCCCTGTTGATCGCTATCCTGCTGATGGGGCTCATTTAGAGCCCTGATTGGCAAGGCTTGACTTTCCATTTATTTTACACTACACTTTGTAGTGTAAATGAAAAAGATGAGTGAGGAGAGAGATTGATGGATTATATCTTGAACAATCTGCACTTCATAGTGACACATGTCCCTATCGCACTTCTTATTTTCAGTTTTGTTTTTGATATTATTGCGATGATCATGAAAAAACGGGAGTGGCACTCTGCCGGTATGCTCTGCCTTGTGGTAGGTGCGCTTGGCGCGATTGCGGCTGTCATGACGGGCCCGTCTCCTTGGCGTAATCCCCTGGTTGTCCCTCATGAATTCTATGCGAAATTAACAATGCTTGCAGCGATTGTTCTTGCGGTAGTTCGTGTAGGTTTGCTCATTTGGAAAAAGAAAGACGCAGGCCGGCATCCGATGTATTTGATCGGCTCGCTCGCGGCTGTGATCCTCGTCAGTTATACAGGCCATCTTGGCGGTCAAATGGTACATAGACCCATGAATGCCCCGGCTATGGCACCAGGGGGCGGAGTACCGGGTGGACAAGCACCTAGCGGACAAGGTGAGCCAAATGGACAAGGCCCTAGAGCTCAAGGAGCTAAGGGACCTGCGTCATCACCTGCGGCACAATAAATACAGGGCTATCCATCAGGTCTATTCAGACCCGTTGAGATAGCCCTGTTTTTGTCTAATCCTCATACAGGCTCGTCCAGCTCTAACTCCTCCAGCGTATACCGATTATCCCACAAAAAAATCATATCGTATTTCGTCGAATCGCGCGAAACGAATCTGGCAACGAGTGCAACAACGCCTCCAATTACGACTCCGAATGCGGCAATCCATCCTAACAAGGCAAACACTTGATCGACCATGCCCATCCACTCCCCCTGCGCGATATGAACTCATATGCTATGAATATGCCGCGAGAATTTGAAACATGTGTGACAATCGCACAAGGGGAAAAAGCAAGTATTCTGATCCGAAATTGGCAGGGTAAGATAGTTCTTTTATAGTCTTTTTCTCCGATTGACAGGGGCTTGAAAAGGGTGTTAAGATCACCTCTGTAAGCGCAGATATACAACTTTTGGAAATGATTAAGGACGCAAGACGGTTTGCGGTAGAGAAGGAGGGTTTCAAGATGATTAAGTTGGTTCTGGATCCAAACGCGCATTTTGAGCACAAAGATAACGGCCATACAAATTCATACGGAGTAACCCGCCTGTTAGCCGATACCGATACGCCTTAAGGGTGTTTGTTCGGCTGCTGCAACCACTTCATATACGCTAATGAAGAGAAGCGCGGGTTACGAAGAAGTTCGTAACGAGCGCTTTTCTGTTTTCGAAAAGGCATATCGCTGCGTGCGGTGTGCCTTTTTGCGTGGATAAGTAAAGTAAAGGAGTGATGAAAGCGATGTTTATCGTATTAAAAAAATTAGGCTGGTTCTTCCGCATGAATTGGAAGCGATATACGCTAGCGATTGGGCTGCTCATTATCGTCGGAATCATTGATGTGATACCTCCGAAGCTGATCGGCTATGCGATTGATGGTATACACATGGGGACTTTAACAGGCAGCAAACTGTTCCAGCTGCTCGCCTTCTGGGGGACGCTGATTGTAGCCGGCTATGGCTTGTCGTATGTTTGGCTGTATCAGCTGTTTGGAGGCGCCTTCGTCCTGGAGCGCGTGCTCCGCTCCCGCTTGATGAGGCAGCTGCTGCGCATGACGCCAACGTTTTATGAACGCAACCGCACGGGCGATCTCATGGCTAGAGCTACGAACGACCTGCAAGCGGTGTCGACGACAGCAGGCTTTGGGATTTTGACCTTCGTAGACTCCACGTTGTTTATGCTGACTATCCTCTGCATGATGGGCTTCTTCATTAGCTGGAAGCTGACGCTTGCTTCAATCCTTCCGCTGCCTTTCATGGCTGCTGCGATCACCATTTATGGCGGGCGAATTCACGAGAGATTCATTCTCGCACAAGATGCTTTCGGTCAAATGAATGACCGGGTGCTTGAAACGATAGCCGGTGTACGCGTCATACGCGCTTTTGTACAGGAAAAGGCTAGTGAACAAAGTTTTAAAGCGATGACGGACGATGTTTTTCGTAAAAATATTGCCGTTGCCCTTATCGATGCTCTATTCGAACCCACGGTCAAAATCCTTGTCGGCATCTCTTATCTAATTGGATTATGTTACGGCGGATACATGGTGTTTCATAGTGAATTGACACTCGGCGAGCTCGTTTCCTTCAATACGTTCCTCGGCATGTTGATATGGCCGATGTTCGCAATCGGGGAACTCATGAACATCATGCAGCGCGGCAATGCCTCGTTGGATCGGGTGAATGAGACCCTTGGCTACAAACCTGATGTCACAGACGAACCGAATGCAACAACCATGCTGCTGCCCAATTCCATTAGCTTCCAAGCAGTCACCTTCCGCTATCCGTCATCTTCTATAGATAATCTCGTCAATATCTCTTTTGAGCTCAAGCGCGGACAGACGTTAGGCATTGTAGGGCGGACAGGAAGCGGCAAAACGACGCTGCTCAAACAACTGCTGCGCGAATATCCGCCTGGAAAAGGCACGATCGCCATTTCCGATACGCCGATAGAGCAGTTGACGATCGACACCGTACACGGATGGATCGGATATGTGCCACAGGAGCCGATTCTTTTCTCCAAAACGGTGAAGGAAAACATTAAGTTCGGCGCAAGCCAAGGCACAGAGGAGCAGCTTATTCAAGCGCTTGAACTGGCCGCCTTCCGCAAAGACGTTGAGTTCCTGCCGGAAGGCTTGGAAACCTTGGTTGGCGAGAGGGGCGTGGCTTTATCCGGCGGTCAAAAGCAGCGCGTATCTATCGCGCGGGCGCTTTATGTAGATCCAGAAATTCTCATGCTGGATGATGCGCTTTCTGCCGTGGATGCCAAGACGGAAGCCGAAATCATCCGAGGAATTCGCTCCGAGCGTGCCGGCAAAACGACACTCATCACAACGCACCGCCTGTCTGCGGTTCAACATGCCGATCGGATTCTCGTGCTCGATGAAGGGTATATCGTGGAAGAAGGCACGCATGAGGAGCTTCTCGCGCTCGGCGGGTGGTACAAAGAGCAGTATGACCGTCAGCAGTTAGAAGAGCAGCAGGTCGGCTGAACGGACAAAACGATGATCTCATGAAAAGAAGGTGAAAACCCTAATGAAACATACAAGCAAGCGATTATTTCAATATGCGGCATTGTTTAAAAAACCTCTGCTGATCGCGCTGTTATGCTTATCTGTCGCCGTTGCGACAGAGCTGGCAGGTCCTTTCATCGCCAAGAAGATGATCGACACGCACATTCTCGGTATTGAGAAGCTGTGGTTCGAGACCACGTCGGCAACGAAAACAGAGAACGCAGTTCCGATGAACGGAGGTTTTTATAAACGGAGCGATCATTTTGCGGAAGGGGAGCCGAAGGGGCATGAAATTCGGATTCTGCAGGTGGGCACCCAGTTTGTATGGGTGGATCAACCGCTCGTCTTTGACGGCGCCCGCAAGTTGACGGAAGATGGGAAGCTGACGATTACGCAGGGTACAGACCAAGCCGAGTATCCGGCTAGAAAGCTCAGCATTCAGGAACTGTACACGTTTTATGAGCCTGAATTTTTTAGCTTGATGAAGCTGGCCGGTGTCTACTTCGTGTTAATTCTCATTGGCGCCGGATTTACCTATGGTCAGCGGTATCTGCTGCAGTCCGCGGCGAATCGCATCATTCAGCGCATGCGGAGCGATGTGTTTGCGCAAATCCAGCGGCTGCCGATCAATTATTTTGACAATCAGCCTGCTGGTAAAATTGTTTCACGGATCACGAACGACACAGAGTCTGTCAAAGACCTGTACGTTCAGGTGTTGGCGAACTTTTTTACAGGGACGATTTATATTGTTGGTATTATTGTCGCGTTGTTTATACTAGACTATCGTTTGGCTTTATTCACGCTGCCGGTGCTTCCTCTGCTGTATGTGTGGATTATTGTTTACCGTAAATATGCCTCGTACTATAATCATGAGATTCGTGAACGGATCGGTTCTATCAACGGCATGATCAATGAGGCGATTCAAGGCATGACGATCATTCAAGCTTTCCGCAGGCAAAAGGAAACGACGGAAGAATTCGAGCAATTGAACGAGGAATACACGCATTATCAAAATAAATTGCTCAGCCTGAACTCGCTGACCTCCCATAACCTGATGAACGTTGTGCGGAATTTGTTCTTCTTCGGTCTCATTTGGTACGTCGGGGGAAGCTCCTTACATTCGTTAATCACAGTTGGTGTTCTATACGCATTCGTTGATTACTTGAACCGGATGTTCCACCCTATGGTGGGGATCGTGAATCAACTGCCCAACCTGGAACGAGCCATTGTATCGGCCGATCGTGTATTTGAACTGCTGGATGAGCAGGGCATTCCCGTGGCGACTGAGAAATCCGAACGTTATCTGGGCAACGTGAAGTTTGAGCATGTTCGTTTTGCTTATAAAGAAGGCGAAGACGTGTTGAAGGACATCACTTTCGAGGCCAAACAAGGGCAAACCGTTGCGCTTGTCGGGCACACCGGCTCAGGCAAAAGCTCCATCTTGAATTTGCTGTTCCGCTTCTACGATGTGAACAAGGGCCGCATCACGGTCGACGGCCGCGATGTGCGCGAGATGCCCAAGCAGCTGCTAAGGCAGCATATGGGCATCGTGCTGCAAGATCCGTTCCTGTTCACAGGGACGATTGCATCCAACGTATCGTTGGATGATCCGTCCATCACCCGGGAACGGGTCGAGGCGGCGCTGCGCGAGGTCGGTGCAGCGGCTATGTTTCAAAGCCTGCCGCACGGCATCGACGAGCCCGTGATCGAGAAGGGCAGCACGCTGTCGGCCGGGCAGCGGCAGCTGATCTCTTTCGCCAGGGCGCTGGCGTTCGACCCGGCGATCCTGATCCTCGATGAGGCGACGGCCTCCATCGACACGGAGACCGAGGCCGTCATCCAGGCGGCGCTCGAGGTGCTGTCGAAGGGGCGGACCACCTTCATCATTGCCCACAGGCTGTCGACGATCAAAAACGCCGACCAAATTCTGGTGCTCGATCATGGCGAAATCGTCGAGCGCGGCAACCACGAGGAGCTGATGGGGCACCTCGGGCGGTACTACCAGATGTACCAGCTGCAGCAGGGTCATCCGGAGACGGCAGCCGCCGGCGAGGACGAAGTGCGGAGCGGCTTGTAGGAACTTTTCCAGGCGCAAACGAGAAAAAACCGTCAGGCCATGCTGCCTGGGCGGTTTTTTTGTGCCGCCTATGCTACAATAACAGCAATAAATCTTTTCCTCACTGAAATGGAGGGGTTGTATGCGTCCAGATACACTTCGTTTGCTAAATTTGCTTCAGCTGCTGTCGGAAATCGCAATTGCTGTGGGATATTTGCTAGGCTTGATCCCATTCGTTTACCTGTGGTCGTGCGCTTGGGTAATCCCGCTCGTGTTTGTGAACTTGGTCTTTGCCATCCTCACCCATAATGGAACGACGACAAAGACAGTCATTAACATCATTATGGCGTTTTTGAGCTTTATTCCGGTTGCGGGGTACGTGTTCCGCATTGTCGGTATCGTGATCTCATGGCTGAACATTGCTGCTTTGTCCAAAGAAAGAAGCAGACGTTATTAAACGGCAAAAAGAGGCTCTCCCTTGGTCATTGGATGACTGTTGGGAAAGCCTCTTTTCCGTTAGTAGGCCAATCCTGCTCGGCAGCCAACATACTCTTGCGAACACGCAACGCTGTAGGTAAAATCCGCCGTATCGCCCACGGAGATCGACTTGCCATCCTCCGGCAGGAATTCGCGCGCGACACGGTAGGTGCCCAGCGCCTCGCCGTCTGGCAGGTAGGTTGGGCAGACGACCGTCCAAGAGAGGCCGGAGGCTTGCAGCAGCTCCCAGGCCTTGCGATGCTCCTCGGCGGCTCGCGTAGAGGAACGTCTTGTGTCCGGCGTCTCGTAGCGCAGCAGGCCGGGGTGCTCTTGGCTTTGCAGGATGCCGGCTGTGCCAATGGTGACGATCCGCCTTACGCCTTGTTCCTTCATAGCTTCGATGAGAAGAGGTATGGACTCCGTCAGCACCGTGCCGCCATCGGTATTGAGGCAACTGATGACGACGTCTACGCTCTCCAAGGAGTGACGAATGTCACCGGGATGGCAGGCGTCGCCTTGCAGCAAGGTAAGCTGTTCGGAGCGCTGGTTGACCTTTTGTGGATTGCGTACCAGTGCAGTTACTTTATGATTGTCTGCCAAAGCTCGCTCTAAAACGCGAGTTCCGACTCTTCCTGTTGCTCCTAGTAGAAGAAAATGCATGACTAGCCTCCATGTTTCAAACGTTGTGAATTCTATTATACGCTTCTTGTTTGTCTTAGAGAAATGCACCTGTTACAGGCGTCTCAGAGTGATTCATCTATTTATTTAAAGATAGGTTCGTAGAGGAGACAAACTCACATAGACTAGCATAAATTGAATACATCCCCTTACAAAGGAGAATGCACATGGCGACTTTTTATGAGGCTTTAAGGCAAAATGACAGGCTTTTCGCAACGCTGCAAATGCCGGGTGTTCTGGGTACTGGTGTTGGCTATGCTGATCCGGATAAACCTGGAAGCGGTGCGGCGATTATCGTGTACACGCGTAAAGGTGCGGTTACGACAGCAATCGGTAAAAGCATCGCAAAGGTTGTCGGCACTAGCATCCCCGTCCGTTATATTGCTGGAGCTCCCTTCAGACCTAACTCCGTAGCGGCCCCGAAAAAGATGAGCCGGTCTGTGAAAGCTCCGGTGAAACGTTACAGAGCCACGCAATTTCGCGGCAAACATCGTCCCGTTCCGGGCGGCGTTAGCATTGGCCGAGAGAATCGGGGGACAGGGACTTGCGGTCTGATCGTCATTCAGAATGGCCAACTGCTGATGCTGAGCAACAACCATGTGCTTATTGAAGCGAACAGATTCGGCGCGAATATTGTTCAACCGGGGAACCTGGACGGAGGCGTAAATGTAACAGATCGTGTCGGTACGGCATTCCGGTTTGTTCCTTTTAATCTAACAGGACCGAACTTCATGGATGCTGCTACGGCGATACCTTTTAACAACAGTTTGCTCACTCCGAGATATTTGGTCAGTAATACAGGGCAATTCGTGAATCCGCAAGGTCATTTGCTCAGCTACCGTGTGGGAGACCGTTTCTTTAAATCAGGACGTACCACGGGGTTTGTTATCGGCACGGTGGAGAGTATCGGCGTACAAATTAATATCGGACCTTATCCTGAGTTGGGGGGCGTTACGCTGCAGTTCCGTAATCAGACGATCCTCACGGCTCCTACGAACATCTCTCTGCCTGGCGACTCCGGGTCTGTATGGATGAGAGGACAATTTGCAGCGGCTTTGAACTTCGCAGGTAGCGGTCCTCGTTCTATCTCGACACCGATTGCTAGCGTAATGAATACATTCAATATTCGAGTAGCCGTTCTTGCGGGAACAGGCACTTTCAAAAGCGGTGCGGCCATTAATCCTTCGCCAAAAGGCAACTATGCTTATACCCGGCCATTGACGGTGGCACAACGCAAATTGGTGCGTATCGTTCGAGCTATGCCGAAAAAATAGATCATTGGTAGATCGCTCCCGTTCACAGGATGGAGGGCGATTTTCTTTTTGCCATGTGATACCTGACTTGAACGAACTTGGGGAATCCATCATAATAGGAGATATCAGAAAAATAGGATCACGGCATAGAAGGGATTTCCCAAGCATGAGAATCAATAAATTTATTAGCGAGACAGGGGTTTGCTCCAGGCGGGAAGCGGACAAGTGGGTAGAAGCGAAACGTGTTACGATCAACGGTGAGGTTGCCGGGCTTGGAAGCGTTGTAGGTCTTGGCGATGAAGTTCGAATCGATGGCAAACCGATTGGCGAGAAGAAGGAACATGTTTATATTGCGCTCAATAAACCAGTAGGAATCACCAGTACGACGGAAGCTCATATCAGAGGCAATATTGTTGACTTTGTGGGGCATTCGGAACGTATTTTCCCGATCGGCAGACTGGATAAGGATTCGGAAGGTCTCATTCTTTTAACGAATAACGGAGACATTGTGAATCAGATTTTGCGCGCAGAAAATAATCATGACAAAGAGTACATCGTGACGGTGAACAAGCCAATTACGCCGATGTTCCTCAAGGGCATGGCTAGCGGAGTGCGCATTCTGGGCACGGTAACGAAGCCATGCGAAATTTATCCGGTGGGCGATCGTGTTTTCCGCATCATCCTGACACAGGGGCTTAATCGGCAAATTCGTCGGATGTGCGAAGCGTTCGGGTATCGGGTGGTGCGCCTGCAGCGCGTTCGGATTATGCATATTCATCTGGGGAACTTAAAGGTTGGCAAATGGCGAGATTTGACGCAAGGCGAAATGAAAGATCTCATGCACACCCTTAGCCAAGAAAACGCCAAAACGAGCAAGATGCCTAACGGCAATTAAAACAGCAGCACATGTTCATGCCTCCCTGAAGGGGGCTTGGAGATGTGTTTTTTATTTTTTAATTTTTTTGTATGTTTAAAGCAACTTTTTCTTCCTTATCAGCGTCAAGGGTTATTATGGTAATTTTCAATGCCTAAAGGAGGAAGAGGACTTTGAAATTAGTCAAACAAGCAGGAACGCTAGTACTAGCTTCAAGTTTGCTGCTCACGGCTGCTCCAGCCGTTTGGGCCAGTGAGGTAAGTGTGGATAGTAAGACCATTGCAGTGCCTGCCTATCCCGGCGTCGTCGACAGCAAGATGTTAGATGCCAAAATCACGAAAGAGCAAGCGATAGAGCGGGCTAAGGCGTATATCACGCTGCCTCAAGGCTTCACATTCCAATCGATTAGCTTAAATGCTTACTATGGCACGAATGGCAGAAATATCCCGACATGGAACATTAATTATGTGAAAAAGGTAAAAGATCAGACCTACGGTTATTTGAACGTATCGATTAATGGCCTGGATGGAACGCTGACGGCTTATTCAATGAATGACAGTGATCCGGATCATAAACCGGCGTATCCGCCGAAGGTTGACTTCGCTGCAGCTAAAGATGTCGCTTCCGCTTTTATTGCTAAAGTGAATCCAGACAAGCAGAAAGAGCTGCTTTACGACGATTCAGAAGAGAAAGCGTTCCGCACACCGTTGAACGGGAATTATCAGTACAACATCCGCTTCGATCGTTCGGTTGACGGTGTTCCTTTTACTGCGAATGGTATTTCGGTCAGTGTGAATGGCGACGGTCAAGTAACGAATTATAATTACAATTGGTCTGATGACGTTACTTTCCAAGCGAATACCGGGCCTGTTACGAAAGAAAAAGCTGCTCAATTATTCCATAACAAAGCGGATCTCTCGCTTCTCTATCAGATTCCATACGGGGCCAAAGGCAAGAAATTACCGATTATTTCTTATATGATGGGAGCGTTTTCGCTGAATGCGCTAACCGGAGAAGTATGGAACCCGGTTCCGCATACGGAGGATTCCAAGCCTTTGACGGACAAACCGCTGGCTGAACGTCCATCGGCTGCTTTGAACCTGACGAAGGAGGAAGCCGTGAAGAAAGTCATCACGGTGTTCAATCTTTCCTCGGACTACAAGCTCCAAGAGGCTACCTACAATGAAGGGACGAACCCTGAAACCGGAGAAACCAACTCGAATTGGAACTTAAGCTGGAACACCGTTTCTGAGAAAGACCCTACAGGCAAGATAGCTGGAAGCGGAGTCTGGGCAAATGTAAACAGCAAAACCGGAGAAATCACCAATTTTAACAGCTATGTGCCGTACAGCCCTGATAACAATAAGGACATTGAAGGTAAGGTTTCCTTAGAGGATGCTGTTGCCAAAAGCGTAGATTTCGTGAAAACGCAAATTCCTTCTTACACTGACCAGTTAGTGCTCAGCCAGCCATCCGCCAAGGATTACTCGGAAGACCAGCTGAAGCATATGCGGAATTGGGATATCCGATTCAATCGCGTTATTGACGGTGTTAGTGCGGGTGGTGAGGGTGTAACCATCAGCATCGACCGCGTGACGGGTCAAATTATGAACTATCAATTCGGGCTCAGCGATATGCCTTATCCGAAGCAGAAACCGGAGATTCTGGCGCTCGACAAGGCGAAGGAGCTGTGGCTTTCCCAGTTCGACATTAAACTAAACTATGTGCTCGAATATGGCGGATCCAATGGCGTAATGCCAATTGAGAAATACAACCTGATGATTGCTGCGGGAGAAATTCCTCCGACTGCAGCCGTTACCAACGCAAATCAAAAATTAGAAGCTAAGCTTGTCTACACGCTCGTTCCAAAACTCAGCCGGGAACCCTTCCTGCTTGATGCGCAAACTGGAAAATGGAGAAACAGCCAGACGGGTGAGGTTATGTCCCTGGATAAAGTGACCGTTAGCGACATCGACAATCACTGGGCTAAGAACGAGCTTCAACTGATGCTGGACTATCAAGCACTTGATGTGCAGGATGGCAAAGTCAACCCGGATCAATTGATTAAACGGGGCGAGCTGGTCAAAATGCTGGTTATCGCGATGAATGGCGGGAACGGCGGCATCTATTACGGAGCGGATCGCAAAGCTTCCTTTGCGGATGTAAGCAACGCTTCCCCTTATTTTGCCTATGTCGAAAATGCGGTTGACCGCGGTTTGCTGGACGTTGGCGCTGATTTCAACCCAGAGGCTACGCTAAGTCGCGAAGAGATGGCACAATTGATCGTTAAGGCACTTGGATACAAAAACCTGGCGAAATTCGACGGCGTGTTCAACAGCCAATTCGCGGATGCCGCTGAAGTTAAGCAAGTAGGTACCGCTGCGATTGTGGTAGGGCTTAACATTATGTCCCTCAACGATGGTAAGTTTGCGCCGCAACAAGAAGTGTCAAGGGCACAAGCAGCAAGCGCGTTTTACCGTTTCTTGCAGAAACGGGCGGAGCTGCAAGATCAGCCACGTTACTACTACTAGGAAGCCGGTATGAGGATCATAGTTCCCCAATAGTGCGAGATTCGCGTGGTCATTACCGTATATACTGAAAAAAAGGCTATCTTACAGGTCATAGACCCGCAAGATAGCCCTTTCTTCACGCGCTTATTCATGTTCTAAAACATTGGAAATACATAATGAACTAAGAAATATAGAACTCCGAAGATGATGATGATGTAAGCTGCATACTTAATGAAGGTGGAAGCTACTAAACTGGAATCCGATTTTTTCTCTACATGGCGTTCTTCAATGTCAATATTACGTGGTTGTGTCGACATAGCAATCACTCCCTTATAAAGTATCTTGCTAGTTAATACCCGCCATATTTTGGAGTGAAACATCAGCATTCATAAAATGTTCCAATAATATTTTCTTACAGGCGCTCCTCAGTGTGCTACAATAATCTTTAAAATTTATTACGCATATTGGAGAGAAAGGAAGTAAGAGAAAATGGTTGTTTCCGGAAAAGTAGGTTTGGAAGAAATTATTAGGGCCAATCATGTGCTCAGCAAGGTGATCGAACCATCGCCTCTGCAACGCAATGAGCTGCTCTCTAACTTGTATGAATGTAACGTTTATTTGAAACGTGAAGATATGCAGGTCGTTCGTTCTTTTAAAATTCGCGGAGCGTACAATGTGATCCAAAGTTTGACCCCGGAAGAACGCGAAGCGGGAGTCGTGTGCGCAAGCGCAGGCAATCACGCACAAGGCGTTGCTTACTCTTGTAAGCAGTTGGGAATTGAAGGGAAAATCTTCATGCCAACGACGACGCCAAGGCAAAAAATCTCGCAGGTGAAGTTGTTTGGCGGATCTTTTGTAGAAGTGATTCTGACAGGGGATTCTTTCGATGATTCATCTAATCACGCCAAGGCCTACTGTGCCAAAGAAAATAAGGTGTTCATTCACCCTTTTGATGATATTCGCACGATCGCGGGACAAGGGACTGTCGGTCTGGAAATTATGAATCAGATGTCCGATACGCCTGACTTTATTTTTGCCACCATCGGGGGCGGCGGTCTTGTAGCTGGTGTAGCGACTTATGTGGACAGCGTTTCCCCGCGTACCAAGATTATTGGCGTTGAGCCAGAGGGCGCTGCAAGTATGCAGGAGTCGCTCAAGCAGGGCAAAGTCGTTACTTTGTCTACGATTGAGAAATTTGTAGACGGTGCAGCTGTGAAGCAGGTAGGCGAGCTTACCTTTGATATTTGCAAAGAAAAGTTGGACGATATTGTTGTTATTCCTTCAGGGAAGGAATGCACGACGATTCTGGAGCTTTACAACAACAACGCCATCGTGATTGAGCCAGCAGGGGCTCTGCCTGTTGCGGCGCTTGATGCTTACCGGGATCAAATTCGCGGCAAAAACGTAGTTTGTATCATCAGCGGTGGTAATAATGACATAGACCGGATGCAGCAAATCAAAGAAAGATCGCTCGTGTACGAGGGCTTGAAACATTATTTCATCCTCAATTTCCCTCAGCGTGCAGGCGCTTTGCGTGAATTTCTGGAGGAAGTTTTGGGGCCGACCGACGATATTACCCGGTTTGAGTATACGAAAAAGAACAATCGGGATGATGCTCCAGCACTAGTCGGCATCGAGCTGAAGAATAAAGATGATTATGAGGGTCTTATTGAACGTTTGTCCCGCAAGGACTATGATTATATCGAGATCAATAAAGATCCCAAACTTTTTAATTTGCTAATTTAACTAAAAATAGCCAGAGTAGAAAAAATTGTGATATAGTTAAATAGTCCTGCTTTTTCTTTGTTTACCTGAATATTGTAAAAGGCAAACTTGCCGAAAGGTAAGGACGCAAAGCTCCGGGTCTTAGGTTGCCGCCGCAACGATGATGGCTGGGCTGCCGAGAGGAGCAGTTTACCGATACAGGTACGCCTACGGCTATTCCAAATGGAATAGCCTTTTTTGATGACCGGAATGGAGGTTCCCCCCGAATGAGAAGCCTTTTTTTAAAGTGGATTCAACAGATGAAAGATCAGGAGCTCCGCTATGTGGGCATCCTTGGTTTCTTTCTGCTGACGGCTAATCTACTTGCTGCTGCTTCTTTTACATTTACCCCGAAGATGATAGTGTTCGTCCTCATTCAAGCACTTATTTGCTTCTTTTTTGCCATTCGCATCCGTCACCTGCGGCTTAACAGCATCGAACAGGAGGAGAAGAGTAAGCAACTGGCTTACTTGGCTTACCATGATACATTAACGGGATTGCCGAATCGACGGCTGTTCGAGGACCGCTTAAAGCGCGTGCTCCTTCATGCTCAGCGCTATGACCAGCTTGCTGCAGTTGTATTTCTTGACATGGATAGATTCAAGGAGGTTAATGATTCCTATGGCCATGCCTCTGGTGATCAGCTCATTCGACTGGCAGCGGAGAGATTGTTAGGCTGTCTGCGTGGTTCGGATACGGTGTATCGGCAGGGTGGCGACGAGTTTATTATTTTGCTTGAATCTTTTACCAAACCGGAAGACGTCCGAGCAGTGGCTATGCGCATTCAAAATGTCTTGGATGAACCCTTTATCCTGGATGGAAAAACCGTTACGATAACCGCTAGTATGGGAATTGCATTATATCCGCTAGACGGCACTAAGCCCGAACAGCTTCTTCAGCGTGCAGATGAAGCGATGTACGAGGCCAAAAACCATGAGAATAGCCGCTTCCAGTTCTATGCGTCAGACATTGATACGATGGTGAAGAGCAAAGCTCACATGGAGAACGAGCTGCGCTTGGCTTTAGAGCAGGAACAGTTCGAATTACGGTATCAGCCGCAATATGAAATCGCAGGCCGCAAGCTCATCGGCATGGAGATCAGCCTCTACTGGGAGAAGGGGGCTAAGCAGCTTAGCAAGCTCATGGATTGGCGGAAAGCAGCGGATGAACTGGGATTCATGGTGCCTATCGGCAAGTGGGCGTTTCAGACCGCGTGCAGGCAGATGAGAGACTGGCAGAAGGCCGGTCAAGAGCCGCTCCGAATGACGTTCACCATTAAATCTTCGCAGTTTAAAGATGATCATTTTATTGCCCATATAGCTGATGTGCTGCAAGAAACAGGTATCGATCCCAGTCTGGTCGAGCTGGACCTTACGGAGAGCATCACGTCTTCCAACGTGCAAGAAGCAAGCAAGAAGCTGACGATGCTGAAAAAGCTTGGCGTACGCATTGCCATGGATGACTTGTGTACGGGGCTTTTTACACGAAGCGGGCTGGAAGGTATGCCACTGGATAGTGTGAAGCTGGACAGCACGCTGATCAGAGACCTTGTCGATGATGACGAAAATCAACTGCTTGCAGCTGCTATCGTTCGGATGGCCCACCGATTAGGGTTAAAGTTAATTGCGAAAGGTGTCGAAACGGAAGAGCAATTCGAATACCTGAAATTTCTGCAATGTACGGAGGTGCAAGGAAAACTGTTCAGCAATCCGCTATCCTCCGATCAATTCCTGACATTGATGACCATAAAAAATTAAAAATAGGTCATCTAGATTTTATTGACCGGCGGTAGTATAATAAATAATTGGGGCTTAAAACCTATATTGTGGGGCTTTACAAAAAGACCATGTCAACTTGGTTAACATCACGAATTATGATCATTTGCTGCAGGATTGCTTTTCACTTAAGTTGCAAAGTGATACACTCGGTCTATGATCAGACATACATAATTTAACTGATTCTGGTCAACCTAGAATGTGGGATTTAAGGTACAATTTTAAATTTATTTTGGGGGTAAAGATGATGAAAAAAGTATTCACAACAGCGTTAATGGCTGTCACTGTTTCCGCGGTTGCTTTGACAGGTTGCGGTGCCAAAAAAGAAGAAACAAAACCGGCCGCTTCCGCTTCACCAGCAGCAAGTAGCGCAGCATCCGCAGCACCAAGCAACAACAGCGGCAAAGATTTCAAAATCGGCATGGTCACAGACATTGGCGGCGTAAATGATAAATCTTTTAACCAAAGCGCATGGGAAGGTTTGCAACAATTGAAAAAATCAACTGGCGTAAACGTGAAGAACCTGGAAAGTAAAAGCGATGCGGACTATACGCCGAACTTGAACCAATTCGTAAAAGACGGCTATAACTTGACTTGGGGTATTGGCTTCTTGATGGGTGACGCGCTTAAAACGGTTGCAACTCAAAACCCGAATGCTAAACTTGCGATTATTGATAACGTTGTAGAAGCTCCAAACGTAGAATCCGTAACATTCTCCGAGCAAGAAGGTTCCTACCTTGTAGGTGTGGTTGCAGGTCTTACGACAAAATCCAACAAAATCGGCTTCGTTGGCGGTATCGACATCCCGGTTATCAAACGCTTTGAAGCTGGTTTCGTTGCCGGCGTGAAAGCTGTTAACCCAAATGCTAAAATTCAAATCAACTACACAGGCGCGTTCGATAAGCCTGACCTTGGTAAAGCAGCGGCAGCAACCATCTACAACGATGGCGCAGACATCATTTTCCACGCAGCTGGTTCCACAGGTAACGGTGTATTCAACGAAGCAAAAGACCGTGCGAAAAACGGTAAAAAAGTTTGGGTTATTGGTGTAGATAAAGACCAATCCCTTGAGTTCGGCGATGAAGTAACACTGACTTCCATGTTGAAGCGTGTTGACAACGCGGTTGCTCGTGTTTCCAAAGACGTTATCGACAACAAATTCCAAGGCGGTAAAAACGTTACACTTGGTCTGAAAGATGACGGTGTAGGCCTTCCGGAAACTTCCAAGAAAAACGTAACAGCAGATATCTTGAAAAAAGTTGACGAGTACAAAGCAAAAATCATCAGCGGCGAAATTAAAGTCCCAGAAACACCATAATACGGGTATAATAGGTACAGCGGTTACGAACGATAGGTTTACTTTTGTTCAAACAAGGCTAGTTACAATAACTAGCCTTGTTCTTAGTTTTGAGGGTTTTTAAAAAAAATTGATCCTTAGGGTGATCTGATGAATGAAGTAGTCCCTGTTGTTGAGCTCAACAACATTACGAAGAGGTTTCCGGGCATCGTGGCGAATGATGCGATCAGCTTGAAGCTGATGAAGGGTGAAATCCATGCCTTGCTGGGCGAAAATGGTGCGGGTAAATCCACATTGATGAATATTTTGTTCGGGCTGTATCAACCGGACGAGGGTTTTATAAAAGTACAAGGCAACGAGGTTTCCATTGATAGTCCGAATCGGGCGATTGAGCTGGGCATCGGGATGGTGCATCAGCATTTTAAGCTTGTACAGCCGTTTACCGTAACGGAGAACATTATCCTGGGCATGGAGCCGAAAAAAGGGCTGAATGTCGATATTAAAACAGCGCAAGAGAAGGTGCGCAAGCTATCTGAGCAATATGGGCTTCGCGTTGATCCGAAAGCAAGAATTGAAGATATTTCCGTCGGTATGCAGCAGCGCGTAGAAATATTGAAAACGCTGTATCGCGGCGCCGATATTCTCATTTTTGACGAACCAACAGCTGTACTGACGCCGCAAGAAATTAGTGAATTGATGGTCATTATGCGCAATCTTGTGAAAGAGGGCAAGTCCATCATTCTCATTACACATAAGCTGAAAGAAATCATGGAGATTGCTGATACCGTAACCATTATTCGCCGCGGGAAGGTGATCGATTCCATTGCAAGCAAAGACGCGAATCCGCAAATTTTGGCTGAGAAAATGGTCGGGCGCGATGTCTCCTTTAAAGTGGAGAAAAAAGATGTGAAGCTTGGGGAACCTGTTCTCCAAGTTAAGAACCTGGTTGTTCGGAATCAACAGGGACTGGCTGCACTGAAAGAACTTAATTTCGAAGTGAGAGCCGGGGAAATTCTGGGTATCGCGGGTGTAGACGGCAATGGCCAAAGTGAATTGATCGAGGCGCTGACAGGGCTGCGATCTATTGATAGCGGGCAGGTATTGCTAACAGGAAGCGACATTACGAACCATACGCCGAGAGAGATCTCGGAGGCAGGCTTGTCGCATATTCCGGAGGACAGGCATAAGCATGGACTCGTGCTTGATTTCTCTATGAGTGAGAACATGGTGTTGGAAACATATTTCCATCCTGCCTATAACAAAGCGGGTTTCCTCAATTACGAGGCGATTGACCGCCATGCGGAAGCGCTGATCAAGCAGTTCGACGTAAGGACACCGAGCATTTACAATAAGGCTCGATCTTTGTCGGGAGGGAACCAACAGAAAGCAATTATTGCCAGGGAAATACACAAGAATCCGAACCTGCTAATTGCTGCTCAACCAACGCGCGGATTGGACGTAGGAGCGATTGAATTCGTGCACCGTCAACTGATCGAGCAGCGGAACAAGGGCAAAGCAGTTTTGTTGATTTCTTTTGAGTTGGATGAAATTATGAACGTATCGGACCGTATTGCCGTTATCTACGAAGGACAGATTGTGGGAGAAGTGCTGCCGCAAGAGACGAACGATCAAGAGATCGGACTTCTGATGGCTGGCAGTAAGCGCACAGGGAAAGGAGCTGCTCATGAATAAGGTTGCTCGTATTTTTACAAGTGAATCAGCGGTGAATCCCATCGTGGCCATTGTGCTCGGGCTGTTATTCGGAGCGCTCGTCATGCTGGCAGGCGGCTATAATCCGATTGCTGCCTACGGGGCATTATTTGCCCGTGTTTTCGGAAATTCGTATGACATCGGGGAATCGATTCGTGCGATCACGCCTTTGATTTTGACGGGATTATCCGTTGCATTTGCATTCCGGACAGGCCTATTTAACATCGGAGCTGAGGGGCAGTTCGTCATGGGAATGACGGGGGCTACTTTTATTGGTGTGAAAGTGACAGGTCTTCCATGGATTATTCATGCGCCATTGGCCGTTATCGTCGGAGCGCTTGTCGGCGGACTCTGGGGGGCTATCGCAGGTTACTTGAAAGCAAAACGCGGGGTTAACGAAGTTATCACAACGATCATGCTCAATTGGATCGCGTTATTCCTGTCAAACTATATCGTAAATACATTCCTATTGGAGCCGAAGCAGCAGCGTTCGTATATGATTCAGGACTCGGCTTCGCTTAGCATTACTTGGTTGTCGGATTTGATGAACCATGCCAGGATTCACTGGGGCACCGTGGTTGCGATCCTCGCCGCCATCGTCTTCTATATCATTCTTTGGAAAACAAGACAAGGCTATGAGCTGCGTGCCGTAGGCCATAATATTGATGCTGCGAAGTATGCGGGCATGAACGTGAATCGCAACATTGTTAAAGCGATGTTTATCTCGGGTGTTTTTGCCGGTCTTGGCGGCGTATTTGAAATTCTCGGTGTGT
Organism: Paenibacillus violae; assembly: GCF_032461945.1. Lineage (NCBI taxonomy): Bacteria > Bacillati > Bacillota > Bacilli > Caryophanales > Paenibacillaceae > Paenibacillus > Paenibacillus violae. The sequence continues at coordinate 258,766 of NZ_JAWCUD010000010.1, forward strand.
TCCACTATCAGGTCGTAGCCGCGGCATCCCCTGGGTATGGATTTGATGGCATCGCCGTGTCCTTGTTAGGTGCGAACAATCCGCTCGGGATTGTCCTCGGCGCCGCGTTATTCGGCGGATTATCCTACGGATCAGCGGGAATGAGCTTCGGGGCCGATGTGCCGCCGGAAATTATCCGCATCGTGATCGGCTCGGTGATTTTCTTCGTAGCCACACAAGGCATCGTCAAATGGGTGCTCATCCCGTTCTATAGCAAACGCAAGAAAGAGAGGGCGTCGTAACATGGACCTGCTCACAATGCTCAACGCGTTTTTCACGAAATTCAGTGAACTTATTAACACAACGCTCGTTTACTCGACTGCGCTGATCTTCGGTGCTCTGGCTGGTATTTTCTCGGAGCGCTCCGGCGTGGTGAATATCGGGATTGAAGGACTTATGGTCTCCGGAGCTTTCGCATCCGCGGTTGGCGCTTATTATGCGGAAGAAGCAAACATGGGAGTCTGGTCCCCGTGGATCGGCTTGCTGACGGCCATGCTGTTTGCGCTCATCTTTGCGCTTATCCATGCTGTAGCGACAATTACCTTTAAAGCGAACCAAGTCATCAGCGGTGTCGTAATTAACTTTTTGGCTGCCGGTGTCACGCTGTTTCTGGTTAAAGTACTATTCAATGGCGCTGGTCAAACGGAAACGTTAAACGATGTATTTTCAAAATGGGAGTTTCCGCTTTTGTCGAAAATTCCGTATATCGGATATGCTTTATTTACTGCTTACCCGACAACCTATATTGCTCTAATTCTCGTTGCTGTTACGTACTATGTGCTGTTCAAAACACCATTCGGTCTGCGTCTTCGCTCCGTCGGTGAGCATCCAAGTGCAGCGGATACCGTTGGGATTAAGGTGAAGCGCGTGCGTTATATCGCTGTTTTGATCAGTGGTCTGCTTGGCGGCCTTGGCGGTGCAACCATCACATTGACGACAACAAGTACCTTCTCGCATAACACGATTTCCGGCCAAGGTTTTATTGCGATGGCTGCGATGATCTTCGGTAAGTGGCATCCGTTTGGTGCACTTGGCGCTGCCGTGTTCTTCGGTATGGCGCAGGCGCTCAACAACTTCATGCGGTTGTTCGATTTCTCCAAGAACATCCCGCAGGAGTTCCTCTACATGCTGCCTTATGTGCTAACGATCTTGGTCCTGGCAGGCGCAGTAGGCCGGGCGAAAGCGCCATCTGCTCTAGGTGAACCTTACGATCCGGGCAAACGATAAGCTATAGAAGTTAGAAAATGAAAAGGCACCACTTTGGGAGTTATAGCTCCTGAGGTGGTGTTTTTGTTTTGGAGTGAGGGAAGCGGTGTAGGTCTGATATCAAGGGTTTATCGTATTGAGATTTTGTCATATTATGTCGAAGAAAAGAGGTTCGTAGTGTGACGAAATTTCAGGACGAATGTCATTTTCGAATAAAGAAAACTAGATTTGAAGGAGAGGAGCTCAATAGATGTCAATTTTACGAAATTTACTGGGAGCTAAATCGGTTAAGGTAAAAATGCTGTTGCTATTACTCACCGTCTCGCTGATCCCATTGTTGGTCTCTTCGCTCGTTCTTACAAGACAGTCCGCTTCTTTATTAGAAACGGAAACAAAAGATAAGCAAATTCGCCTCGCGGAGCTAAGTTCGAACGAAATTAACGCTTGGCTGAATGGGAAGATTACGGCCATGCAATCCGTTGTCAAAGCGCATCCGGAGTTCATGAATGCCAAAACAAGCACGATCCTGCCAGTACTTCAAATTATGGCGGAGAGTGATTCTGAGATCTATAAATTGGCGTATGTTGACCCGCAAGGTTTCTCGACAGACACAAGTGGCGGCAAGATAGACGCGACGAACTTCGACAATTACAAGAAAGCGGCCGCGGATAAAAAACTGGCGGTCTCTGATATCAGAACCGAGGCAAGCAGCGGGAAAAATATTGTTATCATCGATCTCCCGCTTGTCGATGCCAAAGGTGAATTCCGCGGTGTCGTGCAGATGTTTCTAGTTCCTGAACAAATCATGTCGATTATCAACCACATCAAATTTGGGGAAACCGGCTACGGATATTTGATTTCTCCGAGTGGCATGTATCTCGTCCATCCGAATAAAACAGGACATAGGCTTGAGGAATCATCGACCGCCGAGAAGGTGGAGCTTTACAAAAAAACCGTATTTAAGGATAAAAACGGATATATCTTTTATAAAGAACCGGACGGGACTTTGAAGTCGGCTGCTTATCAAACCATCGAGGCGACGGGCTGGAAGCTAATATTGACCGCTGAGCAGTCCGAAGTGTATCAGAAGGTCAATCTGCTTCAGAAAAATGCGGTCACTATGCTAGTCATCGCAGCTGTTCTCGTGATTGTGTTGGCTATTGTCGTTTCTCGAGCGATCGTTCGACCTATCACAACGATCTCGGCGCTAATGCAGCAAGTCGGCAAAGGGGACTTATCCGGAAGATTGTCTGACCGCGGCGAAGACGAGATTGCCTCTATGCGGAAAAATATCAATGGCATGCTCTCATCCTTCTCGGAGATCATCGGCAACATCTCGGAAGCCGTCTCCCATACGGCGGCATCCTCTGAAGAACTGACAGCGATCGCGAACGAGTCGACGAAATCGTCTGAACATATCACGCTTGCCGTTAAGCAAGTGGTCGGCGGCTCAGAGGCGAATTATCAAGCCTCTGAACAAATTTCGACAGCTATGAATGAAATGTCGACCGGCGTGCAAAAAATTTCCGAATCGTCAACAGACGTTTCGGAAACTGTGCAGAGTGTTGTCGAGCAAGCCGGCAGAGGGAATGTCGAAATTGTGCAGGCGGTTGCTCAAATGAACGAGGTCTGCCACGTCGTAGAGCATACGGCAGGCCTGGTCCTCGGCTTAGAAGAGAAATCGGAGCAAATTCGCCAGATCGCCGGATTTATTTCGGGCATTGCCTCGCAAACGAACCTCTTGGCCCTGAATGCATCGATTGAAGCGGCAAGAGCTGGCGAGCATGGCCGAGGTTTTGCCGTCGTCGCGAACGAAGTGAAGAAGCTTGCGGAGCAGACCAGCAGAGCAACTGTGGACATAACCGCGATTATCAGCGAAACGATTGCAGCAACCAAAGAGGCGTCAGGTTCCATGCGCGATGGACTGTCGGAAGTGGAGAAAGGTTCGGTGCTTGTTCAGACAGCCGGCGAAGTTTTCCAATCCATTTTAGCTTCCGTTCAAAGTGTGAATGATCAAATTCAGGAGGTCTTGGCGGCCTCCGAGGAGATATCGGCAGGGACGGAGGAAGTGGCGGCTTCTGCGCAAGAGACAGCGGGCGTGGTGAAACAAGCGTTGATGGAGCTTCAAGACATTGCTAAGCTTTCGAGCGGGCAATTGCAGGCGATGGAGGAGATTTCCGCTTCTTCGGAATCGCTCAGCGTCATGGCTGTCAATCTGCAGGAGCAGATCAGCCGGTTTAAGCTGAAATAAGAAAAAGGGCTGCACAGGACCACTCATGATCCTGATGCAGCCCTTTGTTATAGCGACTTGATCTGATTCCGGTACTCACTCGGAGAAACGCCGTATAAGCGGCGGAATTGTTTGGAAAAATATAACGGATCATAAAAGCCGACAGAGGCTGCGATCTGCTCAATCGTCAGTTCCAGCCGTTCCCGCAGCAGTTGGCGTGCTTTATCGACACGAAGCTTGAGCAGAAATGTCACGGGCGTGACTTTGGTGTGGCGCTTGAAGAGGCGAGACAAATAGGCGCGGTTATAGCCTAAGCTCTCAGCCATCATTTCAATGGTAATCGGCTCGGCATATTGGGTGGACAAATAGTGAATGGCCTGCTGCACGATCCGGTCGCTCTCCGCGTCTGAGACGACGCCGGCTGTTGTGGACGCGGATAGAGCTTCGCAGTACTCGCCTAATAGAAGGAGTAAATAGCCGATGGATTTCAGCTGTGCACTCACTTTCTTGGCTCGTAATGCTTGCTGAATATGGCGAAATAAGACGGGAATATGCCGGTTGCGTTTGTTGTGCAGGATAGGCTGCAAAGGGTTGATGCCTGTTGATGCTACCAAAGAGGGAGCTTGCTCGCCTGTAAAGGCAATCCAACAGTAATGCCACGGATCGTTATCATCCGAAACATAGCTGATCAGCTGCTCAGGCTCGATGACGAAGCTGTCTCCCGCACCTAGCGCATACTCTTCCCCCTGTGTGGAAAATACGCCTCTCCCTGAAATGACATAGTGAATTAAATAGTAGTCGTACACCTTAGGTCCTAACCGATGAACGGGCTTAGTCTGACTCTCTCCTGCAAAGAGCACGGTCAAAGCACTCTCTCCAGAGGGGAGTGGGTTCGAAACGACATAGTAGCTTTCCTGCTTGGGCATGGCTCTTCAGCTCCGTGGGATATTGTCCTTATGCTCCTTTTAATTTACCATACTTAGCCGCCGAGTAGAAATGTTGAAATCACATTTTTCCATGTGAAAATAACATGCTTCCATAGCCAACACTGGATTCTTCTCTTATACTGAAGTTACAAACTTGCTCCTACATCCTACTAATAAAAAACTAAAGGCGGTGCCAGAATGGCAGATTTGCAAGCTTTAAAAGACACGTTTATTGAAATTTACGGGGAATCCGCAGCACCAATTTCAGCGTTCCATGCTCCAGGTCGGGTTAACCTGATCGGCGAGCACACGGATTATAATGGCGGTTATGTATTCCCTGCTGCATTAACGTTCGGAACGACACTGCTGATCCGTCCTAGACAAGATCGTGTCATCGGATTTGCATCGACCAATCTGGCCCTTCGCAAACAAATTTCCATAGATGACTTGACCTACCAGGAGGAAGATAACTGGATCAACTATCCGAAAGGAATCTTTGCCCACTTGGCCAAAGAAGGTCTTCCGGTTACGAGAGGCTACGATCTTTTGTTCCACGGTGAAATTCCGAACGGCGCTGGACTTTCCTCTTCGGCTTCCATCGAGGTAGTCACGGCTTACGCCCTTGAGACGCTTGAGAAATATCCGATTGATACGGTGAAAATTGCCCTTCTGGCGCAAAAAACAGAGAATCAATTCGTTGGTGTGAACTGTGGGATCATGGACCAATTTGCTGTAGCTAATGGGAAAAAGGATCACGCGATCCTGCTCATGTGCGATACGCTTGAGTACCGCCATGTTCCGTTCCAAAGCGGCAGCTACAAGCTGGTGATCGGAAACACGAACAAACGCAGAGGTCTCGTCGACTCCGCTTACAACGAAAGAAGAAGCCAATGTGAGCAGGCGGTCACATATTTGCAAAAGCAGTTCCCATCCCTTACATTACTTGGTCAGTTAAACCTGAACCAGTTCAATGAATTCAAACACTTGATCCCAGACGAAACCGTTCGTCGCAGAGCGCAGCACGTTGTAGAAGAAATTGATCGTGTGCTCAAGTCGATCGAAGTGCTGGAACAGAATGATCTTGAAGCTTTTGGCCAGTTGATGATTGGGTCCCATAACTCACTGCGTGACCTCTATGAAGTAACAGGCGTTGAGCTGGATACGATGGTTGAGGCAGCGCTGAAGGTTCCGGGTGTGCTAGGTGCGCGGATGACAGGCGCAGGATTCGGGGGATGTACGGTTTCCTTGGTTCACGAAGACAGCGTACAAACATTTATCGATCAAGTCGGCAAAGAATATACGGAAAAAACAGGTTTGACACCAAGTTTCTATGTATGTGATATCGGGAATGGCGTAGAACAAATCGAGGAGGTATTGTAAATGGCGATTCTAGTAACGGGTGGAGCCGGTTATATCGGTTCGCATGCAGTGGCTGAGCTGCTGGAAAAAGGGGAAGAGGTTGTTATTGTCGATAACTTGCAACAAGGACATAGAGATGCCGTGCTTGGTGGCAAGCTGTATGTCGGCGATTTGCGTGACAGCGCGTTTCTGGATACTGTTTTTTCGGAAAACAGTATTGATGCCATCATCCATTTCGCAGCAAATTCACTAGTTGGCGAGAGCATGACGAATCCTGCCAAATACTATCACAATAACGTGTATGGAACGCTTTGCCTGCTCGAAAAAATGAATCAATACGGCGTGAAAAATATCGTGTTCTCGTCGACAGCGGCGACCTACGGCGAACCTGAGAACATTCCGATCTTGGAAAGTGATCGTACGCTGCCGACGAATACGTATGGCGAAACGAAGCTGGCGATGGAAAAAATGATGAAATGGTTCGACACAGCCCATGGCATCAAATATGTTTCCCTTCGTTATTTTAATGCGGCGGGCGCACATGCCGGCGGCAAAATCGGCGAAGATCACAGCCCGGAGACGCACCTTATTCCAATTATTTTGCAAGTAGCCCTTGGTCAGAGAGCACACATCTCCATCTATGGCGATGACTATGCAACGGAAGACGGCACTTGCGTGCGCGATTACATTCATGTTAGCGATTTGGCCAGCGCCCACGTGCTTGCGGTAGAGAAGCTGCGCGGCGGAGCTGAAAGCAATATTTATAACCTGGGCAACGGCACAGGCTTTTCGGTTAAACAAGTGATCGATATCGCCCGCAAAGTAACAGGGCATGCGATCCCTGCAGTGATCGAGCCGCGCAGAGCAGGCGACCCTGCTACCTTGATCGCCTCCTCTGAGCGTGCAAGAACGGAATTGGGCTGGAAGCCTAGCCGCGATTCCTTGGAATCCATCATTGAGAGCGCATGGAATTGGCACCAAAATAACCCGAACGGTTACGCGGAGTAAGCTTGTTTAGAAAGGAGTGTGGCACATGGAACGGACAGTTGAAGCAACGCAGTTTACGGCATTAACCATTGAAAGGCTCCTTCAGTTTGCGAAGCAAAATGGACTCATAGAGCAGTTGGATATCTATACTTCACGAAATGCTTTGCTTGATTTATTTGGGCTTGCTGAACCTTATGCAGGGGAAGTGCCGGATGAGAAGTTAAGCAGCCCTGTAGCCCTTCTGGAAGATTTGCTGGATGCAGCTTACGAGGCAGGCCTCCTGGAAGAGAACACAGCCACGTACAGGGATCTGTTGGACGCACGGATTATGGGGCTGCTCATGCCCCGTCCTTCCGAGGTTGTGAATCAATTTTGGAACACGGCGAAGACCAATGGGGTTGAGGCGGCAACGAATTATTTTTATAAACAATCCATTGATTCCAATTATATTCGGATGGATCGTATTCAGAAAAATGAATACTGGCTGACGGGCACCGCTTACGGTGATCTTGAGATTACGATCAATCTCTCTAAACCAGAGAAGGATCCGAAAGAAATTGCCCTGCTCAAAACGCTGCCGCAAAGCAGCTATCCCGCCTGTCTGCTCTGCGCGGACAACTTAGGATATGCCGGACGTGTGAATCACCCGGCAAGGCAAAATCTCCGGTTCATTCCCTTAGAGCTGGATAACGAGAAATGGTACTTCCAGTATTCGCCTTACGTGTATTACAACGAGCACAGCATTATTTTCCATGAAAAACATATTCCGATGAAAACAACGGCGAATACGTTCTATCGTTTGCTCGATTTCATCGATCAATTTCCGCATTACTTCATCGGTTCCAACGCGGATCTGCCGATCGTGGGCGGTTCTATTCTGAACCATGACCACTTCCAGGGCGGACGTCATCAATTCCCGATGGAGAAAGCTCCGAGCGAGCAAACATTCGTGAACGCTGAGTTCGCTGGCGTGAAAGCGGCCATCGTGAAATGGCCGATGTCAGTCATTCGCTTGAGCGGCCATAACAAGCAGCAGCTCTACAAGCTGGCGAGCAAGCTGCTCGAAGACTGGCGCGCCTACAGTGATGCGGAAGCGGACGTCCTCGCCTTCAGCGAGAAGGATGGACAGCGGATCCCGCATAACACGATCACCCCAATCGCCCGCAACAACGCACGAGGCGAGTACGAGCTTGATCTGGTGCTGCGGAACAACCGCACCAGCGCAGAGCATCCGGATGGCATCTTCCATCCGCATCAGCACTTGCACCACATCAAGAAGGAGAACATCGGCTTGATTGAGGTAATGGGGCTGGCGGTACTGCCAGGCCGCTTGCAAGAGGAGCTGGCGGATATCGCCAAGATCCTCACGGGCGAAGCCGACTACGGCAGCGCAATCCGTGACGAGGCCTCTCATCCGCTGCATAAGCATGCGGCATGGATCGAGGCGATGATTGCGAAGCACGGCGCTGCGCTGACGGCAGACGGCGCGAAAGCGGTGCTGCAGGAGGAAGTCGGCAGCAAGTTCATGGACGTGCTGCTCGACGCCGGCGTGTTTAAACGTGATGAAGCCGGGCAAGCGGCTTTTGAACGGTTTTTGAAAGCTGCGGGTTTTGCGCAGCAGCAATAAGAAGGGCTCCCTGGTCATAGGACCGGGGAGTTTTTTTGCGATTTGTGGTGGGATAGGAGCACTCTGCGTGCCGATAAGGGAACTGCAGGACGCTATTTCAATGGGAATAGCCCATTGGGCCGGCAAGGGGAACTGCAGTCCCCTATTTTGCCAATTTTGGCGCAACTAAGCGGATTCGAGCGTGAATAAAGCCCTGTAGTTCCACCGGGACCCACAAATGGGCCTTTTCCCCCGAAATAAGGCCACGTAGTTCCCCTCATGCAACCGCAGCCTTAGAATTTTCATCGATGTGTCGAAACCTTTGAATACTGAACACGATTTTAGTAAACTAAATGGGTAGTAGTTGGAAAATTCACTTGATTGAATCCGATGGGGACCGAGGAGGCTAAACCAGTATGGATAGCTTTAAGGCGTTAGTGGTGGAGAAGACAGAGGAGCACTTTTCCTCACAGGTGAAAGAGCTGCGAATAGAGGATTTACCACCGGGTGAAGTGACGATCCGCGTGCGTTACTCGGGTATTAATTATAAAGATGCGTTGGCTTGCACGCCGAACGGTCGCGTTGTGCGGAAGTATCCCATCGTGCCTGGCATCGATCTGGCAGGTACGGTTGCCGCTTCGTCAGACCCCCGCTTTCGCGAGGGGGACGAGGTGCTTGTGACCAGCTATGAGCTAGGAACGGGACATTACGGCGGGTTTAGCGCCTACGCGCGGGTCCCGGCCGACTGGGTTGTGCCGCTGCCGAAGGGACTGTCCCATCGCGAAGCGATGATCCTGGGAACGGCAGGTTTTACAGCAGCGCTTTCGATTCAGCGTATGGAGGAGAACGGGCTGAGCAAGGAGAAAGGGCCTGTCCTCGTCCGCGGCGCTACCGGCGGCGTAGGCAGTAACAGTGTATCGATGTTGGCTGCGCTCGGTTATGAGGTGGAAGCCAGCACGGGCAAGTCCGCCGATCATGCGTATTTGCTGGAATTGGGCGCGACGCGTGTAGTGCCTCGGGAGGAGTTATCCCCGTCCGTCAGGAAACCGCTCGACAAGGAATATTGGGCAGGCTGCGTCGATCCGGTAGGAGGCGAATCGCTTGCCTATGTCCTGAGTCGGATGAAGTACGGCGGGTCTGTAGCGCTGAGCGGAGTGACAGGTGGCGGTGAATTTGCCGCGACAGTGTTTCCTTTTATATTGCGAGGCGTGAACCTGTTGGGTATTGATTCGGTGTATTGCCCGTCCGAGATTCGGAGGCCCCTGTGGGAGCGGATGGCTGGGGAATTAAAACCGCAGCTGCTTGAACGGATGATGTACAAAGAAGTGACATTAGATGGCATTGTCCAGGCGACGCAAGAGGTTTTGGGAGGGAAAGTTAGAGGGCGAGTGCTTGTTAGCTTGTAACTCTTTTAATTCTTGTAACTCAGGCTTATAGATTTAATGACAAGTTGGGAGAGATGACGTTGAAAATGCGAGTTTCGGCCGTGCAGTACCATCTGCACACGATACACAATTTTGAAGAGTTCGCTGCGCAGGTGGAGCATTATGTGAAGGTGGCTCAGGAGTTTGAGGCGGATTTTGTGCTGTTTCCTGAACTGTTCACGACACAGTTGATGTCCATTGGTGATGAGCATGGCAAAGCGCTGCCGATTGAGGCATTGCCGTCGTTTACAGAGGCTTATCGGACGCTTTTCCAAGGACTGGCTAAGCAAACGGGCATGCACATCATTGGCGGCACGCACATTACCTCTGAAGAGGGCAAGCTGTATAACACGGCCTTTTTATTTTATCCGGACGGGCGTATCGGGGAGCAGAAAAAGCTGCATATCACCCCGACCGAAGTGAAGGAATGGAATATGGGGGCTGGCGATTCCCTGCAGGTGTTTGACACGGAGAAAGGCCGTATCGCGATACTCGTCTGCTATGACGTAGAATTCCCTGAAATCGTCCGAATGGCTAGAGCCCGCGGCGCTGATGTGCTGTTTGCTCCTTCCTGTACGGATGACCGGCACGGGTTCCACCGAGTGCGTTACACCTGCCATGCACGAACAATTGAGAATCAAATCTACGTCGTCACGACGGGCACGGTCGGCGCTCTGCCGACAGTTGATTTCATGAGGGCAAATTTCGGGCAAGCCGCGGTGCTTACTCCAAATGATGTGCCTTTCCCGCCAAAAGGGATCATGGTCGAAGGTGAAATCAACGGTGATATGGTGGTCACGGCGGATTTGGATTTAGATCTGTTAACCCTCGTCCGCGAAAAAGGCTCTGTCACCACATGGCGTGACCGCAGGACGGATCTGTACACCGATTGGTCCTAATCAGGGCGAGGGGGTATGCCTAGCATGGTGGATAGGAATTCGCACCAATATTACGCTAAAAAGTTGTACGTCTTCGACGGGGACAAGCCCATTGAGGCAGTCATTCGCAATTATGAAAAAGCAGATATGGACGCGCTGATTCGCGTTCAGCAGGAAAGCTTTCCACCGCCTTTTCCGTCGGAGTTATGGTGGAATGAGGAGCAGCTCACGGAGCACATTACAAGATTCCCCCAAGGCGCACTCTGTGTAGAGGTGGAGGGGAGGATTGTTGGCTCCATTACGGGATTACTTGTCGATTATGACGAGGTGCATGCTGCTGATCACAGCTGGTCGACGTTAACCGACGATGGCTACATCCGTACGCACCAGCCGGACGGCGATACCTTGTATATTGTGGATATCTGCGTGATGCCCGCATACCGCAAGTTCGGTCTTGGCAAATGGATGATGCAGTCCATGTATGAGGTCGTTGTACATTTGGGGCTGCGCAGATTGCTTGGAGGCGGGCGTATGCCAGGGTACCATAAGCAGGCTGAAGCGATGACTGCGGAGGACTATGTGAAAGCGGTCATGGCAGGGGCTTGCAAGGACCCGGTGATTACGTTCCTGCTGCGCTGCGGGAGAACGCCGGTGCAGGTTGTGCCGGATTATTTGCAGGATGAGGAATCACTGAACTATGCACTTTTGATGGAGTGGCGGAATCCATTTCGAATTAGGACGTAAAGGAGCTTGAGAAACTAATGGAATACATACGGATAACAAGTATAGACAACCCTTTGTTTCGTGCGATGCATGATCTGATGAAGGAGGTATTCCCACCGGAAGAGGTGCTGGAATATGCCCTGTGGAAAGAGCCATTGGAGGACCCGGGGATTCGAGTGTTCGTCGCTGTGCACGAAGGGAAGGTCGTTGGTACGACAGAATACCGCTACTATGAGGATTTTCAAGTGGCGATGACGGACTTTACGATTATTGGTCAAGCGGGACTTGGCATTGGTCGTTTTCTAGCGCGTAAACGTTGGAATGACCTGGAGGCTCTGGCGGCCGAGTCGGGCAAGCCGATGCTGGGGATGTTCGCTGAGATCTACGATCCGTATCGGATCGAAGGCCATGCGTTCGGCGGCGTGAAGCCGATGGACCCTTACGTGCGGCGAGAGGTCTTGTCGCATCTCGGTTACAAGCGGATTGATTTCCCGTATGTGCATCCTTCATGGGAAAACAACGGGGAAGCGGTGGAAGAGCTGGACCTTTGCTTCCTACCCACGGACGAGGATGCGGAGGAGATCAGCGCGAAGCTGGTTGCGACGTTCCTGCGCCGTTACTATGCCGTTCTTGCGAATAAACCGCAAGCTTGGCATGCCATGGTTGAGGGGCTTGAGGGGAAAGCGTCGCTTGCACTTTTGCCTTTATAAATGAGAAAAGGCTATCTCAAGGCGTGTTGATCCTTTGAGATAGCCGCTTTTTTACCAACCGAAGTCTAATGTTTTACCAGTCTCCGCTAGTGTCTTGATATTGCTTAAAATCATCCACCAGCTTGCTTTCGTTCTCTCGAAGCTTGGGTGGTTCGGTGTCCATTCATCATTGATGAGCGTCATTTTGGTGCAGCTGCCGACCGTCTCTAACGTAAACGTCATCCGCGACTGAAAATCCGCATGATTCGGATTATAGGACGGGCCTGCATGTTCGATGCAGGAGAGAAGTTTCTCCGGTTCATAGGCCAGAATCTTGCCATAGACATGGACCGTTTCATCGCCGTCATTGCCTGGCCCAATGTATCTGAAATCAGAGCCGACCTCGAACGTAGTCTCGAGCACGCTGCCGAACAGAATTTTACGCGTCCCCTCCGGTGTCACCAGAATATCCCACACTTCTTTGCAAGTTGCACCAATATAAAATTCGTATTTTAATTCCAACTTAAGCTCACTCCCTCGACTTGTGTTAAGTTTATGATAGAAGTTTGTACGCTCCAAGTATTGTAAAAACGCGACAAGGAGTGATCGGCGTCATGTCAGACCTTATCAAGCCCAGTCTAGGCATTATGAATCTGCAGCAAACTGCACGGAAATTTCAGCTTTCCAGGGTGGCTCCCTCGGAGGATCTGGCCTTTTTCATTCGCCATTATTGGATTATCCGGTGGGATTTAAGAGGTCAAGAGCCTTATACCCAGCACGTCATTCCGAATCCCTGTGTCAACTTGGTCGTTGAGCCTGACCGGACGGCCATTTATGGACCTGGAAAAGAGAAATACGGCCACTACCTGGAGGGCCACGGATGCGTATTTGGTGTGAAATTCAAGCCAGGCGGTTTCTATCCGTTCTTCAAGCGGCCGGTTTCTGACATGCAGGCGGGCCCGCTGAGCGTTCAGAATGTATTTGATACTGATCCGCTAAGGTTAGAGGCTGACATGTTTGCGCAGACAGATGAGCGGCAAATGGTAGAGCTAATCGAACGAATGATCCGGCCTAAGCTGCCGGAGCAAGATGCGCAGGTATCTTTTATCAATGAGATCATTGATTATATTAACGAGCAGCCGGATATTACGAAGGTAGACAGTCTCTGCGAGCACTTCCACGTGAACAAGAGGACGCTGCAGCGGCTTTTCGACCACTACGTTGGCGTTACGCCCAAGTGGGTCATTAAGCTGGCCCGCATTCAGAATGCGGCGGAAATGACGGATGTGAGCGTCAGGCCGAACTGGTCCAAGCTATCGATGGATCTGGGGTATCACGACCAGTCGCATTTTATTAAAGATTTTAAGTCCATTATCGGCCAGACGCCGGATGAATATGCCCGGCAGGCGCAGTAATAGCGAAAAGAGCCGGCCTCTAAGTAGGGTGGCTCTTTTCGTGTTGTGTATCGACATTATGCTGCTTAATTAAATGGAAAAACTCAGGCTGTCGAGACTTTCTCGACAACCTGAGTAATCGGCGTAAATTTCTTAAGTAGAATTTCAGAAACTCAATTCCCTTTGCCCGAGAAGCTGCGGTGAATCTTCCGTACCGCAAACAAATACACGATGAGCGGCGTCGGTGCCTGAAGGATGCCCCAAATCCCCCAAAACCAAGGATACCGAGCACTCCGCTTGCGCGCATCAACGAATAGCCATGTGCTTTGCACGAGCAGAATAAGAGCAATGCCTATCCAAGCCCATATAGGTAGCGCATCCCAATTCTCATGTTTCATGTGAATCCACCTGCTTTCTGAAGAGTAGCCAAGCTAGCGGTGCAATGATCGCCAAAGCTTGGAAGGTAATGAAGGTAACCGGCTGTGCAGCTGCGATTATGAAGAGGAGATAGAACAGCAGTAGGGCGGTGCCCCACAACTTGAGCAGATCACCGAGCAGCCGCGAGCGCTGTTTTCTCTGGACGGCTGCAACTTGTTGATCGAACCATGCGCTGCTTGGACGCGAGGCGGGGAATAAACCGTCTAACGCGTCAAGTCCTTGCTGCAGTCTAAGAACGGCATCCTCAGCCTCATTAGGAGGACCGTCGGCCTGAGCCTCAGAAGATCCGCTCATCTGAGGCTTTTTATGATTAGCGTCCTGAAAGTTATCCATCTACACCAGCTCCTTTCGCAATTGCTTCAAAGCGTTATGCACTCTAGATTTGGCGGTCCCTTCCGCGATGGCAAGGATTTGGCCGATTTCTTCATAAGTGTAGCCGTAGTAATGTTTGAGAATAACCGGAATGCGGCTTTCCTCGGGCAGTTCAGCCAAGGTGTTCAGTACATCGGGCCAAGCCTCGTTCCGGCTTTCGGCGTGCCACTGCATCTGACGCAGGGCTTGCACCTGCTGTTCTTCCTGCCATTTCTTTTCGCGTTTGCGCCGCCGCGCCTGATCAATCATCAAACGGGTGGCTATCGTGATCAGCCAAGAGGAGAACTTGGATTTCGCGTTGTACAAGTTTATTTTTTCGATGCATCGAATCATGGTGTCTTGCGTCAGGTCCTCCGCCATGGACGGATTCAGCGTTATTTTCAACAAATATTTGTAAACAAAATCATAATGCTGCTGTAACAGCCGGGATAGAGCGGTGCGATCTCCCTGCGTTGCCCGATCAAGCCAATCTTGCTCTTCCAAGTCAAGGGTCACCCTCTCTGCCTGAATTCTTAGATAGTACGAACAACGGGGATCAATCGTTCACGGTGCACGAAACTTTATGTAAAATCATTTATTAGCTTACCACGCTGAAGAATAGACATGTATAATGGCAGTAGGATAAAAACTCAGTGTGTATGGAGGACAATCTATTGAAACAAGGCATATTTGCAAGGGCAGGACTGTCACCGCAGGAGCTGAAGGAAGTTCGGGATTTATGGGAGACATGTAACCGCCATGACCATATCGAGATTAAACTAAACTGGGGGACATTATCGGATCGTCCGCCGGGCGTGACGAATGACTTTTTATTTTACCGGGATGACCGGATTGTCGGTTTTCTGGCGATATATTCTTTTCTGTCCACGGAAGTGGAAATTAGCGGAATGGTGCACCCGGAGGCGCGAAACCAAGGTATCTTTGGGCAATTGGTTCAGACGGCGTTGGAAGCGTGCAGACATCGAAGGGTGCCGAAGGCGATTTTCATTAATGAACGGGGATCGGTGAGCGGGAAGGCTTTTTTAACGAAGCATGGCGCGGACTATCGTTTCTCTGAATACGTGATGGAGCTTCAGGAGGGCGCGGAAGGCGTGCCGCAAACCGGTGAAGAACCGCTGGCGCTGCGCTCCGCCGATGTACAGGATACCGAGCTGCTTGTTCAGCTGAACATGTCAGGCTTTCAAATGCCGGAAGCGGATACGAGAGAATACGTGAACCAAACGATTACCGGCGACAAGGAAAGAACCTGGATCGCAGAGCTCGGGCACGGGGAACAGAAAGTGCCGATTGGTAAGATCGGAGCTATGATCGAGACGGATGCCAGCGGATTCATCTATGGCTTTTGCGTTCTGCCGGAGCGTCGAGGTCAGGGTTACGGACGCCAGATCTTGAGTCTGACAATCGGTGAGCTGAAGATGAAGTATCAGGCGGGTTTGATCAAACTCGAAGTTTCGGTCGAAAATGAGAAGGCGCTGGGTTTGTATGAATCTTGCGGCTTTAGAACGAAGAACGCGAACGATTACTATGTGTTGATGCTGGACCAAAACGAGTAAAATAAAGAAGGATAGAGCGGCAGTTGTTAAAACTGTGCTCTATCCTTTTGTGCGTCTCGTCGTGCCTAGTGAGCGGAACTACAGGGCGTTATTTCGTCGAAAATACAGTTTCATTACCCCTGCTGATAAATAAGCTCCGAGGAGCCGCTGATGATCGTACCTGTATTTTGTCCTGCACATATTTCTTTCATGGAGCCGGGTTTGTCGAAATTGAACACATGGATGGGAATATGATAATCCCGCGCCAGAATAAAGGCAGATTGATCCATAACCTTCAGGTTGTGGTGGATGACGTCGTTGTAGTGGAGAGATTTGTATTGTAGGGCCTCTTTATGATGTTTAGGATCCTTGTCGAACACGCCGTCAACGCCTTGCTTCGCAACGAGGATCGCTTCGCAGTTTACTTCGATAGCTCTCTGAACCGAGGGATAGTCTGTAGTGACGAAAGGCTGTCCATTGCCCCCTGCGAAAATAACGATGTACCCTTTTTCCAAATGATGAATGGCTCTAAGCCGGATAAAAGGCTCTGCCACGGAGGCGATCGGAATGGCCGTCATGACGCGCACTTCCGCGTCGGTCTTCGCCTTCAGGACACCGCGCAGCATTAAGCTGTTGATTACGGTAGCGAGAGTTCCGATATTGTCAGCCTCCGCTTTCTCAATGCCCCAGCTCTCGCCCATGTTGCCGCGGAAGATATTGCCCCCGCCAATCACAAGACACACTTCAACACCTAACTGAACAACCGTCATAATCTCATTGGCAATATGATCCAGTTGTTTCGGATCGAAACCGAACTCGCTTTCTCCCGCAACTGCCCCGCCGCTTAGCTTAATGAGGACTCGTTTGTACCGCATATGGATCTCTCCTCCCATCAGACAATTGGTTTCTCTTCCCTATCTTTGTACTGTTTCAAAATCAACGCTGCCCGTGAGATTAGGACGGCTGCAGAGCGAAAAAAAACACTAAAGCAACGAATGCTTTAGTGTTTAATAGAAATGAGAAATAGGAAACGATTCTGCTTCTGCACGATCACAGGACCCTTCATATCCCTCACTCCTTTCCGCTTATGATTAAAGGTTATTGTACACGAACTAAGTAGAAGAATGCAATTTCTGCGGAACCCGCATATGCACGATGAGTCCGATCACGACTAGCACCAGAAGCGAGCCAAGCGCGACGCGGCTGGCGAAGTTCCCTGTGGAGGCGAGCGCCAAGGTAATGGATCCGTACAGAGCAGGCCCAACAATCGAGGATACCTTGCCGGAGAATGCGAAAAGGCCGAAAAACTGGCCGCGTTTCTCCACAGGCGTCAACTGCACGATCATGGTCCGTGATGTTACCCACATGGCGCCCATCGACACGCCGTAGAGACTGCCGGCAGCCCAGAACAGGCTTTGGCTGGTCGCTAAGGCTGCAATGGCGATCGCGATGATAAGTACGAAGGCAACGATCGTGACGGCTCTTTTTGGCCCAACACTGCGGGTGACATAACCGAAAAGGAAAGATCCGATGATGCTGGATACGGTAGAAACCAAGTAGAGGAGAATGAACTGCCCCGTTGTGAAGCCCATCACCGTATTCGCATAAATCGCCATGACGGCGATGGCTGTGGCAATCGCGTCATTAAAGAAGAAGTAAGCAATCATGAACAAGAAAGCGGCCTGATATTTTCGCGCCTCCTTGAATGTTGCCCAAATCTCGCGGTAGCCGCTTAGAAGTGACTTTTTCTCGCTTACCGGCTTGAGCGGTTTCTCTTTGTAGAGAAACATAATCGGCAGGGAGAATAGCAGGAACATAAGCGCACTAGGAATAAATGTGTTTTCATAATGATTGCCGTTAATCAAAGGGAAAACGACAAGCCCGACTAGCGTCCCTACATATCCAACGGCTACGCCTACACCGGAAATGATGGGGATTTCACGCTCGCTGCCCAGATCGGAAATCATGGAGTCGTAGAAGATTAAGCTGGAATTATAAAAGAATTTGGCGATCATGAAGAAGAAAATCACACCTAAAATCGAGGTGTTAAGCCCCATCCACTGTTGATCGGTATGCCAGATGGCCGAAGCGCCCATGAGCAGAGTCGCCGCGATGGCAATGAGCGTAAAGGGAACAAGGTAGGCCTTCTTTTTACCCGTGCGGTCGATCCACACTCCGAATAAAGGGGAAAGCAGGACGAGAAATAAGCTGGATAAAGCATTGGAGTACGTGATGAAGGTGCTGGCTATCTGATTCAACTCTTCGCTTTTTCCTAACGTTTCTTTTAAATAAAAAGGGTAAAAGACCGTCACGATATTGGAGGAGAAGATCGTGTTCGCGAAATCGTACATGGCCCAAGCGAATATCGGTAAGGAGAAGAACAGTGTCCAAGCGCTGCGTGTCTGCATAGAATTGGATGCGGGTTCAAGCTTTGCCACCAAGGTCACCCTTCCTGCGTGAATGAATTCATTTTTCTCTAGTATATTGGCTGCCGGGCAGAGAAATCCCTGTTGCTTTACAATAAAAAAATCTCTCCACCCCCGAACGGGAGGAGGAGAGATGGCAGGCTAGCTAGAAGGCCTTTTAATTTCAACCTCAATCATATCCAAATTTTCTTTCATCTCGACCACGTCGATGCCGTTGCGCTGCAAAGTAGTAGAGAGAGAATCTTTGTCCTGAGCCGGAAAAACGTACGCATTGCTTTTCTTATTATCGAGTAAATTTTTCGCTACTTGGACTAGACGCTCCATGGAGAACGGTTTTTTGAGATATTTCTGAATTTCTTTCTCATGGAAGTCATGCGGTTGATCCAGTGCGGTAGAAACAATAACCGGTGTCTGATAGTACAAAGGATGCCTGGATAAGTCGGCGATGAAATCCCATCCGTTCTTTACACCTTCTAGATGGATATCGACAATGAACAGAATCGGTTCACCTTTGCAACGGTTTAATGCGATAATTCCCTCTTCGGCAGAGCGCAATTGGATGGAGGGAAGATTCAGTTTATTCAACGCAATTTGGATCAGCTTGGCGAGATCATCATCATCTTCGAAAATAACGATTTTCCCTTCCATGGAAGATAGCTGATACTGGTCGAATTCAATCCGGAAGGTAGTGCCCGCACCCATTTGAGACTCGTAGGAGATCTGTCCACTGTGCCCTTCAACGATCTCTTTCACAATGGCCAGCCCTAAGCCGGTTCCGCCAATTTGACGTCGGTCGGAGTTATCGACACGGAAAAACTTGGAGAACATCTGGTCATGCGCTTCCTCAGGGATGCCGAGCCCGTAATCCTGCACGGAAGCAACAACTTTGCCGTTCTCTGCGGATAAATAAATATCGATGCGTTCCGCGCCTGGAGAATACTTGATTGCGTTGCTGATCAGGTTATGGAAAACTTGGCGGATTCTATCCGCATCTGCCCGCACCCAGAGTTCCGGTTCCTGCTGATGGATGACGATGTTGTGGTTTTGTTTATCCTGCCACTGATCAACGATGTCCTGGACAGTCGGCAGTAAGTTGATCGGGGAGAAGTGATATAACTGCCGCCCGGACTCCATACGTTGCAAATCAAGGAAATCATTGATTAAATTCGAGAGACGATGAGCTTCCTTATAAATCGTCTCCATGTATTTCTTCTGTTTATCTTGCGGCAGCTCACGATGGAGTAGAATCTCTATGAAGCCAAGCACACTCGCCAAAGGAGTCCGCAGCTCATGGGAGACGATGGAAATGAACTCATTTTTCATTTCATCGACGCGTTCTTCTTCCGTTCGGTCACGGAAAACGAAGAGATAACCCTGCTGCTCCGTATCTTCACTGACGACAGTTGCATACAGCTCAGCATGCTGGGGCTGATCATCCAATACGAAACCAAAACGCTGTGTCAGATGCGTATGTGCTCCGTTAATCAGCGCTTCGATCGAAGAAGCTGCGCCGAAGAAGCTCGGGGTTTCAGCTGCGATCTCGTGGCAGCTAGCTACCAAATTCTCGCCGATGCGTTCATTCAAACCAAAATAGCGGCTCATCCGATGGTTCGCGAAAAGGATGGTCCCCTCGGAGTCACACATCATCATGCCTTCGTGCGCCGATTCCAAAATATTTTGAATCAAGTCGCGCTGTCCTTCAATTAACAGCTTCTCGGCAATAAGCTCGTCGTTCAATTCCGCCAAATGGGCAGCTTGCTTCACTCTCTCGTCATTCATTACTTGAGCGAAAAATGCCAAGCCGAACTGACGGACCAAGCCCTTCGTCAGGCGTTGGTTGTTTTCTTGGAACACGGAGCTTTGGTAGCTCGTTAGGAGCAAGAAACCGATGACCGTCTGTTTGTCGTCAAGCAGAGGAACGTAATGATCGACGGCATGCATCATCCCGCCATGGACACCCTTCTCATGCCCGGTTACATCACGCGTGTGCACCAGGTTCGTGCCTTCTTCAAAAACACGTCTTGCCGGTCCAAATAACTCGTTCTGATGAACCTGAATATGTTCCTTCGGGTATCCGATTGAATGAATGACTTCATAGGTAGGATTGCCAGTGCCGCCAGTACTGCCAATACCTCCAGTATCGCCATTGCCCGGTTCGGGGTCGCGTTTCATGACAACAAGAGCCGCATCCTGCAGAAGCGAATTCAGCAGTGCTGGCAGCGTGTGCTTCAAGAAATCCTTAAGCTCCACGTAACCGGTGAGTTTCTCTTGGTAGGAAGAAATCAGCTCAAGATCCCGTTCTCTTTCGGATAGCTTGGCCAAAGTGATTTGCTGCTCTTCCTGTTGTGCAATGATCTCCTCATTCTGGGTTTCGAGACTCTCAGCCATATACCGATAAGTTTCCTCGCTTTTACGAAGCTCCTCTTCGGCATGAATGGCCCGGAAGGAGATGAAGATGGACATCACGCCTGCGATGAGTGCAATAATGCCCCCAACCATGGTAATCGTACGAGAGGTTTGGCCAGCTTTGAGAGAAGAGTTGTAGGCGTCCTCTGTGATTTGCACAATTGTTTTCTCGATGCTCGTGTGGATGACACGGTAACGATCCATCATCGTTTTGCCTGAGTTGATCCGGGTTCGAGCTTCATCCGTTTTGCCTGCGCGAATGAGTTCTAGCTGACTGTCAAAAAAGCGCTGCAGATTGGTGATCGCCGGTATGGCCTGCGTATCCATAATGAGTTGGAGAGTCGGATACTTTTTATCATAAATACGGATCTTGTCCAGATCTTCTTCCAGCTGTTTTTTGCCTGCGGTATAGGGGTCCAAATATTGTTCATTGCCCGTTAATTCAAAACCGCGAATGCTGGTCTCCTGATTAATTAAGTCGGTCAGCAGACTGTTCGTAGTCTTGGAGATCGGAATGGCATCATTCACGATCGCATCGCTTTCACTTTCCATGTTACGGGAAGCAATATAGTTCGATATACTGACAAAAGCAAGTAACGCCACGATTAAAATAACGTATAGCATGGAGATTCGCGATCTCGTGAATGTTTTCATAGCCACTTGGTCACCTGAATTCTACATAGAATAAAATGAATGGGAATTCGTTTGAAATTCGACAAGACTCAACAATATTCCTCTAAAAATCAATCATGTTATGTTTTCTTCCATGAATTCATTGCAAGAACCGACAATGTCGTTTACAATACTATTCATTACATAGTTTATGTAACATTTGAGTACATGAAGGTTTCACAGGAGGAGGGCGCACACCGTGCAGGTTAAAGACAGCAGGATTCCGCTGAGACATGAAGTACGTCCATTCTTCCAACCTATACTCTCTCTTCAGACGCAGGAAATTATCGGCTATGAGACGTTGGGAAGGCGAATTAGGGAGGACATTGTCGAAAGCTTGGGGCCTTTTTTCAAAAATCCTGATATTCCGGAAGATGTGCAGCTTCTCATTGATCGACACTTAAGGGAGCGGGCTATTGAACAGCTTGCCTCTACACAAGATGAAAGTTTATTATTCATTAACTTAAAACCCTCATGGATCTATCGGACCTACAAGCGCACAGGCGTGCTGCCGACGATTGAACTATTGCGGAAATATGACATAAATCCTGCACGTATCGTGATAGAAGTTACCGAAGAAGAATTTACAGGAAAGCTGCAAGAGCTTACCCAAATTGTAGAGTTATATCGGCAATTCGGCTGCATTATCGCAATAGACGATGTAGGCAGCGGGTTCAGCAATTTCGATCGCATCGCCAGTTTGCAGCCAAAAATATTGAAAATCGATCTTAATATACTGAAAAAAAGCGCGATTCATGCGGGTTACAAAGCATTAATGCAATCCTTTTCCATCTTGGCAGCTCAAATGGGCGCCTCCCTGCTTGTCGAGGGCATTGAAACGAAACAGGAGCTGCACAGCGCACTGCAAGTTGGTGCGAGATATGTGCAAGGTTATCTCTTTTCGAAGGCAGAGCCGTATTTGCAGCATAAGGATGTGTTTAAACCTATGCTGAAAGAGGAAATGGGCCTCTTTAGCCAAGGGGAATTTCAGCGGAACCGTCATCTCTCTGCCATTCATCAAAGTTTGGAAGCAGTCACCCAGTCGGCCATTCGCATTTTAACAGCAGAAGACGCGGATCAGCTTATTGAACATACGATCACAACGGTAACTGAAAACTGTATACGGATCTACATCTGCATGGAGGACGGCTATCAAATTTCTTCCAACTACATACGTAAAGAGGATGCCTGGAATAAAGACGACAGTTATCGCGGGGCGAACTGGACGTGGCGTCCGTATTTCATCTCTAACATCCTCATGATGAACCTGCAAAAGCAAGGGATCTTATCACAAGTGTACACAGATCTGGATACCTCACATCAGATTCAGACCTATTCCTGTGCGCTAGGTGATGGGTATTATTTGTTTTTGGATTTACTGATATAGGGTGAGCAACATAGAAAAGACCGTCAGGCGCTTTTGCCTAGACGGTCTTTTTGTGTGGATGGGAGTCCTTTCACAGTACAGGGGAACTACAAGGCGCTATTTTAGCTGCAATAGCCATCTGCTCAAACATTGGGGAACTACTTTCCACTATTTAGTCATTTTTGGTTAGCAATACGCCAATTTCACTGAAATAAGGCCCCGCAGTTCCCCTACAATTATGAAAACTCCAATTTAAGCCTGAATAGAGGCTTACAGTTCCCTTATATTGCGACAAACAATGCGCGCACTCTCTGGAGAATGAGGCACCGAGGCCAGCACAACCAACTAGGCCTCGACCCACTCGCGCCGCAGCGAGAACAAGTCGCGCAGCTCGTCTGTCGACAGTTCGGTGATCCAATTCTCGCCCGTGCCGACGATCTGCTGGCTGAGGCCGAGCTTACGCTCGATCATCTCGTCGATGCGCTCTTCGAGCGTGCCGAGCGTGACGAACTTGTGCACCTGCACATGGCGAGTCTGCCCGATGCGGAAGGCACGGTCCGTCGCTTGGTTCTCGACGGCGGGATTCCACCAGCGATCATAGTGGAATACATGATTCGCCGCCGTCAGATTGAGCCCGATGCCGCCGGCCTTCAGCGAAAGAATAAACACATTTCGCTGCTCCTCTGCCGGCCGCTCAGCATTGTCCTGGAAGTTCGCGATCATCTCATCGCGACCCGCTTTGGTTGTTCCGCCATGCAGGAACAACACGGTCTCGCCCAGCTCCTGCTGCAGCACATGCTGAAGCAGGTTGCCGGTCTCGACAAACTGCGTGAAAATCAAGCATTTGTCGCCTTCTTGGCGCAGCTCCTGCACCATCTCCAAGAGGCGCTCCAGCTTGTTCGAACGACCGCTCCACGGCGCGGTCAGGCCTTCCTTGAGCAGCAAGGCAGGGTGGTTGCACACCTGCTTGAGCTTCGTCAGAGCAGCGAGAATGAGTCCGCGCCGCTCCATGGCGGAGAGCGTATCCAACCGGTCGAACATGTCCTGGATGTAGTTTTCGTATAATGAGCCTTGCTCGGCGGTCAGTGAGATGAACGTTTTGGACTCGTTTTTTTCCGGCAGATCCAGCTGAATCGCCGGATCTTTCTTTTCGCGGCGCAGCAGGAAGGGACGGATCAATTTTTGAACCTTATTGATGATCTCAACATCGCGCGTTTTTTCGATCGCATTCACATATCGATGCGTAAACTCGCGCACCGTTCCCAGATAGCCGGGATTTGCGAAGTCGAAGATCGACCATAATTCCGTAAGCCGATTCTCAATCGGAGTACCCGTCAAGGCAATGCGATGGAAAGCGTTCAAACGGCGAATCGCCGAGGCTTGCTTGGTATAAGCATTTTTTATATTTTGCGCTTCGTCCAGACAGATGGAGTTCCAAGTGATTTCACCCAGCTCCGCTTCATCCAGATGGGACAGCGTATAAGAAGTTAACACTAAATCAACTTTGCCGACAGCTTCCGTGAAGGCGGCTCCTTTGAACCGTTGAGGCCCGTAATGCAGATGTACCTTCAATGAAGGGGCAAAGCGCTTCAGCTCCATCTGCCAGTTGCCGAGAACAGACGTTGGACAGATCAGCAGAGAAGGCGCCGCAGGCTGCTCAGTCTCTTTGACGGTGAGCAGGTAGGTGATCCACTGGATCGTTTTACCGAGACCCATATCATCGGCCAAACAGCCGCCAAGGCCGAAACGGCGCAAAAACAAGAGCCAAGAGATGCCGTCCACCTGATAGTGGCGCAGCGAGCCTTGGAAGCTTGGCGGCGGTTCCACGGTAGGAATTGCGGCTGTTTGGGTCAGCTGATCGACCATGTGGCGCAGCTGCTCGTTGAGCTCGACTTCCATCTCGATGTAGCGCATCGCATCGGGATCATCTTCCGCAGGCAGCAGCCCGGCGGCATCCCCTGCGAAGTGCAGCTCGAGCACGTCGCGGAAGGAGAGGCCCTGCTTCTTCTGCACCTGCTTCATGATCTGCTCGACCTGAGCCATGAACTTCGGGTCGAGTTGTATCCAATTGCCGCGAATCTGGATCAGCTTGCGTTTTTCTTCCAGGAGCAGGCGGAACTCTTCCTCCGTCAGCTCCAGATCACCCACAGCCAGCTTCCAGTCGAACTGCATCAGCTGGGTGAGCCCGAACATCGTCTCCCGTCCAGAACCGACGGAAGACTTGATCTTCGCGCGCAGCTTCGGCTTCATCTTGCGGATGCGATCCCACCAGGCCGGGAGGAACACACTGGTCCCGGCCTCCACAAGCCGAACGCTTCCCTCTGCGAGGAAGCGCCAAGCTTCTTCCTCCGTCAACGTCTGACGGAGGGTGCTTTCGCCCGCATCCAGCCAAGGCAGGATGCGCAGCCATTTGGCCGCGTCACGTTCGACGCGGCTCAGCTCCGGCTGCCACGCCTCCGGCAGTGGCAGTTCGCCCGCCACCGGCTCGCCGGTGGGCGTCACCGTGCGCAGCACGTCCGGCGCAAGCCGGTCCTGCAGCAGCACGCGAAGCTGCCAGCCTGCGCCATGCGCCAGGTCCGGCTCTGCGAGCTGCAGGCACGTGCGCATCGGCGACCGGTCTTGGCGCCAGCCAATGGCGACGAGCCAGTCTTCCTCGTCGAGCCAGAGGTCGGCGGCGAGTTCGCCTCGCCGCATGAGCGGGTACGCGGCCTCCAGCTTGCGCAGATTGTCTTTCATGATGCCGTCAGCGTCCACCCATTCGGGGATAAGCGCATGAATCCAGCGGGAAACGGCTGGCGATTCCAGAGACTGCAACTCTTCTGGAAGCTGCAGTTTCCAGCCCATCTCGCCGGCCTTCCATTTCTCATAATCCGGCATGAAGCTTCCGGTGGCTAATGCCTCGCGAACCGCAGGTGCCAAGCGGATGAAATCCGCGGAGTCCTGATGCCAGCTAAGCTGCAAATGCTGCACAGGCTGTGGATCGCTGAAATAATCGAGCGCCTCAAGTGGCTGCAGCTCAATGCCTTCGCGATTTTGCCATTCGCTTGGTTCCATGAAAGTGCCATAGAAAGAAGCGCGGTGCCAGGCAAAAAGCATATTTTTCAAATCAAGGGCGTCCCAAATGCCGCCGTTCTCGCGGGATCCCCATAGAAACAAGGAGCCGCTGGGGAGGGAGCTTACATGAACCGTCAGCGCGCTGGTTTCGATCATCGAATCCATTTTCCTTTCTTGAGCTCTTCTTGGAAGGCACGCAAGCGTGAGAATTTATCCGCTAAACGATACACATAGTGCTCCCAGCGATCGTTTTGGCCTAATTGTTTGTAAATGCTGTGCAGCTTCTTCAGCAGCCGGACAGCCGTTTTGTAGGAAGCTCTGTTTTTCTCCAAAACCGCACGTTCCGCCGCTTGATGATACAGAGGGAGGAGCAAAGCGGCATCGTGCTCTTCAATCGCTTTTAGCTCCAGCGTGTATAGATTCAATGGCGAAATACGGTTTGCCAGTTGCAAATCAACCCATTGCCGATACCTTTTCGTCTGCAGCAAATAGGCGGTGTAATAGTAATAGGAGCGAGGCAGCAGGGACTCCATGACCTGTACCCATTCGCTGTCGGATTCCAAGTGCTTGGTCGTGTCGAGCCAATATTGGCAAAAGGTCCGGAAATCATCATGATTGGCCTGTGCAATCGACTTGAACAACCAGCGGAGCCAGACCAACATATCGTTCCACTGCTGATCGTTGTAATAATAATTCAGGTACAGGAAGTAATCCTTGGCATGAGGATGAGCTAAAAGCTCCAGCAGCTTGAAGGCACTGTCTGTATCCCCCTGAATAATGTGAAAATGTGCTCTAGCCGCAATCAGTGCATCTTTCTTCTTGGCAGGCTGATCCTTCTTGGACAGCAGAGCGTCGAGGCGCTGAATCTCCTCTTTCTGCGCGGCTGTTTGAGCGGACAGCCTCCACCAGATGAAGCGATATACGAAAAGCCAGTCAATCGGGCTGTCTTTTCCTTGCAGCGCGAATTCACCGAGCATTTTGAGCGTGGCCAGCATATGTTTGGGTTCAGCCGCGAAGGAGGCGTTCAGATCCATCCCTTGAGTAAGCTGGGCAAGCTTATCCTCGCAGTTTTTTGCGGCGATTTTGCACCCATTTTCGTGATAATAAGACAAGTAAGAGCTTTTGGTCTCTTGATAAAATTGTTCGATCTTACGCATCATGAACAGCACGATATGAAGCATATAGATTTCGCGCATCGAGCTTTTCCAATCGGCGGCAAAACCAGGCAAAGACTCTAACGCAGAGTCATAAAACGTTTCAATGGAGTGCTGATGCGAAATCGAGAATCCATGAAATCTCCCCTCGAAAAAACGATGCCAATCAGCAGGCAAAGCCGCCTCTTCGGGTTTATTGGCCTTGGCGGCTTCTTTGCGTTCTTGTGCCACAGAGGCGCCTCGCAATGGTTTTTTGCGCGCGAATATTTGTTGCTTTAACTGTTGCAGCAGCAGTTCGGGCCGTCCATAGGGGGCATATAAGCTGAAGAACGTAGCACCGATATGCTGGCAAAAACCATCGAAGGAGCAGCTGCATGAGCTGTCCTGAAAATTCTCTAGGTTCACCGTCGTGTTGTGCAGTCTCTTGCCTGCAACCGTCGACTGAATGCTTGTGCCTTTCAGATCGACATCCGCCACGCGGCCTTTATGATAATACTCCCAGCCCTGCTCCAATACGGCAGCATCGAAATGCAGCGGGATTTGCTTGATTAGGTAGTTCATTCGATTTTTGGGAATCTGCAGTTTCAGCATGTGTGCTTTCCTACCCTCCGAGCGGTACATTCCTTCTTCCATAGTAACAGATTTTTTCCGAAATTGCCCATTTCCACAGTTTATGCCAAAGGGTATTTTTTTATCCGGGGGAAAAACGGTTAACCCTGCATTCAAACCTATAATATGATAAAGTGAAGCTAGAAGGTTAGCTACCGAAGGGAGACTATACAATGGGTATTAAATTCGGAAGAGAATATAAGGATATTGTCACTGATTTTGTACGCGGCATTGAGATGGTGAATGGTTTCTATGAGCTGCTGGAGATGAGCGCGGACGATTGGCAGGAGCTTGAGCCGGAAGAACAGGAAGAGTGTCTGCGTACGCTGGCTGACGATATTTTCTATGGATTGGGCAACAGCCCTGTGATGCATGTTGGAGCAGGCTCGGTTCGCCATGATCCGAGTAATCACGTGTTGAAGGTTCACGACGGGGAAAAGCTGGTTTCCGTCATTTATTTGGTCTGATTTTTGAGTGAGCTAAGGAAAGGTGTATAAAAGTTATGCTGGATGGGGCAAGGAAGGTTTTACAACAAGTTTACGGGTACCCGGAATTCCGTGAGGGGCAGAAAAATATCATTTCCAATCTGCTGGAGGGGAAGGATACGCTTGGCATTATGCCGACGGGCGGCGGTAAATCGATCTGCTATCAGGTTCCTGCGATGCTGATGGAGGGCGTGACCCTCGTCATCTCGCCGTTGATTTCCTTGATGAAGGACCAAGTGGATGCCCTAGGCGTGCTCGGAGTTCCGGCGACGTTCATTAATAGTACGCTGGAAGCCAGAGAAGTGGAACAGCGGATGCAAGGCGCGATGCAGGGCAAATACAAGCTGCTGTATATCGCACCCGAGCGGCTGGAGTCAGAGCGGTTTCGCGCGCGGATGTCGGCGCTGAATCTTCCCTTTGTGGCCATTGACGAGGCGCACTGCGTGTCCCAGTGGGGGCATGACTTCCGCCCCAGCTATGTCTCTATTGCTCCGTTTATTCGTGAGCTCCCGAATCGCCCGATCGTAGCGGCCTTTACCGCTACTGCGACGGCCGAAGTGACGGCAGATATTGCGAGGCTGCTCGACCTGTCGGATGCTGGCATCTTTGTGAACGGTTTCTCGCGGGATAATTTGGAGCTGACGATTCTTCGGGGAGAGAACAAGCGAGATTACATCCACAATTATGTGAAAGAGCACACACATCAGCCGGGCATTATTTATGCCGCTACCCGTAAAGATGTGGAGGAGCTGTACGAGTCATTGCGGAAAAAAGGCTACGCCGCAGGCAAGTACCACGCCGGTTTAACGGACGATGAGCGCTCCTACATGCAAGAAGCGTTTCTGTATGACGATATTCGGGTGATGATCGCCACGAATGCCTTCGGGATGGGCATCGATAAGTCGAACGTGCGTTATGTCATCCACTACAATATGCCGAAAAATATGGAGGCTTATTACCAAGAAGCCGGTCGCGCAGGACGTGACGGAGAGCCGAGCGAATGCATTCTGCTGTTCAGCGCGCAGGATATTATGACGCAGAAGTTCCTTATTGAGCAGAACCAGCTTTCGCCTGAACGCAAAGCCAACGAATACAAAAAGCTGCAGACGATGATCGATTACTGCTATTCGCCGAGATGTCTGCGGAATGTCATTTTGCATTATTTTGATGAAACCAATATCAAAGACACCTGCGGGAACTGCAGCTCGTGCAAAGACGATCGCGATACCGTGGATATTACCGTTGAAGCGCAGAAAATTTTTTCCTGCATCCGTCGCATGAATGAACGTTTCGGTATCTCGATGGTTGCTTCAGTACTGAAGGGCTCGAAAGCGAAGAAAATTGTCGAATATCGGTTCGATCGACTGCCGACGCATGGCATCATGCGGGATTTGCCGGAAAAAGAAATTTCCGATCTGATTAATGTGCTGATCTCGGAGGGGTTCTTGCAGCTGTCCGAAGGCCAGTACCCTGTGGTCCGATTAATGCAGCCCGCAGCGGAAGTGCTTCAAGGGAAGCTGCCTGTGTACCAAAAGGTGCGCAAACAGCCGGTCAAAGCGGCTGCTGTCGACAATACCTTGTTCGAGCAGCTGCGGTTGCTTCGCCGGGAAATTGCGGCACGCGAGAAAGTGCCGCCGTATATCATATTCTCCGACAGCACGCTGCGTGAGATGAGTGAAAGCTGCCCGACTTCGGAAGCCGCGATGCTGCGCATCAAGGGTGTCGGCGAGGTCAAATACCGCAACTACGGGAAGCCGTTCCTTGATTTGCTGCGCACGTATGCGGGTGAGAGCGAAGCCGAGGCGGTCGCTTATGATTTTGAGTAAAAGTAGCAAGTAGGACCGGAAGGGGCGGAAGTACGTGAAACTTGGGGACCGTGAGATTGATCAAAGGCTTGGGGCGCTCGCCGGCTGGACGACGGACGACCATAAATGGATCTTGCGGAAATACCGTTTCGCAGAGTTCATGCAGGGTATTTCTTTTGTAAATCATGTTGCCCGTATCGCTGAAGAGGATAACCACCATCCGTTGATCGCCATCGATTACAAAATGGTGACCTTGCGGCTTACGTCATGGCATGCGGGCGGTTTGACAGAGCTGGATTTTCAATCCGCTGCCAAGTTTGATCATGCATTTGAAGAGGTTGTTGAGGGTTCTGGCGACGCTTAATTGAATAAGCTCTCGTTGTACACCATACAGTGAAAATTCGATACGCCTGTGGGCGTCTGCTTTTCATATGTGTCCGTGATGGTAAAACCAGCACGCTCATAGGTGCGGATTGCGCGCTCATTCCAGACAAGCACTTCAAGGTCGACCTCCTGCCCGGGGGCGTGCTTCAGCGCTTCACGGGTCAGGAGCTGCACGAATTGGACGCCAATTCCGCTGCCTTTTCCGCAGAGATCCGGACGGAGTCCCAGACCTAAGCGCGTGACGCCAACAATCGGGAAGAATTGAACGAAACCGGATAGCCCGCCATTGGCATCGACGACGGCTCGGTACTGTTCAGCCCGAATGTGCGGGTCGGCGAACTCGGTTTGCTCCCGTAGCATGGTTTCCCAAGAGGGCCAATTGTACAGCTCGAAGGGAGACGGATATTTCCACGTGCATAACTCCTCGCATTGCGCGTTAGTTAACGGTACAACTCGCCAGGGTAAGCTTGCTTTTACCACTTTTATTATCACCTTTTCTTTTATCGGTTGGAGGATCGCATGGGTTGGCTTTGGCTTTTACATATTCCATTTACTACATGTATTCTGTTTTCTATGCTCATGCTGGGATTACATACATTTCGAATTTCTGTGAATAAGAAATGGCCACTTGTGCTCATCTTCACCTTGGTTATCTCCTGTTTGGTCGAACTATTTACGTTCCTGGTGGACACGAAGTCTTGGAGTCCCATGCTTGCTATCGTGCTAGAAGCCATGTGTGTTCACTATGTATTACGATTGCGCAAGCTGCATGCACTCATGATCGTATTGATTGGAGCAGTTGGCTATACAATTTATTTATTCATTGTTCTAATCGGGGTGGCGCTAGTAACGGATGTTCCCGTTTACGATTATTTTGACAACCTGGATTCCTGGTATCGTCCTCTGAAAATCTATGCCGCACTGCTTGCGTGCCTTACGGCATTGCTCTTGAACAAGAACCGATTAGGCTTCACTATGCGGCTGGAACGAAATGAGGCCAAACATGCTAATCAAGCGTGGCGTCCCCGGAATCATGTGTTTTTTTCCGCTCTTTTGACGGCTTTTATTTTATTCTCCTCCGCTTATTATGGCGTATCCAGGCATGTGGCGTCCATTTTCTATTGGGCTGCGGGGTTTTGCCTAGTGTTTGCCTGGATGATTTACCTGCTGTATCGCAAGGAGATGGAGGAGCAGTGAAAGACGAATTTTGGAGATTTTGGATACAATAACAATAACGATTTTATTTGGATGAGGAGGTCATTTCCATGGCCCAAGTTACAGTTCGTGAAGCTGTTATACAAGATATTTCCCAGTTAAAAACGTTAATGATCGCCTATATCGTGGACTTCTACCAATATCGCCAGCCAGAGGATGAGAAGTTGAACGGATTGATTCACCGACTTTTGGAGCAAAAAGACGGCATCCAATTTGTAGCGGAATCGGAAGATGGGAAATTGGTCGGTTTTGCGACCTTATATTTTACCTTCAGTACATTACGTGCTTCCAAGGTAGCGGTCCTGAACGATCTCTACGTTATTGAAGCGGAACGCGGTCAAGGTGCGGCTGCCAAGCTTTTCGCTGCCTGCAAAGGGTATGCGGCCAGACATGGCTACGCGAATCTATCATGGACCACGGCTATGGATAACCTGCGTGCACAAGCTTTTTACGATAAAATGGGCGGAGATCGCAGCGATTGGCTCACTTATTCTGTGAATCCTACGATTGGTATCGGGGATTAATTGCTGCGATTGACTGTTGCCTGGTCGGCAGCACGGTAGTACGGTAGGGGAGCAACAGTTCGCTATTTGCGCGATAGTTGCCCCTTTGATGGATGAAGGGGAACTATGAGCCTCTATTTCGCCGGATTTGGTGGAAATGTGGAGTTCCTGGGGCAAATAGAGCCCTGTAGTTCCGCTGAGGAAATGGAATATGCGAGAATTGCAGATTTAGAGGGCCATAGTTCCTCTAAATCTATGGGGGCAGCAAATTCTGAGGTGGCGGGGAGTTCGGTCACCGCTTCTACACCACGAGATTGCCCAGATCTATTACTCGTAACAGGTAATCGTTGCTTCTCAGTCATCTGGACCTCTCGGATCGTCACTCGTCGTAGGTAATCGTTGCTTCTCAGTCATCTGGACCTCGCGGACTGTCTATCATCACAGGCAATCGTTACCTCAGATTGACCTTTCCAGCCCCCATCTCTCGTTACGAGGGAATGGGGTTTTTTTGGCATCGTCTGGTTGACGAGGCTGAATTTAAAATTTTCATATTGTTTGCTAAAAAACAAATAATAAAGAGGTTCTAGATGAGGTCATATATAAAAATTGACATATCATCTGGTTTGGATCATACTAATAATTCGTATACGAAATAATATCAGGAAGTACATTCGGACGATCAGCTGCGCCCTATACAAATCTTCCGTACCTACCAAGAAGTCCATCAAACTTGTTATCAAGTCATGACGAAATCAGATTTATTCACGCGTGAACCAACCGAGTCTGATCGCTGGAGATAATGCTATGGCTATCGGATAATAAACATAGGTGAGGATGATCTCGATGACTAGCATGATGAATGCAACATTGCGTAAGGGACCAATCATGGCCTCGTTGCTTATTGCCGCATTCGTGGCGTTATTAAGTCAAACGGTCTTAAATGTAGCTCTGCCCAAAATGATGATTGACTTGAATGTGAATGAAAGCACCATTCAGTGGCTATCGAACGGGTATATGCTCATGAATGGCGTTCTCGTTCCTATCAGCGCCTATCTTATTAACCGTTTCACAACCCGCAAGTTATTCCTAGTAGCTTCGTCTATGTTTGCTCTTGGGACAGTTATTTGCGCATTATCCGGGAATTTCAGCTGGTTGTTGATAGGCCGACTTGTCCAAGCCGTTGGTGCAGGGGTACTTATGCCGCTTATGTCGGTTGTCGTTCTGACCATTTTCCCAGTCGCCGAGCGCGGTAAAGCAATGGGTATGATGGGGATCGCGATGATTTTTGCTCCAGCGATTGGACCGACGATGTCCGGATGGGTCGTGGAACATTACCATTGGCATGTTTTGTTTTACATCGTGTTGCCACTGGCGATCTTCGCTGTTATTTTCGGAGCTTTCTCGATGAGGGATGTTATAAAAACATCAAACCCGAACCTAGATGTATGGGGAGTTGTTTTTTCCACGCTTGGCTTCGGCGGTATTCTCTATGGATTTAGTGCTGCGGGCTCTGATGGGTGGGGAAGCGCGGATGTTGTCGTTTGTCTCGTCGTAGGCGGTATCTCTTTACTGCTCTTTGTCCTACGATCGATTATGGGGAAGACACCGCTGCTCGAATTCCGAGTATTCAAATATCCGATGTTCTCTCTAACAACGCTTATTAACGCAATTATCACGATGGCCATGTTCTCGGGTATGATCCTGCTTCCTATTTTCCTGCAAAATATCCGGGGCTTTACACCATTGGAATCCGGTTTGCTTTTGCTGCCGGGAGCCATCCTGATGGGAATTATGTCTCCGATTACAGGCATGATTTTCGATAAAATAGGCGCTCGGTGGCTAGCGGTCATAGGCTTAATTATCACGACCATCACGACTTACGAATTCAGCAGGCTTACCGCAGATTCAACTTACAATCATTTAATGCTGGTATACACCTTGCGGATGTTTGGGATGTCCATGCTGATGATGCCGATTCAGACAGCCGGTATGAATCAACTGCCGCGAAGCTTGAATGCGCACGGATCTGCGATGTCGCAGACGCTTCGTAACGTTTCCGGAGCGCTTGGAACGGCGCTTCTTGTCACCTTCATGACGAACAAAGCTGCTTCTCATGCCAAAGAGCTCATCATCTCGGGCAGAATCGATCCAAGCGACAAAGCCAAAATGGCGGAAGTCACACAGGCATCAACGATCTACGGAATCAATCACTCTTTTGTTATCGCTACATGGCTGAGTATTGCTGCGCTAGTGCTTGCCTTCTTCATTCGTAAAGTAAAACCGCATGAGGATACAAGGGAAGTGACGACAACTGCACAAGTCGCCGCTTTGTTGGAGGAAGACTGAGGAAACTATTATGGTTGTATGAAATACAACATAGAAGACTGTCAGGATTACCACTTCGGCGGTCTTTTTCGTATGTCCCAAAGATAACTTCCGCGCGCAACATTTTTACGATAAAATAAGTGGAGGTAACTGGAATTAATTGCAGGTAGGGAAAGGTGGCATAATCTGTGGAAAATATCGTAAGTCAATCATGGCTGCTCGGGCAGCTGGGCGATGCCAATATCGTCATTGCGGATTGCCGTTTTGCGTTAGGACAACCTGAATCTGGCAGAAAACATTATGAACAAGATCATATAACGGGAGCTGTATACGTAGATTTGGAAAAGGATCTGTCCGGTGCCATTATGGCGCACGGAGGCAGGCATCCGCTCCCTGACCTCGGTGCATTCTCCATCCTCGTGGGCAGCCTCGGAATCGACAGTACCAAAACCGTCGTCGCTTACGACGATCAAGGCGGAGCCATGGCTTCGCGCCTATGGTGGATGCTGAAATTCCTCGGGCACTCCGAGGTGTACGTGCTCGACCAAGGGTACACCGCAT
The DNA here is from genome assembly GCF_032461945.1 of Paenibacillus violae. Taxonomy (NCBI): domain Bacteria; kingdom Bacillati; phylum Bacillota; class Bacilli; order Caryophanales; family Paenibacillaceae; genus Paenibacillus; species Paenibacillus violae. Next base: position 293,534 of record NZ_JAWCUD010000010.1, read on the forward strand.
GGAAAACAGCGGGCTACCCGGTCACAGATGAAGTGACCGCCGCGTACACGCGTACCTTCTCGCCGAAAGTGCAGCGCACCATGCTGGCTTCCATGGATGAGGTCAAGGACAAGCTCGGCCGCCCGGGTGTCGTGCTCGTGGACTCGCGTGAGGAGCGCCGCTACCTCGGTTTGGAAGAGCCGATTGACCCAGTGGCCGGTCACATTCCCGGCGCACGGAACTACTTCTGGAAAGGCGTGCTCGGCGCTGATGGCGCTTGGCTGCCTGCGGCAAAGCAGGAGCAGCATTTTGCCGGCTTGCGCGATGCCGATGAAATCATCGTCTATTGCGGCTCCGGCGTGACGGCTTGCCCGAACGTGCTGGGCCTGAGCGAAGCGGGCTTTGACAATGTGAAGCTCTATAGCGGAAGCTGGAGCGACTGGATCAGTTGGGAAGATAACCCGATTGCGACGGGTGAGGAATAAGAGTTAGCCTAGCAGACTCAGCGAACAATTAAATAAGCCTGATTCCCATTAATGGGAGTCAGGCTTATTTCGCTTTGCCATGCCATCGCATGTTACTGTCATCTCGATGTCTCATACTGCCGCAACGCGATGGCTGTTGATTAGCGTCTTAGCAGCTACCGAGAACAACTCAGGCTTGAAATCATCCTTGTTTATATAAGCTACCATGGCGGCACCGCTCCATAACATCCGAATCTGGTCAGAGAGGTCACGGGGGTTGGGGAGGCCAGCCTCCTCGGCCAATAAGGTTACCTCGTCCCAAATGTCGCTTCTGCTCTCAAGTGCTTTGGCATGGTTGGGGTGCGCCGGTTCAGGGAACTCCACAATTGTATTCATGAAGGAACAACCCCGATACGCAGGACGCTTCATACGTTCAGCTAAATAGTCCATCAAAAAAAGGAGCTGCTCGAGACTGGACTCCGGATGCTCCTTCCGTGCATGCTCGATATTCGCTAGAAACTGGAGACGACGCAGCTCTAAGTACGCAGCTACTAATTCATCTTTGGTCGCAAAGCTTCGATAGAAGCTGGCTTTGGCTACATCGGATTCTTGAATGATCCGATCAATGCCGACCGCGCGTACACCCTCACGATAAAACAACTCATCGGCAACTCGTAAAATGCGCTCCTTGGCTGTTTCTTTCTTTTCCATCTGAAATTCACCTACCCAAAGTTATTTTTCTATATGTTAAAAAAAAGAGACAGATCTGTCTATATTATTTTAGGTAAGAACAAGGTTGCTGTCAATTTATTATCTCCTTACCAATTCGGGCACTATTCGTCCATTTCGAACGGCGATGCCGCTGCCTCCTCTATCTGAGCAAGTAAATAATGGACGAAACTGCCCTCTACCGAGGCTGTTTTTTTGCATATGTTGTTTCATACACATCAGCAAGGGAGGAGCAGCGACCGTGATCACGCATTTCGCTAGAGTAGAGTTGAACACCGTATCCATTCAGGGCGTGAAACAATTTTATGGCAACCAGCTCCAATTTCCCGTCAGTTTCGAAGCTGTGGATGAAATACACGTTCAACCTGCAGACCATTGTACGTTGGTTTTTAAAGAGGACAACCAGCCGTTAAGTCCTGCTCATGTGGCGTTTGAGGTTCCTTTCACTGCGTTTGATGACATAGTGGACCTCCTTCAAAAGGCCGGGGTAACGCTTCTGCAGTGGTCTGACGGCAGATCTGTCGACGAATTCGAAACAGGCAGAAATGTTTATTTTCGGGACGGTGATGGTAATTTGTTAGAAGTTGTTGCGCATACCTATGTGCAAGAAGGAGTCCTTCCTCCTAGCGGTTATCTAAAGATCCTGTATCTGAGAGAAATCGGCTTTCCGGTTGATGACGTTTTTGCATTCAGAGAGCTGCTTGTGGAACTTTTTGATTTTAAGTTGGATAACGTGGAGGACAATTTTACTTTTGCTATCGGGGGAACCGCACATGTCGTTGTTGTTTCGAAAAAGAGAAAATGGCTTCCTATTGCCATGACGGCCCTGAAGTCTGCTATGAACGTTACGTTCGGGGCGCCTAGTGTCCAAGTGTTAAACAAAATTAGTAATAATTTAGACGATAAACACATCCCGTACACCCTGGAAAAAGATAGACTTCATTTTCAATTAGGAGAATATAACCTTCATATACAAGTCACGGCTTTTCCTGAAAACATCCCGGCGCTTTTGCAATTACCTAACGCTAGTAAGTAAAGCTAGATCCTCATCTAACTTCAGTGCATAATTCTATCTGCTGCCCACAAATTTTGTAAAATCTTGACCTATTTTGTCGCCCTCATATGCTAGAATAAGAGAAACAGATGGAAATTATATGCAGAGGGGTTTGTTGATGAGGAACAAGAGTGGGATTTTCATGGTGGGTTGTCTTGGTTTTATCGGCTTACTAGTGTTAATTGCAATCATCACAGCAGCTGTTGTATGGGGGCAACGAGGGACGGCGATTGCGCTGGATGAACAAATCAAGTCGCAGCACGTTGCAAATAAGTCAAACTACGATAACATGTGGAAAAGGTTTAAGGAAATGGCCCAAGTCACCGATATGCAGGCTGATGATATCAAGAAGGTATATACCGACCTCATTGCAGGCCGTTATACGGATACGCAGGTGCTTTTCAAAGTGGTACAGGAGCAGAACCCGCATATGAGTAAGGATTTGTATACGAAGCTTCAAAATGAAATATCATCGGCGCGTACCGAATTTGATCGGAACCAGAAGAAAATTGCCGATCAAGTCCGCGAGTACAACACGCATATTCGGAAACATGTGCTGATGAATGCGATTTTCCATTTCCAAACGATGGACGCGGAGAAATTTATTATTACTTCGGACCGTACGAGCGATGCGTATCAAACAGGCAAAGATAACGAAGTGAAGCTGAGGTAGCAGATGGCGTATTGGACAGCGTTATTCCTCGTTCTGATTGTTGGTTTTGCCATTGAACTTATAACGGGCCGCAAATGGTGGCGATATCTGCTGACATCGGTACTTGCCGTCATCTTATTCGCGGGAGTAGTAGCCAGTGATTTTTTTCTGAGGACGGTCGATACGGAGGTCTGGTCCGGGGCTGTCACGGACTGGGAGCACAAAGAAGAGTGGGACGAGTGGATCGCAGGCAGCGAAGAGTGCTCTACGGACAGCCGAGGTCACAAGAGCTGTACCAAAGAGCCAGGCCACTACGAGCACCACGAGGCGGTAAACAAACTTAAAACATCGGATAACGGATGGTTTGAGGTGAGAAGGTCTATGGACGGAAGGACGAGGTTTACGGACAGGTCACCTAATTCGGCAGCCGAGTTGGCCAAATATTTTCCTCCTGGGACACCTTCTGCCTCCGTGCATCTGTATGTAAATAAGGTGAGAGGTTCCTACAGTCTTTTTAAACATAGCGACATTGATCTGAAAGATTATCCTGATCTGCCTGAATATCCGAGCTTCGTCTCGGAGGTGCTTCATGTGGATAGAATCGTGGGCAATGTGCCAAATAGGCAAAATGCCTTGGCGGCGTTGGCGGCATGGAATACCGAGTTGAACAAGGCGGTGCCTGACCCGGATCGTCCTGGGGAGACGAAGTCGTGGAAGCAGGTCAATCTCATTTTTGTCAATATGGGAACGGATCTGCCGGAAGCGTATGGCTATGCCCTTCAGGATAAATGGAAGAACGGCAACAAGAACGATTTCATCGTCAGCTTTAGTCCAGCTTCGGATGGCTCTATGAAATGGGTGCATGCCTTCTCGTGGAGTGAAGTCGATATGCTCAAGCTGGAAGTTCAGGACTATATGACAGAGCAGGGGTATGGCAAGGACTTTGTGCCGATTGTGGATCATGTGGCTCAGATGGTGGCGGACCAATTCGTGCGCAAGCAGTTTGCCGACTTTAACTACTTGCAAATTGAAGTGAGCGAGACGTCGACCTATATTATTTGGGGACTAGAGATGTTTGTGCTTCTATTTTATGTGTATAGATGCATCATAACCTTCGTTCGTCGACGACGTAACCTGACCTATGATTATTCCTAGATAAAAAAGCGTTCTCCCACCGCATGGTGAGAGAGCGCTTTTTGGTTTTTCACTTTGTGGGGGGTTAAAAGGTTACTTCCAAACGAACAGGGCAATGATCGCTGCCCAGAATTGCGCAGTCGATGTTGGCGGCGACGATGTTGGTGCTCAACCTCGCTGAAGCGATAAAATAGTCGATGCGCCATCCAACATTCCGCGCGCGCACGCCGGGCATATTGGACCACCAACTATAGACGTCGGTGCGGTCCGGATAGAGATGCCGGAAAGTGTCGATGAAGCCGGTCTCCAGCAGCTCGGTCATTTTCCCGCGCTCCTCTAGGGTGAAGCCGGAGTTGTTGTGGTTGCCTTTGGCATTCTTGAGGTCGATCTCCTGATGAGCGACGTTCAGATCGCCGCAGGCAATAACCGGCTTCTTCGCGTCCAGCTGACTGAGATAGCTGCGGAAGCGATCTTCCCACTCCAGGCGGTAGTCCAGCCTGGAAAGATCGCGTTTGGCGTTCGGGGTATACACCGTCACCAGATAAAAATCCTCAAACTCGAGCGTGATGATCCGACCCTCGGGTTCTTCATCCTCTTCCATGCCGTAGCGTACGGAAAGCGGCTCGAGCTTGGTGAACACCGCTGTGCCGGAGTAGCCTTTTTTGACGGCGTAGTTCCAGTACTGCTTGTAGTCCTCGCCAAGTTCGAGGGCGATCTGCCCCTCCTGCAGCTTCGTCTCCTGAACACAGATGATATCGGCGTCCGTTTCCTTGACGTAATCCACGAAGCCTTTATTCACGCATGCGCGCAGCCCATTCACATTCCACGATACCAATTTCATTCGTCAATTTCTCCTAACGTTCGCGATGATTTCTCATCACAGTGTAACATAAGATCACTATTGCTACATTAAGTGAGCGGTAATCCGCATTTATAAGAAAATATCCTACTCCATTATCAACATTACTGATTTCATTTTTCGCCATTTCCGCGCTATACTTTTCTTATCCAAGTAAGTTCATGGGTTTAATAAATATAGAAGGCGAGGTCATACGAAATGGCGACCATATACAATAATTTGACAGAGCTAATCGGCAACACGCCGCTGCTAGAGCTCTGGAATTACAATAAACGGCAGGCCCTTGAAGCCAAAATCATGGCGAAGTTGGAGTATTTTAATCCGGCCGGAAGTGTCAAAGATCGTATCGGTTTCGCCATGATCAAAGAAGCCGAGAAATCCGGCCATATCAAACCGGATACCGTTATTATAGAGCCAACCAGCGGGAATACAGGGATAGGCCTTGCGTTTGCCGCAGCGGCATTAGGATACCGCTTAATCATTACGATTCCAGAATCGTTCAGTATGGAACGCACGAAATTACTGAAAGCGCTGGGTGCGGAAGTGGTGCTTACGCCTGCTTCAGAAGGAATGATGGGAGCGATGAAGAAAGCAGAGGAGCTCGCAGCGAAGCTGCCAAATGCTTTCATTCCGCAGCAATTCAGCAATCCAGCTAATCCTGAGGTACACAGAAAGACGACGGCAGAGGAGATTTGGCGAGATACAGACGGAAATGTTGATATTTTTATTGCCGGTGTAGGTTCGGGTGGGACGATTACGGGCGTGGGTGACGTTTTGAAAAAAAGGAACCCGTCCGTGCAAGTCATCGCCGTAGAACCGGCCAATTCGCCGGTCCTGCTGGGCGGCCAGCGTGGCGCGCACCAGATTCAGGGCATCGGCGCCGGCTTCGTGCCGGATAATTACGACGGTTCCCTTGTCGATGAAGTCTTCAGCGTATCCGACGAGGATGCTTTCGCCACGGCTCGCGCGTTGGCAAAGACCGAGGGTCTGCTGGTCGGCATCTCCTCGGGAGCGGCTGCTTTTGCAGCGACGGAAATCGCCAAAAGGCCTGGAAATAAAGGAAAGACCATCGTGGTCATCCTTCCAGATACCGGAGAGCGGTATTTATCTACGGCACTTTTTGACGAATAAGGGAGACGTTACTTCCTATAAAAAGCAAGAAGACCGCTCCCATTCCGGGAGTGGTCTTCTGTCGTTAAGCTTGAACGAGTGCATGAAAAGCTTGATGCTCGGGCAGCGGTTTGCTGAAATAGTAACCCTGTACAAAATCACAGCCGACCGCCTGCAGGATGAGCAGCTGCTCCTGCTTCTCTACGCCCTCGGCGACTACCTCTTTATCAATTCGCTGAACGAGTGAGATGATCGACTCCATAATTACCCGATCTACGGTTGAATCGTCAATATGATCAATGAAAGATTTATCAATTTTGATAATGTCAGCAGGCAATTGCTTAATATAACTAAGGGAAGAGAAGCCCTTGCCGAAGTCGTCGAGCGCGATGCGCACCCCTTTATCCCTAAGGAGGTTGAGGTGGTTGGTCGATGTTTCTATGGATTGAATGAGCAGAGTCTCTGTGAGTTCAAGCACAAGGTGGCGGGGATCGAGTCCGGTCTCCTCCAATATGGCTAGAACCTGATCCGCAAAATCATACTGCATCAACTGAAGCGCAGAAATATTGACGGATATGGTAAAAGACATCTGCGAGGCAATTTGCCACTTTCTAGCCGTATGACAAGCTGTTTGCAGCACCCAGTAACCGATCGGCACAATAAGCCCGGTCTCTTCGGCTAACTGTATCCATTCACTAGGGGGAATGTACACCCCATCGGGCTGCTGCCAACGCAGTAAAGCCTCATATCCTTTGACCTCTCCGCTGGGCACATGAATTTGCTTCTGGAAATGCAGCGTAAACTGATTCTGTGCCAATGCGCCCTGCAGCGCATCTTCCAGCTTCCGCTTGTAGAGCTGATCTAATCGCATCGTTTCATCAAAAATACGGAATTGATGCTTCCCGCCGGCCTTCGCCTTACGCATAGCGACATCGGCACATTTAAGCAACTGCTCAGCCGTTTGCCCATGATCCGGATACAAGGCGACACCCATACTTACTTTGAGCGGAAAGGAAACGCCGGCAACTTGAAAAGGAGATTGGCAAGCTTTCCAAATAGCATGAACTGTGCTTATGAAATCCGTATCATTGCCGCCTACATCCATAATGAGGTTAAACTCATCTCCCCCTGATCTCGAAACATGCATGCCGGGAGTGAACATATGTACCATTTTACGGGCAAAAAAGCGCAAGTATTGATCGCCTGTGGCATACCCCACAGAATCATTAATCATTTGGAAGTTATCAATATTCACCCAAATAACACAAACTCGGCCATTAACAGCACTGGCTTGCTGGATCGCCTGTTCTAAAAATTCATATGCGGAGAAACGGTTTGGAAGCAGCGTTAATCGATCGGTGGAAGCCATATGCTTGATCTGCTCGGCTTTATCCAGCGTATCTTTCTGAAGCGTGAAGAAGCGTTCCATGAGCTTTCTGTTAGTGCTGGAAACCAGGAGCAAGCTGATGATAATGAGCAGTGACCAGGTAAGAATGCCTGTAAGAATTTGAGACGACAGCACGAAGTTCTTGGCTTCTACAAAAAAGAAGAAGTAAGCGTCCGCTGCCAAGACAAGGGAAATGGCGACAAACATCACTTTTCTGCGCATAAAAACGGCGGCGACAACAACGATGTAAATACTGCTAAAAGTATTCGTTACAGCAGGCACAAACATCATTAGAAGCATTGTGTTGAGAAACTGTCCCCCAATAGGGATATAGCCGATCCAACCGGAATCCTTGTGATAGGAATAAAAGATGATATAGGTGGTAAGGGTCAAGACATTGGCGGCAGCCATGCACAAATAATGGGGAGTAGTTAACCCAAGCCTCATGTAGGCAAAAGTGATGACAAGGATGATGATCGTGAAATTTAGCAGCAACAATCGCAAGGCAATCGTATTTCTTTGACGGCGATTCTCGCTTATTAAAAGATCCATTTGTATAAAGGCCCCTATCAAAATTTGTCTTCTGTAGGTTTATGTCGAATAAGTAATGTTCCTGTTGAAAATTGTAAATTAAAACAAGATTTTTGTAAACCTTTGCCAGAAATCTGGACGAATAACGTCGATAAATAATAAATTGACCAAAAGTTCATTTCTCTATTGATAATGGTTTTCATTATCAATATAATGATAATGAAAACCATTATCAATTATTAGATGGGGACATGAAGCGAGATTACATCAATGAAAGTAAGCTTTATCGTACACAACTAAAGAAAAGCGGAGGAACTCCCTATGAAACAATTGGACAAAGAAAACATGAAACTACAGTACTTAAAATTTACGAACAGCCTGAAATCCCTGATGTTGAGCACAGTAGATGAGCAGGGAAAGCCTTTCATTTCGTATGCCCCTTTTGTTAAAAAAGATGGCAAGTTGTATATCTACCTCAGCCGGATTGCCAACCATTACCGCTATATGGAGTCCAATCCCTCTGTGGATGTCATGCTGATTGAGGATGAAACTTCCACGGAGAATATGTTCGCCAGACAACGGGCGCGCTTTGTATGCCAAGCCGCAAACATCGGCAATGAGGGGCATGAAGACATTTTTGAACTCTTCGGAGAAGCATTCGGCAAGCCGACGATTAATATGCTGAAGACGCTAGACTTCTCGCTGTTTGAACTGATAACTTTGCAGGGCCGCTATGTGGCAGGCTTTGGTCAAGCATTTGATATCAACTTAACGGCGGAACAGTTTGATCATGTAGCAAGAGATGGCCACCAGCAAACAAAGTCCTCATAATTTATTCGAATAAGGGAGTGTAATCACTATGAGTTTTGCAACCGTATTACCGATTTGGAACGCGATTCAAGACCGTTTCCATGCTTCAATGAGAAAATTGCCGGAGGCCGATCTGACCCTTGAACTGGGTTCTGCTTCGATCGGATATATGCTTCGTCATAATGCAGAAGTTGAATATATGTTCGCTAATTGGTTTTTTGGTAAAAGCTTACCAGAGGGACTTAAGTTGCAAACGAGCGGAGGTCCATCCGCTAGTAAAGCCGTCTTTACGAACAAAGAGGAGTTGATCGACCTCCTGGCCGCGTCCAATGCTTACTTAATTGAAGCGATGCGTGAATTGCCGGAGGAAAAATGGCATATTCCCGTTGAAACGGCAATTGGGACATCGACGCCTTTGGAAGCGGTGGGGCGCTTGATGTATCACACAGGTATCCATGCCGGTCAGATTTCATTGATTCAGAAACATTTTGCAGTGAAGGAAAATGCATAAAATTTAAGAAAGATCCCCATCCAGCTCGATGTTGAGTGGAAGGGGACCTTTTGTTTTTTTTACGTATTTTTATTTTCGTTTACACTGCTTTTGTTCACGAGCAGTGTCTGAAACAGCAGGTAATGAATCGACTGCAGAAACAAGTAAATAGGGAAGGAGAACATGAGCCGGTACCCATTTTTGTAATGAAAGACGCCAACCAACAAGCTCAGCCATTCAATGCCTACACTTAGGAGAGACCAGATTACTATGTAAGGAATGATGTAATAACCTTTCAGACCTAGCCATTTATATAGATAGATGAAGAGGTAGCCGAATGGAGCGTACATGGCATAGGAAAAGATATCGAACAAGTGATAGTTGGAATCATCCCCGACATCGTAGAGATCGAAGGGAGGCAGTCCAATTGTATGGTCAAAAATAAGACCAAAGACAATCCCGATCAGCAAGGTGAACAAGGTTTGTACAGGGGTGAATTTTTTTGGTAATATCACAATGGTTAGCAGTCCGAATACGATCATGGCGATAACAAACCACTCATTCGCATTGAAGTGGCTGTCGTAATAGACCTCATCATTCATGCTTCTTTCTCCTTCTGCGTGAAGTGCAGCAGCCAGCGACCTAGACCATACGTCACAGACATCATGATCAGCAGCGTTATACTGTCATAATAGGCGTTCCATGTCAGATTGGTTATGGCACCTGTCCACTTGAGGATGAAGCAGCACATAAGGAGAAAGAGGAAGGTATAGAGGGAAATAATCACTTTCGTGAGAAATCTAGAAGCTGTGAGATACACATTGGCAAAAGTAAGTAACGTAAAGCAATAGATGAAATCTCGATATAGGATCACGGAAAGGAATTCAGGGATTTGAGTGCTAAAGTGGTACAAGTTTAGACTTACACTGAATAATGTCATGCGATTAATGTCGATGATGGACAAAACCATGTAGAGCAGCACATTCGTAATGAGAGGCAATTTTTTGGGCAGTGTGACTAGTACATGTACGCAATACCAGGCTAAAACCAGGAAATAAACCAGGACCAAGGCTGAGCTCCCCTTTTGGATGAAAATAAGGATCAACCTTTATCCTTGCCGTTATTGAGCTGTTTAAACCTTGCGGGTACGTCACGGGTTCAAGGGTCGCGGGTCACGGATCAGGGATTACGGACAAAATCCCGGTGTTCGATTTTGCAATTGTTCCGCATAGCGGGGATCCAGCTTTGCCAATTCGGCAAAGTAGCCGCTAATTGCGTGGTTCGCGGACATGGAGCCGGCTTGGTAGGTGAGCTCGACGCCTTTTTTGACATGCAGATAGTGGTAGACTTGGTCGGTTCGGGGAGATCTATAGATGAAAGGCGGAAGCTCCGGGACGATGTCATTGGTATTATATATGCGATAACGAGGCCCGGTCCTGCGGTTGAAGAGGCTGGAAAATGCCGGATTTCCAACACGCGGTGAACCATAGGTATAGACAGAGGGCTCCTTAAATCTCGTGTTAGCCGTAAGATCGAGTGCGCACAAATTGGCGAGACATCCTCCAAGACTGTGTCCAGTGAGGTAAAGGGTTTTGCGAGGGGAAAGTTTGGACATGACGGCTATAATCTGCTTGCGTGCGCTATTATAGATGTCGAGAAAGCCTTTGTGGACAAGGCCTCCGTCTTTGGCATAGGGGTATGCCGTTTGTCTGGCTATCGCATCGGAAATCCAGTCTGACGTCGAACTCGTGCCTCTAAAAACAATCACAATCTGCGTATCAGACTCTGCAATAAAGCCGAATAACTCTTTATTGCTAAAAACCGAGGTGGCCGTAAAGGAAGAAACCATCCGATAATTGCGTGGTAAAATGACGCTTTCCGGACCATTCGCAAACTGCACGTAGCTCTGACTGCACATAGCGGCAAGGAAGATCGCGGTTCGTGTGTCCAATGTGTTGATTAGCATTGTCCGTTCCTCCACACACAGAATGCTGTTCAACTATATATATGAGAATTGTGGACAGCTGTCATCCGGTAACCGCCTATTTTTTTCCTCATTCATTTTCTATGATGTATAATAATCGATGGAGGTGTGAACTAACGTGTTGAAACGTTTCTTCTCGTACTATAGACCGTATAAGCACTTATTTATTTTGGATTTTACCTGTGCGGTTGTGGCTGGGCTTCTGGAGCTTGGTTTTCCGCTAGCTGTTAATCAAGTGGTCGATAAATTGCTGCCTGCCGGGAATTGGGCTTGGATTCTTTGGGCTTGTGCAGGGCTGCTTGCCGTCTACGGACTGAATACCGTGCTGAATTTTATCGTTACGTATTGGGGTCATAAATTGGGGATTAATATTGAGACGGATATGCGGAAAAAAATGTTCGACCATCTGCAGAAGCTTTCCTTCCGGTTCTATGACAATAACAAAACAGGTCAACTAATGTCGCGTATGGCGAATGACTTGCTGGAGATTGGCGAAGTAGCGCATCATGGCCCTGAGGATCTGTTTATTGCGGTAATGACGCTAATTGGCGCGCTGCTACTGATGCTGAGCATTAATGTGAAGTTAGCTTTGCTAACCTTTGTGATTGTACCTGTGCTGCTCTGGATCGCCGTGTATTTTAATCAAAAAATGACAAAAACGTTCCGCCGGATGATGGGCGATCTCGCCGACATTAATGCCAGAGTCGAAGATAACATTGGCGGCATTCGTGTAGTTCAGGCTTTTGCGAATGAGTCTCACGAGAAAAAACTGTTTGAGGATAACAATGGGCGGTTCCGGATCACTAAGCTGCTTTCATATAAAATCATGGCATGGAATGTCTCCTTAAGTTATATTCTCATGCGTTTGGTGACGGTGTTCGTGTTGATTTGCGGAACTTGGTTCGTGATTGATAAGCAAATTTCTTATGGGGAATTTATTGCTTTCGTTCTGTTGACCAATGTGTTTCTGGGCCCGATTCAGAAGATTAATAACGTCATTGAGAGTTATCCCAAGGGTATTGCCGGGTTTAAGCGGTATTGCGAAGTGATGGATACAGAGGCCGAAGTGTCTGATCGTCCTGACGCCGTGAAAGTCGACCATCTCGTCGGCCAAATAACATTTGATTCAGTCTCCTTCGGATACGGGCAGGAAGACCGGGTTTTAAATGATATCTCCTTAACCATTCGGGCAGGAGAAACCGTTGCGTTCGTAGGTCCTTCCGGTGCAGGCAAAACAACGATCTGCAGCTTGCTGCCGAGATTCTACGATGTAAATGAAGGCAGCATTTCCATTGACGGCATGGATATACGAAGTATCCAGCTGGAATCGCTGCGCCGGCAAATCGGCATCGTGCAGCAGGACGTGTTCTTGTTCTCCGGCACGCTGCGGGAGAACATTGCTTACGGCAAGCTGGGCGCGACGGATGCCGAGATCTGGGAAGCTGCACGGCGTGCGCAGCTGGAGGGTTACATCCAGTCCCAGCCGAAGGGACTGGACACGGTCGTTGGCGAGCGCGGCGTCAAGCTCTCGGGCGGACAGAAGCAGCGCCTTGCGATCGCGCGGATGTTCTTGAAGAATCCGCCGATTCTCATCCTCGACGAGGCGACATCAGCGCTTGACACCGAGACCGAGGCGGCGATTCAGCAGTCGCTCGCCGAGCTGTCGCAGGGTCGGACCACGCTTGTGATCGCCCACCGGTTGGCGACGATCAAGAATGCCGACCGCATCGTCGTCGTGACGGAGCAAGGCATTACGGAGCAAGGCGGTCACGAGGAGCTTATCGCAGTGGGCGGTGTTTACAGCCGTCTGCACCAAGCGCAGTTTAGCTCGTGAAAAAAACCTGGCAGCGATCTTAGTGATCGCGTGCCAGGTTTTTTGTTTTGTCTCGATTTGGTGGACAGTCGGGCAGGACTGGACTGGATCTGTACCGAGCGTAGGGGGAACCCTGGTCCTTTATTCTGCCGGGAATCTACACTTTTGCAGAAGGAGGGGAACTACCGTCCTCTATTTTACAGATATCAGCCAAAATGTTGGCTTTTTCGAGGGAATAGGGCCCTGTAGTTCCCATTTGCAGCTGAATGGAGCGGATTTAGCACGAATAAGGCCCTGTGGCTCCCTTATGCCAGATAAATGGATAGTACTCCCAAGTGAATCATGGTAAACTATAAAATAGTTATCTACCAACGGTGAATAATAGAATGAGGTGACCGGTTTTGAAGTCAACGATTCGGTGGCTGTTGCTCGGGGTGTTTACACTTGTGTGCATCTTTTTTCTAAGCAACATCCGAAATGCCTTCCTATCTACCCAGCCAGATCAAATTCGGGTCACGCTTGGACCGGATACAAGCATTCAGAAAATAAGCGATCAACTGCCGGGGAGTCGCGTCCTCAATAACAAAACGGGCTTGCTGTCCGTTCCCTATGGCGAGTCATGGGATTACGTCAGCAAAGCGTTGACGATCAAAGGCATTTACCGCGTGTCAACGGTTCCATTGGAGCGTCCTATCATCTCATGGCGGTATTACGGATATTCCGTGAAAGATCAAATTCAGGGCTTCTTCCATGGCGATTTCGGTAAATTCCGCAGTCCGTACAACCGCAATGAAATCTCTGTCATCGGAGAGCTTCCTCGCATGCTGCTTCGCACTTGTACGTATTTCATCCCAGGCTTGCTGCTGGCAATTGTGCTTAGCGTGCTCATGGCGATGTCAGCGTCATTGTGGCGGCGATTAGGTCTTGTACTTGATGGCGCACAGGCTTTGCTTGTGGGCTTACCCGATTTCTTTTTAATTGTTCTTATTCAATTAGGCGCAATCTATGCGACGAAGTTTCTAGGTCATTACGTGCTGCTGATTGTACAAGTCGGTGATAAAACGCCGTTCCTCATCCCATTTCTCACCATCGCGCTAATCCCGTCAGTTACGATTTACGGTACAATGCGGGTCGCGATTGCGAGGGAGCTGGGGCAGGATTATGTCGTTACCGCACAAGCCAAAGGATTGACCCGCGGTGAGGTGTTGATCTCTCACGTACTGCGCAACGTAATGCTCGATTTGCTCTCGATTCTGCCGAAGGCGACAACGCTGGCACTGGCGAGTATGGCTGTTGCGGAAGCGATCTGCGGTATATTCGGCCTGGGCGGCTTCATTACTTCACCGGCCATGCAAAGCGTCACATCGATGTCAGTCATTTGCATGTCGCTCGTGCTGCTCGCAATGGCATTTCATGTGCTGTATGCCTTATTGCGTAAAAGGTTTGTCGTTCGCACAGGGGAGGTTGTATCACGATGATCAAACGTTCATCTAGTGCATTCTATCTCTCTGTTGCTCTTATCGTGCTTATCCTTCTTGTTGCGATATTTGGTACATGGCTGAAGCCGCACGGCATCGCGCCGGAGGACAAAATCAACATGATTCAGTATCAGCAAGATGGGAAAACCCGCTACAACATTCCGCCGTTTTCACCGAACAGCACGTTCCTGTTGGGGACGGATCACCGGGGCTTTGACATGGTGAGTCTGCTGCTTAACGGTTTGAAGTATACGCTGGGGACGACTTTAGTGCTAACGCTGCTCCGTTTTATTATCGCGCTCCCTTGGGGATTGTGGAGCGGGACCACCGGCAAAGGGTGGGGTGTTCTAAAAGCGATGCAGTGGGTAGTGGCTTCCGTGCCTGCGTTTGTATTTCTATTTCCGCCATTAGCCGGGATGTATTTCGGGCTGAGGCTCGATCAGTGGGTGAAAGCGGACGCGCACTACAAGTTGCTCTTCTCCGCCACCTTTGTCATTCTCGTCACGTTCATCGGCGTATTTCCGCTAGCTCATCAGATTGCCGAACGAACGCGTTATTATAATGATAAATTATTTATTGAAGCATCGCGTTTAATGGGCGGCTCTGTTTTTCACCGTACAGTCCGGCATTTAATCCCCTGCATGAGGAATGAAATGACGTTCATGTTCCTTAGCGAATTCATGCAAGTGCTCTTCCTGCTGGGGCAATTAGCCGTCTTTAACATTGTTCTTGGCGGTACGGAAACGATTGGCGACAGCGACGCCGGCTACTCCATTACCATTACGACATCGGGGGAATGGTTGTCCCTTATCGCCTACGGCTCCAGGTATATTAGGCTGCATCCTTGGATTATTTTGAGTGTAGGGACCAGCTTCGCCTTGTTATTCCTCTCGCTGCAGTTCTTCTTGAGTCAATTGAAGCGCCGCTACGGGAGTGAACGACAGTTCATGTAAAAAAAGGTCGGGTTCCATCTACGGATGGAGACCCGGCCTTTTCATATACAGATCTTTTATTGCAAGTTGCTAAGTCGAAAATCGAGCCTGGCGGCAACGCCGGCAGGATTTTCCTCGGTGCGCGACCCGCCAAGGTTAAAGGCGATGATAACGACGTCATTGCGTCCGCGCCGTACAAATCGGCGAATGTCGAAAGTGCGGCCCGGGTTGTAGAAGGAAGGTGTGTTCTGCGGTCCGTCAAAGAGGAGCGGCACGCCATTGATGATGACAACGGCATAATTGTCGACAGATAGGAAAAGAGAAGCGCCGAGAATGGCTCTACGCTCAGAAAGCGTGAAACGTGTCGAAATGATGGCATTCTCACTGTTCAAATTGCCGGAGTACCAAACATAGTTGGCATTAGCAACTTGCACCCACGCAGGGTTGCGGGGAATGATTTGCGCATTGAACCACGAGTTGTCGGTGCCGATCGAAACCGTGCGCTGACTTAGAAAGCGACCCGAACCGGGCTTATGGTATTTTCTAAGCTGCGTACGGTACATCAGCATGGCTTTGCTTCTGGGCAGGCCTGCGCTCTTGGGGAGCCGAACAATTTTGCTCGGTTTTCCAGCCATTCGTTGTTTGGGAATCATTTCTCCATCTCCTATCAACATATGAATATACTTTCTTTGTATTCTATGTTTACTAGAGCGATTTGCGAGGGTGAGTGGCCGGTGTCGCCTTCTTCATGCAGCCTAAATTCTCTACTCACATAAAAAAAGTACAATTAATATGTTTTAATGACATATAATATATGTTAATATAATAAAAACGCAAAGGAGGAATCTCCCAATGGACGATAAGAATGATAAGACCAAAAGACTTTCCGTCTACTTGCCTGAAAAGGTGAAGACCGATCTGGAGCGCATGGCTGAGGAAACGGGCTTGTCGATGACACAGCTTATTGTGATGGCGACGCACGGTCTACTTGCGAATTATGCTTCGCAGGGCGGAGCTATTTTTGCCGACTTATTGGCAGCTAAACAACGGATCGTTCACGAAGTGAAGGATAGGCAGCGGCTTTTGAATGAAGAGAAAGAAGGCATGCAGGATTACTACGGCGCGCGAGCAGCCGAATATGAACGGATTTATGCTCGCGAGGATGCGGACTATCAGCAAGAACTTGCGATGCTGGCGGATATCGTGAAGAGGCAGGTTACGGGGAGCCGTGTCTTGGAGGTGGCCTGCGGTACCGGATATTGGACGCAGTTCATGGCGGAAACAGCCAAGCACATCGTTGGGGTGGACGTTCGACCGGAGGTGCTGCAAATTGCTGCAGCCAAATCTTGGCCGCTGCATAATACCTCTTTCGTCGAAGGGGATGCTTACCGGCTTTCGGAAGTACAAGGGGATTTTGACTACGGAATCGCCAACTTCTGGTTTTCGCATATCCCGAAAAATCGTCTGGATTCGTTTCTGCAAGGATTTCATGAGCGGCTTGGACGGGGAGCCCGCGTTTTTATGGCGGATAATGTGTACGTCCCGGGAAGAGGCGGCGAGCTGATTACGAGTGAACATAGCGAAGATACGTACAAAAGAAGGGAGCTGGCCGATGGCTCCAAGCATGAAATTATTAAAAACTACTATTCGTACGAAGAGTTGAATGAAATCTTTAAGCCGCTGTCGGAGCATCTGCGCATATTTGTCGGCAGCTCCTTCTGGTATGTTAGCTACATCGTGGCTTAAGAATCATCGGCCCAAGGAAAGAAGGAAACTCCTGGCTTAATGTCCGGATGTGAATTTAAGGCCGAGAACGCCGACCAGAATGAGGATCATGAATAGGATACGCAGTAAACTAACAGGCTCGTTCAGAAATAGGGTGCCGATAATAATCGCGCCTACAGCGCCAATTCCCGTCCAAGCCGCGTAGGCGGTGCCGATAGGTAGAGTTTTCGTAGCCACCGCCAGAAAATAAAAGCTGATGATCATGCCGACAATGGTGATGCTGGACGGAACCAGCCGTGTAAAACCGTTGGAGAACTTTAGTGAGATCGCCCAAACTACTTCAAAAACACCTGCAATGACCAAGTAAAGCCATGCCATCTGTGAATCACTCCTTAAGAAAGTATGCGAAGATGCCCATCTGACCGCGGCAAAAAGAAAAAGCCTGGAAGCAATATCGCGAATGCGATAAGACTCCCGGGCTTTTTCCCCTCCGTGATCACAGCGTATTCGCTGTGTGTTTTCTCTCGGACCAGACTGGCGCTGCAGCGCCACGGAACCCTAGAAACATGATGCCGTAATTATAGGACGGCTTACACGCTATGTCAAGTTACAACAGCCACAAGAAATGAATAAAAGCCCTGAGAAGCAGCTCATTCGAGCTAACGCTTGTCTGGGCTTTTTATTCATGATGAACAAGAAAATTACTTGGATTCAGCAGTTAGTTGATTGTAGATATCATCCCACAGAACACGTCTAGCGGATACATACCTTTTCGCATAATAGGATTCGCTCAGCTTGTTTTTCACGATGCCTTCATTGGATGCGGAATGAATAAATTCACCGTTACCCAAGTAGATGCCTACGTGAGAAATGCCTTTGCCTCCTGTGTCGAAGAACACAAGATCACCTTTACGAAGATCACTTTTGTCGATCCAGTAGCCCTCTTTATTTTGAGCTGCTGAACTATGAGGAAGGTCAATGCCGAATTTGTTGAACACGTACGCGGTGAAACCAGAGCAATCAAAGCCTCTTGTTGTCGTTCCCGCATCGCGGTACGGTACTCCAATCAATTCGTCAACCGTTGAGTCCAATGTGGATTCTGACGCAGACACACTCCCTAAAGCTACACTCAAAAACAAAACAAGACTAAAAAGAAGAGCAACAACCTTTTTCAACTGCTTGTCTCCTTCCGGTGCCTACGAGGTTAGCTGGAGGGTTCGGTTGAAGGTTCCCTATGATCCCTGTCTTGCAAGA
Organism: Paenibacillus violae; assembly: GCF_032461945.1. Classification (NCBI taxonomy): domain Bacteria; kingdom Bacillati; phylum Bacillota; class Bacilli; order Caryophanales; family Paenibacillaceae; genus Paenibacillus; species Paenibacillus violae. The sequence continues at coordinate 311,919 of NZ_JAWCUD010000010.1, forward strand.
TCAATTCACCCGGTATGGTTCCCCCGTTTCCCCAAGAAATGAGGAATTCGGCATGAAATATTTGGTTTTTTAATGCTAGTCCCTTAAATTCGTCATAAACATCGAAATTCCTCCTTTTTCGTGCAATTGGGTCTGAAAAAATGTGTAAAGGTTCGCTTTACAGACAAAAAAACCCCCTTTTGCAAGGGGGTTGAACAAATCTAAACCATTTATGGTTTTATTTATTGCTTTTTAACGACTTAATTTGGCGGAAAGAAGCTGGAATTGCGACGTAATGGACCACATCTGCATGAAAATATGGAAAAGCGGGAAAAGTTGATAAATGATTAGCGCTACCAGACCTGCCCAGATATAGGTCGTTGTGACCGTGATCCCTGCCAAAAGTCCTGAGCTCAGTAAAAGTATCAGAGAAAGGCCGATAATCGGAAGCGAGTACCGCATGAACGTTAGGACTGTGGATATAATGCCGAGACGTGCGGCAATGGCGAACTGCACATACATGAAGAGCAGATGCAGCAGAAAACCGTACACCAGCATGCCCAGCAGCCAAGGCAGTAAATCGAGGGAAGCCTGTTCATAAGATGTGCTGTGAGCGAACACCTTCTGCACTTTGGGCAGCACCCAGATGAGCGGCAGCAGAGATAAGGCGATTCGAATCAAATACACGGCAAAGAAGGGGAGCGTGAGTTCCTTGATGCCGCGGACGAAGCGGTAGCCGGCATTTTGATCGGAATGGGTGAGCGAATAATAGACACCGCCGTTCAGCATCGGGCTAAGGAACATGCGCGCCAGGAGCAGGCCGGCCAGCCACCACAAGTAAGAGTGGCTAAGATCCGTTTTGAATAACTGAAACTGACTTTCGGCCAGAAAAAGCTGGAGCGCTTGCTTCGGCTGATCGCCGCCGGGAAACCGGTGCATGAGGGGAACTAACACCCCTTGTACAAGCTTATATAGGAGCATCCCCCAGCACATTTGGTAGATGAACAAGACAATCGTAGCGAAGGGTTGCCGTAGAGCCGCCCTGAAGCCGGATTTGAGATAGGTTGTCACCGGTGTCCCTCCTAAGCGTTGTTTTCTGAAGGCAAACTTGCCTTGTAGAGTGGGCGCCTACCAGGCTACCCACCCGAAAATAGCTTGCAGGAATTGGATAATGCCGAGATTCAGGCGGAGTTTCCACTTGGTGTCCACTTCTGCTTGCATAAAGTTATTAATATGCTTGTTCTCAAGAATGAGCGAGTAGTTCGGGTCGATACGAACCCAGTCAATAGGCGTCGTGTGGGTTAGTTTGTACTCAATGCTGCTCTCTTTGCCGTCCCACGTTTTGTCGAGCATCGTACCGTCGGCGAAATGGAACTGAATCGGCACTTCGGGCGAATTGCCTCCACGCTTGGAGATGAGGACCGTGCTCTCGTAAGGGCCGGCTCCTTTGCTGCCAGTGGCTTTCACATGGATGCTTTCAACCGTATAATCAACCATCATTGAGCCGTAGACATATTCATTGAAGAAGTCGTCCCACTTCGTTTTCGTTACATCCTCGACCACATTTTGAAAGTCTTTGGTAGAAGGATGCTTGAATTGCCATTTTTGAAAATAAGTCCGCATGATACGATCCATGGTCTTGGTGCCGACCTGTTTCTCGATGGCTTTCAGCACGAGTTTGCCTCTGGTATACACATTTTCTGCGTATTGATCATGTCCGGTATAGGCCCATGCGTTTTGCCGCAGGGCATTCGGAGAAGTAATGTAGCTGGACTCGACAGGCAAATTAGGGGTTGCCCCGAAGTCGGCCTCCATCACTTTATCCTCGGCGTAGGAGGTAAAGCCCTCATCCAGCCAAGCTTCTTCAAACTCATTGCTCGCCACAAGGCCATAGAAATATTGGTGACCGATCTCGTGCACAACGACGCGTTCCAATTCCTGATCCGGCGTTTTGTCGTCCGCGCCCCAAGCGGTTATGAGCGTAGGATACTCCATCCCGCCTGCGCCGCTGCCTCCGGGAGGAGGTACAACGATAGACAAGGTCGAGTAAGGATACGATCCGTACCACTGGCTATAGCGGGAGAGCGCTTTTTTGGCAGCGTACATATAGCGGTCTTTCAAATCCTGATGGTTGGGATCAAGATAAAGCTTGATCTTCACACCGGGTATTTGCGGCGTAGAGAAGGGTTCCTCCACATACACGAAGTGAGGTGAAGCCGACCATGCGAAATCATGCACATCATCGGCATAAAATTGGTACGTCTTCGTCCCGTTCTCCGTCACCGCCGGTTTCACAGGGAAACCTGTCGCGGCAACCGTGTAGTTCGCCGGCACTTGAATTTTCACATCATACAAGCCGAAGTCCGCATAAAACTCCGAATTCCCATGGTATTGATGGAGATTCCAGCCTGGCTCGGTGCGTCCCCTTGTGCCGGCCCGTTCATAAGCGGCGACCTTAGGGAACCATTGTCCAGCCATCACGAAGTCGTTCACATAGCCCATTCTGGCGAAGGCTTCGGGCAGTTTGACGAGAAATTCCGTTTTGAGTGTGACTCGCTCGCCGGCTCCAACCGGCTTTGACAACGGTATTTTGATCAGCGTGTGGTCGTCTTTATTGCCGTCATCAGGTTGTACAAACGCCATGCGTGGCGTAAGGTCCTCGCCATCTTCCGTTTTTACGGAAAGCAAGTCCATCCAACCGGTGCTATCCGCCGTAGCTTCATCTTGCCTTAGCTTGCCGCCGGACTCCCGCATAAACGTGGTTTTCTTAGATGCGAATGCATTCGGATATAAATGCAGATAAATCTCTTGCACAGGAACCGTTCCCGGATTTTCCCACGATAACGCTTGCTGCCCCTTGAGCTGCCTTGTTTCGGGTGTGTAGGCAACATTCATGTGATACTCCGCAATGCGGTAGCTCAGCGGTTCCTGCGTTTGTTTGTCCGAAGATTTGCCGCGATCTGCAGGCTGCATGTCCGGCGCCGGAGCTGACGGTTCCTCCTTAGAGACGACGGGCACCGTCAGTTTACTTGCAGATGGGAGCAAAGTTTCAGACAGCAAGACAGTGCCTGCTGCAAGGAGCATGACAACGAACCATTGTAGCTTTCGGTTTTTGAATAAAACACTCAATAGATTCACCCCGCCTAACAAGCATCTACAGCATGTATATGTAGACAACCTAGGGAATATTTCTGTGAGTGGAAAAGATTTGTTAACACGGCTGAAATAGGCTCTGGCCAAGCTCCGGTTCTCTGCTCTTGTTCTCATGGAGTACTTTAGCTACAATAAAAGCAAAGGTATCATTTTAACATTACGATGAGTGGAAGGTGCAACGATGGAAGCGGATAAAAAGAAGCTGGCCTTGAATATAGTAAGCTCCAAAGTCAATCACAAAGGATTCGGTGCTGGGGCAATCGATCTTAGCAATGTATCAGGGGTAATTATTGATGGAGATGAAGCTTATCTCGATGAGGGCACACTGCATGCCAAGAGTAAAATCGAGAAAGGCATTAAATTTTCGACGAACAAAGAGGATGTGCCGAATGGACGCAAGGCGTGGATCGTATGGGTTGCCGTCGACCGCACCGAAGAAGGAGCGTATTATGCCGGCATGTCTGCTTGCGAGATGCTGATCGATACAGAGGCACGCCGGGGATGGAAAATTCTGGCCGATCATGTGAACAAGATGGATGGCGCCATGAAGCGTAAATTTATCCTGGAAGGCTTGTCCGACAACGAGCGTGCAGCCTTGAAAAAACAGCTGATCAGCCATAACGAAGAATGGTGGAACCGCTCGGACCAAGTGCTGAAAGATGCCCTTTCGTAATTGTAGCAAGGCATAATTGGAAGTTATGAACATTATGTGTCATCCATTGTTACGTTCATGTGAACCGAGTATACTAGACCCTAGTGTATGTTACCTCATATACTAGGACAGCAAAAAGGCAGACTAAGACGCGCTTAGTTCTGCCTTTTTGTGTTCTCCGAAAGCCGCGTGGAGGCTGGAAATCAGTCGTTCCACCAGCGTTTGAGGTCGTTCCACCAAGAGCCGTTTTGGCCTTTTGGCGCGTCCTTTTTATCATCACCCGAAGCGGGTTTGGCGGGTTTGCCCGTACAGTAAGTCGTTGGCTCCGTGCCGGCGAGAAATGCCTCAAGATGAGCGTTCGGGCAATCCTCGTTGGACAGCTTTCCGCTCACAGGATCAATATAGACATTGGCTACGCCTTCTGGAATTTGGAACAGCTTAGGCGGAATGGCCTCCAGCGTTTGTTCCGTGAATTCTGCGAAAATCGGCGATGCCAGATGAGACTCGACGGTAGAGATGTCCCGGTCCTTATCATAGCCGACCCATACCGCAGTAGCGAGCTCCGGTGTGAAGCCGACCAGCCAAGCATCCGTATCGGTCGTTCCGGTTTTACCGGCAATCGGCCGTTTGATCGTGCTGGCAACACGGTTACCCGTACCGCCCTCCTCGAACACGCTCTCCATGAGATTGGTCATCACATAAGCAACCGCAGGGTTAATCACCTGTTCCTCTTTCGGAGCTGCTTGATATAAAATCTGACCATTCGCATCCTCAATTCGCACAATCGCTGTCGCTTCCTTATGCAGACCCTGATTCGCAATTGTTCCGAAAGCGGACGCCATTTCCAGCGGGCTAACAGGGAAGGAACCGAGCGCCAGTGAAGGCAGAGGCTTCATCGGTGAATTAATGCCCAGCTTGCGAGCCAGATCAATCACCTTCGCAGGACCAACGTCCAGAATCGTATGAACCGCATAGATGTTATCGGATTTGGAAATCGCCTGCCGCATATCGATATTCGCGTTTACATATTGATCGTTGAAGTTTCTAGGCGTGTAACGTTGCCGCCCTTCATCGTACGTGAACACCGTCGGTTCACTTTTCACCTGCGTGACGGGGGTATACCCATTTTGCAGAGCTACCATATACATAATAGGTTTAAAAGAGGACCCCGGCTGCCTTGTATTCGACAAAGCTCGATTGAACTGATTTTCTGTATAGTCGCGTCCGCCGACCATGGCTTTAATTTCACCGGTACGCGGATCAATGGCGACGAGAGCGGCCTGCAGCTCTGGTTTGCCAGTTAACTGTTGGTTCACGACATTTTCGGCAATTTCCTGCGCTTTCTTGTCGAGCGTCGTGTAAATGCGAATGCCGCCCTCGTCGAATTGCTCCTCAGGGATACCGAGCTTTTCCGTGGCCAGTGTCCGTACATAATCTCTAAAATATGGGGCGGCTGCTGGCTTTTTCTTCGTGAGCGGTTGGATGGTTAGCTTCTCTTTGCCGGCAGCGTCTGCGGCAGCCTGCGTGATGAACCCGCTGCGGACCATCGTTTGGAGCACGATTTTTTGCCGGTCCAGCGCATTTTTCATATCATAATAAGGGGAGTAGTAACGTGGCCCCTTCGGGACACCGGCAATCAAGGCGCTCTCGGCTAACGTCAATTCACTGGCGTGTTTACCGAAGAATAACTCCGAAGCCGTTTCTATGCCATAGGTCGAATGACCATAGTAAATTTGATTTAAATAATCCGCAAGAATTTCATCCTTGCTCAGCTGCATCTCCAATTGAACGGCATACATCGTTTCTTTGATTTTACGCGCCCAGGTACGGTCATGCGTCAAATACAAATTTCGCGCCAACTGCTGTGTGATGGTGCCTGCGCCCTGCACTTTCGCCATCGCTTTCACATTGACAATCGCTGCACGGGCAACAGCTTTCACATCGACACCGAAATGATCGTAGAAATGTTGATCCTCCACGGCAAGCGTAGCTTTGATAAGGTATGGTGAGATTTCATTTAATGGAACGACCTGCCGATTTTGCCCCGAATAGAATGTGTCGATGAGTTCGCCGTGTGTATCAAACATTTGAGAAGTTTGCAGCATCTTCGTTACAGGCAGCGTCTGCGAACGCAAATATACGAAAAAGATGGCAGCAGCAATGAGCATAAAAACACAGGTAGTGAAGAAGAAGGAAAACATTTTTTTAATACGGCGCATCCATCGCATGGACGCAGGCACCTCTTGCTCCCTTTGTTTTTGCGGAGTGCCTGAAGAGGGTTGACGATTGTTTTCATTATCGGACATCGATTCCTACCTCCTTTCTTGCTTCGCCCTAAGGACGTATTAACCAGTATGGAAAAGCATGGGTTTCCGTATTCAATAAATTGTAAATATTTTTTGTGAATTGGGGAAAAGACCTAGGAAATTATTGCAATTTGGGGGTAATGAACTATAATACAATTTGTGCGTGTGAAGGGACGGGAAATTTTAGCCGACCTTGCATGACATTTTGGGCCGGTGGAACACTGTTAGAGATAACGAATGTCAGTAATTATTCATCCAATATAGAAGCGAAAGAAGGTATGAACATGGATTTGTGGTACACAGAGAAACAGACGGACAGCTTCGGCATTACAGCGAAAGTAAAAGAGACTTACGTAAGAGAGCAAACAGATTTCCAAGATCTGTCGATGATCGAAACCGAAGAGTGGGGAACGATGCTTACCCTGGACGGCATGGTCATGACAACTGTAAGAGACGAGTTCGTATACCATGAAATGGTTGCTCATCCTGCACTTGTGACTCACCCGAACCCTGAGAACGTCCTTGTTGTGGGCGGCGGCGACGGTGGCGTAATCCGTGAGATCATGAAGCACCCGAAAGTGAAAAAAGCCGTTCTGGTCGACATCGACGGTAAAGTAATCGAGTACTCCAAAAAGTACCTGCCGACCATTGCCGGCGAATTGGACAACCCGCGCGTTGAAGTGATCGTAAACGATGGCTACATGCACATTCATGATCACAAAAATACATACGACGTTATCATGGTCGATTCCACAGAGCCGGTTGGCCCAGCGGTTGAACTGTTCACCAAAGGTTTCTACCAAGGCATTTATGATGCGTTAAAAGAAGACGGAATCTTCGTTGCACAAACGGACAACCCTTGGTTCAAAGCAGATCTGATCCAAACCGTTAACCGTGACGTTAAAGAAATCTTCCCGATCGTACGCGTATACAGCGCGAATATCCCTACGTACCCAAGCGGTCTCTGGACCTTCACAATGGGCAGCAAAAAGCATGACCCTCTTCAAGTCGAGGAAGCTTCCATTCCGGAATTCCCGACGAAGTACTATACAGCACGCCTACACAAAGCAGCATTCGTGTTGCCTAAATTTGTTGAAGATTTGATTAAATAAATGAAAAGGCCGTCAGCCCTTGTGAGAGGGAGGCGGCTTTTTTGTTTGTGGTGTCGCTCGGCTGGGCTCGACCTCGGTCGCGAGTGCATGTACAAGTGCAAGTACAAGTACAAGTGCAAGTGCAACCCCAACAGGAAGTGCTCGCAGGTCGAAACTGGCGATCGAAGTCACAAAAATCCACCAAAAGAGCAAGCTAGTTAAGTACCATGGAACCCACCAGTAGAAGCCAGCTAATTAAGTGCCACGAGACCCACCAGTAGAAGCCAGCTAGTTAAGTGCCACGAGACCCACCAGTAGAAGCCAACTAGTCAAAGTAGCATGAGACCCACCAATAGCAGCTCACCCGTCAGCCCTCCCAAGTAGCCACAGTTCTGTAACGGACTCAGGAGCCGTTATTCTGCGGAATTCAGTGGATTTGAGGTGCTATCGGACTGAGGAGCCGTTATTTAGTGGTTTTGTCGCTGTTCTAGGCAATATCATTGCCAATAGCGGCACGTGAGTCCGTTAAATGCTAAATTTGTCCCAAAAGCAGCGAATAGAGTCCCCTCAGTCCGTTAGCCGGCAGGTAGTGCTCGCAGGAGCCGACTAAGCACCGTGGTCGACTCCCCAACGAACCTCCTAAAATAATTCTTCCAGCTCCACAACACTGCCATACTGTTGTCAGTCACACTCCACTATACTGATTACATGAAGTATTAAATCACACAAACCATGGAGGTAATTCCTATGTTCACTACCGTAGATAGCTTTATTAACGAATACCAACGCGAATCCGCTACAACGCAGCAACTGCTCGACGCCTTAACCGACGCCTCCCTGCAACAGCCGCAAGCTGAAGGCTATAGGCCGCTAGGTTTCATCGCATGGCACTTGGTGCACAATGACCGCGGTATGCTGCTCGCAGCCGGGCTCAAATTCGATGCGCCTTCTGCCGCCAGCGCCCCGCCATCAGAGGCTGCAACCGTAGCGGATGCTTACCGCTCAACAAAAGCCGGGATCCTGGAAGCCGCACGCACACAGTTAACAGACGCAAAAATGCAGGACGTCGTGAACATGTTCGGCCAGCAGTGGACCATTGGCGAAACGCTGTTCGCATTTCTTAAGCATGAAATCCACCATCGTGGACAGCTCACGATTTTGATGCGCCAAGCAGGCGTACCTGTCATCGGAGCCTATGGTCCTGCTAAAGAGCAGTGGGAAAGCATCGGTAGGCCGATCCCAGCCATTTAACAACTACAAAGCACGCCAAGGAAAGCCTCAGATTTCACGCATTCGTGAGATTTGAGGCTTTTTGGCATGAGGAAAGAGCTGGCTTCGACATCATTCCTGAACGCTGATCGCAGTGATACATTGAATTCGTCGAACCTTTCATATAAACTAATACCTAACTTGCCTTATCTTGACATAAGGTGCAAAGAGGACCTGCAGAATAGGAGAATGACGAATCATGACGGATAAAGCGCGTGTGCGCATTCGCATTGAGAGCCGGAGCGGGAGCGAGACAACTGTGCAGAAGGCGCGGGGAGACCTGTACCGCAAAGGCAATCACACCTACATCCGCTATGAAGAAGAACGCAGCGAACTTGGACGAACGGTGACGCTTATTAAGCTGGAAGAGAATCAGATCCGCATCGTCCGCCAAGGTGATGTGCAAGCGGAGCAAACGTTTGTGCCTGGCGAGAAACGACTCGGATTTTATCATACGCCGCAAGGTCGCCTGGAACTCGAAATCGAGACGCACGAGCTGACAAGCGAAGCGGAACAGGGCATCGGAATCACGCGATGGAAATACGATTTATATGCATCCGGCACGCATGCGGGTACATACAGGATTAAGTTGTTAATTCAGGAGGAGTAAGAAGAATGGACGTATTAAACGAAGTCAAAGTCATCGTGAAACAAGCTATAGCAGATGCCGTTGCCGCTGCTGGCATTGTGGATGCCGCGCAGCTGCCGGAAATCATTCTGGAAGTTCCGAAGGAGAAAACACACGGGGATTTCGCAACGAACATTGCGATGCAGTTGACCCGTATTGCCAAGCAAAATCCAAGACAAATCGCCGAGCAGATCATTGCGAATCTGCAGAAAGATAAAGCGAATATCGCGGAAGCAGAGATTGCCGGACCGGGCTTTATTAATTTTAAAATGAACAAAGTTTACCTTTATCCGGTTATCGCCGACGTACTCGCTCAGGGTGAGCGTTACGGGGCAAGAAACGTGGGCCAAGGGCTGAAAGTACAAGTGGAGTTTGTCAGCGCCAATCCGACAGGTTCTTTGCATCTCGGACATGCCCGCGGCGCAGCTGTAGGGGATGTGCTGTGTAACGTGCTGGATCTTGCGGGGTATGACGTATCCCGGGAGTACTACATTAACGATGCGGGGAACCAAGTCGTAAATCTGGCCAAATCCATCGAAGCCCGCTATTTGCAAGCGCTTGGACAAGATGCCGAAATGCCGGAGGACGGCTACTTCGGGGAAGATATCAAAGGCTTTGCGGCAGATCTTGCCGCAGAAGAAGGAGATCGCCTGCTGAGCTTGCCGGATGATGAGCGCCGTGCTTTTTTCCGTACGTATGGCTTGAAAAAAGAACTCGACAAAATCAAACGCGACTTAGGCCGTTTTGGTGTACGTTTCGACAACTGGTTCTCCGAGACGTCGATTTATGAAGATAACCTGATTCCACCCGTTCTACAAGAACTGCGTGACAATGGACATATCTATGAAGAAGAAGGCGCTACTTGGTTGAATACGACACCGCTGGGTGACGACAAGAACCGCGTTTTGATCAAAAATGACGGCTCCTTCACGTACCTGACGCCGGACATCGCCTACCACCGCAATAAGTTCGGGCGCGGCTTTGAGCGCTTGATTAACATTTGGGGCGCCGACCACCACGGCTACATCCCGCGGATGAAAGCGGCCATGACGGCGCTGGGCTTCGAGGCGGATCGACTTATTGTGCTGATCGCGCAAATGGTGAGCCTTTTCCAAAACGGGGAAAAGGTCAAGATGTCCAAACGTACCGGCAAAGCGGTCACGATGGAGGATCTCATGGACGAGGTCGGCGTCGACCCGATCCGTTATTTCTTCGCAATGCGCAGCATGGACTCGCATCTGGACTTTGACATGGACTTAGCGGTATCTCAGTCCAATGAGAACCCGGTTTACTATGTGCAGTACGCACATGCACGGATTTGCTCCATCTTCCGCCAGGCGGAGGAGCAAGGCATCGCGGTGCTCCCGCTGGAGCAAGTTGACCTTGCTCAGCTTTCCTCGGAAGCGGAGTTCGACTTGCTGCGCAAGATCGGCGAGCTTCCGGAAGAGATCGCGATCGCGGCGGAGCAGTACGCGCCGCATCGGATGATTCGCTATGTTTACGAACTGGCAAGCCAGTTCCATAGCTATTACAGAGGCCACTACGTCATCACGGAAGACGTGGCCTTGACGCAAGCGCGCCTTGCCTTGCTAGGCGCACTGCGCACGACCCTCGCCAACACGCTTCGCGTAGTCGGCGTGTCCGCACCGGAGCGGATGTAAGTCGCCGCTCCCACCAAAAAGGAGTTAAGCAGCCATGGGCCGCTTAACTCCTTTTTTCATTGCGAGTCTTTGATCTGCCTCGCAGCACGCAAAGCCCGCCTGGCATTCAGGTGCCCTGGCTGCCAGCGTGTGCTTTCGCGCTTGTTAATGCCGAGCGCGCAGCGGCGCAGCGCGGTTTTGATCTGCTGCGGGGACAAGGGCTTGATGGCCAGCATTAACGCGATAACGCCGCTGACGTGAGCGGTGGCCATGGATGTGCCGCTAAGCTCATTGTATTTGCCGTGCAGCCAGGACGAGTAAACTCGTTCACCTGGTGCATAGATGTCAATTTGTTTGCCGCGATTGCTGAAGGGAGCTATGCGGCCTAGCCGAGTTGTGGCTCCAACGGAAACGACCTGGGAGAAGCGAGCGGGATAATCAATCGTTTTCCTTTTGCCATCATTACCGGACGAAGCGACAATGACTTTACCTCTGTAATACGCGTTCAAAACAGCCTGCTCCAGCGCACGGTTGTACGACTTCATGCCGAAGCTCATGTTGATAATATCGAGATCATTGTTTACGCACCAGTCGATTCCGGCAATAATGTCTGAGACATAAGCGCTTCCACTGTGGTCAAATGCCTTAACAGGATGAATAATCGATCTGGGCGCGACGCCAATGATTCCCGAATTGCGGCCAGTCGCCGCAATGGTGCCTGCAATGTGCGTGCCATGGCCATTATCATCATAGGGGAGCATGCTGCGATTTAATAAATTGATTCCCCGTGAGATTGAATTTCGTAAGTCCGGGTGATTGTAGTCGATGCCTGTGTCGATGACGCCTACATGGATGTTTTGGCCTAGCGACTTGCTCCAAACTTCAGGTGCGCCAATTTGATCAACGCCCCAGGGGATGGTGTGGGAGCCGAAGCCAGATAGCGTGGTTGCACGTTTGATGAGGGTTCTGCTTCCAACTGATTGGTGAACGGTAATTTTGGTATCTTCTTCAATGACCGGATTGCCTGTCAACTGCTTGAGTTTCGAGTCGGAACGGAGCGTGCAGGAGAAGGCATGGATGATGTCGAGCGTGCGAACCTTGGACAGGTTGGCCAGACGGGATCTCATTCGCTTCAGCTCGGATTTGCATGCGTAGTAGTCCTTGGCTGATGAGAAACGGATCAAATGCTTCTTTCCGGATTGCTTGGTGAGTCCGATTTCCTCATGAAGCGAATGAAGAAAGGTGGCTATATCCATACGTGCCATCCCCCCATGACAGCTTATAATCGAGTCTCCCCTATCCTATGTACAGGTCACCCCTTCTGACCGTGTGATAGCCTTTATAGAAATAAATGGGTGCGAAGCCGTGTCAGATGTGCTGGTTTTACATAGGATAAATAGAGAGGCGCGAGCAGGAGTGTCTCTTCCTCAGGTACTGGAAACGGCTGTGACTCGCTCATACCGCTTCCTTAGGATACAGTCGCAAGCGGAGGGGGACCTTCGCTTGTATTCATTTTCGGGGGGCTTGTCCGAAAGGTTTTTTGCGGGTAGTTGCAATTTTAGAAAAAATAGGTTTTACTTAATGAAGATATTGGATAAGGTAGATAGAAGAAGTGAAGAAGACGGTCGAAAGGGATGTGCCTTAGATGAGTAGCGAATACACACTCAAAATCACCACAGAACAAGCACGCGAAATGCCGATGGTGGATTTGGCGTTTGAATTATTGAAATCGGCGAATACGCCGTTTTATTACCGTGACTTGATGGCAGAAATTGCAAAAATTAAAGGGTTATCCGAGCAGCACGTTATGCAAGTGATTGCCCAACTATATACGGAAATCAACATCGATGGACGTTTTGCTTGCGTAGGTACGAATCTATGGGGCTTGAAGCGTTGGTACCCTGTCGAGAAATCAGATGATGCGGTTGGTAACGCGAAGCGTCCAAGAATCATCAATGATGAAGACGACGATCTGGATGAAGACATCTACGCTGAGGAAGAAGATACATACGCAGAGGAAGACGAGTACGATGCGTTTGGTACGGAATCCGAAGAGGAAGAAGCGGAAGAAGATACGGAATTCTTTGAGGATGAAGAGATCGAAGAGGATCTTGGCGAAGAAGGTATCGAGGAGTCCGACGACGAGGATGAAGACGATCTGGACGAAGATTCCGATTTGGAAGAGGACGATTCCGATCTGGATGAAGAGGATGACGACGACAAATAACTTGTCTTGACAGCCGCCGCCCGTTCAGAGTAAACTATTGCATGGGCTTTAAAAGAATCTTAACAAATCGCGCAAGCGTTCAAAAAGTGCCCCGTCTACTCACGGGTGTCACTTTTTTTTGTTTTCAGGCTGTTTTTTTCACCAGATTTTCATGAAAACCCTCATTTAGTAGACACTAAATCTGAGGCAGTGGCACCACGACAACGATAGCGAATGCTTACGGTGTAAGCTTTTTGCATAGAAAGACACAGGCCGGTGATCTGGCACTACTAAACGTATGCGTACGTTGCAATTTTCAACTAAAAAACTATTAGGAGGCGTACATAGTGACAAAATACATTTTCGTTACGGGGGGCGTAGTTTCATCCCTTGGCAAAGGAATTACTGCAGCTTCCTTAGGAAGATTGCTGAAGAACAGAGGTCTGAAAGTTACGATTCAAAAGTTTGATCCGTATATTAACGTGGATCCAGGGACAATGAGTCCTTACCAGCACGGTGAAGTTTTCGTAACGGATGACGGGGCTGAAACGGATTTGGACTTAGGCCATTATGAACGTTTCATTGATATCAATCTGTCCAAAAGCTCGAACGTGACTTCAGGCAAGGTGTACTCCTCCGTTATTACCAAAGAGCGTAGAGGGGAATATCTCGGAGGTACAGTACAGGTTATTCCTCACATTACGAATGAAATTAAAGATCGCGTATTGCGAGCGGGCCGTGAGGCTCAATCCGACGTTGTCATTACCGAAATCGGCGGAACCGTTGGCGATATCGAGAGCCTTCCTTTCTTAGAAGCAATCCGTCAAATGAAAAATGATATCGGCCGCGAGAATGTGATGTATATTCACGTTACGCTGATTCCTTATATTAAAGCTGCAGGTGAAGTAAAAACAAAACCGACACAGCACAGTGTGAAAGAACTGCGCGGCTTAGGCATTCAGCCTCACGTTATTGTTTGCCGTACCGAACATTCTTTGACAGAAGATATGAAGCGTAAGCTTGCCCTATTCTGTGACATTGATCCAGCGGCTGTAATCGAGTGTAAAGATGCAGAAACACTTTACGAAGTGCCAATGATGCTTCGCGAACAAGGACTTGACGATTATGTCGTTAATCACTTGAAGCTCAAAACGAATGAACCGGACATGACCGAGTGGGAAAGTCTCGTTCGTAAAGTTAAATCCTTGACGAAAAAGACAGAGATCGCCATTGTCGGAAAATATGTTGCTCTGCATGATGCTTATTTGAGCATTGTTGAAGCGCTTGGACATGCCGGCATTGATAACGACTCCGAGATCAACATTCGTTGGGTAAATGCAGAAGAAATTTATGACCACAACGTGGATGATCTGCTTTCCGGCGTGCAGGGTATCTTGGTGCCAGGCGGTTTCGGCGATCGTGGTATTGAAGGCAAAGTATCTGCTATTCGTTATGCCCGCGAGAAGAAAATACCTTTCTTCGGCATTTGCTTGGGTATGCAGGTTGCTGTTATTGAGTATGCGCGTTCTGTTTCAGGCTTGGATGGAGCGAACTCCTCCGAGATTAATCCGACTACGGCTTATCCGGTTATCGATCTTCTGCCAGAACAGAAGGATATTGAGAATTTGGGCGGTACTATGCGTCTTGGTCTCTATCCATGCAAAATTGTTCCAGGTTCATTGGCGGAGAAATGCTACAATGATGAACTTGTTTACGAGAGACACCGTCACCGGTATGAGTTCAACAATGAATACCGCGAGTTGATCGAATCCGCTGGCTTGCGCATTTCCGGTACGTCCCCGGACGGTCGTTTGGTCGAAATGGTAGAGCTTCCAGGTCACCCTTGGTTCTTGGCGGTACAGTTCCATCCGGAGTTCACTTCCCGTCCGAACCGTCCGCAGCCTCTATTCCGTGAATTCGTGAAGGCAGCTCAAGGAATTGCACGTAGCTAACTCGCTATGTGAACTACCTCCTGTAAAACAACTTATTTGTAAAAGTTTTCAATTTGGTTCTCTCTCGTGAAGGAAAACGGAAATGAATAGCGAATACGTTATGTATCTGTGAAGTGCAGGGGATTTGTTATTCGTTTTCGGGAGGGAACTAGGCTGATGAAGAAAAAGGTACTGATTGTCGATGATCAAAATGGAATTCGCGTACTGCTAATGGAGGTTTTCAGCAATGAAGGATACGATACTTATCAAGCCTCTAATGGTAAATTGGCTTTAGAAATCGTCAAAAATTCTTCGCCGGACCTACTATTACTGGACATGAAAATTCCCGGGATGGATGGCCTAGATATTCTCAAGCATGTGAAAGCTATTGATGCCTCGATCAAAGTAATCATGATGACAGCGTATGGTGAGCTGGATATGATTAAAGAAGCGACGGATTTGGGTGCCATCATGCATTTCACGAAGCCGTTTGACATTGATGAGTTGCGTATGGCGGTTAATATGCAGTTAAATAACGAGTCAAGTAGTGGTTTTGCCGTGGGATCCTAGTCATAGGGTCTTTTTTTGTGGCTGAGAAGCGAGGGCTTGGTTATCATTTGAAAGTATATGTGCTATAATAACTCAGGTATGACAAGAGCGGTCTACGCAAAACTACAAAAAGGTTCTAGGAGGAAGAGAAACATGGCATTGGTTTCAATGAATGAGTTTTTACCTAAAGCAAAAGCGAACAAATTCGCGGTGGGTCAATTTAACATGAACAACCTTGAGTTTGCTCAAGCGATTGTGGAAGCTGCAATGGAACTGAAATCCCCTTTCATTTACGGTGTTAGCGAAGGCGCACTGAAATATATGGGTATCGAATTTACAGTAGCAATTGCTGAAGCTGCAGCCAAAAAATCCGGTCTGCCGATCGCTTTGCACTTGGATCACGGCAGTTCCTTTGAAGTAGCAATGAAATGTATCCGCGCAGGATTCAGCTCCGTTATGTTTGACGGATCACACTACTCTTTCGAAGAAAACATCCGTTTGACGAAAGAAGTTGTTAAAGCGGCTCGTGCAATGGGCGTATCCGTTGAAGGTGAGCTTGGAACAATCGGTGGTGTTGAGGATGACATCTCGGTAGACGAAGAGCACGCTAACCTTGCAAAACCTGAAGAAGCTATCCGCTTCTACGAAGAGACTGGCGTTGACTGTTTGGCAATCGCAGTAGGTACAGCACATGGTATGTACGCTGGCGAGCCTAACATCCATTTTGACATTATCGAGCAAGTTTCCAAAGCGATCCCAGTTCCTGTTGTATTACACGGCGGTTCCGGTGTTCCTGACGAAATGATTCGTAAATCGATCGCTGCAGGCGTTGGTAAAATCAATGTTAACACTGAGAACCAAGTAGCATGCACAGATACGATCCGCGCAGTTCTGAACAAGGACGCAAAAATTTATGATCCTCGTAAATATCTAACCCCAGCTCGTAACGCAATGGTCGAAGTTGTAAAATCCAAAATTCAATTGTTCGGAAGCAGTAACCAAGCTTAATTTTAATTGTATAGATGCAGTGGGAAATGCCGCAAGACGCAAACGGAGGATGCGAAATGTCCGCCGTTTGCATGCTTGCGGGCGTTTCCTTCTTCTATTTTTTGTCTTCAGTTGTTACTAGGACTGTAAGCGTTTTTGTTATTGATGTTCTTATTTCCTTTTATTTGTTCATGTTCATTTCAATAGATTGTGATACAATTTTGGTTGCAATTGGCGTTTAGGTTGAGAAGTTTGCGTTACAGGAAGGCACCTGGATTTAGGGGGAGAATCATGTTGGAGAAATTAATGGTGGTCGGGGGACGTCCACTACGAGGGACTGTTCAAATTAGCGGAGCTAAGAATAGTGCGGTTGCACTTATTCCAGCTGCGATTCTTGCTGAAACGCCGGTAACGTTGGATAATCTGCCGCATTTAAGCGATGTGGCTACATATACAGAAATTTTGACGGATTTAGGAGCTACCATCGACTGGAACGAAGATCGGATGACGATCGATCCTAGCAGAATGAAGTCTCTTCCAATGCCTAATGGAAAAGTTAAGAAGTTAAGAGCTTCCTATTATTTGATGGGAGCGCTGCTCGGAAGGTTCGGGGAAGCGAATATCGGTTTGCCGGGCGGATGCAATTTTGAACCACGTCCAATCGATCTGCATATCAAAGGCTTTGAGGCCTTAGGGGCTGAAGTAAGCAATGAGAATGGCGCATTAAGAATTCGGGCCAAAGAGCTGCGTGGAGCTAAGATTTATTTGGATATGGCGAGCGTAGGGGCGACGATCAACATTATGTTGGCGGCTTCACGCGCAAAAGGAAATACAATTATTGAAAATGCGGCGAAAGAGCCTGAAATTATAGATGTAGCTACATTGTTGAACTCGATGGGTGCAAGAATCAAGGGTGCTGGTACCGATACCATTCGGATCGAAGGGGTAACGGAGATGCATGGCTGCCGCCATTCCATCATTCCTGACCGGATTCAAGCGGGAACGTATATGATTGCTGCAGCTGCTACGCGCGGCGATGTTACCGTAGATAACGTCATTCCTAAACATATGGAAGCATTAACAGCGAAACTTCAAGAAATGGGTGTACATATCTACGAGATGGAT
This sequence comes from Paenibacillus violae, assembly GCF_032461945.1. NCBI lineage: Bacteria > Bacillati > Bacillota > Bacilli > Caryophanales > Paenibacillaceae > Paenibacillus > Paenibacillus violae. The sequence continues at coordinate 329,435 of NZ_JAWCUD010000010.1, forward strand.
GAATCCATTCGTGTAGTAGGTCAGCCTGAGTACTCTAGCGTCGATGTAAAAGCATTAATTTACCCAGGGTTTGCCACAGATTTGCAATCTCCAATGGCAAGCCTATTGTGCCAAGCTAGAGGAGTTAGTATACTAACGGATCATGTTTACAGCAATCGGTTCAAGCACATTCCTGAGCTCGTTCGGATGGGAGCTAAGATGAAAGTTGAGGGACGCTCCGCCATTATCGAAGGATCCGAGCTTAGCTCGGCGAAGGTTCGGGCAACGGATTTGCGAGCAGGAGCATCCCTTGTGCTTGCCGGTCTTAGCGTAAGAACAGGCGGTATCACCGAGGTGTCCGGCGTTGAGTTTATTGACCGAGGGTATGAGAACTTAGTCTTCAATTTATCTTCACTAGGTGCCGAGGTTTGGCGCGAGAGCGAAGAGTAAGGAATAAAGTTCCAGACAACAGGCAATGCTAGAATCCAATTGAAAATTTAATAGTTTGGTGGTTGAAACATGAGCATGCAGCTTGCTGAGCTTGAAGTACTCAAGCTTACTGAATTATATAAACTAGCTAAGAAACATCAGATTCCATACTACGGTACGCTGAAGAAAAAAGAACTCATCTTTGCAATTTTACGTGCACAAGCTGCTGAAAGTGGTCTAATGTTTATGCAAGGTGTCCTCGAAATTCTTCAAGAGGGCTTTGGTTTCTTGCGTCCCATTAACTATCTTCCAAGCTCAGAAGATATTTACATTTCTGCGTCCCAGATTCGCAAATTTGATTTGCGCTCCGGGGATATTGTATCAGGCAAATGCCGTCCTCCTAAGGAGAATGAGCGCTATTTCGGGCTTCTTCAGGTTGAAGCAGTTAATGGCGAGAAACCGGAAACGGCTGCCGAGCGGCTTCATTTCCCTGCCTTGACGCCACTTTATCCAGATACGCGTATTACGCTTGAAACAGAGCCTAACAAAGTTTCCATGCGTATCATGGATTTGCTTGCGCCTGTAGGTTTAGGCCAGCGTGGATTGATTGTTGCGCCTCCCAAAGCAGGTAAAACGTTGCTGCTCAAAGAAATAGCTAACAGTATTTCTACGAACTACCCTGACATTGAGCTTTTCGTTCTGCTGATCGATGAGCGTCCGGAGGAAGTTACGGACATGCAGCGCTCTGTGAAAGGAGAAGTTGTTGCTTCTACTTTTGATGAGCTGCCTGAGAATCATATTAAAGTTGCTGAATTAGTCCTGGAACGCGCTATGCGTTTAGTTGAACATAAGAAAGACGTTGTTATTTTGCTGGACAGCATCACTCGTTTGGCTAGGGCTTACAACCTCGTAGTTCCGCCAACAGGCCGGACACTATCCGGTGGTATCGATCCTGGCGCATTTCATCGTCCGAAGCGTTTCTTCGGGGCTGCCCGTAACATCGAAGAAGGCGGCAGCTTGACAATTCTCGCTACAGCACTTGTGGAGACGGGTTCACGTATGGACGACGTCATCTATGAGGAATTTAAAGGGACAGGTAATCTTGAGCTGCATCTGGATCGTAAAATGGCGGAACGCCGTATTTTCCCTGCTATCGACATTCGCAGATCCGGTACGCGCCGCGAAGAGGCGCTGCTGAGCAAAGATGAACTCGAGAAGGTATGGGCGCTGCGCAAAGGCATGAACGACTCGCACGAATATACCGAGTCCTTCATCAAAAAACTTGCCGAAACGAAGACGAATCAAGAGTTCCTGGATTCTTTGGCTTCCCCATCGACAGGCGCTTCAACAGGGGCAAGCAAAGGGAAAGTGAAAAACTCAGCATCTTAAGGATGCGGAAGATGCGTTAACGCATAAAGAGGAGTACCGTTATGAATTTGGTTTATTCAGACTCACAAGGAAACGTTTTTGACCACCCGGATTTTTTGGCGCTTGGTCGAAATGCTGAAATGATAACAGAAATTATGGAAGACGAATTGATTCCGCTGCCCGAAGGGGCGACGCTTGTCAGTCTTCCTTTTACACGCCCAGTAGGCATAGATGCTGAGACTGGCGATATGAAGTTGGTGCCAGGCGATTATCATGCTGTGGGTGCGCTGCTGCCGCAGGGGTTTACCCGCCTGCTGCTTCCCGGTTACGTCAAATCCGACAAGACCAAGGCGCTGCCGCTGTTCGGTTATACGGCTGTTGTATGGAAGGATGAAGCCTTCTATGTAGCTGCTCGACTAACGGATAATCCCTACTTCTGGAATCCGATTCATTGCGATGTCACGGAGCTGGAGTCTCAAGTCAAAACCTTGACGGCCAAGTATCCGGAAAACCGCTTGTACGCCCACTTATCCAACTGCGCACTCGGTTATGAGTGCCTGACCGCTTCGAATACGTTCCTGCAGCGTTGGGAAGGCGCTGTTCCGGTCTCCTATTCCTGCAACGCAGGATGCTTCGGGTGTATATCGGAACAGCCGGATGAGAGCGGCTTTGTGGCTCCACAGACGCGTATGAATTTTAAGCCTCAGATCGAAGAAATAACGCAGATCATGCTGGAGCATCTACGTACGCCGGATAGCATTATTTCCTTCGGACAAGGGTGTGAAGGTGAGCCTAGCACGCAAGCGGCGCTTATTATTCCGGCGATCAAGCAGGTTCGTGAGCAGACGAAGATGGGCTACATCAACATCAACACGAATGCAGGGCTGACAGACCATATACGCGGCATCGTAGACGCAGGGCTTGACCTGATGCGTGTGAGTACAATCAGTGCTTTGGATGATCACTACAATGCCTATTACAAGCCTAGAGCTTATACGCTGAAAAATGTAGAAAAATCCCTTCGCTACGCAACGGACAAAGGTGTCATCACTTCCATCAATTATCTTGTTTTCCCGGGGGTAACGGATCGGGAGGAAGAGATTGAGGCTATGATCGAATTCGTGCGAAGAACGGGATTAAAATTAATTCAATTGCGCAACCTGAATATTGACCCTGAAAGTTATTTGGGGATTATCCCTAAGGCTCGGGGTGAGCTGCTTGGAATGAAGCAAATGATTGAGATTTTCGAGCAGGAATTGCCGGATGTTGTACTTGGATCCTACTCGCATACGCCAAAGTTCTACGCTAGCGACAGAAATACGACAATGGTTCTCTAAGGTAGAGGTTCCACTCGTTTTTCCATTGCATTCGAACTTGCGAATATGCTACAATGCAAAAGTACGTTAAGTACGTCCATTAACTCTGATTCAGCAAATGATTCAGGGCGGAAAGAGGTGAACCAACATGAAAGCAGGTATTCATCCTACTTATCATGCAACCACAGTGACTTGCGCTTGTGGTAATGTGTTCGAAACGGGTTCAATCAAGCAAAATCTTCGCGTTGAGATTTGCTCTAATTGCCATCCTTTCTACACTGGTAAACAAAAGTTTATCGATGTAGGCGGCCGTGTCGACAAGTTCAAAAAGAAATACGGAATCTAATTGGTATCAATTACTTTGCTGCCAATCAGCATAAGACGTCCTCCCTTGGTCATCCTAAGTTTAGACTTAGAGTCCAATGGGAGGTGTTTTTATGTTCAAGGGTATGCGAAGATTGACCATTGCCATCCTGCTTACCGTGAGCTTGGCCGGGTGCGGCATCAATTCGAGTAACAAAAACCCGCCGCAGACGGATACGGGCAATTATAAAGCGCAAAATTACAAGCGTGACGGGTATTTGGGGATCACCAACGTGAATCCAAACGACCCGCTGAATCCTACGTATCATCACTACGAGGATGATTCGAACTTAATGAAAAATGTGCTCGCACAGTTTCAGGGGATCGAGAAATCCAATATTGCCATCAACGGACCCAATGCTCGGGTGAAAATAAAAGCAAAGTCGAATTTGACGGCGGCGCAGGTTGAGGAGCTTCGCTCCCAAGTACAAAATGCTTTTGATACCAATATGCCGCGATACAAAACAACGGTGAAAATGTCACGTTAATCCAGGGGATCAGGTATATTTTCCCCCTTAGTTGCTATTTACAGGTGAATCAGCTATACTATTTTTACTGTGCTAGACGGGGAGGTAGCGGTGCCCTGTAACTCGCAATCCGCTGTAGCGGGGTTGAATTCCTGTTAGCGGTACTGTGATGTGAGGTCTGGCTCTTACACGTGGTGTTGAGAGTTGGGTCCTTCGCAATGAATGCTCATGAACCCGGTCAGGTCTGGAAGGAAGCAGCCGTAAGTGAGATGTTTCATGTGCCGAGGGGCTGCCTGACTTGAGCCAACGATAAGAGTTCGCTTGTATCACTTTATCAATAACAGGTGCACGGTTTACCATGTAATTTCATATGACTTTGAACTTGGACGCCTTCTTATGAGGCGTTTTTTATTTTGTCTATCCGCATCAGATCCGGATTCCATGTTTGATCCTCTATTTCATCCCCTGTTGCGATATAGTATAATGGATTCAGCATTCCACGCAGGGATTAATGGAGAGGAACACTATGGCACATATTGCTCTATATCGAACGTGGAGGTCTCAGACGTTTCGTGAGGTTGTCGGACAGAAACATATCACGCAGACACTGCAGAATTCTTTGCGAGAAAATCGCCTTACCCATGCTTATTTGTTCAACGGTCCACGGGGAACAGGGAAGACAAGTACGGCCAAAATATTAGCCAAAGCAGTTAACTGCTTAAACGGTCCAGCGGAAGAGCCATGCAATGCTTGCTCTGCCTGTGAACGAATTACAGACGGCGCTGTCATGGATGTCGTTGAGATTGACGCCGCTTCAAACCGCGGTGTTGAAGAAATTCGGGATATTCGGGATAAAGTCAAGTATGCTCCTACCGAAGTCAGACAGAAGGTCTATATCATCGATGAAGTGCACATGCTGACTACAGAGGCTTTCAACGCACTGCTTAAGACACTTGAAGAGCCGCCGGCCCATGTGATGTTCATACTAGCGACGACGGAGCCGCATAAGATTCCGGCAACGATTATTTCTCGCTGTCAGCGCTTTGACTTTCGACGTGTTTCAATGGATGATCAGGTGCAGCGGCTGAAATATATTTGTGATCAGGAACAGATTTCCATTAACGAGGAAGCGCTCCATTATATTGCGAGATTGTCCGATGGCGGGATGCGCGATGCGCTCAGTCTTCTGGATCAAGCGACCTCTTTTGCAACAGGGGAAGTGCAGCTCTCTGACATATTGTCCATTACCGGCGGAGTGGCATCCGACCAATTTAAGAAGCTCGTGCTTTGTATCAAAGACAAGGATCTTGGCGCCGCGCTAGAGCTAATCGATACATTCATGCAAGAAGGCAAAAGCGCTGACAAATGCATCGAGAATTTGATTAATTATTTCCGTGATTTGCTCATGGTTCGTATGGTGCCGAATTCGCCGGTCATTACAGAACGCGTGTTTGATATGCGCGAGCTCAGTGATATTGCCAGCCATTTTACACCAAACGAAATGATGGGCATGATAGAAATACTGAATCATTATCAGAGTGAAATGAAGTATTCTGTCCAGCCCCAAACCCTGCTCGAGATTTCGATTATGAAAATGTGCGGTGGTCATAGCGGCGAAGGACATACGGCTGTCAGCACAGGGGCAGATTCGGGAAGCCGAATGCCGCAAGGCGATCTTTTTGCTCAAATGTCCCAGAAGCTCAAACAACTTGAAGATCAGATAGCTGGACTGGTAAAATCGGGAGTATCGGGTGCGGCAGTTGAAACGAAACCAGCTCCCAAAATGCCGGTGGCCTCTGCGCCGTCCAAGAAGTCAGGAATTAAGCTTGATGGGTACTTGAAGGCTTCGGAAGGTCCGGAAACCAAGGCAGCTCTAATGAAATGGAGTCAGGTGCTGGGTCTGGTCAAAGAGAAGAAGATTACTGTCCATGCTTGGTTTGTGAATGGTGATCTGGTCTCGATGCTGGATGATGTGGTATTGGTGGCGTTCAAGAATGAAATGCACCGTAACACCACAGAGAAACCGGAGAACAAACTCATTATCGAGCAAGTGCTCAGCTCAGTATTCGGCAAACCCATGCGCTTGCTTACGGTTATGCGCAAAGAGTGGGACGACGCCAAGAGTGATGTGACTAGCAGTCCGCCTGAAGTTCTAGAACTTGTGGCAGAGGAAGGCAGCCCAGGATCTCCACCCAAAGAGGAGTGGATCTCCGAAGCGATTCAACTGTTTGGCGAAGATTTAGTGACCATTAAAGAAGACTAGACTAAATACAAAGGAGCAAACAAAATGAATAACATGAACCAAATGATGAAACAAGTGAAGAAAATGCAAGAGCAAATGATGAAGGCTCAAGAAGAACTGGGTACGAAAATCATTGAAGGCACAGCTGGCGGCGGCGTTGTTACTTGTACAGTGAATGGACACAAGAAAGTACAAAGCATCACAATCAAGCCTGAAGCTGTTGATCCGGATGATGTTGAAATGCTGCAAGACCTTGTGCTTACAGCTGTCAATGATGCGATGACGAAAGCGGAAGAAATCGCGAATAAAGATATGGGCAAATTCACAGGTGGCATGAACATCCCTGGTTTGTTCTAGTCACAACCATGAGTTACGATTCTGAAAGATGAGGGAGAACTTCCTTTGTATTACCCCGAACCGATTTCTAAGTTAATCGATGCTTTCTCCCGTCTGCCGGGGGTAGGCCCCAAAACGGCGGGACGCCTTGCCTTTCATGTACTTCGTATGAAGGAAGAAGACGTGATTGATTTTGCGAAGGCGCTCGTCAACGTGAAAAGAAACCTCCACTACTGTTCCGTTTGCTGTAACATTACCGATGTCGATCCTTGCCGGATCTGTCAAGATAAGAACAGGGATGGTTCCGTCATTTGCGTCGTACAGGAGCCTAAGGACTTGGTTGCTTTGGAACGCACCAAAGAGTTCGAAGGCTACTATCATGTCCTGCATGGGGCAATTTCCCCTATGGAAGGAATCGGACCCGATCAAATTCATATCGCCGAGTTACTCAAGCGGTTGGGGGATGAAACCGTACAGGAATTAATTTTGGCCACGAACCCGAACATTGAAGGTGAAGCTACGGCTATGTACCTGTCTCGATTAGTGAAGCCGTTTGGCCTGAAGGTTACGCGTATCGCGCACGGACTACCTGTTGGCGGCGACTTGGAATATGCCGATGAAGTAACACTGTCCAAAGCGATGGAAGGCCGCAGGGAATTATAAATAGCGTTAATCATGCAAAAGGGAGCTGAAGAGCTCTCTTTTTTTGTTTCGTGTAAAAGAAGTGCTTCAGTTCTATTTGCTCTATTTCCCCCATAAGCATAAGGGTAGATTAACCCGCATTTGGGGTCATGGAGGTTTGCTGATGAGACCAGCACTATTAGGCATGCACGGAAGGAAGAATCCACAGACGAAAAAAGGGGCAAAAGAGGAACTTCTGCGGGACAAGCAATTGCTGCTGCAAGAGATTCGTTCGGCACATGCGAATTGGGTGGCTGCTCAGGCACATTTCGAGTTTGCCTTGGACAAGGATCAGATTGACTATGCCATTTATGCGATGGAGGCGGCTGAGAAAAGATTTGAAATGCTGATCAAACAGGCTAAAAGGCTAAATCTGAGCATGATTGACACTGATCGATTACTGGAGGTGTAGACGTGTATATTAAATATGCGGTATGGGGAGTACTCATACTATCCTCACTAATTCTACTTGTTACCGTATTGCGTAACAGAGGGGCCGGCAGATTATTGTCTGGTCTAACGTTGAACGTTGTTGTAGCGGCCTTCCTGCTATATGCTTTGAATTTGCTGAGCGCCTATACGCAGGTGGATTTGCCGATTAATACAGCCACATTAGGGACAGTAACGGTGCTCGGTGTGCCTGGTGTTCTTCTGCTTGTTGGATTAAAGCTGACCTTGTTATAGGTGGAAGGAAAATACAGTTATCATATAGGTTGACTCGGAAGCAGCATCTGTGGTATCTTATAAAAGTTGCCGCTGAGACATGCGGGAATAACGAGTAACTTGAGAAAAACAAGTTGCAAATATAAAGTTAGTGTGGTATATTGAACTTCCGGCTTTCGAAAGAGAGCGGATAGGACAAGAGTTCTTGATCTTTGAAAACTGAACAACGAGTGAGTAAGCACAGTCGAGCAATCGACTATAAATGAGATGAATAATCTCGCTAGCAAGTCAATGAGCTATTCAGCTTTTCTATTATGGAGAGTTTGATCCTGGCTCAGGACGAACGCTGGCGGCGTGCCTAATACATGCAAGTCGAGCGGAGCACTTCGGTGCTTAGCGGCGGACGGGTGAGTAACACGTAGGCA
>NZ_JAWCUD010000011.1:0-322315 GCF_032461945.1 Paenibacillus violae
ATTTCCGGTTTATCCTTGAAACAGGGAGATTATCGCCTAGCTCCAACGGTCTGGAGGCGTGGAAATTTCTAGTCGTTCAAAATCCGGAACTTAGGGAAGAGCTTCGGCCATTCGCTTACGGCGCGTACAATCAACTGCCAACCGCGAGTCACATGGTCGTTATTCTTGCTCGTAAAGGACTTATCCCGGAATCCCCTTATATTTATGAGCAGCTGACAAAAGTTAAAAAATATCCCGCTGAAATGGTGCGAAACAACGTGGGAGCATGGCACGATTTCTTCGATTCGTTCCACCTCGATAACGAACAAGCGAGAACAGCTTGGGCTTCTAAGCAAACCTATATCGCACTAGGGAATATGATGACTTCCGCGGCGATGATCGGAATCGATTCTTGTCCAATCGAAGGCTTCGTTCCTGATAGAGTCAACGAAATTTTAGCAAAACGAGGATTGCTCGGAGACGACGAGTATGAAGTAAGCGTTATGGTCGCTTTCGGTTATCGGGCAAAAGAACCGCGTGATAAAACAAGAAGAACGATGGAACAAGTATCCGAATGGATTCTGTAACGTCCGTAAAGCCATAACCATGAACAAACAATTAAATTAAATATATAAACGGGTATGCGGATCAAATCTTGAATCCGTGAAAAGTGGGTGCGGGTTTCCAGTGATTGCTGGTGCCCGCATTTTTTTCATGCTCTATAATAGTGACTTGAAGAAAAAAATCGACCGCGGCTTGTTAATGGATTTCATTAATCGGCGTATTAACATACGTAACCGGCTTGCTTGATGGAATAGAAGCCTAGGAAGGAGGAAAGCAAGTGGAGAACATCCGAGTAAACAAGGACATATTCACGGAACGAACGGACAAGCTCCGCGCTGCCGGAGAGATTCTGTCAAGCGAACAATTTTCCCGGATTTATGAACAGTACTTTAACCGCGTGTACAAGTATATTTACTACCGGATTCAGAATCAGTATGAGGCGGAGGATGTTTGCAGTCAAATATTTGAACGGGTTATTGTCAATTATGGCAGCTTCTCGGAGGAAAAAGCCGTATTCGAGGTGTGGTTGTTCGCTATAGTACGAAATGCCGTCACCGATTACTTTCGCGCCCGGAAAAAGAGATTTCATTTCTCCTTGGACTCGATTACCGAGTTAATCTGGCCGAAGCCTTCTCCTGAGGAGCTAGCCATCCAGGTTGACGACCATCAGGCGCTGTTTCAAGCGTTTGCCAAGTTACGCGACAAGGAACGCAACATCATCGCCTTGAAGTTTGCCGCCAGTCTCAAAAACTCGGAGATTGCGGGACTCATGGGAGTAAGTGAATCCCAGATTGGTGTCATTGTCTACAGGAGCTTGAAGAAGCTGCATAAAATTTTGGGGACAGGTGGGTTGATGGATGAATAACAAACAAGACCTCAAACCATTCGAGGATGTGATCGATTTGCTCGAGAATACAAAGCTTGATAATCCAATGGCGAAAGAGCGGATTCACAGGCGTCTGGTACATAAGATCGAGACGCAAACCATTTCAACGAAAAATACGATGAGGGACGGGATGACAACGATGAATAGAACATGGAAAACGGCTACTGTGGCTGTGCTTGGTGTAGTGCTGATTGGCGGAGTACTGTCTACAACCTCCTACGCCCAAGGTATAATGCAATCGATCTTGGCGAAGTTTCATGTAGGCAATATGGACATCGTTCAAGTCGATAAGGAGCTTCCGGCTCCTACCAAAAATGCCTCCGACCAGAAGCAAGGTTCCGATACTGGTAGAGTGGAACTGCCGCCGCGGCCGACGATAAACGTGGACGAAGCCCGTACCGCCGTGGGAATGAATTTCCCCGCTCCATCCTGGATGGCTGACTTCAAGTATGTCAACACCGTCATTCAAGGTAAGACGATGGTAGAGGTACAATACGCGCAAGGCGAAAAATCCGTGAATTTCTTGATTTCGCAAGGCGGCAAGAACGGAATTGAAACAACTGGCGAAGTGAAAACGGAAATGATTGATGGGACCCAGCTGTATTTTGCAAATGGAATTGTTATCTGGGAAGACAAGGGATTTACGGTGGAAATGTATGCGATGGATGATTTCGATGCGGATACGCTGAAGAAAATCGTCAAGAGCTTCGCTGTTGGCAAGCCGTTGACGCAGGAGCAAATCAATAAATCGCAGTCCAATGTAGACAACTTGATTCAAACACAGCGAGCGGCTCCGGCTCCTGCGGCTCGTCAATAAAATTGGATGTTTTGCTAATAGGAGAATTAAACAATCGGAGATATTAAAGTATTTCGCAAGAAATTCTTACAGACCTACATCGAACCTTTCTTCTCCAAGTAAATAACTCTCTCAATCGTGTGGCTAAAATATAAAAAGCCAGCAAACTCAAAGGTTTGCTGGCTTTCCTTATGCTACAACAACGATGCAATTTTAGTATCGATTTCAGAAGGCAACGCCGTTGATTCAAATCTTGCTACCACATGACCATCTCGATCAATTAAAAACTTAGAAAAATTCCATTTGATCCCGTCGCCCATATAGATGTCAGGATGTTTTTCACGTAGAAACTCGTCCATCCATTGGCCGTCCTTGGTCTGCGTATCAAACCCTTTAAACGGTGCTTGTTGTGTCAGATATTGAAATAATGGATGGGTAGATGGACCTCTTACATCGGTTTTCTCAAACAATGGGAATGTGATCCCAAAGTTATTCTCGCAAAATTCCTGTACGTCCGAATTGCTAGTTGGCTCTTTATCGTTAAATTGGTTGCATGGAAACGCAAGTATTTCAAAACCTTGTTCTTGCTGAGATTCATAAAGTCTTTGTAAATCAGCGAATTGACGCGAAAAACTACATTTACTTGCTGTGTTGACAATTAGGAGAACTTTCCCTCTGAAATCTGACAGATTGACTTGTTTTCCGTTAATCAGGTTTGCTTGAAAATGATAAATTGACATGGTTACGAACCTCCTCTTGATCTGGTAATTATTCATATACCTAATCATATTGTCAAAACATCTATTGGTCTAATATATTAAAGTGATTATCTTTATAGTTAATTTCAATAAACCTTCTTTGCTTCGTACTCAAACTAAAATAAAAAAAATCCGCAAATTCCACGGATTAGATGACGGTTACAACCATAACTGGGCAATAAGTTGCAATTTTTTAATAATCGTACGAGACAGCTTATATGAGCTATAGAAAGGTCTGTTCATAAAGCGCGTAGTCTTCCAAACGAGATAATTTTGTTCTTTCAAGAAATGCCCGTCAACCGCGATCATCCACTTGTTATCCTTCGTTTGGAGATGATCGATATGATGCATGCCATCCTTGCGCCAGCTTTGCTCTTGGCCTGACCCCGTCAGCAAACCAGACTCAATGACCTCCTCTTCATACTCGGTCTCACTCAGCTTCGTGATTCGAGCAGCTCTAACCATCTTCCCGTACGACGGAACTCCATCTTGCGTAAACCGATACATTTCACCATCATGAGCAACAACTTTCCCCGCCGGTCGAGAGATATGTAAGTCATTTTTAATAATAGGATTACAAGGATGTTCAACCCATTCTCCGTCCATTCGGTCAGCATAGAACAAATAAAGGTTCCTTCCATCTTTGCTGCCAACGAACATCCACCACTTCTGATTATGATAGAAAAGGGTCGGGTCTACAAATGGTCCAGATAGCAGCTGTTTTTTCCTCTCCCAGTTATATGGGAATTGCATGGATTTATATAAAAATACGCCACCTGCTTCCGACGACTCCGGTAACATATAATAGTCATTCTCATATGTAAATACATTTGGATAAGATAGGTGAAAACTCTCTTTAAGGACAACTCGGTCATACTGCCACTTTTCCCCGTCTGTACTGACAGCAACCGCAATTTCACCGCGTTCGGAATGTTTATTCAACACCTCAAAAAATACATAATAGTTCGAACCATCCGAAACTACGAAAGGATCCGCTACAAACTCTGCCTCAACATCGGTGACATCCGTGCATTGAAGAGTAGGATAGGTCAAATCAAGTGCTTTAGCTCTTTTTGGAAAAATCGTATCACTTTTTATGATCTTGATCGACCATACAGCCAGCTCAATTTTTTTGTTAAGATTCAACAAAATGCCTCCTCAGAAGAACAGTTATTCTAAATTATAAAGTTCTCCTAAGAATTTTTCAACTATTGATGAATTTAATTTTATTTTTTCTTCTAAAGTTGAATTTCGTGCCACAACTGAAATAAGGAAAGCATTTTTTCCTTATTTCCGAAAAAATGAACGAAGCCAATCAGCCAGCAAATCTCCCTTCTTATAATAGATTTCATCCTTTACTTTATTGTTGATGGCACTCCATATTTCAAGTTCAGTTTCACTTAAGTTATGAACCTCATTTTGATCATCATCAACAAATTGAGCGAAGTAGTCCAATGGAATGCCGTAGAACCTTGAAATGTTGGCCATGATTTCAAACGAGGCCGATTTTCTTTGCCCTTTTTCAAGGAGACTCATATATTGTAAAGTTATTCCTGCCGCAGAAGCTGCTTCTTCCAAGGTTAATCCTTTCTTTTTACGCAAACGTCTTAGCTCTTCACCCAGTCGCTGACTCATTTGTATCCTCCTGTCGATAGAATTCTTTTTAAATTAAATACATAGTACCAACTTATGACTGCTTCTAAAATCGTGACCCAAATTTCCTCAAGAAAGAGGGGAGATTTTTTATATTTTCTTAACTCGCAATGGATCCATTCATGCACCAGCGTATCCAGTTGCTCCGGATAATCCAGTTTATGATCAATCACAATGATACGTTTGTTAGGATAATAGACTCCCTTTATGGAGCCTAAATCCATCAATAGAACCTGCAACTGAAGCCTTGTACCAATGAGAGATATAAGCTGCCTGACATGTGATTCATTCACTTGCATCCTTCTCGAATGACAGACTTTGACAACAATTAAATACGCCAAAAAAGATGACATGACGACCGGGTAATTAAAATAATTGAATACAGCCAAATATGGAAAAATGACACCGATTTCAAACCAAGTCGGTATGAAAGTTGAAACGACTGGCGAAGTGGTCAGCTTACCGGACTCAAAAAATGAGAAAAAGTAAGCGAGCACCCAGTTTACCACAAAAAGCAGAAATAAAGTTCCAAGGCGGCTGATATAGGAGTGGGAGGTCCAATTGTAAAAAGAATTGCCCAAGACAATAGTAATCAAGCTGATGGACAGGGACGGCAGCAGATCATACCAGAAGCTAACCCTTCTTTTCAACCAAATGATCACCGCATCCGGAACAAGATAGAAGAAACTATACAAAATCGAATGTTTTGCAAAAATAATGAGGCCGATCACGATGATAAAATAAGGCAGCCAAATCTTATTGAAAAGATGCATATACATCCGTTCGATTATGGCTATTGATATGAGGAATAAGACTAGCAGCCAGTTGAATTTTGCCGGGAAGGTGATGCATTCAGAAACTATCACTAGCGCAATCGCAGGAAATATTAATAAGTATGATTTTGGCCCTAGAAATTTTGTCTTATTCATGCATACCCCTTTGTATGAGTTCTTCTCGTCATTTTAACGGAAGCGAATTGCCGCCATGGTTACAAGCCCGATCAACAGACCGACCGGTATCCAGATGGAAGCAAAGAGCGCGTGTGGTTCCAAAAGAGCGGTAATTACCGCTCCCAGGCAATAAATCGCTACCGCCCAAGTACGCAACCATGCGTCTGCAGTAAACTGATTATCTCGGCGAATATGGGCAATCGTATCCTCGATGACATTCGCCAGATTATTCGTCAAAACGGTCGTCGATATCCCAGCCACTTTCAAATGTCTGGCAACGGTCGTTTGCATGCCCATCCCCATGCTCAATACTAGAATCATTATATATAAGTTCCTGTCGCTGCTTCCTGCATAGGAAAGCAAAGCCGCTATCAAAAGGAGAAGACCTTCGATGCCTAACGCGACCGTTGCTCCTCTGGACCAAAGCTGCTCTTCCCGACCTCGCCTCACAATCACAGTTGCGAGGGCAATACCAGCAACAAAACCAAGAAAGGCAAGAATGGAACGAAGCACAGCTAGCAGCTTCGCCTGTCCGATAGCGATTCCTATTAGCACAAGATTCCCCGTCATATTAGCTGTGAAGACATGTCCCAGCCCCAAATAGCCGATCACATCAACGATGCCCGCTATCAGACAAAGCACCAGAACTGATCCGTTCAGGTATGTACGTGTTGGCAAAATACATCAATCCTCCCATCTATTAATATGGCTAGGATCAGTTAAATCATGCTTGAAGTAACGGCAGCCGAATTTCTACTAAAGTTCCTTCATTCATTTTGCTTGAATAGGTAATATCGCCTTCATGCTGTTTAATAATCTTCTTGCAAATCATTAAACCAAGACCAGTACCCTTCTCCTTTAAACTGTAAAAAGGCTCCCCTAACTTCGGCAATAGCTCTTCCGGAATCCCGCATCCGTAATCTTGGACGGCAATCACACCATGACATTCTCCGTCTTTTCGCAAACAAATTTGAATCTCTCCGCCATCAGGCATCGACTCCATGGCGTTCTTGATGATATTAAGCAGCATCTGTTTTAACTGATTCTTTTCCCCGGTGATCGGGAAGGATGTCGCTTCACAGCTCAATTGGATTTCAATATTTTTCAGAAGTGCTTCGGGGGATAAAATCTCAATCGTATATTCCACCAGCTCACGCAGGTTTGTGACGGTAAGTTGTGACAATTGAGGTTTGGCTAATGAAAGAAACTCGCTGGTAATGGCTTCAATCCGTTCGAGTTCGGATAACAGCAAATCATTGTGTTTTCTCGAATAATTTCCTTCTTTGTATACTTGTAGGAATCCCTTTATTGTCGTCAAAGGATTTCGAATTTCATGCGCAATCCCTGCCGCGAGCTCTCCAACAATCGAAAGCTTCTCTGACTGCAATAGAATTTCTTCCGCTTTTTTGCGGTCGGAGATATCGCGGCTGATGACGATGACATAGCTACTATCTTTGACGGGCTGGCAGCGTGATTCAAATTCTTTCCAATGGCCTTCTTTATGTTTAAGGCGAACCTCCAATGAATAACCTTCCTGCCCCCCAACCATCATCGCAATCGTTTGATGAAAGATTTCCAAATCCTTCGGATGCACCAGCATGCATAATAGATTTCCTTCTAATTCATGGTATTCATACCCTAACACAAGCTCATGGGAGGGAGAAAAATAACTCACCGTATGATTTTGATCTATAACCATGATCAAGTCGGAAGTATGATTTGCGATCAGCTTGTACTTCGATTCGCTTTTTTCCAGCGTCGCTTCCATATATTTATTTTGCTTATTAATTCTTAAAAGTCGATCATTCGATTCGATCAGCAATCCGCCCAAAATGACGCCTAACATGACAAACAGGACATATTGCAGATGAAATAACGGCTCGTTCAATAAGATACGAAACGACAGGATCGTTACCAAATATCCCGCAACATAAGCCATAAAAAGTGAGCCAATCTTTCTGGATTGTGAGCTGCGAGACATGATTTTATGTACCACACACAAAATCATCATATTAATCATCCAACCCAAGATTGCCGGAGCCCAATTTCCACCGGAAACAAGTCTTGTAAGCAGCGAAAATAACCCGGTTATTACCCCTGGGATGGGCCCGAAATAAGCAAAAACAAGAATAACGGGCGCATATCTAATATCATAGGCATACCCTTGCTGCTTGATAGAAAGGATGACGAGAATGACCGAAACAACCCCGGCATAAAGGCTCGCCCACAAACTAAAATACTTAATCGGCGTTTGATGAATAAACGAGCGGATGACCAGAGGCGTACTGACAAGCATTGAAAATATAGCAATATTGACTATGAAGTCAAATAAAATCATAACACCCTCACTTGTGTTAAAATTCATAAACTTGTTTGTTTATACTTCATATATTAAACCAACTTTGGAGCTTCTACCAGTAAAATAACAAGTTATGGCAATCATGCTTTTTAGCACGAAAAAGCCCATGAGCAGTTCATGCTCATGGGCTTTAATGTTTAAAGCTTATTAATGATTAGGTGCTACATATACACTGCCATCAGACAACAGTTGTACGGTGCCGGAGGCTGATTCAATTTCACGAAGTGCCCAATGGTCCTGCGGTACATCCGGCCAACTTGAAGACTTTACGTCGGCTGTTGGCCGCTTAAACAATCGGTTCAAAATCGTCACTGCTTCCGCACGATTCAATTGTTTTTCCGGCAGGAAAGTGCCGTCGGAATAGCCTTGCAAAATACCTGCTTGCGAAGCTTTCTTAATGGCTTCGAAAGCCCAATGCTCTTGCGTATCGTTGTATCCCGGATAGGAGGTGCTACTAGCATCTCCGACAGGAAGCAGCCTTGCAGCAATGCTGGCCATCTCTCCGCGGGTAATCGCGTCATCCGGGCGGAAGCCGGTGTCATCACCAAGCATCACACCTGCGCGCTGCATATTGGCAATGGCTTCTGCCGCCCAATGTTCTTTGGCAACGTCCGGATAACCGCTAGGTTGTGCCGATGCCGAATCAGTGTTGGACTTACCAGCGCCAATACGATTCAAAATCATCGCCAATTCCGCACGCGTAATGGCTTGTGAAGGGCGGAATGTGCCGTCCGGGTAACCGGATAAATAAGGTTTCAGTGCACCCGCTCCATTTTTCTGAATAATGGTAAATGTACTGAACTTACTGATCTCAATAGCAATACCGACTGGTTTGCCTTCCGCATCATAACAAATTTCTCCGTGCGTCAGCACCTTTTCGCCATCGCTATGTTCAATGTACACAGCCAGCTCACCCAAAATTTGTTTGGCCGCTGCTGCGTTATCCGGCAGGCTGAGGTTATTCAGCGGAAATACAACTTCCGTCTTGTATCCTGAATAGTTTGTCTCAATCTTGACCGGTTGGCCGATAATGGAGACAGATCGGTCTCCTGCATCTTTGATCACAAGCTCAGCAGCTTGCACGCGTTTTGTTACTTCACCGCGCTCAGCTTCAGCACGGACAGGAACAATTCGGAAGTAAGCATCCTTACCGTCTTTGCCCATTTGCTTTAGGGACTCCGCCGATACCGTAATCTGCCCGTCAGGCAGCACTAGTTGCAGCGACATGCCGCCACCTGCAAGCAAACTAACCGTTTCTGCATTTAAGCTGACAATCCGCTCATCCGCTGGATTTTCTGGCAAGTCCGTCACATAAATGCGAGCAACTTGGTCGTTATTCTGTGCTGCTTTTTCCAAGATCCTACGTGCATCTACAGTATCCAATTTCACCGTATCTAGCACTTTGCCATCTGATGATTGGGTCCGCACAATGTTGGTTTGGAAAGTCCAACCTCCGGAACTTCCAGCAACCGTCGTTTGGCGTGTGTCAGGGCCAGAACTTGATTCCTCTATACGTTTTACGTCGATGGAATAAGTCTGTGAAGACTTAAGGTCCGCTGACTCCACATTTACGATAATGGTATTGCTGCCAATGGCTAGAGCAGGTTCAAAGGTGCCGCCGCCTTTTTGTTTTACATGCTGCACCGTTACAGTTGCCTCTGGATCATTGGTAATCGCCTTAATTGTCGCGTTGGCACTTTCGGTTGTTGAAATCGTTCCGTATTTAAGCTTGTATGGCGTAAAAGCACCGTCCAAGATCGTACCTGCCTGCAAACTCGCTAGTAATGGCGGCTGCCCAGGCACTGTCTGCTTACGCAATACAGAAACGTTATATGTGAGCGTCGTACCATCTTGTGCTTTGACCTCAATGGCATAGGTTTGTGCATCCTTCGTAAATGGAAGGGTCAAGACCGCTCCGCTCGTTACCTTTTGACCATCGATATGAATTTCTGCTTCCGACTGTTCGGGAACTGGTAGAAGCTTAAACTCGACCGCTGTGTAAGGCACTAGTACCTCATAATTTTTCACTGCTGGGTTAAAATCAGCTAACAAATCAGCTCCGTCTGTAGCAAGCCCCAAGCTTTGCAACAGCGCATTACCGCTTGGTTCCCGCCATACGGCTACTTGGTATTTGCGTGTTTCCGCACCGTCCGGAGAGGTAACCACCACAGGCACTTGATTCTCGCCAACTTCCAGCTGAATCGCTTGGGATGCTTGCCCGCTCTGCACGGATTGCCCTTTGACTTCAATGCTGGAACCTGCTTTCATAGCGCCAGGTGTCAAGGTTACCGTGTCCACGGTGTTGTCCACATAAATGGCATAGCTGTCTTCCGCCCCTGTGAAAGCTTGCGCCGGAAGCACATCGCTTTTTTGCGACGCCGTGGCATTATTAAGCTTCAATGTAGCCAATAATGCTTCATTGGAACCTGTTCCATCAAGACTTAGCGTATAGAACTTGTCTCCTGCGCTATCGGAATGTACTTTGATGGATACCGATTTCCCGGTAACAGGCACCGCCACATCAACATAACCGCTCTCAGGAACTGTTTTGCCGTCAATCGTCACGACAGAAGTTGCAGCCATCGGAACTGCATAAACACGAACGTTGTCCGAATAAGCTAATGCTTGATAAGCGGTTGTACCGAATTGATACGGTGCGCGCATCTGTGCGTTGCCTGTTGTCAGAGCCGCAAGATCGCTAGGAGTTGCCGGAATCGCTTCAGTTACACCTCGAATGACTTCAAAGCCATACTCCGTTTTGTTGCCAACCCGGTCCGTAGCCGTCATCGAGAGCTGTATTCGATCCGTCGATGCTCCCCACTCCAATGGTGCGTAATAGTTGAATTTTCCTTTATCATCCAATGGAACCGTCACACCATTAACAACCAACTTTGCACCCGCGTCTGTTTGGCCGGTTATATAAACCCTGCTGGTATCTGTAACGATACCATTCAGCGAAATCGGCTTGCCCTGCGCGTCATTGCCTCCGGAAGCGATCAACATCGGTCCGGTGCGGTCAATGAAGACCTTGCGGTATGCCGTACTGCGGTCACCGCGCTCATTCACGGCTTCAACCAATACGTTATATTCCCGTTCTTTCAATACAGCAGATTGAAGCAACTCTTGCAGAACAAACGTGGAAGTTCCACCTGCTGCTACATGCTCACTGCTGCCAAGCTGCTGTCCATTCACAAACAAATTAATCGCTGCGGCTTGATTGGCCGTTACTTTCAAAGAGGCTTGTTCGGCTGTTGTAAGCAACAACGTCTCTTCATTTCCGTCATATGACGTATACGATTGTTCAATGACGGGTTGTGCGTCAGCGTCAAGCGCCACGGCTAACGTTGGCGGTTGCGGAACTGGCAGATCCGTCGACACGCTCGCAGACGTTGGGCTTAGCACAACACGTCCTTGCTCATTGCCAATAGCCGAGACGGAAATCTGGTACGTTGCTCCAGCCGTTAATCCGGTAATTACGGCGTTCTGCTCACTTCCCGCTTGAGGCGTTATATCCATCACCGGAACTGCCGCTTTGCCGCTCGTACTGTCACTAACCCAGATTCGATAAGCAGTCACGTTACCTGCAATAGAAGCAAATTGCAAAGATATTTCTCCATTTCCTGTAGAAAGCACCTTAGGTTGCTCAGGTGTGCTCAGTGAAATAGGCGCAGTCACCTCAACAGTTGCATCCGCAATAACATGGATCGGTGCTTTATCTGCACTTTCCCCTACTACAGAAAGATAATAAGTTCCAGGCAGCATGGAAGTCGGAAGATCAATAACTTTACTGCCGGAAGATGGCAGACCGCTTTGAATAACTTCTCCAACCCATTGATCGGCGCTGTCCGTTAACATCATGGTTACTTGCGCATCAGATGATGTATTCTCCATGGACCACGCAACTTGAACGCGATTTTCCACACCAGCTGCAGCCTTAACGGAAGCCTTAATCTCTGGCTGAGGAATTAATTTCTGAATTTGCAGATCAACTTTTTTCGCGTTTTGAATCATCCATTTGCCAGCTGGCGCATTAAGGAGTGACACGTAAAGTGTATCCCTGCCGTCGTTCACTGGATTTGGTGTTGAGACTTTCGTTTGTTCAAGCGGATCTCCGCTTGGGCTTGCACTTAATACTCGGTCTGACGCCGGCTGTAAATAGGCGTTGCCCGCAGGAGCATCAAAATTCAGCGTGTACGGCGAACCGTCAGGTGCTGTAATCACGGTGTTGGCATTCCCGCCGCTGACCGTTAACATATAATCGCCCTTCTCGGCGATATCAAAGTATTTGCTGAATCGGCCTTCCATCGTCAGTGGTTTAATCGACTTAAACTTCCTAGTCGACTTGTAGGCAACAACACTTGTAAAACTGCTGCTTACAACTTTCCACTGTCCACTCAAATCATTACCATCCAGCAAATACGTTTTCTTCTGCTGTGATTCATCATACAGCACATTCAAACCTGGCAAACTCGGGTCAGATTGAAGCTTGTACAAATCACCATTTGGCGCATACAGCTTTGTCTGCTCATTGGCCCCGTAAATCTCTACAATCGCTTGACCATTATCTGTCTTGGTCATATCAAACACGGTTGGATAAGCTTGATCCTGCACCCACTGCGCAACATCCTCGATTTTCACCTTAGATGGTACTGTGCTTAATACGGCGCTTGGACTTGTGCCTGCGCTGATCATCCATGTTCCTGCCTCAACCGCATCCACCAACGTGTACACATGACCATTGGCGTCGCGCAAAGCATTCCAATTGGGTTCGTTCTGTGCCGTGTTCAAACTGTATGGCCGTCCATCTGGTTTGTAAACAATAACATCGCCTTGAGCCTCACCAACGTTAAGTACGTAACTTCCACGCTCTTTCACTGTAAATGAAGTAACCGAGCGATCCGGTGTTTGCGACCACAGCTCCGCCAACTGATTCAAGTTCAGTGATTGGTTGGCAAATAGCAATTCATTCATTTGAATGTGACTGTTCGTATTTGTTGTTAGACTCCATTTGCCTGCAATCAACGATAAGCGCATATAGGTCATTTGGCTGACGGCATCATAGCTGATTTCTGGAGACAAGGTCTGTTCAAAACCTTGACCAGATGCCGTGCCTTTCAGAACAGCAGCTCGTTGATCTCCTGTCAAGGCAATAAGTGCCGTGAAGGAACGCTCCACCGCAAAAGAAGCCGTCGACTTCCCATTTGTAGCATTGGTTGCCGTTGTGATTAGAGGCGTTTGATCCAGCGATGTAAGCTGTCCATTCACAATGCGCGCTTTCGCATCGGTATGCACCGGCTCCTCTGGTTGAAAAGACAGGCTAACCGGTCTTAGATCAAAGACACGCTTAAGTGGATTCGCAGCAGCGATCCTTACCTCATTGCCGTCTTTGCCCTGATTGCCCGAATCTGTATTTCTTAAGAACAATTCTTCCGCAATGTCCAACCATGGTTCAGCTGCGTCCATAAAATCGGAAACATTGTTCGCGAAATCCAAACCTTTTTCCCACCAAGATTTCTTAGGCGGCTCTGCTTCCACTTCAAACAGGATCGTATTGTTATTGAACGTATACTTCAGATTAGCGCCTACGCCGTTATGTTTGAAAGTACCGTAGATACCTGTTTCATTTACACTGAGTGCAACGTTACTTACGGTCGCTCCGCCAATACGCGGAATCCCTTTTGGAACATAAACCGTTCCTTTAATCGCGCCGTTGAATCCTTTTTGGTTAAAAGAGTACGTGCCAATTGCTCCTTTGACGACTTCAAAAAGATTGATGTCGCCTTTCGTTGCAAAGCCCGGTGAAGAAAATCCTTTGATTCCAGCCGTTGCCGGATTCACTACCGTTTGCATGTTCATGTTCTTCACTGGCAGCCAATAGTAATATTCCGTTCCGCTGCCGTTAAAACCGTAGGTCGTTAGATCCGTATCAATGGAATCGGTACCGATCAGATTGAACTTGTAATTCGCCTGAGGATGCTTCATTTCAGGGACAATGACATCGTTCACAGATCCGGTAACAGCGAACTTTTGAGGAATCTGAGACATCTCTGCAAGTTTGTCCACGCTGCCGAATAGATAATTGACTTGAAGACCTGTCGACGCCAGCTTCACTTTCTGATACATGCCGAAGCTTACGCTATCCAAACGTCCTTGTTTGGTTCTCATATTCATATCGAAGCTTAACTTCGTATCCGGTATGCTGCCTGTTGCCTGAACACCGACATATGGAATGCGGCTTTCCACGACGAATTTGGTATCACTTGCTTTGATTGGGCCAACCTGAAAGCTATTTTTCATCATAAAGGTTCCCGACAAATCAAATCGATTATTGCGGTATTTCAGGCCGTCAAACGGCACCGTTTCCTTAACCTTTTGACTGCCTACCTGCAAGCCGATTTCCAGATCACCGGTTAGACGCAGGCCGTCTTTTGTGAAAATAAGCGAGCTTGCTTTAACGGGCATGTCCATATTCAAGTAATCTGTCGCTTCCGAACCGCTCAAGTCGAAAGAGAACTTGTCTGATGTGATGGTGAACGGCCCCTCATGAATCGTGTAAGACAGATTCGACCCGAGTGCTCCACCGCCATTGACATATAAGCGGCCGTTGCCGGTTATTGTTGCTGGGGTCTGCGTTTTATCCACGGTAAGACTGGTTCCTTTGAACATGACCGAGTCGTTGATGATTACCGGTTCGGATGGATCATTAAGGACATAGACATTAGCCGCTGAAGGATCTTCCGTAAACGGCCCTTGCAGACCAAGACTGTTTACTTCGTTGCTGGTGGACGTGCTAGGCACATCTACTCTGGCGAAGTTTCTTGGTTTGTAGAAGTCTAGTGCTGTTATTAGAAGACCATCCGTGAATACATAATCAGGTTTAAAGTAATTGTGCTCCAGATGAACATCATATTTACCTGGAGGCAATTCTGGCTCTTTGAGATCTGTAGTTCCACTAACAATCTCGGTTTTCATCAAGGTCAGCTCCAACTGACGAGCATTGACAATATTGTAATCCAGCTGATACTGTTTTCCGTCCTTGCCCTGCAAGTAATAATGGACGCCTTCTTTAGGTTTACGAAGCAAATTGGTAATACCTGTGCCGACGGCAACCAACCGCTTCTTATCCTTCACATGCAGTACGGAAGCCCCTATCCTGTCATATTTGACATCCGGTTCTTTCACTATTGGATCGTTATTCATATTAAATTTATTGATATCGGTGTAGCTGGTGCCGAGACTATTAACAGCATAACCCCTGACTTCATACTCTTGTTGTAAGACCAAACCTTCAAGCGAGATGGTGAAAGAGCCTGCTCCTTTCGGTTCCACTTTTTTATACGGTACCTGAATCCAATCCTCGTCTCCCGCCTTGCGGTATTCCACCCCCCGCGCATCGAGATCTTTGTTGCCATCGCTATAAACATTTGTGATGACACTGACCGTATCGTTGTTTGTCTCCCGATCGTAATTGACGATTGGCTCAACATCCATCCTTACTCCCGGAGGTGTCGGAGGCGTGTAACCAAACACCCAGGTCTCTTTCATATTGCCTGCGGGTTCGGAATCAACTACTGAGCCGAAAACTTTATCCATGATACTAATTTGATCGCGATTTCCGCCGAACATGACAAAATTCTTGCCGTCAAATGCCATGGAGGCATAACTTAGCGGGAATGGTATTTGATTGGGAATGACTTGTACATCGCGAACAATATTATCTGTATCCTTATTACTTTGGTACAGTGTTCCGGTGGAGTATTTTAACGGCACTCTCTCCCAATCATTTCCTTTCCAACCATATATAAAACTCCCAAACGTCGGAGGATACGTGCTCGTTGGCAGCTTTAATTTTTTAACCAATTCGTTATCATAAGTATGGACATAGTCGCGTTCTCCGCCAAAAAAGACAACGCGGCGCCCATCATAGGCCATCGCCTGCCCCCAACGCCCGTAAGCCTCAGGACCATTCGTCGAACTCCAGGACTTTGCCTCACCGTCCCACTTCCACAATAATGGAGAGCTGTCATCGTGCGTGACCGTTTTCGTTACTTTCGTACCAACACTCGTATACTCTTTCGTAATAGAACCTGCATTTCCACCGTAAAGCACAGCCGTTTGGCCGTCAAAAGCCATCTGCCCGCCATAGGCCGCAGGCGGCTTCTCAGTAGGATTGATCTTCGCCCAGCCTGTTCCATCCCACAGCCAAGTATCGTCTTGAAGAGTCTTTGAACTTCCGCTGCCTGAATATCCGCCGAACAGAACCAGCTGTTTGCCGTCGAAGGCAATCTGAGCACCTCCGCGAGCTGTCGGAGAGCTAGGAAGTCCTGTAACTTGCTCCCACTTGGCATTCATACCATCCCAAAGCCAAGTGTCACCAAGCAGCACACCGGACTGACCCTCGCCGCCGAATAACAGAACTTTCCCAGTGGCTGGATCATAAGCCATGGCTGCGCCTCTGCGTTCTGGTGGAGAACTCGTTAGATTACGCATTTCCTGCCAAGTTTGTTCCTGACCATCCCATATCCATGTCTCATCGAAGAACTTGTTGTTATCCTGGCCTCCGAACATGACCACATTCTCAGCCATTTCGTCAAAGACCATGGATGCACCTTGTCTAGCATTAGGTGTAAGATTGGTTGTTACTCTACTCCATGTATAATCCGTAATTTTTGTTGCTGGACCGTATGTATTCTGCAGCACTGTGTTGGTTCCGTTAGCCACTCCTGCAGCTTGAGCTACACTCAACCCGCCGTGTAATAGCGGTATGTACTGTAGTAGCAATGCAGCAATTAATAGTTTGGCCCATCCGGCTTTCCGACGTCTATTCAACGTTTATTCCCCTTTTCTTAGTTTTCATCAACATCCTACATATTGTAGTTCTCAATTCCCCCTACTTGATACCTACTAAATGTAGAAATTTGTCGATGTGTATAAAGTGTATATCGGTATTTTCTCATAAAATGTTTAGAAAAGTATTAAAATCATAATAGTTTTTGTCGAATAAACGAAAAATGGTCTATTAGGACATTAGATAAATCATCCTATTTATACACTACTAAAGTCATAGGTCCAATAATGAAATTGCATCACTTTAACGTGTTTTAGAATGATCTGCAAAGCTTCTTCATATAATGTTCTCCTAACGAACATCGCCAAAATAAAAAGTATCTCAGATTGCCAATTAATTTTCTCTAAAAAAATAAAAAAAGCCCCAAACCAGCTCAATACGAGCGGTTTGAGGACTTTTTTTCACGGACTTCTCACATTAGTTAGCTGGTGCCGTAGTTGCCTGTAAGGCCGTTTCACTTCCTTTCTCTGTCGCAGGTTGGTTACCGCCATCCATCCCGTTCGGAAATCGGACTTGCCCTCCTCCGAAGCCGTCTTTGACGCTGGGACCTCCTTTGCCCATCTTGGACAGATCTACCGTAGAGGCATCGATCAGTGCGCTGGCGTCAGCTTTTTGTCCCTCGGTCGTTGAAGGAATCTCTCCGTAAAGCTGCCCTTGAATGCTTTCCGTGCTAAGCGTTCCCAGCTTCGTTAACTTAGTAACAGCAGCTTTGTACTCGTCAAAGGTGTTGAAAGCAATTGGATCATTTTGCACATGGCTTGAAATCAATTGATCAAAATTCGCAACCGTTTGTTCAAATTTGCCGTCAGCAAAGTAACCATCTACGATTTCTTGCAAGTAAGCATGATACTTCTCCTTGTACTCAGGTACTTCGAGCAGCTTACCAAGGATCGGACGCTCCTCCATATCACATAGCTGGCTTGTTTCAGTGAAACTTAAATGGAGAGAGAACCTGTCCGTAAGCTTGTTCAATATGTTTTATTAACTTTATACACTTTTGTATATAAGGTATCTTTACAATCAGAAAACGCCGCTTCCGTAAGCGTATGAGGGTAACTCATCATCTTGAGCGGTAAATCAGGCTGCCCAATCTGGAGAGGTGGCTGTATGTAGTCGAAATCAATAAGATGAAAACCGAGCCGCGTATAAAAGTTTACTCTCCGCTCCGCTATATCCGTGGTTGGGGGCTCCACTTCCAATAAAATGGGCTTTGACGATTCTCCCATATATGCCGTCATTAATTTTCCGCCCAATCCGCTTCCCCGTACGTCAGGATCAACAGCAATGTGCTCCACAAACCGAAACATAGGAAATTCCCATACGGCTAAAAAAGCAACGATCTTGTTGCCCTCGACTTCAGTAATAAGACGATAATTAGGATCAGATAGCAGTTCCTTGGCTCCTTCATAAGTCCTGCGTTCAATAATAGGAAATGAAGCTTTCATAATCGCGTAGATTTGGTCAAATTGGCTGTCTTCCATTATCAGATTCTCCCTTAAATAGACTGCATTTCACACTGCTATGATAACATTCATATGTTGAAAATAAAAAATGCCCGTTCACTACAAAAAAGAGCCCGCAAACTCGCGTGGCCCCACTTTTGTTATTCCAATTTTACAATGATTCCGTACTGAGCGTGAAACCTTCGATAATGACGTCTTCGTCAACTTCGATCAAGATACATCGTTTTCCTTGATAATTCACCTGTCTCACATACTTTAAATCTTGCGGACTGACCGAAATCGTGGCTACTTTTGTATCAATCTTAATGGATTTCGACGTGAACTTCGGAAGGACGCTGCTTGCTTTAATTTCATAGTTTTTGTCGTCAACGACATTTTGAAACGCCCGTTCCACCTTTTCCTTCGTCACGTCCTCCACGCCGCTTACCATCAGCATACGTTCCACATCTTGATAATCCAGCTTCGGAGGCTCCTCTTCCTCGTTGGACTCGATGACCCGATGAATTTCCTCGTACACCTGGGCAATCGTAGCGGCATCCATTTGTTCGCCTGCCACTTCCTTCACGATATCTTCGAAAATAGCTCTCTCTTCCATCGCCGTCACGGTCTTCTCGGCATTCAGGACTTGCTCGATGAAGGGTACATTCGGTTCATGTGCTCTCCCCGAGCAATACAGAATGCGATTTACATCGGAATAGTTGTCCGTCACGCTAGGGTAGAAAAACCCTTGCTCCGGCGTGTTCAATTTAATAATCGGATCCACGAAGACATTATACTTGAATTCCCTCTCGACATAATCAAACATGAGCGTTTTCCGCTGCTGCTCCGTGGAATTTATGCTGCACAGAATGAACAAATTCGCGAACATTTCGTCCTTTTCGCTCTGCTCGGCTTCATCGTTCCTCGCCTTGGTCGGACGGGAATATTGTCCGCGGACAAAAGTAATCACCGTATCCTGTTCGTATACAGTATCCACCAACATTTTATCCACCAGCAAAAGCATTAGATCCTGCCATTCTTGCGGATCACCGGTCACCAAACCTTGATGAAGAAGCACCTTTGTAGGCTGTTCCGCTTCTTCCTGAAATTTCAATTCGAACATCTTCTGATCTAATTCGCCGGTCAGCAGTTTTTTGAAATTGGCCATATAGAGCTCCTGCTTCTCTCTGTCCAATAAGGCGAACGGCTGGCGCTCGTAGTGGTAGATCTCGTTGGTTTCCTTCATAATATACACGTTAAAAATGTCGTAAATATTTAGCATCTCGTGATCCAATTTAAATAACTTGCGAATATGCGCGATTTCTTTTTTCATCATGATCCGTCAGTCAACTCCGCTTCCACCATTACTTCCCTAGACAACTCCGCTCCATATAAAGCGAACTTGTGTTTCCCTATCACTTAGATGAACACTTCCTGTATGTTAATTCATAATGATAATTTTCTCAACCATTTTAAAAATTTACCTCAAAAAGGTTTTGGAGACTATATCAATTAGAGACACAAAATATCTAAATCATGTGCATTTTATTCCCCCTTTAAATCATCTACTATTATAAATATAAAGGAATTGCACATCAGTCTTATACAAACAAAGGAGGCTTTTTTATGACTATTCAAATTCAATCCGAGAGAGTAAATCCACTAACACCGGAACAAATCAAGCAGTATCATGAAGACGGATTTATTATTATTAAAAATGGCTGCAGCGACGATCTAATCGATGCTTTTAATTCGCATATTCATGCTATCCGTTCTTCCGAATCTATGCCTGAATGGGCAAAACCAAGAAAAGGCGGAGCCGTCGTGGATGACAAGGACCGCTTTTCCCTCCGGCTGTTCAATCCTCACCTGCATGATGGCTTTTCGTTGCAGATGATGAAATTGCCGGTTGTACGCGGCGCATTGGCCCAAGTTCTGGGGGATGAAGCTACTGGCGTCCAAAGCATGTACTTTTACAAAGAACCCGGCTCTCCAGGGCAAGCTGCGCATCAAGACTATTACTACATTAAGAATGATCCGAATACGTTGACCGCCGCATGGGTTGCCATGGAATATACCAATGAAGAAAACGGCTGCCTGTACGTCATCCCCGGCTCTCAGAAACTCGGAGTTCTGCCTCACGGCGATGTGAAAAATTTACAGGAACACGAAGCCTGGACCCATGAGGTGGAAGGCATCGATTTAAGCAAGGAGATTCCCGTTATTTTGGATAAAGGGGATATCTTGATTTTTGACAGCAACCTTATACACTCTTCTACTCGAAACCGTTCCAACCGCTGGCGCCGCTCCTATGTATGCCACTACATCCGCCATGACTCAACGATTGAGAGAGAAGATTTAAAAAAGAAAATCTCTCTTGTATAATGAAAGAAAAGCTGTCCGAAAGGATGGAATAATCGAATGGAAATAGCATCCAAGGTGGAAGTCATTCCACCTTCTTTTGTTGTGACGAATACCTACGCAGGTACCGTGGTTTATGGCCCCGGTGGGAAATACGGTCCCCGTACGCAGATGGACCTGCAGCTTGTCCTGGTTCATAGCGGCTCCATGACCGTAGAAATTGACGGCGTCCCCTTCTCTGTCCCTCCTGAGAGCATTGCGCTGCTCAAACCAGGGCATGAGGAGATGTTTCATTTTAATGAGAAACGTGACACGTGGCACCGCTGGATTGCTGTGGCTGTCGAACCGCTTTTGCCGGATGCTGCCGCTTATTTCGAGTTGCTACCGCTTTACATCCCTCTGACGGCGCGACTGAATCAATTAACGAATATGCTGATATCTTTGCAAAACGATGGGTGCTCTACGGAGGAGGAAGTGGTAAAAGCCTTAGGCCGTTCTGCTCTGTGGTTGTATGCGACGGAGTATTTGCATTTGGGACTGAATCACCTGAAACATCCCGCCGTTGTCCTTGCAGTTGAAACCATCCACGAAAGATTTGGGGAAGAACTCAACCTTAAGGATTTATCGCAAATTACCGGAAAAACGCCCGAGCATATGATTCGGCTGTTCCAGCGTGATGAAGGGGTTACACCGATACAATACTTATGGCAGTACCGGGTAAAAAAGGGGTTGGAATTGCTGCGCAGTACAGGCTTGAATATTGGTGAAGTTGCCGAACAGTCAGGTTTTAAAACCTCGTACCATTTTGCACGCACCATCAAACGCCATACTGGTCTAACACCTAGTGAAATTCGTAAGGAACACTACAACAAGCCCTATCGCTCTGGAGCGAACGTGTAATTGAGAGGAGCCCGGCCACGCTTTTCAAGCGTAGTACCGGGCTTTATTCATTATCCTTTTACAGCTCCTGACGCAACTCCGCTGATAAAATACTTCCTCCCCACTATACTTAGAAGAATTAAAACCGGAACCGCCATCAGAAACGCGCCTGTAATCGGCGTAGCATAGTCCTCTTTATAGGGATTATTCATCGTCGAAATGCCTACGGATAACGTCATTTTGTGCTCCGAGGTTAAAAAGATCAACGGGCTTAAATAGTCATTCCACGAGTTCATAAAGTTGAGAAGGCCCACAATTCCGATACTGCTCATGGACAAAGGAACTGCGATGCTCAAAAATGTCCGCCATTCCGTACAACCATCCACCCGTGCACTTTCATAAAGTTCTTTGGGTATGGCCGTCATTATTTGGCGTATCAGGAATATGTTAATGGCCGATATGGCTCCCGGAAATATTAAGGGAAAGAACGTATCCAACCATCCCCACTGTTTGAACATAATGAAACTCGGAACGAGCGTCATCTGCGATGGAATCAGAATGGTTGCAATTACAATAGTAAATAGCACATTTTTCCCTTTAAAATCATACCTTGAGAAGCCATAAGCAACCAAGGCATTACCAATCATAGAGAGCACAGATACCGCTACTGCAATAAAAACTCCGTTGAAAAATTGTGTCCAAAACGGTATCTTCTCGAACAGCAAGATAAAGTTGTCCAGCGTTGGATGCAGCGGAATCGGATTCAATGGAGATGCAACGATGTCATCGTAAGTTTTAAATGATACTCCTACCATATAAAGAAAAGGGAGACTGAATAATAAGCTCAACAAAACTAAAGCGGTATATACAGCTATCTGATGAATTCGGTTTGCTGTCATTGTGCATTCCCCCTTTACTTCTTCTCCTGGAACATCCGGATTTGAATAATACCTACGATCAGTAGGATGACAGTAAACACATAACCCACAGCGGATGAATACCCGAAGTTTTGTAACCGGAAAGCTTGCTGGTAGATGTACATCGTCGGGAATAACAGTGATTGCTCAGGTCCTGACTGACCGGGGCCGGCAAGCACAAACGGCTCGGCAAACATGGTAAATGAGCCGATAATTGCCTGAAAGACGATAAAAGTCATGATAGGTCTCAGCAACGGTAAAGTCACAGACCACAACCTTTGGACCGCGTTTGCCCCATCTATTTTGGCCGCTTCGGTAAGCTCCTTAGGGATGTTTTGAAGTCCTGCCAGAAAATAAAGGATGTTAATGCCTAAATATCTCCATGTCAATAATAGGATTAATGAGGGAAGCGTCCACCTTGGATTCTCCAACCAACCGATCGGATCGATACCGACAAAAGCAAGCACTGTATTTAAAATACCGAATGATCTGTTAAAGATGAATCCGAAAATGATGGCTACCGCAACAGCCGATGTAATATTAGGTGTAAAAAAGAAGGTCGCAAACCACCCCTTCTTCTTTTCTATGAAAGGCTGGTTAATTAGCAAAGCCACCATGAGCGCAATGGGCAAGATGATAAAGACACTGCCCCCTGTCGCTTTCAACCCGTTCCACATCGATTTCCAAAAAACATCGTCATTCATAACAAGCGAGTAATTTTTGAAACCTGCGAAGGTCAATTTGCTGACACCTTGGTATAAGCTGAGCCAGAACCCGTACAGAGTCGGATATAGGCTAAACACGGCAAAGTGAATAAAAAAAGGACTAATGAACAAATATGGTGCAAGTTTAAACCACTTTGACTGTTTGATAGGCAACGTTCAAACCTCCTATGAACCCAATGTCCAAACCTTATGTAACAAGAAGAAAGGAGGTGCAGGTTGCCCCTCATCTCCCTTGTCATTAAAACTGCCCGCCATCTAACTGGCAGCTTCATTTTTCTTAATCGACTGCTTTAATTCATCATCAACCTTTTGAAGAAACTGCTCAGGAGTCAATTTGCCACCTTCCAATTCAAATCTATACTTATCCCAAGCATCGGTGAATAAGGTCCGCCACCAAGCCTGGTTTTGGTTTGGAGCTACAGCTACAAGCTTGCCGTACAGATCTCCCAGATCCTGTCCGCCGAAATACTTCGTATATTTGCTTTGCTCATGCAAGCCCTTCTCCTTGACGGAAGTCAGAAGCGCAGGGAACAGGTTCACAATTTGGAAACGTTTGACGGAGTTTTCCGGTGTTAACTGCGCAAGCCTCATAAATTCCCAGGCTAATTCTTTATTCTTGGAAAACTTTGAAATCATCAAGCCTGTTCCGCCCCATACGGTAGTCGGAACTGATTTCGGGCCGCCTAAAGGCATGGGAACAGCCGCCCATTTCCCCTCTAATTCCGGTGCGTTATCCGCAAGCAAATTAACCCACCAATCGGGACCGAAAGCTGCTATGTAATTCCCTTTCTTGAATTGATCCCAATATGCCGGGCCGTCATAATAGTTTTTATCCATGATACCGTCTTTTTTCCATGCGTACATCCGCTTCAAAGCTGTTTGGCCTTCCGGGGTATTAAATCCGGGTTGGCCGTCTTTCGTTACAATATCTCCGCCCTCTTGCTTAATAAATAATTCGAAATAGGTTTGGTCCCCTCCAGTTTTTGTAGTGGAGTTTCCGGGAAAAATAAAATGTTTATCACTGACTAATTTTTTAGCTTGCTCCGTAAATTGGTCCCACGTTTTGAGCTCTGCTACATTGATTCCTGCTTTATCAAACAAATCTTTACGATAATAAAGAGCAGAAGCCGTTGCGGCATGTTCGATCCCGTACTGCTTGTCGTTAATGGTATACAACGCTTGCCGACCTTTAGACATCACTTCGGTTAGATTGTCTTTTTTCAAATAGTCATTCAACGGCATGAAAGGGATATCACCGCGAATAAATTTAGGAAACTGTCCTTGTTCAATGTCGATAAGATCAGGTGCGCCCTCTCCTCCCGATTTGGAAATAACGGAGTATTTGTCGACAAGCGCTGTGCCTTCCATTAAATTAATCTCAACCGTAACATCCGGCTGTTTTTTCTTAAAATCTTCCTTCACAGCCTCAAAAAACCGTTTATGAGGCTCTGCAAACACCCATAATGTTAGCTTTTTTCCATCTGCATTTGTTTGCGCTGCATTTTTATTATCGCCAGATGTAGACTCTCCGACATTAGGTGTACATGCAGTTAACGCGATTGTTAACGAAATTGCTGCAGCAGTCGATGACCACTTTTTTCTCATCATCTACACACCCTTTCCAATTCTTGAAAATTTAGTAGGACTGTCTATAATTCAAATCATAATGTATGCGTTTACAGTTGGAAATGCACGAACATCCATTAAATTGTGTCCGAGATTGATATAAACGCCACCAGCCGGAACGGGCGCAATAACTTGCGTTCGTTCCGGCTGATGTAAACATCCTCATTGGATGTTTCTCTCAATGCAGATGCGAGATATATTCAAAAGCTGTTGTCCCGTAGACACTTTTGAAATGTTTGTTTAAATGAGTTAGATCAACAAATCCGCAGGCAGCTACGGCTGAATAAATATCTTTATTTTTCTCGATTATACATTTCGCCCGTTCGATTTTGGCGTTTAAGAAGTATTGGTAGGGGGATATGCCCATATGTATACGTATAATTCATCGCCTTCTTCGCCCCATGTTGATGTACGGTGGATAAAATAACGATATTCGTAGGTCCAGGCGTAAACGTAGCAATTATACAGTAAATAACAAAAGATGTAATATTCATGAGAACCTCCGCTTTCCGGCTTTTCTCATATATTACATCTTAGCTTATGGTCACTATTGCAGATATTGAGCGTCATGCGCTATGGAACTGTGTGGTAATGCTCTTATTTCGACATCTCCTTGGCTGTGGATGCACGAGGTTGGAAAGAAAACTTCGGCAGCTTCAGCAGAACAGCAACCAGCAACAACAAGCTGCCGTTGATGGCGAACACGACGGGAATCGAGAGTTGGGTTGCTAGAAAGCCCCCAATTAACGGACCCAGCAGCAGGCCCATTTGATTGGCCGATTGATTAAGGCTGAACGCACGGCTGCGGAAGCCCGGTTCCGTATGAGTAGCGATAAAAGCATTAAGCGCTGGAAATACGGCAGCAAAAAAGAGCCCGTACACAAACCGCAGTGTTCCGAATCCAATCAAATCGTGGAACAAGATTTGCAGAAAATTCCCGATGCCTCCGCCAATAAGCCCGATGAACAATACCTTCTCGTAACCCAGCTTGCTTCCGAGCTTGCCCCAGCGAG
This sequence comes from Paenibacillus violae, assembly GCF_032461945.1. NCBI lineage: Bacteria > Bacillati > Bacillota > Bacilli > Caryophanales > Paenibacillaceae > Paenibacillus > Paenibacillus violae. The sequence continues at coordinate 25,757 of NZ_JAWCUD010000011.1, forward strand.
GCGCCGCAATCAATGTGGCAACTCCAACCGCAGAGAAAATGATACCCGCATGAAGCGATGCGGAGGACTGACTGGAGCCAAGCTTCAGCACGTAGATCGTTAATAACGGTTCCAAAATCATAATTGACGTCGATGTAATAAAGACAATGAACAGCGCGGATACCAGCGTCCGATTCGCAAGCGCTTCCTTCAGGTCGTTAAGCACCGAGGAACGCTTCGCCTCGGTTTTAACAAAAGAAGGCTCCTTCACCCAAACCCATGCAATCACGAAGGCAATCAGCACCATCACACCTGCCAGCAAAAAGGTTTCACGCGTGCCGATCAAGTAGCTTACGCTCCCTCCCACCAGCGGTCCTATGACGGAAGCGGCTGCTCCGGAGGTAGAGATAATGCCAAGCGCATAACCAACATGTTTCTCCGGCGTATTCGTTGCTACGAGCGCTATGGCTGAGGGAATATAACCCGCGAGCAAGCCTTCGATAATTCTTACGAGGATAAGCTCGTAAGGATTTTGAACGATGAAGTATAAAAAATACGCGATGGACAAACAAATCCCGGCGCGAAGCATCATAGGCTTCCGGCCATACTTATCGGCCATGGAGCCCCAGAATGGAGCGATTAATGCAGCAGCCAAAAATGTAATGGCGAATACGACACCCGTCCATAGTTCCAGATGGTTTTGTACACCGAGATCATCTTGCAGAAATATAGACATAAACGGTATGGATACCGTATAGGCCATACTGACGAGGAAAGTCCCTACCCACAGCACGAAAAGATTTCTTTTCCAGGAATTATCAGCCAAAAAAGCACTCCCTTTTCTTCATTTGCCTCTATCTTACCATTAAAATGAAGTGATTCTTAATAGAAGGTTTTTTTAAGATGATAAAATGTTGTAATGACTCTTCGTGTAGATTACATCTGAGGCAGCGTTACCGTAAAGGTGGTTCCTTCCGACGAACTAGCTACTTCCAAGCTGCCTTCATGAACTTGAACGATTTTCTTTACAATGGAAAGTCCAAGACCTGTCCCACCGGATGCACGCTCACGTGCACGATCTACCCGATAGAAGCGGTCGAACAAAAACGGCAGATGCTCCGTCGCAATCCCATCACCAGTATCCTGAATATGTATTTTGCAAAAAGAGTTCGTCCGTTCGGCTCGTATATCGATGCTTCTTCCCTTCGGGATGTGGTTGACGGCATTGCCAATCAAATTCATCCAAACTTGCATAAGCAGCACTTCATCGCCATAAAGGTTGATCGTTTCAGGTATAGAAAGCTTTAACAGCAGCTCCTTCTCTTCAATCTGCCATTGCAGGACTTGAACAGCTTGGCGAATCTGCCCTCGCAGCGAAAAGGATGTCTTGTTTACGGATTCTTGTCCTTGTTCAAGTGACGATAGCAAAAGAAGTTGCTTGCTTAACAAAGATAAGTGGCGGCTCTCTTTCTCGATAATGGATGCATAATGCTTTCTTTCATCCTGAGGAAGTTCACGATCTGCGAGTACGGAGGCAAACCCTTGAATGGACGTTAGCGGTGATTGAATCTCATGTGAGACGTTGGCGACAAATTGTTGCCGTGCTTGATCGACTCTTTCCAATTCATGGCTCATGGTCATAAAATGCTCAGCCAATTGCCCGATTTCATCGCGGCGATGGATGGGGAGTTTTATCTTATAGCTTCCCTGAGCAATTCGTTTCGTCGCATCGGACAAGCGTGTGATCGGTTTCACTAAATAGGTTGTACTGATTAAAAAAAGCACGATGCTAATGGCAATGGTGAACAAAATGATTTGTGCGAAGAATATGCGCAATTCACCAAATTGCAGGAGCACATCCGGGCGTATGAAGAGGGCATAGGTCCTGTCCCTTCCATGAACGGGGACACCTACTGTATTGCTCAATCGATTATCGAAAAAACCAGAGATAAAAGGCTTGTTCGGGAACTCAGCGACACCGTGATACAAGTTGCCGCTAAGGACCGATTTTTTCGTCTGATCATCCATATCATGTTCTCGGAAATCACGTCCATAGTAGCGATTGGTCCCTTGGCCATCTGTCAAATAAATTTGATACCCAAGTGCCGCGGCGTTTTGCAGATATAAGGGCATGTCATCAGGTTGTTTCTCCGCATACTGCTTCATCTGCTCTGCAATGCCAATTAATTTCTCGTCGTTGTAGGGTTTAAGTTTGACATGATAGTACATATTGGATCCGAGAAAACCAATGACACTACTTACAATTATTACCATCAATGTAATCAGGAAGACCCGAGAGTATAGCGACTTCATGGCTTGCCCACCTCTATTTTGTAACCGATCCCGCGAACCGTCTTAATAGAGAAATCATCCATGTATTCTGCAAATCGTTCACGAAGCCGCTTAATATGCACATCAACCGTTCGATCATCACCTTCGTAATCCATTCCCCAAACAAGTTGAATCAGTTCATCGCGCGAGAATAAGCGGCCAGGATACTCGGCAAGCTGAGAAAGCAATTCAAATTCCTTCATCGGCAGCAAAAATACGGCCTGGCCGTCCGTAACCTCAATATTTCTCCGATCTATCGTAATTCGATTTAAACGAATCATATCACTTGAAGCTCGATGATATCGTCGGAATAAGGCTTTAACCCTGAATACCAGCTCTTCCGGCTCGAATGGTTTGGTCAGATAATCGTCTGTCCCCTGGGTATACCCCTTTTCCTTGTCTTGCAGTTGATCCCGAGCAGTAAGCATAATAATGGGGATATCGTAATTTCGTCGAATATAGTCACATAGTTCGAACCCATCCATTCTCGGCATCATGACATCAACAATCGCTAAATCAATAGGTGTTTGCTTCATCAGCTCGATAGCCTTCATGCCATCCTGAGCCTCGTAAATCCCAAATCCTTCTTTCGTCATCACATATCGAAGCAGTTCTCGAATATTCGCATCATCGTCTGCAATGAGCAGGTTCCTCACGATTATTTCCTCCTACAGCCTGAATTCAGTCTCAACTAATTAAAATCCAACCACTCCATATTGTATCACGGATGAGGCGACTTCATTTAATCTCAAGCCGGCTAAACTTCCAAAACAAAAAAAAGACAAAAATCTCAAGAAATATATTCTCAAGAATTTGTCTCCAGCAGACTTCTTTTATATGGTGGAAATTAAAGAGCCATTACCGAAGCAGACTTCTCTTTATTGCTATTAGCATTGGAGCTGTTTAACACGCTTAGCTTCAAGCACTCTCATCGTCAAGGCGGCTACAATCAAGGCAACACCAGTAACGAGGAAAACGAAATGGATCCCTATCATTCCTCCAAGAACACCGCCAAGCAAGGGACCAGCGACAATGCCGAACTGATTCGACGATTGGTTTAGGCTGATAGCCCTTCCACGAAAATCAGCTTCACTATATTTGACAACAAGTGAATTCAATGCGGGATAAACGGCAGCAAAAAACAGCCCATAACTGAAACGCAGTATACCAAAGCCAACAAGATGATGAACACCTAGCTGGAGTAAATTTCCAATACCTCCGCCGATTAGCCCTATGAATAGGATTTTGTCATAACCGATACGTCCTCCGATTATACCCCATCTGGGACCCATGATGACGATGGCAATGCCCACTGCTGAAAAAACAACACCCGAGCTGAGCGTAGCATTGTTTATACTGCCGCCGATTTGAACCACATAGATCGTTAACAGTGGTTCCAGAATCATAACGGAAGTTGAGACTAATAAGGTTAGCCCAAATATCTGCATCAATCGTGTGTTGCCAGCAGCTTGTTTAAGATCGCCGATGACGCTTGGACGATTCCCCGTACGCCGTTCATGAACCTCTTTAACACCTATCAGAACAATGAAAGCGGAAACTAATGTGATAAGACCAGATACGATGAAGCACGCCCGCAATCCCAACCAGTGACTAAGAGCACCTCCCGCGAGCGGCCCCAAAATTCCTCCAGCAGCAGTAGACGTCGATATGACGCCTAGTGCGTAACCGACATGTTTCTCTGGTGTATTCGTGCCGACCAACGCAATTGAAGCAGGACTAAAACCCGCCATAAGTCCTTGAAAGATCCTAACTATCATGAAACTATAAGGATCATGAACGAAGTAGTTCGCGAAGTGTGCCAAAGCCAGGCCTATCCCAGAACGAATAAGCATAGGTTTCTTGCCATATGTATCCGCGAGCCCTCCCCAAAATGGCGCACACAAACCACTAATCAGAAAGCTGATCGAAATGGAAACGCCCGACCAAACTTCTAAACCTCTCTGAATACCTAAATCTTCTTGCAAAAAGATAGGAAAAAACGGAACTGAAAGGGTATAGGCTATGTGATTAAAAAATAGGCCAAACCATAACATATAAAGATTACGTTTCCAATAGCGTTCCATGCTGCCACCGCTTTTCTCTGATTACCGTGCCTTCTCTTTCCTACCTCGTTATTTAAACCCTGTAAGAGCTATCCCTCGAATAATTTGTTTCTGAAAAATGAAAAAAATAACAATAAGCGGAATGACAGATAATGAGGCTCCCGTCATGATTAACACCCAGCTTGCGCTGTCTTTTAATTCACTTGAGAAAAAAGAGATTCCTACCGGAATCGTCAGGCGTTCCGGGGTTTGCGTAACAATTAACGGCCATATAAACGCGTTCCAACTACCAAGAAAAGATAATATGCATAGCGTGGCAAGTGCAGGCTTTACAAGCGGAATGGCTATACGGAATAGAATGTTCCACTCATTCATTCCATCAATTCTTGCAGCATCCAGTAGGTCCACTGGCAAGGATTCCATGAATTGTTTCATAAGGAAGATACCAAATGCCGAGATAAGACCAGGAAATATAATACCTATATACGTGTCTACCCAACCTAGCTTTACGGTGAGCAAATACCAAGGAATGATGAGCATTTCGGTAGGAACCATTAATGTGCTCAGAATGGCAGCAAAAATAAGTTTCTTTCCTCTAAATGAGAACTTTGCCAAGACATACCCGATCACAGTATCAAAGAAACAGACGCTTATCGTTGTTATAATAGCTATGATAACGCTGTTCAGAATCCATTGAGAGAATGGCGTCCGAATGAATACTTCCGCGTAATTAGACAATGTTGCTTGTTTCGGTAATAGATTTAGTGTGAAAGCATCAACCGGAGATTTCAGAGATGTTGATATCATCCACACAAATGGAAAAATCATGCCCAAACTTCCGACAGCTAGTAAAATCAACCGGAACGTTCTGCTCATTGTTACACCTCCGTAATCTTGGCCGTTCCGTCAATATTCAATCTTTCTATTGAGTATCTTCATCTGCAAAAGTGACAATGACAGGATCATTGCAAATAAGATAATCGTAGCCGCCGATGCTTCTCCCATTTTAAAATGCTTAAATGCTAAATTATAAATGTAAAGGACTAGTGAAACTGTAGAGTTCAGGGGTCCGCCGTTAGTCATGTTCAGCACTTGCGTGAACGATTGCAGAAAGCTTATCGTCGCAATCACGATCGAAAAGATGATCACGGGATTCAGCAGCGGCAGTGTGATAGACCACAATCTTTGCCATGAATTGGCGCCATCAATCGCAGCCGCTTCTTCATAGGACTTCGGTACTGTCTCCAACCCCGTCAGGAAAATGAGCATTTGAAACCCGATATTTTGCCAAATCATAACGGCAATAATGATGTAGATTCCCTGTGATGGAGATCCAAGAAATAGCTGCGGCTCGAACCCAAGCTTAATCAGCAGCGCGTTCACAATACCGTTCTTCATCAACGTCCAACGGAACACCCAACTTACGGCCACAACGCTTGTCACATAAGGGATAAAATAAAGGGTACGAAAGAAACCCTTTAACCGATTTAACCGCTGCAGCAAGAGTGCAATCACAAGTCCTACCAGAAGCTGTGCAGGCACACCAACAATGACATAAATGAGCGTATTTCGAATCGACGCAAGAAAAACTTCATCCTGGAATAAATGAACAAAATTTTGCAAGCCGACAAAAGGCTTCTCTTCCGAAAGCAGATCCCACTCTCTGAAACTTATGTTAAACGAGTAAAGGATCGGTACGATTCGAATGCTTAAGAAAAAGAGAAGTGGAATTAGTAAGCAGCTGTAAATGAACAAATATTTTTGCTTTAACATCATTTTTTATCCTGCTTGGCCCAATAATCATCAAATAGCTTTTGAGTTTTCTTCACCAGGTCATCAAAGGCTTTTTCATACGGAACTTTGTTCAGCACGACTTCATCAACAGCCTGCGTGAAATAATCTCTCTCGAGTTTCTCATCCACGAAGTAATGCGCATGAGCATAGCTGAGCTGACTAATGAACGGCCCCAGTTTCTCATCCTTCGTATATTTATCTTGGAGAGCGACCTCTTTTTTGGCAGGCAGCTCTCCTACCTTCTCCGCCCACTGCTCCTGAACTTCTTTACTTGTTAGAAACTGCAAAAATGCCGTAGCAGCCTCAAGCTTCTTTCCTTGCACATTTTTAGTAATCGCGTTTGCCCAGAAGGAAACCTGAGTAGCTTTATCTTTATAGGAAGGCAGTGGCGCAACAGCATAATTAAGGTTCGGCGCGTCTTTACCTAATCCCCCCAGCTGGAAGGAACCGTCAATGTTCATCGCTGCATGGCCACCTTTGAACGCCGTGATGTCATCGTTGTAAAAATCTTTTGTACCCAATTGATGAACAAGCGACAAGTCAATTAGATATTTGAACGCCTCTAAACCTGCTGGGGATTCGTTCCACAGAATATGCCGACGGTCATCGCTGATATCTTTACCTCCCGCTTGATAAATCAATGCATCACGGAACCAGTGGTGCAGCTGCGCCCCCGGCTGCCAAGCAATGCCCTCAACAACAAATTGACCATTCTTGTCTTTTTCGGTTAACTTCTTCCCATATGTGACTAGCTCATCCCAAGTAGCGGGCGGTTTACTCGGGTTAAGTCCTGCTTTCGCATATAGATCCTTATTGTAGAACAACGCAAGTGTTCGCACCGCCGTCGGTATGGCAAAATATTTTCCATTCAGCTTCGCTGTCTCAACAAAAGGGAAAAACTCTGATTTAATTTTCTCTTCAGAAAATGCACTTTCCGGTAGAGGCTGTAAAAAGCCCGATGAGACATATTTGGGCAGCCAGCCATAATACAGATTGATGACATCCGGTCCTTTGCCGGCAGGTACGAGCGTCGCCACTTTCTCATTGTATTGATCATATGGGAAAGTAGTTTGCTTTACCGTTATGTTCGGATATTTCTTTTGAAAATCGTCAATTAATTTGGTAATGAGCTCCACCTTGGCTGGGTACTGATACTGCCAGTATTCAATGGTCACTTTTTCATTACTTGCATTGGCCGTAACCGCTGCTTGTGGTGCGGTCGGACTATTCGGAGCTGTAGTCGATACCGATTTACTATCTCCTGCCGAACAACCGGTTAGTAGAACAATAAATCCTAAAGATGAAACAAAAGCTCCTTTGGCTATGCGGTATGTGGTTGTCATGATCTTTTTTCCCCTCCACTTATCAGTGAATATGTACCCACTTGCAGTAACTTCCTTGCATTATTTCCGAAAATAAGTTCAATATCCGTTTCACTGAACCGAAGATCTCTACAGACCCGGACCTGGTCCTGCAAATATCGGTATACGAAACCTCTAGGGAACGCGCTCGAATCTGTGCCGAATATGATGCGTTCAGGCCCAATGAGTTCATAGGTTTTGCGAAATAACGTCTCCAGCGTCAGCTCATAAGGACTCCATCGAATCCACTGATTGGATCCCGAAGTGTCGATATAGACATTGGGGCAGCTCCAGCATAAATGCAGCAGTTCTTGGAAATATCCGGCTCCAAAATGCGGGATGATAAACGGGATGTCGGGATATTCTCTTGCCACGTTAAAAATGGCCAGCGGGTTAATGTTCAAATGCTGCACAATTCCTCCTGTGTGACCTAACAAGCCAAAATGGATCAAAACCGGAAGCTTTCTCTCAGCCAGAAACCGCCATACCGGAGTCAATCGAGGATCATGAAATGGAATCTCAACCAGCGGTCCAAATATTTTATAACCTTTCAAACCTAAGATATCAACGGCTCTCTGGAGTTCTTCCGCAGCATTCGGCTCTTCAATGTTGTGATGGGCAAATCCTGTCACACGATCGGGATATTTACGAATTTGCGCAGCCAGATCATCGTTATTCCAAGCCGTTAAGAAATTAATACCGCCTATCGAATATCGATCTAATTCATCGATCCATCGATCTATGAGCGGACGCTTGGACTCCTCTTCATTGTCAGACTGGGAAGGAAAATCCCAAGTCAAACGCATACGCTCGGATCGCAGCGCTTTATGACGATTAATGAACTCATGGCGTGAAGCTAATGGCAAAGAATAAGGTAAATGAGCATGAATATCAAAAACACGAAAACCATTTTTAAACATAGCCATCTTCCTCCTTAAGTTATGTCTCCAAGAATGATAAAAAAAAGATGTGTTATCTCCTCATGGCAGAAGAAAACTCATCTCCGGTTAACCGGTAAATTGAACTGAACGGATCTATTTATCTTGTTTAGCCAGTTTATCGAGTACGCGTTCCACTTTCACATGAGCATCGTGTATCGCGCTTCTTTTACTAGCGAGCCATTCTTTTTCAACATCTACTCGCTGATCTTGCCCATTCAGTGCCCGCTCCACCTCCGATGGATTCGGTCCGCCGATAATCTTTCGGACATGAATGAAATTCCTGGGATTCAACGCAAGTTTTAGCCTTTCTTCACTTATTTCCAATTTACGTCCAATGATTTCAGAAGCGGCATCGTTTAGCAGTTCTAAAGAAAGGTAACGTTTGGAATTTCCGAACTCCAACGCTTTTCGCACGACACTGCTAACAATGGAATGTGCGGTTCGAAACGAAAGCTGCTCCTCACGAACCAATGTATCCGCAAGCTCAGTAACCGTCGAAAAGCTCTCCTCTGCTCTAACCTCCAGCACTTCGTTATTAATCGTAAGTGTTGCGATAACATTAGCAAGCAACCGATAATTGGATTCAAGTATCGCAAGGCTTTTCCACGCGTAGGGCTGCATATCATCTTCGGTATCAACAATATCGCCAAACGGGGTATTATGAATCATCGTCAACACGGTCTGTGTAAGGCCAACACAACTGGACAATAGGGAGCGCATATGCTCAATAGATACGGGATTCCGTTTCTGCGGCATAATAGAGCTAATCTGAACATAGGGATCCGCCACCTTCAGAACGGCAAACTCTTGTGTGCTCCAAAGCAGCAGTTCTTGTACAAAACGGCCTAGGTTTATTGCCGCAAGTTGAACACTTGTTGCGATTTCACCGACGTAATCCGCTCCGCTAACTGCATCATATGCATTCTCAATAAGATCATCAAATGCAAGTAATTCAGCCATACGCTCCCTGTTCACAGGGAATCCGGAAGTTGTTAGAGCAGCAGCTCCCATACTACTGCGGTTGCAATTCGCGTAGGCTGATTGAAGCCGGCGGATATCCCGGCCAAGCGAGTCAGAAACTGCTGCTATATAATGGCCTATCGTCGTAGGCTGGGCCTGCTGGGTATGCGTATAACCAATCATTATTGTATGGACGTGAGAACGTGCAAACTGCAACAAACTCTCCTCCAGAAACAGAGCGGATGACAATGTATCCAAAAGTTTTTCCCGCAGCGTAATTCTATAGATCGCTATTCCCATATCATTCCGGCTTCGCCCTAGATGCAAATTACCTGCAGCTTCCCCAGCCAATATGTGCAATTGGTGCTCGACTTCAAAAAACAAATCCTCGAATTCTCCCGTGTAAGAAGTTTCTCGCAGCCGCTCAACATCCATATCCTTTAAAGAGACTGCAAGCGAATGGGCATCATGATCACTTATTAAAGATTGCTCCCACAGCATGATTAAATGCGCTTTGTTAATGTCCATCATGGGACTCAACAATTCTTCATTGGCATGGTCATAGGCTGGACTCAAGACAACTTCCGCATATGTTTTCCCAGGGAACTTATGGTCCTGATCTAATGTTGGAATAGGCATTTGATGAGACATCCTCCTATTAAGCATTGAATAGTTTGAACTCGGTCTGTTTATTTCCGGGTGCATCTACATTTAGCCGAGAATGGAACGAATACTTTCAATAATGGCCGTCTTTTCTTGTTCACGAGCCTTTGGACGTTGCTCATTTAAATAACCCAATAGCGACCTTTTTACCTTTTCATCCAATTCAGAAAGTGCCTTACCTCTCCCTTCCCACTCTGGGTGAAGATTCCAAAATTCCTCCTTCCAAGTGCTGATTAGATCAGTTATTTGATCGGGGCGTTCTATGAACAAGCCCAGCTCCTCTCCGGCTCCATTAAAAAACACATAAGTTGGAATATGATTACGCCCGTCTTTGTGCAGGTAAGCGGCAGCAATATCTTGATTATCAGGATCTCGCAATAGAATATGCAGTTTCAGTTTACCCGTTTCGCGCTCAATCTTAGCAAATAAAGGTAAATTCGCAACAACATCTCCGCACCAATCGTGGGCTAGCACCAAGACATTTATTTGATCTGGAAGACTCTTGAAATAAGTTAATTCCTGTTTGCTCAATGTATACTGCTCGAAATTCACTTGAAACCTTTCAACATTTACCTTGGCGCTGTCAATAAATTGCTGGTAAGTTAATGCTTCGTGAAAAGCTCGCTCTCTTCTGTCCTGTGAAATTCTATCTGCATTTTGAGTGCTCATACCCGTCATTCCTCCATAAAAGTTTTTCATTCCACAATATTGGTAGATGAAAAAAAGCATGGATTTAGCATCCATGCTTCCGGTTTTCCGGTCAGTGTTAGATTTGTTTATTCCTATAAGTTTACTCGGTATTTACACAATAGCACCATCGACCAAAATTTGTCAATGAAAAGATCAGCTCCCTTCTTACAGAAAAACGAGCTCTCGGGAAAGCCGATTCATGCGTTCACAACCATTCGTCGTGACCAACACCATATCCTCGATCATCATCGCACCAATGCCATAACCGTAATAAGGCGTTTCGAGGCAAATGACCATTCCAGGCTGGAACAATGTCGTTTCTGACGGACCTAGGAAAGGCGGCTCCTCGGCTGCGAGGCTTAAACCTGCGCTATGCCCAAGGTGCCCACGATTGTAATTCGGAAGCCCCGAGCGCCGGATCACTGCCATTGCATCCTCGAAAGCTGCCTGCATCGAAATGCCCGGTGCTATGATTTCCAAAAGGCGGTCGTGACCAGCTTTCAATGCTCCGTAGATCCGAGTTATTGTTTCCGAGGGATTGCCGAGAACGAAGGTCCGCGCAATGTCGGACCCGTAGCCGTTCACATCTACGCCAACATCAAATTTGATGACATCCCCTGTTCTCGCGGGGTAAGTATCAAAGCGATGAGCAGGTGCAAATGATGCACCCACAGAAATCATATGAAAACGTGCAGATAAGCCTTTCACGTCTTTCATCAAAGACCGTCGAAACTCATGCACGATGTCCTCCGCTGTGCTGCCTTGCCGAATGCTTTGAACCGCATCCGTTATGCCGGCTTCCGCATAGGCGCACGCGGCACGAAGCTGCTCGATCTCCCACGTTGTTTTGATCATGCGCAACGCAGTGAACAGACCTTGTGCCTCCACTAGTTCCGCTTCTGGTGCCGCCTGCTGCAGCGTTTCCACCGATGAATGCCGCATATTGTTCAGTTCGACAGCAATTCTGCCCGCCTGGCAGCCATATTCCGCTAGCGTCCTCTGGAGAAGACCGAACATTTCCTGTGCCTGATGACCTGTTGGTCGTTTCCCTTCATACTTGCCACCTCTCAAACCAAGCGGATCATCGACATCTACCCAAGTCGGATACGTTCGCAGCTCACAATTCGGTAAATCACTGGATACGCCAGCCGCTTCAAAATCATTCATAATAATGATCGTCTTGGTACTGGGATCACGGAATAGGACAGCTAAAGCGACTTCGTTCATCCGCAATGTATACATAAATGTGCTTTCATGCCCGCAAAGATAATAGAAATTTTCATAAGACGATGCCACGAGCGCATCCAAGTTTAATTCGTCCATCAGTACTCGCGCTCTTGCCGCAATTGTGTTTAAATGACGTTCATCGGGATGGGACACTGCTATTTTTCTCCTCTCCTTCGTCTATGCCTACAAATCCCCTAACTGTCTTAGAAATCTACGAGCACGCTCTGTCTGCGGCTGCAGGAAGAATTGACTCGGAGTTCCCTCCTCTTGAATCGCACCATCGCTCATAAAAATGATTCGATTTGCAACTTCGCTCGCAAACTTCATTTCGTGAGTGACAACGATCATCGTCATTCCTTCCAAAGCAAGCTCCTTCATAACCTGAAGCACTTCACTGGTCAGTTCAGGGTCCAGCGCCGAAGTTGGCTCATCGAAGAGCATCACTTTCGGCTGCATCGCTAGCGAACGTGCAATCGCTACTCGTTGCTGCTGACCGCCGGAAAGGCGAGAAGGATATTCGTGCTTTTTCTCCACAAGACCGACTTTAACGAGTAATCTTTCTGCCAGTTCCGCCGCTTGTGCAGCGCTCAAATTTTTAACTAGCATAGGGGCCATCGTAATATTTTGAAGCACCGTCATATGGGAAAATAAATGAAAAGATTGAAAGACCATTCCGCTCATTAGCCGAATTCGTCTAATGGCTTCCCGTTTCGCGGATTTGGCCATGTTAGCGTCCCATGTGACATCATCCATGCGAATTGTCCCGGAATCCGGCTCTTCCAACCCATTGAGACAACGGAGCAGCGTGCTTTTCCCCGAACCACTCGGTCCAAGCAGCACGACGATTTCTTTGGCCTTCATTTTAAACTCAATCTGTTGCAGCACTTGCAAGTCATTAAAACTCTTCGAAAGCTGATTCACTTCAATCATACGGTTCACACCTTCAATAAGCCTTAGATAAATTCTTTTCAATCCTCGCCAGCAGATGGGAAAATACCAAGCTCATAACCCAGTACATAACGGCAATAGCGATGTAAAATGGCATGGCGATATAATACTGTGCAATCAAAAGCTGAGCCGTTCGGAGCAGCTCTGTCACGGTAACAATGGAAACAAGCGATGTTTCCTTGAGCATCCCGATAAAGGTGTTGCCCATTGGAGGTATCGCTACTCTCGCGGCCTGTGGCAGTACAACCTTATAAGTCGTTTGCCAAGGAGTAAGACCTAGTGACATCGCAGCTTCCGTCTGCCCCTTGCTGACAGATAGTATGGCACCGCGGAAGGTCTCAGATAAATAAGCGCCAATATTAAGACTGAGTGAAAGAATAGCGGCTGTAAGGGGACCCAAACGAATGCCGTAATCCGGTAAGCCGTAGTAGATGATGAAAATTTGGACGAGAATTGGCGTTCCCCGAAAAACAGAAACATAAAACATTGCGATATTTCTCACAACGATGTTTCCTTTTAGACGAGCAAACGCCACGATCAGCGCAAGAATGAAGCCGAAAAACATCGACACCATGGTGATCAACAGCGTATAATACGCACCCTTTAATAGAAAGTCGAGATTTTGCCAAACAAGCTCCATGCCTGCATCCTCCTACGCACTGATGCTCAGATGTTAGGATCGACTTTGAACCATTTTTGGAAGATTTGTTTAAACGCCCCGTCTGATTTCATCTCAGCCAATGCATTATTCAATGCACTTAAGAGTTCAGAGTTATTTTTACGAATCGCGATACCGGCAAAGTCATCTTTTACTGAAGCACCTACGGTTTTAATCTGAAAATGATTCTTTTCAACCAATGGTTGAATGGCAAAAACATTGTTGATTGTGGCATCGATTCGCCCCGCATTCAAATCCGTAAGCGACGTAATCACATCGTTATAGGTCACGATATCAAAGGTACCAACCTTCGGCAGCACTTCGTTGCGTAAATAAGTCTCATCATTTGTTCCTAGACCAACTCCAATTTTCTTCCCTTTAAAATCTTCAATCCCCTTCACAGAGGTATTATCGTTTTTAACGATGACACTGACGCTGTTTTTTATGTAAGGCGTAGAGAAATCCATCGTTTTCTTGCGGTCGTCCGTTATGGTAACTTGGCTGACAAGCGCGTCATACTTATTTGTCTGCAGACCTTCGATTAATCCAGAGAATTCTCCCGTAATGAAATCCGCTTGTACACCGATCCGCTTGGCAACTTCCTTGGCGACATCGGCATCGAATCCGTCCACTTCATGTTTCTCATTGAGAAAATTGTAGGGTGCGTACGTCCCCATCAAGCCAATTCTGATTTTGCCTGACTTCTTAATTGATGCCAACAAATCCTCTGAGGCAGCATTGGTGCTCTTTGGTGTTGCTGAAGCTGTTCCTTGCGTGTTATCCCCTGATTTGCTCGAGCAACCAACAACCGCAGCAGTTATCACACTTATGATTGAGATTCCTCTTAATAAATTCTTGACTGTGACTGACATGTCTTGTCCTCCTTGAGAAAGTAAACACGAATTTGTTACACCTAAGGTTTCCCAATTTGCCCAAATAATACGCAAGTTTACTTCCTCAAACTCTTCGATATCCAATTTCCTAGGGATTGCACGATCTGAACAATCAGAACAAGCAAAAGCACGGAGGTATACATCACATCAGGTTCCCAACGCTGATATCCGAACCTTATCGCTACATCCCCTAATCCACCGGCTCCCATAACGCCAGCCATTGCCGATGCCCCAACCAATCCAATGGTAGCAATGGCAAGTCCGAGAATCACAGCTGGCCGTGCCTCTCTCAATATGACTCGAATAATAATTTGCCGTTTGGAAGCGCCCATAGCCTGATAAGCCTCAATGACACCGAGGTCTACCTCCAACAGCGCCGTTTCCATTAAACGAGAGATATAAGGTGCAGTGTAAAAAACAAGAGGCACAATAGCCCCTTTTACACCAATAGTCGTACCAACGAGCCATTTCGTTAAGGGAATAATAGCGACCATAATAATGATAAAGGGTATAGAGCGAATAATATTAATAATCGTATTCAAGATATGATAGACAACTGGATTTGCATAAAGATGACCTGGTCTAAGCACCACTAAAAGCACCCCTAACAAGAGTCCAATCACGCTTGAATAAACGATTGAATATCCGACCTGGCGAGCGACGGCCAAGCCATGAAGCTAATCATGACCATGACCAGATATATCCGATATTCGGAAGGCACCTTGAGATCAGACAGAATGGCACCGATGATGATAAGAATCGGAATTTCCGGGACTGCCAGCAAAATATCTGCCGCACGCATAATGATGTTATCGACCGCTCCGCGATAGTAGCCTGCGAGAGCCCCGAGCAGCGACCCCAATACGACGGAGAGTACCATCGATACGACGCCAACAAGCAGCGATATGCGCCCAGCTTGCATCAGCCTCGTCAGCACATCCCGGCCGAGCTGGTCCGTTCCAAGCCAGTGCTCGACATTAGGCGGCTTGTTAATCAGCGATACAATCACCTTACCTTCCTTATAATCCGAGAACAAAGGGCCAATCACGCACAATAGCGTCATAAAGAGCAAAAAGGACAGTCCCGCCATAGCCAATTTTTTTCTGCCTAACCTTTTTCGGGCAGTTCCCCAAAGTGACGCGGCCCCTTTGCGGGATTCGTGATCTGCGGCGGTCTTATTTCCGGTCTGCACCGAGCTCCAGGTCTCAACTTGCATTCCCCCACCTCCCTATTTCATCCGTATTCGTGGATCCGCTGTGGCGTATAGCCAATCGGCAAGTAAATTGCCGAGCACTGTTATAATGGCCAGAAACATTGTAAAACCCATAAGCAGCGTATAATCCCGGTTAGTGATCGCCTCCATATGGATGTAGCCTACTCCCGGCCAAGTGAACACCTTTTCGGTTATAATAGCCCCGGAAAACAATCCCGGCAGTTCGAGTCCCAGCAGCGTAATTGCCGGAAGCAGAGCATTGCGCAGCGCATGCTTGAACACTACGACCCGCTCCTTCAATCCCTTCGCTCTTGCCGTACGAACAAAATCCTGCTTGATGACGTCGATCATATTGGTCCGAAAATGCCGGGTAAGCGATCCAACGCTAAGCAGCGTCATGACGGTTGCCGGTAATAGCATATGGTTCAGCACCTCCCATGCGTAAGCCCACCCCGTAGCCTCACTTCCGGTATTCAGCATGCCTCCTATAGGCAGCCACCCCAAATCGACGGCGAAAAACTTCACCATCAGCAAACCGAGGAAAAACGACGGAAACGACATCAGCGCAAAAACACCGAAGGTGACGAGCGAATCGTACCAGGTGTACATTTTGACAGCCGATATGACACCCGCCAAAAGTGCGATGACCCAGGTCATGATGAGGGAGGCGCCGGCTATGAGAAACGAGTTCCATATATATTCTCCGAGCACTTTCATCACAGGCTGCTGGTATTGCAGCGAGTAACCGAAATCACCTCTCAGCGCATTCCCCAGCCAGATGAAATAACGCTCCAGCAGAGGCTTATCGAAACCGTAGAGCGCCTTAAGCTCCAAAGCCCGTTCCGGTGTCAGGTTTATGTCTGAGTCGATGAAATCCCCCGGCGCCAGGGCAAAGATAAAGAAAATAACCAACGAGGCGCCGACAAGTGTTGGAATAAGGTGCAGCACCCGCTTCATCATATATGCCCTCATACTCGCTTGTCCTCCCCTCCATTGTCTTTCTTACTTTTCCAACTTGTTTAATCGGATTTTAACATGCCATGGACAATTGATTAAATACGAAAAAATGATCGAACGATAACTTCAAGGAATAGCTCACAAACTACAAAATAAAAAAAGCCCTTACCATAAAGGTTCAGGCCGACATCATCATCTAATTCCTATTAAACTAAAATCGTTATCCGATCCAAAATCTATTTTTTCGCACTTACCCACGCATCCAACTGCTTTTGCTTTTCCTGTATAATTTTATCGATGCCCGCTGATTTAAGTTTAGCATTATAGTCAGGAAGCGCCTTATCCGGGTCGAGTGTTCCTGTTTCAAGACCTTTTTGATATTGATTGACTACGTTCGTGACGGCTGTTATTTCCGTTTTCACAGATTCGGTATTAAAGTTAAAGCCAAGTGCCTTCGATTTCTTAGCGCTTTTATTGAACTCATCCATCTTTTTCCAAATATCCGGATCATCGCCTTTAAACACATAGGAGAGAAATTGATTGCCGAAAATCCAGCTTAACCCTAAGTAATAACCACTGTTTTTGGCATCAATACCGGGTGGGAAGTCGATCATATTGTCAGAAACTTTCACATAATGTTTGCCTTCAATACCCCAGTTAAGCAAATTAATTAAGTCTTTATCCGTATACAATAAATTTAACAGCATCATAGCACGCTCTGGATACGCTGAATTCTGCGGAATTCCCCACATCAGATTCGTAATCGTTCCTGTCGTCGCAACGGGATCGAGCAGCTGTACAGTCACCATTTGATAAGTCGATGCTCTGGATTCCTGAGCATCATAGCCGGGTTTCATCCCGGCCAAATACCCGAATAGTTTTCCGGATTTAACCAAGTCACTCGTTGATGTTTGGCTCGTAGCCGCATCCTTTATCACATAACCGGCTTGGTACCAACTTCTGAATCTCTTGATAAGTGCAGCATATTCCGGTGATTCTTGATAATTAACAACTTTCATATTATTGTCATAGCCAGGCAGAACACCAAAGCCATCAACTAATGGGTCTTCTGGTTTATATACTTTTAGAAACGTACTGCCGGTACCGCCTGAAGCAATCGGAGTTAATTCCGGCTCTTTTTCTTTTACAATCTTCAGAACTGCTTCCACATCGTCTAAAGTCTTGATTTTGCTGATGTCGATATTGTATTTGTCGACAATGTCCTTCCTCATGACAAATCCGTAGTTTTTAGCCAAATCCCGAATGCTCGCAACACCATAGATCTTCCCATCCATTTTTGGCGCGTTCAGATAGGCGGGATCCAAAGCAGCGGAAATTCCTTTTCCATATTGTGCAAGCAAATCGTCCAAAGGCTTTAATTGGCCTTTAGCCACAAGCGAAGAATAAACGCTCCCGCCGCCATTGATTGTCATAAGATCAAGCTTATCGTTACTGCTCATCATCAGATTCGTTTGCTGAACCCAATTCCCGGAGTTAATAGGTAGCAGTTTGACCGTAGCGTTTATTTTCGCTTTGGTAATCTTGTTTACTTCTGCCTCAACAAGATTCATATCTTTCGGCATCGCGCCGTAAATAGGAAACGCCATTGTAAGCTCGGCAGGTGCTTTCGTATCGCCTTTACCTGATGAAGTTGTGTTTGAAGGCGCCGTCGTAGCGGTGGAAGCAACTTCCTGATTGCTCGGGTTCTTTCCACATGCCGTTAGGAAAAGCATTGATACCATGATCATCGCCAAAAACATAATCATCATTTTAGTCCGTTTGTTCATGCTCTAACCCCTTTTTTTGAAGTTTATGGCTGTTACTAGTTGTAATAATAAACTAAGGGATCCCAAGCCTGCTAACAGTTTGATGACATTTTCATTACCGCCTACATGACTTTTTCCGGCTTATTAACCATGCTGCTGACGATAATCATTAGGATTCAAGTTCGTCACTTTTTTGAACATTTTGGAAAAATGGGAGAAATTCGAATAGCCCACAGAGAACGCGATACTACCGATTGACATGTTGCTTTTGCACAGTAACTGCTTGGCCAAATTTACTCTTTCTTGCAGCAAATAATCCGATATCGACATCCCTGTCTCTTTCTTAAAAAAACGAGATAAGTAATCCGGATGCAAATAGACATGCTCAGCCAAATCTTCACGGGATAACTCCGCTTGATCCAAATGAACGGCAATATACTGTTTAACAGATGCAATAACCGAAGTTCCTTGTTCCACTGCCTCCGCTTGATCCATCGCTTTCACAACGGTATGCCGAATCCAAGCTAAAAGGTCTGTTACCGAACGGGTGGCCTTGCCGGACAGAGACAAAGAGATCTCATCACAAAATAATTGATGAGCCTGAATGCCTTTCAAATTTAGTACGAAGTACGTCATCTGAAGGAAATTCTCATAAAATTGACGCAGTAAATTGGCATTCAACTCTTCGGTTTGTACCAAATTCTCCAGAAATTCCGCCGCTTCTGCGACCACCTGCTCCTTCGTTCCCTTTTTTAGCATCGCCGACCAGACGGTCATGTCCGGTAACTGGATCTGTACAGAGGAGACAGCTTTCCTGTTTAACGGAAATACTTTGTTATTAAATGCCACATTATTTGTATCCAGCGCTATCAATTCCTGTACAATAGGCAAAACTTCGTGCAGATAACCATCAGTACCCAGATAACAGCATAAATCGCAGTAAAAGTAATGATTACAAGACTCAATATAATCTTCACAGCTGCGTATTAACTTCTCCATAAGCTCATCGGTATACGTTTCGAAATATAAAATGACGAGAATTTGCCCTCTATCGATGGGGATTATTTGCCCGCTCGTTACTTGCTGAACAATGAGCTCTTTCGCCGAATTTTTGAGCGCATATTCCAAATTTTTCTCATCGCGCATACTAAATTCTTGATGCCAGCGCTGCACGCTGATTAGAACAGGCAGAAAAGTCATCGTTTCGGAGTAAAGAAAATTCCGTTGCGTAGCAATTTCTCTTATTTCCTTTTCATGGGAGGGGATTGTTTGATCAAGTAAATCCTTCCAAAACCTTTCCTCGATCAAGTGATGATTTTGCGTCCATAGCAGATTTACACGATGAAGCTCGCTATGTCGGGATATCTTCTGCTTGGCATTCGTCAGCACCTCTTCCAGTTCATCCACAAGTGCCGGCTTAATCAAATAAGCCAAGCTTCCTAGTTGAATCGCTTGTTTGGCATATTTGAAATCCGCATGAGCAGTCAAGAAGATTACCTCTGTTTCCAGGTGGTTTTCTCTGACCCAAGCAAGCAGCTCCAAGCCGCTGCCCTGCGGCATTTCAATGTCACAAAATAGAATATCGATGCGATGCTCGGCAAAAATGGCTTTAGCTTGCCTGATGTTGTATGCCGTATAGAGTTCAGAGATTTCGTTTTTTGCTAAATCCAAATCGGATTTCACACCCTCGATCACATGCATTTCATCATCAACAATCAGTAAATGGTACATCGTCCGCACCTCCAGCTTTCATTTTCAAATGGATAGGTAGAGTGATTAAAATGGCCGCTCCACGAGGCAAACGGTTCGAGAAAGAGATTTGGGCCGATTGGGCATACAACAGGCGGAGTCTCCGTTGAATGTTCCATATTCCGAGATGTTCCCCTTGTTCGGTGACCAGGCTTTCCTCTTTTTGCAGTACATGCAGCACATCATCGGGGAATCCTGTGCCCGTATCTTGAATTGAAATAGTAATATAAGGAACATGATCCTGCTCGATTACATCAATATCGATTGAAATATGTATCGGTTCATCTAACGTAATCGCGTGCTTCACCGTGTTTTCAACAAAAGTTTGAATGACAAGAGGCGGCACATACGTATCAATTAAATATTCCGGTGCGTTAATTTGGCAAGTCAGGCTTTCTGGAAAACGAAGTTCCTGGATACGAAAATAATTTTGTGTATGTTCGAGTTCATCTTTTAACTTCACTAGACTGAGATTACTTCTGAGCATATATCTAAAATATTTCATTAAGGATAAGGACATTTCTTTAATCAATTCATAATTTTTCACTTTGGCTAAGTTGTATAATATATTTAACGAATTTAAAAAGAAATGAGGATTGATCTGCAGCTGTAAGCGCTGCAGCTCTTCATTTTGCTTGCTTAGCTGCTCCTCATAAACGTTTATCCGCAGTCCCTCGATTTGTGCGATCATATTGTTAAACGTCTCATTAACCAAGATAAATTCATCGGATGTTGGGAATGTTTCAATGCGAGCTTCCAGATAACCGCTTCGAATTCTTTTCATAGCAGCCATCAATCGGTTAAGCGGAAGCATGATCGTTCTTCGTAACAAACTCAGCCCTAACGGCAGTGAAAAAAGGCTTGCAAAAGTGATAAGGCCAACCATTTTTTGTAAGTAGGGCAATTTTTCTAAGATCTTCTCGTCGGGCACGAGTGCGATCAGATTGAAGTCCCCTTTGGATGACGGTTCTCCAACCACCAAGAAATTATGATAATTACCAGATAAATAATAATTCTCCATGACCGCTTTTAGCTGAACTTGATTTCGGTTTACAAGGTCAACGTTCGTCAAAGGTACTCCGTTTTGAGTTGCGAATAAAGCTCCGCCGTTCGTACCAAAATCAATGGTTTTGAACGGAACCATCAGATTCTCCACTTTGATCCAAGCTCCAAAATAAACATCCCCGGATTGGAAGATATACATTAAATAATAGGTATGGTTGATCTGCTCAACATTCCAATGTTTGGAGTTGATTTGCTTGGAATCCACGGTCATTTTAATGACGTTATTCATGGCCTCATCTTCTTCAATGGTGCCTCTATCTCTGGTGACTCGTAACATATCATCTCTTTTTGGAGCATACAGGAAAAAAGAATTGACAGATTTATACATGCTAATATCATTCGATAATTTATTGAACATCATAATCTTATTGAAATTATAATCATATTCCGATTTCGATAGTTGGTAAGCGATAAAATCGGAATCAGCAGCTACCGTGTTATTAATATACTTTTCGCTGTCCTCCAAAGTTTTATCTACTTGATCCATGTATAGAATCATCATATTCTTATAGGAGTCCGCTACCTGATTTCGCACGACTTTGGTTGAATAAACACTGTAATAAATCAGTATCGTGATCAATGGTAACGTTAAAATCAATACCCCTAGCATCAATTTCATCTTTATTGAATTCAGGGAATGCTTCCATTTTGACTTTGATGCCTTCATCTAACACCTGCCCTAACACCTTTTGGTTTCTACAT
Organism: Paenibacillus violae; assembly: GCF_032461945.1. Classification (NCBI taxonomy): domain Bacteria; kingdom Bacillati; phylum Bacillota; class Bacilli; order Caryophanales; family Paenibacillaceae; genus Paenibacillus; species Paenibacillus violae. The sequence goes on from NZ_JAWCUD010000011.1 coordinate 47,717, forward strand.
TTTAGTATCCTTATTATAGTACATGAATAAGAAAAGGAAGCCCATTTAATAAGCCCTTTCGAGCTAATTAAATGGACCTGATATGATTTTTGAAAATGGACTACCCTTTCACGGCTCCGATCGTTATCCCTTTGACAAAATATTTCTGGAAGAACGGGTAGGCGATCAGAATCGGGATTATGCCGATGACCGCAATAGCCATTTTTACGGTAGAGCTGGGAAGTGATTGCGCTGCTGTGCTGGAGCCAGAATTGAATTCACTGCTTGCCAAATACTGCGCATCCTGTAAAATGCGGTTCAGAAGATTTTGAATGCTGTAATAACGCGGGTCTGTTATATAAATCATTCCATTCATCCAATCATTCCAGTAGGTAATCGTTTGGAAAAGCCCCACGGTTGCGAGAATTGGCATTGAAAGTGGAAGAACAATCGATCCGAACGTTCTGACCTCTCCCGCTCCATCTATATTGGCTGATTCAATCACGGCCATCGGAATTGAGGTTTGGAAATAGGTCCGCATCAGCATGACGTTAAATCCATTCATTAAAAGGCCGGGGATAATCAGCGCCCAAATCGTGTTCTTGATATCCAGCATCTGCGAATAGATCAGATAGGACGGTACCAATCCCCCATTAAATAACAGAGTGAAGAAAACGACGAAAGCTAACACGTTACGAAGAGGGTAATCTCTCCGTGAAATAGGATATGCCAATAACGAAGTGAACACAAGGCTCGCTGTCGTCCCTACCACAGTAATCAGCACCGTGATGCCATATGCTCGAAAAATGTCTGCGCCTTCTTCTAAAATATATCGGTAGGCAAGCATGCTGAATTGAGACGGGAGAAAGGAATACCCGTTTCGAATAATCTCTTTCTCATCGGTAATGGATGAAAGAAACAAGAGAAGAAATGGAACCACGCACGCCAGGGAGAACAAAATCATGAGGATATGCCCCAACCACTGAAGCGTTTTACTTTCATTTTTCATAGATGTCACCTCGCTAGAACAATGCGTTATCTTTGTTGAATTTACCAACCAAATAGTTGGTTATATGGACGAGAGCAAAGCCGACCACCGATTGATACAAACCAGCTGCCGCCGACATTCCGATATCCCCTAGTTCCTTTAATCCTCGATATACGTAGGTATCGATGACGTTGGTTGTCGAGTAAATGGCGCCGGAGTTCATCGTCACCTGATAGAACAGACCGAAGTCGGAATGAAATATTTTTCCGATGCTTAGCAGAACCAACATCGTTATCGTAGGACTCAACAACGGGAACGTAATATGACGGATCTGCTGCCATTTGCTAGCCCCATCCAATTTCGCTGCCTCATAATATTCTTCGTCAATTCCGATGATAGCGGCAAAATAAACAATACTGCTGTAACCCAGGCCTTTCCATACATGGATCAAGGTTAGAATGACCGGCCAATACTTCGACTCCTGATACCAGTCAATCTCCCGCATACCCAAGAAAGGAAGTACTGTTTTGTTGAGAAAACCCGTTTCCAAGCTTAGACCTGCATAAGCTAAGTAACTGACGATGACCATAGAAATGAGAAACGGTAACAAAATAATGCTCTGGTACAGCCTTGAGAGGAATCGATTCTTGATTTCATTTAAAAGGATCGCTACTCCTATAGAAAGCAAGGTCCCTATTATAATAAACACTACATTATAGAGAATCGTATTTCTCGTAATTTCGTAAGCATCCGAAGTCTTAAATAAATATTCAAAATTTTTAAGACCAATCCAATCACTACCCCATATCCCTTTGGCATAGTTGATATTTTTAAAAGCAATAATGATACCGAACATGGGTAGGTAGTTATTGAGCGCCAGGTAAAGCAACCCAGGAACCGTCATTACTGTTAGCGGGATATACTTTTTAAAAACTCTCTTTCGTATTTTTGCTGCCTCTGCCAAGTAGTTCCCCTCTTTCTGCGTTTCTTTGGTCCTATCATACAATAGCGTCGAAATCGCCACTAACAGTATGCTGACTTTTTTGTTATCGTTCTGCTGACTTTTTTAAAAGAATACGAGAAGAGTTTTTCTTAAAAAATGAGAAAAAGCCGCGATTTGCGCGGCTTTTAATGAGAACATGTTTTTGTCTAATAAGCATCCGAAGGATTTCATTCTTCTTATTTTTCGTCTATACTCCAGCTCTTTTGCAGTTTCCTAATATAGCAAATTTGACCAATGTGATAGGCATTATGAGTTGATACATTTCCAAGTATCTCCCACCACTTGGCAGCCACCGGAAATCCGATTACATCACTTTCGACTTTTTCTTCAGTAAGTAGAGCTTGCCATTTTAAAAGCACATCTAATAATTGATCTTTTAAATCAGTGAACTTTTTGTCTTTAGGAACTATAAAACTTTTATTATTATCTCCTATGGAAGGCACGGCATTGACATCAGATTTTTGGTATCTGGCTTGCCATGTTTCATTCCAATAAAGTAAATGCTGCACAATTTCAGCGATACTATTGCTATCTTCACTAGGCTTCCAAAAAGCTACTTCCTCCGACAAATTGTCAACTGCAGCTGAAAATGGTAGGTACCAACTAGGGTCATTAGCATTTGCTAATAACTGATCGGATAACATATCTTTTACATGAAACATACTTTTCACTCTCCTTCTTGACTAGTTCTCCCAAACCTTTTTCTGTTCCGTTATCACCGATTATTTTCTTTAAATAACAATGCTTTCATTGCAAAACGAGGCAAAATTAATTGTCTTCGCCATCTGGATGGTTGATTTAATAATCGATAAAGCCATTCTACATTTAACTTCTGCCATATAACTGGTGCTCTTTTTACTGTCCCAGCAATGATATCAAGACTTCCTCCAACGCCAATAGCAACTCTAACATTTAATTCGTTTTTAAATTTATGTATCCAAAATTCAGCTTTTGGGGCTCCAAGTGCAACCACTAGAACATCGGGACTCAAGGTCGCAATCTCATTTACAATTTGTGCCTCATCCTTCTGATCAAAAAAGCCATGCTGTCTACCCAAAACGGATACATTTGGGTATTTCTTACTTATTACTTCCGCTGCCATTTTACTTGTTATCTCATTGGCGCCCAGAAGATAAAATGACCATTTTTTTCGGTTCCCCATCTCTAATAAATTAAATAAAAGATCACATCCTGTAACACGTTCGGGAAGTGGATTCCCCTTTAAACGAGAGACCATGACAATCCCTGCACCGTCCGCAGTTAGGTGACCCGCCTCATCAATTATGGTATGGAGCAGCAAATCATGTTGACAAGACATAGTGATTTCTGGATTTAGCGTTACCACATGAAACAGTTCCGCTTTATTTTCCGTTATTACTTGGTCAATGATATGGACTGTATCTTCCATTGTTATTTTGGGTACTGGAATCCCCATTATTTGTGAACAGTTCTCCATAGAATCCACCTTAGGCTTTTAGCCACATTTTATCATAAAGGATTACTCCAAACTATCCTACTCTTCGTATTCAAGGATAACTCTTAACTGCCTTACCTTTGGAAGAATAAACCACGCTCTACTATTTTGGGAACGGCAACTGATTGTCAAGTAAGCTACCTAAATGTCTTCATTCCGCTGTCTTGACCACTGTTCAGGTAGATTAAACTAATACCACTACTAAAACAGACCCAACGATCTCTCGTCGGGTCTGTTTTTATGACGGCACATGTCTTAAACTGTACCTGAGGAATCTGGTACGTCCGGACCATCGACGACATCGATCACACCGATAGCCAGAATGCTGATAGCAGCTGCTTTTCCCAGCTTTTTCACGCCGTCTTTCAACCGTGCTTTATCGCTGTCCTTAAAGCCTGTCACGACATCTTTTCCGCTCTCAACCACATACTCGATGCCATGGACAACTCCTTTTGCCGTCGTAATGGCTGTTTGTTCAAGTTCATGGAGTCCAGCTTTCGATTGCTGCTTATCTGCGGTAATTAGGCCTGCGCTTAAATTCCATACACCGCTCGCTGCATGGCCCGCGATTTCGCCAGTTTTGGCCGTTACCTGTTCTATATCATTGCCGATTTCCTTTATATAATCACTGCGAACAAGCTCTCCTGCCACTCGAACAGTTCCTCCAAGCACTTTACCTGTCACATCGCCTGCCAACTTACCTAAATCCTTCAGAAAATCCATCTCAAGCACCTCCGTACATCAGTATATGCTGTATTACGATTGTCGAAACACTTGGTTGCAATTTATGAAGGAACGGTAGGCGTTCTTGGATTCAAATTTTTAGCCTTCGACAGACTATTAATTTCTTTGTTGACTTAAACCATAGTTTAAGTCGTATCATATTCCTGTCGACATGAAATATAAAATTTGGAGGCCTCCAGATGAAGTATTATTCAATAAGCGAAGTTTCAGACAGACTCGATATTCCGGAATCAACGATACGTTATTATGAAAAAAAAGGATTATTACCACAAGTTGAGCGTGATGAAGCAGGGAGGCGGTTATTTTCAGAAGATCAAATTACTTTCCTTCGAATCATTATTTATCTAAAAAACACGCATATGCCAATAAGTGTAATTAAACAATATGTTGATTGGGTAGTAGAAGGAGAGAGTACTACTGAATTGCGACTTGAGATGATGAAGAATCACAAAAAAAATGTACTAGCTGAAATTTCGCTAATGCAAGAAGCATTAAAAGGAATTGATGTAAAAATCACACGTTATACAAAGTATACGCAGGAAAGAAAAGAAGCAAGAGAAGATGAAACCATATTGGAAAAGAGGAAATAGAATGAAACTTTCAGGAAATACAATACTTATTACAGGCGGAAGTACTGGAATAGGTTTAGCTTTTGCAGAGCGCTTTATCGAGGCAGGAAATATAGTCATTGTTTGTGGACGACGTATAGATGTACTCCAACATGCAAAAGAAAAATCCCCTAACCTTATTACTCGTGTAAGTAATTTGGATATTGAATTCGAGCGTGTAGCATTGTTTGATTGGGTAACAGCAAACTATCCAGAAGTGAATGTGTTAGTTAACAATGCAGGGATCCAACAACGCTTTAATGTGTTAAAAGGGGATGCGAAGAACAATTGGAATTATTTCAGTAAAGAAATCACAACCAACCTTGAAGCACCTTTGCATCTCTCTATGATGTTCGCCCCATTTTTTGCAACAAAAAAAGAGGCGACTATCATCAACGTGACATCTGGATTAGCTTTTACACCGTTTGCAATTGCCCCCATTTATTCAGCTTCAAAAGCGGCGCTTCATTCATTTACAATGAGTCTACGACACCAACTTTCTGAAACGTCTGTAGAAGTAATTGAAATTGCTCCTCCGGCAGTGAATACAAATTTAGGTGGAGCGGGGGGGCATACCCAAGGAGAACCATTAGATGCCTTCGTAGATGGAATTTTCAAAACATTAGAAGAAGGTAAAAAGGAAATTGGATATGGTACTTCTGTGAATCGCTTACGCATGACGCGAGATGAAGTAGATGTATACGTGGAAAATCTGTATAAGGCCACGAAAAACCTAATTGAATAATTGCGCTTGCTGGATTTTAACAGTGAGTTTCATCTACTAAATTCAGCAAAGTCCAATGGAAGACGTATATAAAAGATACCGTATCTACCCGTCACTTGAATAAAATAAGGGACAGTTGCCGGCCTCGGCGATCTGTCCCTTCCTAAATTCCGCTCCCCACTCATTCGTCCAAGGAACAAGATAAACTTTGCCTTTCGGTAGACAAAAATTTCATGAAGGCCATCGATCAAATCGGCAGCCTCTCCTGGTGTTGTCTCGAGATAGCTTAACCTGGTGCCTTACTATTGAACGCCTGCAATTCCTAAGGTGCTCTTAATTACTTTTTTATAATTTTCCCATTCAAAATAAAAAGGACCGATATTAATTTTTTTCATATCAGGATCAAGGAAAAAGTGATCAGCTCAAAATCAGTGCGACATGAGGGCTTTGTTTCTAAGGTGTTCATTTTCTCCATAGTTACTCCCTATATTTCAATATGCATAGCTACCACTAGTTCTGCTCAACTATCGTGTCCCCGTTATCGTAATCACTTCTTTTGAAAGGTTATATTATCTTTTATAGCTTGACCGCTCATATGGTTTTTGTGCAGCATTATTACTTCAGTCTCTGTTGATTTTATTGAACAAACAGGTATAAATATTGAATACATCTTTAATGATTTTGGAAAAGAAGCCTTATTGGTATAATCTTGTTGAGAAACTCAATAAGCATCCCTAAGTTGTTTTTATGTTCACCCCAAGCCACTTGATAGTTGAGCTTGTAATTTAAGCATCCAAGAAGTATGAGCGAAATGAACAAGATTGTAAGATTAATCCATTTGTTTGGTAAAGGTCGTATGTATATTCCCCATAGCTTCAAATTTTCTTCCGGAGTATTCTCTAGCATTTTCAGGATTCTGTCTCAAGAATTGTCGGATTAGAATATTGTTGTTCCATTGCTCGCCGTTCCATTCTACGATGACAAGATTGAATGCCTTTTATATTCGCAATTGAAAACGATTGAGAATCAAAATTATCTCTCCAACTTGGAATTTATCATTTTGACTTTCATAATAGCATTTAAAGGTATATTACATTATCAATTGTTTTTTACTTTGTATTATGCTCATTTTGTTCGCTCTACAGAATACAGAAAAAATTCCATATCTATATTCCTAAAATTCTTAGTATCTTTATCAATAATATTCATACCGTTTCGAACAGCAACTTTTTGAGAGGCTATATTTGTGTCCCTAATAATAGAATAAACCCTATTTGCATTAAGAACTGAGAACGCGTATTCCTTACAAGCAATTGCCGCTTCTGTTGCGTAACCTTTGTGCCAATACGCTTTTTGAAACAAAAATCCTATTTCCAAAATTTCTTTTTCTCTCCAGCCTTGCATTGTTAAGCCACATTGACCAATCATTTTGTTTGTTTCTTTTAATACAACAGCCCAAAGTCCAAAACCATACTCTTCATATCTTTTAAGATGTCTGTTAAGCCAATTTTGTGCTTCTTCTAAGTTGAATGCACTTTCATAAGCAGCACGCATTACTTCCTCATCACACAATATTCCGCACAATGCATCATAATCGAACTGCACCATTTCTCTAATTATAAGACGTTTTGTTTCTATCAAGAATCTCCCACCTTTCTATTATATCAATAACCGTTCAAAAATTCCTTTCTTCTCGTTGTTCTATGAGTAAAAATGACCCGCCAGGAATAATTATTGCTTCATATTTGTGTGGTAAAGAAAGCACCTGTAAAACCGACTCATATTAGGATGCTTAATCATTACATAATCTGGAATATTTGGACAAGAGAATTATTAATTTTAATTAAACTATCTGCCCAATAGTTGAGCGGAGCGCACCGAAACGAAAATAAGCGATGGATCGGCTCCATCACCGCAGCGCTATCTTTTTTCGTTAGTTCCCGACCTATTTCTTACCCATCACAAACTTAAATAAGATGGCATGAACAAGAATCGAAAATAAAACCGAGCTAATCCACCAGGTCATTGGATTGGAAATACCTTTAGCCGTAATCACGTATGCACCATAAACGGATGCGATAAACTGAAGGCTTGCCATTACCAGCCCCGGATTCCATTCTCTATATTTAATTCCTGTATAAATATGGGTGGCACAGTTCATCAAGCTAAAAATGACAATTAACAAACCAAAGCCGATATTTACGATACATAAAAGTCCGAAAATGAGGAACGCCAGCCATACTAGAATAATATTGATCCAAAACACTTTTTCATCCGTTAAAGCCTCGTCACCCTCTGGCAACCTATTCACGACTCGATTAAAGTAATCCTTAAAGCCACCCGGCCAATAATGCTCCTCGGTTTGATGAAACAAATATAATGGGATGTTGATCAATGCCCAGAACATCGTGTCGACAGGACTGAATGTCCAGAATAGCATTACAATGGTAATGAACCCCAACCAAGGTGTTAATTTAGCCCAATTTTGATTCTCTGCCCAATAATTCAGCATCTTTCGTAATCCCTCCTTCCTGATTTATCAATTTTATAAATATATTCGGTTAATTCATTTATTTTCCTATACTTAATTCCCGTTACTTCAAAGAAAAAGAGAACAGATGGCGGTCGCGGCGATCTGCTCTCTGGTTATTCAACTATCGTTCTCCATCCCTCACACAATACACATTAACTCATTATTGGTTACTGTTATACGCTACGATCAAGCAGATTTACTACTTCCTCTCGCGTGAACGACATTTATTTAATCATTGACTCAATCAGTTCTTCTGTGAAAACCATCTTCACATTCCCCCCGAAACGAGCTATATGCTCTGAATAGGCTTTCAGCGCCTCCTCCCTATCGGTCGGCTCAATAAATGAAATATGATCAGTCTCTATCTCAAGATAATCGCAGCTAACTTCCCTGATACATGCTTCTATGAGAGCTTCATTAATACCTTCACTTGGGTATCATACTTCCAATGAACGAGGATACAAACCATGCTCGTTGCGCGGCAACTTTTCAAAAGGCAATTCATAAAGATTCTCATCTTCTGGATGGTCATAATAGTAATGATAGTGGACCTTATCTTCAACAAGGAAAGCTTGTATTTTCTGAACGAAGTCGGCCTCGAAAGGATCATCCTTCAACTCCTCGACAGCGTTTCGAAAGTAATTTTTCGTGCAAACACAGAGTGCAATCAGCTTATTCCTCTGCTTGTTATCTGTATACAGTACGATATCTTCCCATCCTGTTAGAGACTCCATGCCATAGACGCCCCACCAGAAATTATAAGAACTTGTTTTTACGTAAATAGTTGTTGTCACAAGCTTGAACTCCTTCCGTTACGAGCAGTGAATTCAAATAAAGATACTCTGATATATTGCAAAACATCAGCCGGTTACTTCCTGGCTGCGATCAATTTGAATTGAACTAACGTTCTCCGTTGAACGGTAATTGATATCAAGCTTCTGCAGTTGATAAAAGTGAAGTGAGATTATAAATCCAGTCCCCGTTTTCGTCGGCTAATATGGTTTTCCAACCGAGCGAATTTGCTTCCTTAAAATTTTTATTCTGATCATCAACAAATAATATATCTCCATGGTTATTTAGTTGCTCATGAACAAGTGCGTATATTTCTGGCTTAGGCTTGCAATAGCCTACTTCGCTGGATACTGTAACACTACATATATAAGGTTCAATAGGCTTAAGCATGGATTTAATCCACTCAATGCGATGATTACTTAATAAATGAATATTTGCGTTTTTACTCCACGACTGTACTTTCTCAATAGCCGGCAATGGACGAATATTCGAAATAAGGATTTCTTTAGCCTTTTCCATATGAATTGAAGGGAATTTCAAATGTAACTGCTTCCAGAAACCCTCCTCTGGTATCTTTCCGGTCCATAACTCTTCACGCATTTCCCTTCTAAAATCAAAAAGCACTTCATAAGGAGTATTTGATTGTTCCGATAGTTCTTGCCAAAAAAGAGGAGAAAAATTAGTAGCAAGCACTCCTCCAATATCGAGGACTAATTCTTTATCAGCCATGTATGGAACCTCCATCGAAAAGTCTAGAACATATTCGACTTATAGAGTACAAACACCTCTTACACAACTAATCTGCCCTTTTCTTAAATGAAAAAGAGAGCCGCTGCCGACCGGCAATCTGCTCACTGATTGTTAAACTATAGTACTAATGTTAGACACTTCTAATTCACTGATACGTCTGCTTACCTCTAACCAATTAGACGCACGATAAACCATATCAATCTTCACAAACGTATTATACGGCTGTTCAAACAAAATAACTGGAATATTCTTTTCGGCAAATTCTTTTGCATAATGGGGGGCATCATCTACTAAAACACTAACCTCGGAATCTATACACTCCTGGAGCTTATTCTCTGTGAAAGCTATACTGGTATATCTAACCCCATGATATTTAAGCCAATCAATAGTAACATCTCGAAAAAGTAAAGGACGAGCAGTAATAGATTTGATGACAAAGAGATAATTCCTGTAATACTTCTACTGCATGAGGAAAAGGCGATGAGTTCCAATGAATATCATGACCATATTGATAATAAACTTTTTCACGTTCTGCATTATCCCACCCATATAACCGGTAAAAATAAAAATCGTTAACATCTTTAGGGCTATACGACAAACCAGAAGCCTTATTATAAAAATGCAAATAAGACGAAGTGGCATCAAGAACTGTATTATCTAAATCTATTCCAATATGCATTTCTTTCACCCCCCACTTTTGAACATCCCATTCATTGTTCAATTACGACCTAAAAAACATTCGTTATCGGGTTTCGATTCCCTCCCGTCTTCATGCAAATCTGCCCGTTAAAGGGGAAAAGGCAGCCGCTTTGTATCGGCTACCTCCACTGGTGTTTATAAGTTATAGTTCCACGTTAAACTGTACCTATCTCTTCCCTACCTTCCGTCGGGAAAGAGATAATGTAATCATTCAATATTGGGTTTGATTTTCTTTCCGCTCTCATTATAAACTGTATTCCCTCCGCGAACCGTGATCCAAATCTCGTTATCTGTGTGGAGATCGGCTTGGAGCCCTCGGGTCGTTTTAGGAAAAAACAGCAAATGATTATCCGGAATCGAGGTTCCTGGCTGAAGATCCAAACCTGCAGTCAGATCCGGAATACCTTCTTTATCCGTAGCCACAGCCACTGTTTTTCCCATTCGTACGATCATTTGGGAGCCCGGTTTTCCGTAAATCGTTTGCTCCCCAACCAACTCTACATTAGTAATGCGATTTATGTTCTGAATCGTTAACAATGCCTTAATTCCTATGATTAGTGCAGCGATTGCAATTATTGCAATAATGCCCCCGCGTAAATAAGTTAGTTTCATATTAACGTTGGCACCCTTTCTTTTCTTACCATTGGTGATACTAAAATGTAGTTCCTCTAATAATTAATAAAATTGCTACTCCTCAAAGTGTAATTGATGGGTATAAGAGGAAGCAAGTTCTATGTACCTACTTCATATTAGTGCTTCTCAATCTATTATTCTTTAAATTCAATAAGAAAAGGATGAGTTTGCTTGCTTAAAGCCATATCCACTCTGTCCATGAAATTCACCCAAGTTATCAACGTGTGTTTGGGGACTCTTGAACAAGATTACCTAACTATCCATATCCATGTCCGATCCCTCGGGAAATGAGGGCATAAATCGAAAAAGCCGCATAACATGCGACTTTTAAATGTAACCCTATTCTTGTCACCAGACAAGTTTATCTTTGCTTTCTGAATTTATGTACTTCTATTATCAATTCTATTGAACAAAAAGCCACCGTCAAAATACCGATAAAAGACAGAATATAGAGCATGCATCTAACAGTAAGATAAGCAATTGGCATGCTATCGAAAAGACTTTTTATTGTACTTAGAGCAATAGAATTATTTAAGAAAAGAAGGAGTACTCCAGCTACTATCCCGTAAAGCAAATTTTTTTTATGATCCATAAAATGCCCCCTATTTAAGAACAAGTTGATCTTTGATAGGTTGTTTATACAGCTCCAATCTTTGGCCAAGCCAGTTCGATGCCATTCGCCGTCAGTAAAGCTTGAAGCTCTTTGAGCTTTGCTGCGTCAGCGCGAACCTCACTTGGGGTCATACCTTGATCCAAACAAAAAGCGGCCGTATAGCCTGCGGACTCCCCGATATTCCATTCAACGGGATGAAGCCTGTAGCAGCCATTGGTAATATGGGTTGTTCCTATATTTTTGCAGGCAGCTAGCAAGTTCGTAACCTGCTTGGGAATCAAACTTCCTAATGGAATCTGAAAAGGCAACGAAGATATATCGAGGAAATTCCGTCCCTTCATACTCGGATGCAAATCGATACGGTAACATCCGATGCCTACGCTGTCCGGGAACTCTACTGCCCCTTGATCGCCTCGTATAGCTGCGCTTATATGCTGTTCCAAAACCGTAAATTCCGCTTTGATTCTACGTGATTCCCGAATATACGGTGCCTGTGCCATGCCATCAGCGGTCCCGACGACATCCGGACGCAGCCTCAACCCCGGATAGCCCACTCCCCCGTCAGGCCGCGGAGCTTCCGTCTGCAGCCAATATAACAATGAAAAGCTCAGTTGTTTCGCTTGATGCAGATGCTTTTCAGCCAACTGTTCAGGTACATCGTAAACATTGCCAAGAAAATAATCGTTCTGCGCCCAGTTGACTAACGAAATGTCCGACGTGTAAGCCCCCGCCGCGAAATTCGCTTTATCCACAATTCGGCGATAGATAAACAAAGGATATTTATCCGTACCGGGAAAAAGCGTTTCTTCTGTTGGTTCCAACGTCTTGGGATCGGGCGATACCCAATTCAACTGCAGATTCGGCCAAAACGGTGCTTGAATTGAACGCCAGAACTCGTAATCTTCGGGTTTATCTATGACATGATTCTCTCCTTCGATGTAATCCATCGCAAAGCAGTAAGTAAAAGCTTGTATATCATGAGGATCTGCGGGACCCTCCAAGGCATGAGGTTCGTTTGTTTCTGACTTCGATTCTGCCCCAGTTACGTAGTCGACTTCCGCAAGTGGCAATACATCCCCACATTCCGTTGCATCAAGAAAATAAGGCGCATGAACAGTCAGCTTTTCCCCGTTTTCGCGTTTGACAGTAACGGCTTGGATCTCATCGCCATGTCTACACGCTTTCACGATTTTACTTCGTGTATGGATGGTAAGTTTCCCGCTGTTAACGAACGGCGCGAGCATCTGCTGCAATACGGCATGCGTGACACGTGGTTCGGCGCACAACCGGCTTACTCCACCATTTCCTGGATTCAAATAGTATGCCGAACGCCCATACTCGGATAACGGATAGTGTTGACGGTAGTACTCTCTGACCTCGTCGCGAAATTTCCGATAGCTTCGCGTACAGCCGAATTGCTCGATCCATTTGTGCTCGTCAGGCGGTACGGCCTGACTTGTCAACTGACCGCCAATCCAGTCGTATTCATCGGTCATATACACATTTTTGTCCATCCTACAGGCAGCTAGAGCTGCAGCGCACCCTCCTACTCCTCCGCCTATTATTGCAATATCTACATGCAAATCTCGTTCCACTTTCACCATTTAACGTTTACCTCCTTCATCCACATTAGTAAAATTAAGCCTATTCAATAGACGGATGGGATCTTCTTAAAGTTGCAAAACGGGAAAAAGTGCAGCTAATTTGTTCATTACGAGCTGCTATCGATCCATTAAATGTAAATTATCCTGCTAATTACTCAAGTTTCATACGAAATGATGCGAATCGATTGAAACAACCGCACAAACTCCCGTTATTTCATCAAAGCCCTACTCCGCGCCATTTTTAGCAGTAGGAATTCCAGATACTCCGTGAGCGAACATCAATAAGACGAAAGCTTCGCCTACCCCATAACCCAAAACATACTAGGATAGACGACTTCGTTGTCCATTAGGACGAGCGCGTTTGTCAAGGTAGAGCGAAGCAACAGTAAAAATCTACAAAAAAAGCCTTCGCCCTTAAAAAGGATGAAGGCTTTTGCTCTATTTCGTCCTCAAAACCGTAAATTCTTGCTGCCATAAAACCCTTCCGCCAATCTCAAGTCTGGCCCGTAGCTGATTCTGCCCGACCTTCAGCGGCTTGGCAGCCTGGTACTGGAAGAAAGCCATGTCCCACTGAATGGGTGCAACCCATTTTGGATAGGCCTGAATGGCCTCTGTCGGTTGAGCTCCTATCTCCTCGACAGTCAACTTGGGTCTTAACTCAGGTGAAGCACCGGCTGGGAGCTGCTGGGTGCTGTCTCTGAAAGCTACATTGAGCACCATCTGATCTAAATCAACGGATGTGGGAATTGCAAGAGCAGTCACCTTGTACGCCTGAAGTGTGAATGTAAGGGAGTTATCAACCTTAGCAATAAGAGAACCGAACAAGTTCCGTACATCCGCTTCGTTCAGATAGATCTCTCCGTTTGACGAGACCTGTGGTGCTGCCGTCAAGTTAACTTGCTGAACCTTTTTTCCATTCCAAAGTGTTGTCGCCTGCAAGGAGCCAGCCTGAATGCGGAAACCATTACCGAAGTTGGTGTTTTGGTATGTGGTCCAGCCTCCTGACTCACTTTTGTCGTAGCGGAAACCTTCGGACAGAAAGGGAATGGATACATACCAAGCGTTATCGCGTATATATCCCACTTGTCGATCTTGAAACTTAAGCTCGTCGCCATCAATCTTCGCACTATTGTAATACAAAGTGTAGAAGGACATGTCTATAGCCGGATCAAACCCTTCACCCACAATATGATCTGTGTATGGATTTAACTTGAACCAGACAAGCCCGACATAAGAATCAATCTGGTACCAACGGTTCCCTAAGGGATCATCCCAATAACGAATCGGGTGAACAATCTGAGGCGACGCTTGCGCAAATTTATACCAGTTACCTGTGGGATAGTTCATTAACTGCGCATTGGATTTCAATTCAATGGCCACGTCTGTCGGTTTGGCAGCAATAGGATCGGCAAACTGTTTATTCACCCAACCATCCCCTGCCGAAGTATGAACATGATACCAGATGGGTTCATCCGGTGTGTTCCCATAGGGATTGTTATTGATTCGCTCGAACACATCTACTTTTTGAGGCTGAAGAATAGCCACCTCTTCCCCATAGGAATACGGTTGTGCAAAAAGCGTTGTTCTTGTATCCAGCGCCAAGCTTTCTTGGGATTCTTCAATCTTCGCGCCTCTGTAAAACATCCACTGAACTCCGCTCATTGTCTCCACACGATAGCCCGTGCTATTGAATGGCGAAATGAACTCTGCTGTTATTTCCCCAACACCTTGCGGAATGCTGCTTACGTTCAAGAAATATTCTTTCTCCGGCACAACACTCCGCAGCGTACCAATACGATTAAGGGGAATTTGAATCCATTGATCACCGAGCCAGGTGGTATGGATCTTCAGCCATGTCATCGTGTTGTAATCGAAGTTCTCGGCAACAAACCACCTTTTCGCAGCAGCCACTACTTCGACATCCTGTGGTGCCAATGAACCCGTTGATGGTGAATCGGTATTCGGGTTGGCGTACATCAGCGTATTATCCAGCAAAGATATTTGCTTCGGAGGAGCGACATCTAACGCTTTTGAAGGCACATTGATCCACTTATCGCCAAGCCAGGTGCTGACTTTCCACCAATTATACGTTTCCGACCATGGCATGCCTGCCTTGACTACATGCACCTCCTGAGGAGCCAGATAGCCCTGAGGTGGCCCCCCGGAATCTTCGTATTTGTCATAATAAGGAACGTTGCTCAATAACTGAATAACGGCAGGCACTCTACCTGATTCGGGGACCTCCGAAGGAAACATTTCGTGCTGAAACTCCGGCTGCACACTTGGTATGGGCTTCCAAACAACAGTTGGTCCTTCCGCTGAAGCGTCGAAAGCACATGTCATCATGACTTGCGCTCCAACTACAGCCGCAATGGCTGCTTTTTTCCAGCTCATTGGATCACACTCCTATCTCAAGTTAAACCTATATCTGGTTATACTCGGTATGAGATCCAAAGTTTTCATTTTCTATGATAGATATAAATTATCGATGTTGTTCATATTTGTTTGAACGAGTCAATCTCTGTAGCAGAATGATCTCTTCTTCTCTAAGGGGAGGGGCCTCTGCAACGTCGATATTTTCCAACAATTGTTCTAGAGAGCTAGCCCCAGGGATGGTCACAGCCACCGCAGGATGCGAAAGCACATAGCGAATGGCAAGCTGACTTAAACTACGGTCATTTACATTGGCTGAATCCAGTAATTTGGGATACAGGCTGCTAAGTGATTCTCCTGTGTAGTCAAGGTAATCTCCCTGAAGCCGCCGTCCGCAATTTGACAGAATTCCTTTCGCCACTGGACCACGAGCGATCATACTGATTGAATGCTCGGTAAGCCAAGGCAGCACCGCTTCCTCTGGTCGTCGATCTAATAAACTATATTGACTCATGACGCTTATAATCGATGATCGCTTCGTATATTCACGAATGACATTTGGACGAATCGAGGATATACCATAATAGCGGATAACTCCCTCTTGTTTCAATTGTTCAAAAGCTTCGATCGTCTCGTCGATCGGGTCTTCAAGCGTACCACCATGCAGTTGATATAAATCAATATAATCCGTACCCAGCCGTTTCAAGCTTTCTTTAACCGCGGAGAGTATGTACGCTTTGGAGGCATCCCACACCCAGCCCTCTTTGCCTGGAATTCGTCTGTTACCGACTTTTGTAGCTATAATGATTTCCCCACGATTGCGACCTTGAATCGCTGAACCCACGATTTCTTCATTAAGACCTTCATCGTACAAATCGGCCGTATCTAGAAAATTTACCCCACGTTCCAATGCTGTATGAATCATGGAAATTGCATGCTGGCGATTAGTGCCTAACGACATGCAACCTAATCCTATTTCGCCGACCATGAGCTCTGAAGTACCTAATCTGTTTCGTTTCATCATTTTGTATCCCTCCTCAATATGGATCAAATCTCTCCTCAATACTAGTTATCATATACAATTTTTAAATCGGTTTACAATCACAGCCAATACAATGACCGTTTCAGCCTTTTCTTTATTGTCTGCGACACTCAAAAGTCAATACCCTTTGTGCACAAACGCCCACTGCATTGCATATGGTGGAAGCAATGCAGGATCTCATTTCAAAGGAGATAACTTTATGTGGAATAACTTCCCGCCATATCAAGATAACAGACCAGGGATTTCGAACCTTTTACAATGTATGAATAAATGGGTGACCATCCAATTAGCAGATGGGACTAATTTACATGTATATGTAACTAATGCTAATTTCAATCTTGCATCAGGATTTTTAACCCACCAATCTTATAATTCCTTAATCTGCAACGGGTCTGCCATTCAAAACTCCCAACAAGCAGAGGCCTGTAAAGATCAATGGGTAGAGCTTGTTCTTCCCAATCATATTTCACTCTCGTTTTATTTAACTCATTTTGATGATCATGTGATCGGGGGCAGCTTCCAATCGAATCAGCTTTTCGGACTATACAACCTTGTCGCTTCCGTTCAATGTTGAATAAGGATTTTATACCTTCTGAGAAAACCTGTTTCTTCGGAAATATCCATAATCTTCATTTTGGTGCTTGCTAACATTTTTTTGGCGTCATTCATCTTCATTTCTATGATATATTCATCAGCATCTTGCTTGCATGCAGCTTGATTTCTGAAATCGACTCGCCCCTCATAATCGCTTGCAAAGAAATCATGTAGGTTGCGTTAACTTCCTCTACTTCATCTTCGGTTTCAAAGATTTCCCGGTGAGCATCAATCACTAATTCCAGAAAGCGGCCTCGTATAGTGATGATGGAAAAAATGAGCGCAGGCCTTTACGAAGAAGCGCGTGATCTTCAATATCGCGCCAATGAAGTCACTGAGACGTATTCAAAGGCCGCAATCGGAAATTTACCCGGAATCAAATTGTTAATCGAAGAAATTTTCCAAATTCCTGTTGGTTACTGCTCACCGACCGGCCCTTTTCACGGAGTGTATCATACAAGCGATACAGCGACTGAACTTATCGAGACTTACAGGAAAAATATCCTGGTTAACGTATAACTGCAATTAGGTACATACGTCCAATCAATTACTAATTAGCGGACATAATCTATACCGTAGTTACAAATTACCAGGAAGGAATGAGACAATATGGGAGCAGTAGGTTATGGAGCAAGTTGTGCAGGTTACGGTTCAAGCGCAGCAGCTATTTTGGTTCTCTTTATTCTTTTGGTAATCATCACATCTGCATTTGTATGGTAATTTCTTAACCAACACAAAAAGAAAACGGCCGCTAATAAAATGCGAGCCGTTTTTTTCTTTTCCTGTTGCTTTCTTAGTATAAAAAGTCACGAGTGGGAGGTCTCGAGAATTTTCCCATGTCATGAAAATAGGTACATACGTCCAATCACACGGCGCTTATCTAACATATCTTATACGGTAGTGATAAATCACCAGAAGGGAATGAGTAAAACATGGGTGCAGTTGGTTATGGTGCAAGTTGTGCAGGCTACGGTTCGAGCGCAGCAGCTATTTTGGTTCTCTTTATTCTTTTGGTAATCATCACATCGGCTTTCGTATGGTAATTTCTTAGTCCAACCCAAAAAACAACGAGAAAAAACGGCCCCGAATTCAAATTCGGGGCCGTTTTTCCCCGTTATTCCTAAGCAACACGCCGAACACACCGGCTATTTCCTCTTTCAAAAACGGTTCTACGGCCAGATCCAAAACCAAGAGCCTCTTACTGTTCCGTTCCAAAACCTGTACAGCGGATTGCAGATCATTCGTTTGTAACGTCACGTCACAAGAAGGGATTTCAACACTGAAAGGCAACTGTTCGGCTAAATGTACAGCCGGTACCTCCAATACTTTTGATGTGGGGGAAGCAAGTATGTTTTGTGCCTCCATCAGAGCCTGTTGTAAAGCATCCCGTAATGCCACGGTTATATTCAAGCCTGCACAGCCATACCAACGATCACTTGTACCGACCCATATCACAGGGAATCCATATAGTTCCTCTCCCAAACCAATCATTGGCGCTCCCTTCATCGTTGTCAAAGCCTGCAAATAAAACCGGCAGTATTTATCTTCTATGGTAGACAACTGTACTCGGAAGACAGCTGGCAATTGATGGGCCTGTCGCTTGTCCAGTAGCTCCGCCAAACTCCTTTGCAGCCCTCGGCCAATGCCTTCCGCGACGGTTTCTCCCGCTCCGACACCAATAAATTCTTCCTGCCCGAGCAGACCGGCCATGCGAGACACATACACTTCAATCCCGGTTAACCCTGCTTCCCGCCTCGCTCCTTCATGCGTCAAATCTGCACAAATCATGTCTGTCATAAGCTTAGCCGGACCTTCCGATAGCGGATCAACGGCCTGAACACGACACTGAGCAAGCGGTAACTGCTTCAAGTCTCCCTCCTCCCAAAGATGGAAAATTCCTGATTCCGCCGATGTCAGCCGGCCAAAGTAAGGAAGCAATCCGCTCTCCACTTTGCTTGATCTTCGTTCGAACTGTAATTCGAAATCGTGAATCCACTCCGCTGCGACACGTCTGTTGACAAGTGGATGAGGCAGGAAGGAATGCCAGTTTCCTTCTAGTGTCTCCAGATTAAGCAGGAAGAATTGATTCCTTTGTACCGCATCGTTCGCTGCCGTCATCTTTTTTAATAATTGAAATACGACTACATTCGCTAACATTGCTCCGGCAGTAGAAGAAAAGTTGTGACGCTGAGGATCTTTATAAATCGCAGATTCGTGAAAGCGGCGAAACGCTGACTCCCAACATCCCTCATCGTCGTGATGCACAAGTGGACCCGCAAGTCCCACCTGCTGCAGACCTACTCCGGGAAGAAACAGCTTCTTCTCCTCCTTGCAAATAGCATGAAGCATTCGCAGTTCTTCGATATTCCCCTCCTGTGATACATACAAAATGGATTCAAATGGCCTCAGTGCCTCTCGCCAACCACGTTCTCCTTCCTTCTCAAGGGTAACTTCCTCTATGGTTATCTCGGGGTCTATTTTACGGCTATGTGCCACCCGTTCTAACATCCGTTGCCGATCCGTCGGCACTGAGCCAGAGATTAACACATGAATCTTGGTCGCTCCGGAAGCAAGCAGCGCAGAAATGAGCGAAATCAAAAATGGACCAGAGCCGATCGCCAATACGTTGGGCTTGAAATTTATCATTTTCTTCCTCCTTTCTAATTCCCGATCTTTTCCAACCCTTCACAAGTAATTTTATGTATAGCTATTTGTCCCTCATGATCCAAAGCGCACATATATTCATCATCACACAGATATAATGAAATCAACTTAAAGAAAGTGGTAAGCAACTCAACGTGAGATGAGGTGTACGGCATGAATGCTATCCTATCCGTTGTCGGGGAAGGTTTATTGGCTGACTACGTATACGGAGAACTATTGGACCGTTATGAGGTCGTTCGGCAGTCAGATTTCACTTCAGAAATACCGAAATCGGTAAAATTAGTGGTCGTGCTGCACGATGACTGGCCTTCCTCCGGATACTTCGAGGTTGAAGAGATTCTGCAGCAGACCGGCATCCCATGGTTGCGAGGCTTTCTTTCAAGGGATGAGGGCATCGTCGGTCCGCTCGTTCGTCCGAGCATCCCAGGCTGCTCCCAATGCGCGGATAACCGACGGTTCACGGCATCGCCTGGGGACATGCAATGCGTCAGCACTTCGCCTTCAGGAATTAGGCAAACAGCTCACTTGCTGATTGCAGAGATAGAGCGAGTGCTGCAGGGCAGCCGAGCTTACACGGAGGAGCATATGTATATCGTTAACCTGCTCACGCTGAATAACTCGCTCCATTTCATTCTGCCTGACCCGCTCTGTGAGGTGTGCGGCAGCTTGCCCGACGATTCATCGGCGGCGTCCACCATTTCGCTCAAGCCGAGACCTAAAACAAGCGCCAACAGTTACCGCAGCCGTTCAATAGACGACTTGAAACCACATTTGGTTAAGGATTATATAGATTCGCAGACTGGCGTTTTTAATGCCAAGATGCTTGACCTTGAGTCGCCGTTTGCCGGGGCGGGGGTCAATCTGCCTTCCTTTCTGATGGGAGATGAGGTAACGGGAGGGCGCAGCTTTTCTTATGCGGAAAGCGAATTGACCGCGATCTTGGAAGGATTGGAGCGACATTGCGGGATAACCCCCCGTGGTAAACGTACCGTAATCTACGACAGCTTCAACCGTGTTGCAGATCAAGCGCTGGATCCCTCCACGGTTGGGTTATATTCGAAGAAACAGTACGCGCAGCCTGATTTCACGTTCGAACCGTTTGATCCCGATCTCCCGATCGATTGGGTATGGGGCTATTCATTCGTTCGGCAGTGTCCGATCCTTGTTCCGGAGAGTCTCGCCTATTACAGCTCGGGATTCGGCAGCGGATTTGTCCAGGAAGGCTCCAACGGATGCGCGTTAGGCGGAAGCTTGGAGGAAGCCATCTTGCATGGGATTTTGGAAGTGACGGAGCGCGACGCGTTCCTCATGACCTGGTACGCGCAGTTGCCAATCCCGCGCCTGGACCCCTATTCCGCTAACGATCACGAACTGCTGCTCATGCTGTATAGGTTGCGCGCAGTAGCTGGATACGACGTACATTTGTTTAACATGACGATGGAGAACGGGATTCCGAGCATTTGGGCACTTGCCAAAAGCGTCTGTCCCGGAAAGATAAATCTTATCTGTGCTGCGGGAGCCCATTTGGATCCTGTACGGGCTGCGAAAAGCGCCATTCACGAATTGGCCGGCAGGTTGGTATTCCTGCAAGAGAGATTCGAAGCTAGCCAGGAGCATGTCAAGCAAATGCTGGACGATCCCTTTCTCGTGTTGCAAATGGAAGATCATGCCCTGCTATACGGTTTGCCACAAGCAGAGGAACGGCTGCATTTTTTGCTGGACGGACAGCGCCCTCTCAGAACGTTTGACGAGGAGTTCAAGCGTAGAGCACATCATGCGGATCTGACTGATGATCTGAAGGACATCATCGAGGTGTTTCGCCGCTTGAATCTCGATTTGATCGTGGTGGATCAGTCGTCGCCCGAAACCTTGCGAAACGGATTGCATTGCGTAAAAGTCCTGATTCCGGGCATGCTGCCGATGACGTTCGGACATCATTTGCAACGCTTGACGGGGCTGAAGCGGGTCCTTCAGGTGCCTGTGGAGCTGGGATATGCGAAAAAGCCGTTGAAGATTGGCCAGCTTAATCCGCATCCGCATCCATTTTTATAGATCGATAGGACGTGAAGTTTGCCCCTCCCGACTGCGAACTAAATCACACAAACAAAGGACTGCCACAAGGCAGCCCTTCTTAAGGTTCTTCTCACTTTAATTTCGATACTTTTCTTTTGAGCTTGGTTGGACTATCGTCAATTGGACTTGAACCATAAATCATTGTTATGTTAATAATTGAAACCGTCGTGGCATGGTCACCCGTCACGTCGATGCCAGAACCCCTGAAACTTCTAGTTATTTCAGTGGGCGAAATGTTAATCATATCGCCGTTGATGATGGTTCCTGAATTCGTGTCGATATTTAAGGCACCGATAATAGATTGTTTCCGCATCAACATCTCAGCCCCTTAATCTTCATCTTGTCCTTATTATATGTAAACTTGACCATTTTGCTTGGTTGTGTGAACCTATCCAATACCTATTTTGCTTAATCGGTCATTGGACCTTTATTGACTCAACAAAAGCTTTCAAATCAATAACGCTGTGTTCCACTCGCGCCTGCTCAGCGGCAAATGCCATCATATGGCTTTGTACGGAATGATAGGCTGCCGTAAGGCCCTGGCTGCTGCCGTCCTCTCGAACCAGCTTGAGGAAATCTTTGATCAAACCTGTGTCTCCGCCACCGTGTCCAACATGGCCCCCGGCATTCTCGAAGGTAATTCGCTCCACTTTCCCGCTGCCGAAATGAATCACTTCTATTTCTTGCTTCTCCAGCGAACCGCGAATTTCGCCCTTCGTGCCCATGAGCTTGATGGTTCGGCTAACGTCCTTGGTGAACGCACTCATCGTGAATGCAGCCGTTGCGCCGTTTGCGAATTCTAAATTCACCACTTGATGGTCAACGACATCATTATCACAGTGATACACGCAGCGGCCATAAGGCCCTTCCTGCAGCGCTTTCAAGCGAGCCTCATAGCTGAGATCATCGCTAATCGCAGACGTAGGCCAATGCGTATTATCCGTCAAATACTGTTTAGGCGCATAGTACAGACAGTCGTCCGCAACCGGGCAGCCGTCCAGGCAGCGAAGCGGCGCACCCGCCGGCGCCTGATCGGAAGTAAAATGGGATAAAGAACCGAAGGAAGATACACGTACGCAATCCGAGCCTGCTAACCATAGCAGGATGTCCAAGTCATGGCACGATTTGGCCAGAATCATCGGGCTGGAGTCCTCTTTTCTGCGCCAATTTCCTCGTACGAAGCTATGGGCCTGATGCCAATAGCCCACATTTTCATTATGGGTAATCGACATAAGATTCCCGATGGAACCGCTTTCTAACAACCCTTTGATCGTGGAAAAAAAGTTCGTATACCTTAAAACATGGCAAATGGAAAAAACGCGATTTGATTGAGTGGCGATCTCTCCCATCAACACGCATTCCTGCGCATCAGGAGACATCGGCTTTTCCAAAAGAACGTGATAACCTGCCTTCAAAGCTTTAATCGTTGGTTCATAGTGCTGCTTATCCTGCGTACAGATCAGTACAGCATCCGCCAGCTTTGGCGCTGCAAATAGATCGTCCCAGCTCGTGAAACACATGTCTTCCTGTAAACCATGCCTTACTTTAAAATTCTCTCTGCGCTCCTTATTAGGTTCAGCTACAGCGGTGACCTCAAGTTCATGCGGATGCTGCAAGGCGTATTCCAAATAATTAACACCTCTTAAACCTGCTCCAATTAACGCAACTTTCACCTTTTTCATCTGCCACATGTCTCCTTTGAACAACTATTCATTTACTCTTTAACACTGCCGACCGTCATGCCTTTAACGAAGTATTTTTGAGCAAAAGGATAGACAACCATAATCGGCAAAGCTCCCATAAAAATTTGTGCTGTCCGCAGTGTCTTCTCGCTAAGATTCTCCATTGCTTTCAATTGCTCGGCAGAAACTGCTGTCATCTGCGAACTCATCGCTGTAATCAGGGTAGAAAGATACGTTTGCAGCGGGTAATTTTCAGGCGAATTCATATAAAGGATGCCGTCGAACCAAGCATTCCAATGGCCAACAATGGTAAACAACCCGATCGTAGCGATGGAAGGGAGCGAAACTGGCAAGTAAATCTGCCATAGCATCTTCCAATGGCCGGCTCCGTCAATCGTTGCCGCTTCTTCCATTTCTTTGGGAATCGTTCTGAAAAAGTTCAGCATGAGAATCATATTCCAAACATTTAATGCGCCTGGTAAAATAAGCGCCCAGATCGAATCCATAATCCCTGTATTTTTCACAATGATATACGTCGGGATAAGTCCTCCGCCAAAAAACATGGTAACGGCAAAAAACCAAACATAAGGTGTTCGCCATGCAAACTGATCTTGCGATTTGGAAAGAGGATACGCCGTAATGAACACAAGCAGCATATTCACTACACTGCCGAGCGCAACCCGCTTCACGGATACCCACAAGGACCGGAAAAATTCCACCTTTTCACCCAGATAGACATACGCATCCCAAGAAAAGCCGACAGGCCAAAGTTTCACTTCGCCAGCCATTGCTGCCGTGTTCGAACTAAGTGAAACGGATAGCAAATGCACAAAAGGTATGATACCCAGTACGGTGATTAGAGTTAGCAACAGCACATTGAACACGACAAAAAGCTTCCTGCTTAACGATTGCTTATAGACCACACTACATCCTCCAATTGTCTAAAATATTCTGTAATTGTTGTATTTGTAGGCAGCATAGTAAGAAATAGAAACCAATCCTAAAGAAATGATAGACTTAAATAAGCCGACTGCTGCTGCAGGCCCGAATTGCTGACTGAACATCCCAAGCCGGTATACGAATGTATCGATAATATCTGAGCCCTGATACACAGTCGGGTTATACATGAGTAAGATTTGCTCGAAACCAGCATTTAAAATATTTCCTAAACTCAATACGCCCAGTAAAATAAGCATCGGCGCAATACCCGGCAGCGTAATGTGAAGCATTTGCTTCCATTTTCCTCCCCCATCGACCTCGGCTGCTTCGTAGAGACTCATATTAATGCCCGTGATAGCAGCCAACATGATGATCATGTTATAGCCCATCCCTTTCCAGACATCTGAGCCTATGATAATTCCCCTGAACCAATCGTTGTTCAGCATAAACAAGATTGGCTTTAAACCCATCAGCGATATCAAACCGTTAACGGGTCCATTTAAGGAGAACAATTCAATAATGACGCCCCCCAGTACCGTCCATGACAGAAAGAAGGGCAGAAAAATACTCGATTGAATCAAGCCCGAGAACCATTTTTTCGTGATTTCATTCAACAGCAGCGCAAGGATAAGAGGCACAAGCAAAAATAAAATCATTTTGAATAGGGAGATCAGAAGGGTATTCCATAGAACTTGATTGAAATCCGGCAAATGAAACACATAGGTAAAGTTGTCAAACCCGACCCATTTGGACTTAAAAAATCCAGACAACGGCTCAAAATTTTGGAAAGCCATAATAATGCCAGCCATTGGACCGTAAGCATATATAAGCGTCAAGATCACTCCCGGCACTAGCATGAGATGCAGCGGGAAATCTCTACGTAATGTTCGCATAGTGGAATGCCCCTCCCTTTCCTCGGTGTGTAGAAATAGAGCGGGAGAAGTTATTGACCCGTAACTCCCCCCGCTATTTCAACTTGTTTATTTTTTTACCGTGCTATACCACTCATTAACTTCTTTCGTAATTTGGTCGCCGCCCAGCGTCTTCCAACTGGTTACAAACTTATCGAACTCGTCAAGCGAACCGCCTAACACAATCTTTGTAAATGATTCCGACATTAACTTATCCAACTGGCCGCCTTTTTCAACTTGCGTCGGGGTAGGGACACTGTAGAACTCGTTGTTAACGAACGCTTTATTTTCGCGAATCTGACGCGTCAGCCCCCAGCCGCCTTCTTTGGCTGCACGACTGTAGTACTGGCCCCAATTGACGCCTTTGCTTGCATTCGTCGTATTGTTAGCGAGGAAGTCCTGCGTCGCTTTGAAGACGTCCGCTACGTTTTTGTAATTTTCGTCATCGAGCGTAATCTCATTTTGTTTGGCATCGAGAGCTTTGTTGACTTCCGTGTAGATCGTATCGATCTGAGCCGGATTGTAGATTCTCGGATTGAACCAGTTATAGACATAACCATTTTCCGCTTTATTCTTTTCGATGTATTTCTTTTTACCCATTTCAATGTAGAAATTGATCATTTTAATAGCAGCTTCCGGATTTTTCGCATTCTTATTCACTGCAAATACTTTATTGCTGCGCAATGTCGGAACAAGTGACTTCCCAGGTTTTCCATCCAGTGAAGGGATTTGAAGCGCGATCCAATTTGCATTTGGATCTTTGTCCACGTTCAAGTTAAGCGGCCAGTTCGGGTACCACCATTCGCCGTAGGATATACCTACTTTGCCGGCCGTGATATCTTCTACCGCTTTATTCTCATCCTTCAGGGCAAACTCTTTATAGAAGATGCCTTTTTGATACCAAGACTGCATTCTAGCCAGTGCATTCTTTACTTCAGGTTGAATAAGTCCCGGCACTAACTTGCCATCTGCGCCTTTAATCCAAGCGGACTGATTATCGCCGACAGAAGGGTAAGCTCCGAACCCGTTAAATAAGCCCCTAACATCAAATCCCCAGAAGAAAAAGTTCTTTTGCATCGCGATTCCATAGGTATCGTTTTTCCCATTCTTGTCCGGGTCGCCTTTAACAAAAGCTTCAGCGACTTTCTCAAGCTCATCAATCGATTTGGGTGGCTGAAGCTTCAGATTGTCCAACCAGTCCTTGCGAATCCAAAGCAGCTGCGTTGAAAGGAAAGGATCTTCGAAAGCAGGAATACCAAGCTGCTTACCTTCTGAGCTGAACGTTTTCATGGCGAATCCGCCGTCCGACTCCATATACTTTTTGAGCGCAGGGGACGCGTACTGTTTGTAAGCTTCCGTCAAATCAGCAAGCATGCCCTGTTTCTTTAACTTCTCATAATTTTTCTGATCGAGTTCCAAAATATCGGGCAGATCTCCTGAAGCCATGGATAGAGCAAATTTTTGCTCAAACTGACTTGAAGGTACAGTCCATTTATATTTAACCTCGATATTCGTCATCTCTTTTAAATCTTTAAAATAGGCGTTCTTATCAGGTGTAATCCCCTGCTGTGTTCTCGGATCTTCCGGCGGGTTGAATCCGAGTACTTGTGTAACCGTTATGGGCTCAGCGTACTTGCCTAACGGATCTTGCGCAGAACCAGTACTTGTGCCAGCTGTCGCTTGCGCAGGAGAACTCGGTTTGTCGCCAACTTGATTGCTGCAGGCGGCCAACAGCGAGAGGGCCATCCCTCCTGTCAGAAGCAGCTTCACTCTTGGATTACTTTTCATAAAACGCTTTCCCCCTTTATGATTAGCAATAGGTTTTTCATTTGTTTCCCTACGTTTTTATTGTAAAGGTAAACGGAGAAAGCAAACAATTTCAATTCTTTTACATTGCTTTAACTTTATTTACTTATTGTTTTACTTATTGTAAATTGCGAAATTCTTGAGGTGAGGTGCCCGTCATTTTCTTGAAAAAAGTCGTGAAATAAGAAGGCGAATCGAAACCTAACTTGGATGCGATCTCGTTCAATTTCATCTGCGGATTGGCCATCATGGCTATCGCTAATTCCAGCTTGGTCGATTGAATATATTCCATCAGATTGCGGCCTGTAATTTGTTTATAATAGCGGGATAAATAAGAGGGATTAAAGTGTACCTCTGCTGCTATGGCTGTAAGCGACAAATCGCCCGAAAGATGATTCTGGATATAGTGATGAATTTGTTCAATCAACAGCATTTGAGATGACATCATCTCTGCCTTCATGCCCAGATCAAGAACAACCATCTCTTGTCCCAGCTGAAATCTTTTGAGGATACTCGTACGGGCAGCCTCTACTTGCTCATGAAGATGCTCCCACTCCTTCACTAAATTTCCTGACAGCGCAAACGAGACGGAAATATTCAAATTCTCTTCGCAGTCATTCTGCACCGCTTCCAGAATACTTTTCATATAACCAACAATGCCCTGCCAGTCCACTTCATGTTCCTCTACCGTGAACCGGGCTATTAATTCATGATCCGGTTGAAGCAGCCAAACAAGTGTGTTCGCATCATAAATCGCTTGTTCGCCATGAATGGATACCGGTAGATGAGTATCGAAGATCTGTTGCACCGCATGCAGCAGCTTCGATTTATGGGAGGGAGATTGCTCCTCCAGACGGTTAATCTGCCCTGCTATAAAAAAGGCTGGCTGCTCTATCTTCACCCGAAACTCCATCTCTGCGTATCGAGCATTCGTAAGAAGCGAAGTCACCGGCTCACCTAGCAGCAAAGCTTCCAGCATTTCTTTCTTGAGCAGTGGCTCAGCGAATTGAGCGTGCATCAGTGCTTTTTCCTCCAACATGCTATGGTGATTTTCTTGTTCTAATTTATCGATAGCCCTCTTAACAGCCTGAAAAATCGGTTCGATACCTTCTGTCTTCAGAATATAGTTCTCCACATTCTTACGCATGGCTTCGTAGACGTAGTCAAATTCACTGTAACCAGTCAACAAAATAATCCGGCAAGAAGGCCAATAATACACAATATCGTCCATTAGCTGCAGACCGCTCTTCTGGGGCATTCGAATATCGCTAACTACGACATCAAGCTTCGTTTTTCTAGCGATTTCGAGTGCTTCTCTGGCCGAGTAGGCTTTGCAAACCTCAAGCTCGAAATCCGCTTTTTCCTGAAAAAGTAGTGCCAGACCATTTACAATAGCCGGCTCGTCATCCACAATAAGCAATCGGTACATGATCATGTCTCCTTGGTGAAGTTTATTATCAGATCTACTTGCAAGCCTCCGTGTTGGCTTCGGGAGACGAATACACCACTGCCCGCCCCATACTTCAGTTGAAGTCTGACGTTTACATTCGTCATTCCCGTCTTCTCTTTTTGTTCTGCACTGTTCGCAAGTTTGGTGCGCAATTGCTCAAGCTTCTCGTCCGTTAGCGACTTCCCGTTATCTTCCACCGTAACACGTATGCCTTGCTCCCGGTAGTCAACACAGAGGTAGACGATTCCCTGCATCGTTCCGTCTTCAAAAGCATGCTCGAAGACATTCTCTACAATGGGTTGAATAATCAGTCGAGGTACCAGTACCGACTGTATGGGATCCGTCATTTCTGCATATTCATAACGGATGCGATTGGAAAACCGGATACACTGAATTTCGCAATAATCGAGCGCATGTCGATACTCCTTAAATAAAGGCACCTCATCGGAGCCGCTCCTTGTGATGTACTGATAGTAGCTCCCAAGCTTCTGCGAAAGCTCAGCAGCGGTATCTGAATCCCCCGTTTTACACATCATGTAAATATTAAAGAAACTGTTATATAGAAAATGCGGGTTAATCTGTGATTGCAGCTGCTTCAATTCAGAATGCTGAAGAGCGATTTTCTGTTCATAATTTTCCTCGATCGAGCGCTTCAATCGATACGCCATCCGGTTAAAGCTGTTAAATAAATAATGGAACTCATCTTTTCGCTTTGACTCAATACTCAAATTCAAATTATCTGTTTCAATCATCTGAAACGCCTTGGTCAGCTTAGAAAGCGGTTTATGAATCATGAAGTGGATAGAGAAGGAATAAAGAAGAAGGACCGTAATGGTGATAGCGAAGATCGCGTAAAACCAAGTAGTAAACTGACTCAGCTTGCTTGTCAGTTCATTCTGATTGACATACATAACCAGCGACAAATTTAATGAACTGACTTGACTGTGCGTGATGAAATAGCTTGTGCCATTTATTTTCTGAATGATGGGTTTGTTCGCATTTCGTTCACTCTGTTCCTCAACAAGCGACAGCACCGTAGGGATAACATCCGTGTCTTTTGTAGTAGAGAGTATACTTCCCCGTTTCCCCTCTCCCAGCAGAACTGCTGACTTCTGGTACAGAGCCGCAATTTGGTTCAAGGCCGCCAATAGCTTACTTTTAGAAATTTCAATATAAGACATTATGCCTGAATTGTTTTCGCTTTCAATAAATAACATACGATCTCCGAGTCTATAAAAAGAAGGCTTTGGCGTGGTTTCCATTAACGTGGAGATCATCCTAAATGTATCATTCGGCGTATTCTCGACGCCATTCATCATGGATATCATTTTGCCCACTGACTTGATATACACCCCTGCATCGACCACATAATCGCTTGAGCTTTGCAGCGTAAGCAGGCTGTCTTTCACTTGATCGATTAGTTGGACCTCTTCAAAATTCTCAATCGTGCCGCCTACAAAACTGAGCTTCTGCAGATCGCGATTGTTCATGAACAGCAGCTGTTGGTTCCGAATAAAATATAACTCATTATCAAGCTGCTTCGAATAAAAGGACGCGCCGGCAACCGCCGATTCGGATATTTCATCCTTAACAAAAGCTAGCCCTTTGTAATTCACTCCTATATTCATGACGACCAAAGGAATAAGCAACACGATAAACACGATAACAATCTTCTGATAAACGAGCCATCTGGATCTGCCAGCAGCCTGCAGCTTCATATCATACCCCCAGCATTATTGTTAAGAAATGTATGTCTTTCATTATCATACGTTTTCATGTATCTATCAACAGCCAAGCGAAAATGAAGAAGCCAACGGTTTCATATTATGGAGAGCTAATTAAATAACAAAAAAACCGAAAGACTGAGATCAATACTCATTCTTTCGGTTTTTGTTTAATTGGCCTGAAGGATTACCGTTCGAACTTGACTGCATCAACCCTCGTATAAATCATATCAGCAGGAAGGGTTGGCGGATCTACTGTAGTCGGAGTCTCTCTAGTTAAACGAACATACTCGCTGCCGTCCCCTGTAAAGTCAAACGTTCCAAGATTAACCCAACTCGATGTGCCGACTGTTGCATCGATATACGTGACCTCGGTAACGGACTGATGTTTCGACCCTTCCGTCGAGTACAACCCAGTCGTATCCGTGCTGTCGACGATAACCGTCAGATCCTTAATTGTTATAGCCAATGTTGGTGTTGTTAAGGTCACTCCATCCATCGTAACAGTGGCCCACACCGTGATATGGTCTGTGGCTCCATCTAGGCTTTGTAGGGTTAACAAACCGTTGCTGTCCACTTCAGCAAGATCGGTTCTATCAACAAAATACTGCACATTGGCATGTGCCAGATCACCGATCAGACCGTTATTCAAATAACCGGTTACACGCAGTTGAGCAGCTCGAGTCATCTGCAGTTCGTCCTGGTTCGACAAGATGGCCACCGACTCATCAACGGTAACCGTCTCGGAGCCCCCGCTATAATAACGGCTGCACCACCAACAATTTCCCAAGCTGGATCACCGTTTGGTTGTACCAATCCAGATGCTGCTGAACATGCTCTTTACTTCGTTCATTGCCGGATGCCTCAAACACGGCTGCTTTATCTGTCTTCTCGTTATCGATTTCAAAGCGAACCGTATGGTTCCCATTCGGAAGCTCCGGTAAGAAAACATACTGATTCCGATTATGGTCGTTATACGGTGTGAATCTGTCGACAAGGAACGATTCCCCGCCATCCACAGTCACCTTCAGCCTGCCGGAATCAGGTCCCCCAATATCGAACAGCCCGATGTGAGTTCCTTGGAACTGCACCGTGATAGCCTCTCCAGGATCGACTGCTCGCCATAGTCCTGAGAACAACCAATCGTACTTGCGGGCCAGCGCAAAATCATCGGGAGTCACGAAGGACCATCCTTCCGATAAATGGGCATGGTCATCCAGCGACAACATTGCGGCGTACTCCCATGGATTGGCTGGAACCAGGGGGTTCTGAGGCAGGTTATGTTCAAAACTACCCGAATTAACCCCAAGTTCACGAATCCGCTCAAATGACCGAGTGATCGTATCCGTGTAAATCCGGTGCCCTTCGGGAATTAACGGATGGATCGCATCATGCGTAAAAACAACGACCCCGGGAAAGGACTCTCCTGATCTTGCCGTGAAAACAAGCTTTCCATCCGACACCAAGCGACTGACCGATACACCCAGATGAATCGAAGGAATACCGTAATAATCAGCCACTTCCTCTTGCATAAGAGCTCCCTTCTGGTATTCCCCGGACTGAAATCCTACGACATCCCGCTCCTTCAACGTATAAACGAACAGGATATCTATAAGCCGGCTCCGCTTGCGAATTTGACGAACAATTCCTTCAATCCGCGCCTTGGACTCTGGGACTCCGCCATCGTTACCGACAAACTCCACAAACACGAGATCAGGCTCATGACGAAGCACATCCGTCTCCAAACGGGCGCAGCCCAAATCAGATCCAGTTCCGTCAATGCCTGCATTCACAGAGCGGATATCCGCGTTGGGATATTGTCCCCGAAGCCAATCCGTCGTCATGACTCTATATCCTTCAGAACGCGTATTACTGCCGCCAAAATAAACGATTGTAACCTTTTCCCCATTTTTCAACTTCTGAATGATATTAGGTAACCCTCTTCGAGAGAATAATTCCTTCATCGCGACTTCACCTGACCTCACTTATCGTTTTGGGAGCAAACAATTTCACAGCAAATACTTCATGATAAGGCGAACCGTGCGTTGCAGAGAAATGAATCCGGATTCGGGTTACACCTTTCAAATCCACTTTATGTTTATTCAACGTGAGATAATTTCCACGGATATCAATTTTCCTTACGGTTTCGTCTTCTAAGGTTAAGGTCATATCATAGTCCTGGATCAGGGACTCAATCGGATCGTCAAAATGCTCCAAGTCCAGTTGTGAATTAAAAACAAGATGGATTTCATCCAGATTTTTAGGACTGGCAAAACAGAATTCCAACCACTCCTGCCCTTCCGTACATTTGGAAATCCAGACGTTCGGCAGACCATAAGGTCTGGAGTAGCCATTGATGACATTTTCGGGGTTATACATATCCTGGTATGGCAGCAGGTCCTTAAAGCAAATGCTCTTGTTGAATTTCTTCAGCCGAGACGGCTCTTCCGGCTTATAATGGAAGCTGACTGCTCCTGTTATTTTCTCTTCATTACCGTATACGGCAAGCCTCTCTGTACCTTCCAGCACAATGTAGATTTTGTCGTCCGCCGGCTTCGTGCAGCCCAGGTTTAACGTAATCCAATCGTCATAACCGGCTGCAATAGCCAAGCTGTAGTCTTTCAACGCCCTGGTGGGCATATAGTTTTCCTTCCGATCTCCACCAAACAACTTTACAAACAACGTTTCCGAATGTTCGGAACTATTTTTAATTTTGACCCGTACGCTTTCCGCCTCGGATGTCTGAATCGGCAAGACCAAACATAACCCTTGCTCCAAGGGAATCGCTTCGGTTGGATGAACATTGTCATAGCTGCGCTGAGACGAGGAACGAATATGTAATCCATCAGCGAAGTAAGGATCCAGCTCCTCTTTAAGCCCTACGATCGTTTGTCCGTCTCGAAGCAGCAGCGCCTGCAGCTCCCCCATATGAGCTCGGGCGATGTCTACGGGGTCTACCTGATATTTCAAGCATAACGAAGCCGCGGTTCCAACTGCCTGCCCCATGCAGCCGCAAGTTGCCATTACCCTTGTCGATCCGAAAGCAACATGAGTAGCACTTATATTGCGACCAGCGAACATGAGGTTAGGTATATTTTGCGAAAATAAACTACGGAACGGAATATTGTATAAGCCCGGCACGAAGTTCCACGCTGTTGCCGGCCCCTCATCGTAGATGCCCTTAGCAGCATGTAAATCCATATACCAGCCCCCAACGGATACAGCATCTTCGAAATGCGGCTTCATTGTAAGATCGTTCTGCGATAACATGTAATTCCCAATAAATCGCCTGGATTCCCGTTTTCCCGGAATCGGGCACACATAATCCAAGATGAGATTGTCCACATCATCAAATTGACCGCTATTTTTGATATAATCCCAAATCCCGTAAACCAATTTCCGCAGCTCTAGAGCAATGTCTTCATTGTTTGTAATAACATCCATATGCCCGCCGTATTCCAGCCACCACAATCCGCCGAGCCCGTTGATTTTTCTAGGAAAAGCCCGATGGTTCAAGCCTTTTCTGATACTATCGAAAAAGGGCAACTTCGTAATATCATACGCAAAGCCAGGCCTCTTGTACGGAACATGATACTCTACATCGCGGGCTTGGAATAGGATTGTGTCTCCCATGGTGTAGTGATCCGCCACTTCAGGAGCCAGGTCCTCCTTGTACTCATGCTTCGCTTCTCTTCCCCATCGAAAGAGAGCACCTGCCTGATATCCGACAACTCCGTCTCCGGAACAATCGATGTAGGTTCGGCTTTCAAACCGGAATTTCCTTTCAGAAGCCAATTGAAGGCCTTCCACCCACTTGATTCTGCCATTCTCCATTCCCGTTTCATGCACGCATGTATTCAGAAATAGAGAAATGTTAGGCTCATCATAAACCATATCCAACAAGACCGTATCCGAAATCGAAAGCATAAGCTTTTTGTTATATAACGGATTATAGTGGAAAATTTTCAACTTGAGCTCTTCCACCAACCCGCCCTCACGCGCATAATAGGAAGGACTTTTGCCGAGATAAGCCGACCCGTTGATATGAACCCTAACTTCGCTGCTGGCATTTCCCCCAAGAACCGGCCGATCATTGATAAGTGAAACTTGCAGCCCTTGACGAGCGGCAGCAATGGCGGCGCATAGTCCAGCAATTCCTCCGCCAACGACGGTCACATCCGCTTTAATTAGCTCCATTTTGATAACCTCCATGATAAGATACATCTATCATGGTAGTCCTTTTAAACCTCATTTTTTTACATGATTTCGCGAAAAATTCATACATTTTCTTGCAAACTTATTTGGATTCATACCGTGTTATTTTTATCCGATATTGCTTAGGTGTATCACCCGTATACTCTTTAAACAGTTTGCAAAAATACCCTTCATTGACAATGCCTACTTCCTCGCACAATTCCAATAAAGAATAATCCTGAACATTTAATAACTCGAGAGCCAGTTGTATTTTTTTGCGGTTGATATAGCTAATAACGCCTTCGTTCATTGTTTTTTTAAATAGGCTGCTGAAATACGATGGCGCCAAGTTCACATCCTCGGCAATAGCCTCCAATGTCAAACGCTGTTTCAAATTTTTCTCAATAAATCGAATGGCTCCCATAATTTCTGTCCGATGTACTAATTGACCAGCGTGTACATATTCGAACGTAAAGTCGCTAATATAGGCAAGTTGCTCCCGAAATGCCATAAATTCGATGGGAAACTCCGCTACATCCGTGTTCAGCGTGCTCCCCGATCTAAATTTCGCCGTAATGTCTCTGTAGAAGTCTCTAAGCATAGGAGCCATGATGGACTTATGGATTTTATGATCCGTAACAAATTGGTATAAAACAGCAAATTCTTTCTCCAGCTCTTCTTTGGCAGCCTGTCTTTGCACCCACACAAGGAAATCAGCCAGTTTCTGCTGAAAGCCATCTCTACTGTCATTACGGTAATGGAACCGATGCGTCGGTGTTTTGACTACTTTATCTGCATGATAATAGAAATCCTCACTGACATTCTGAGCTTCCGTGTAAGCTTGTTTGATAGACTCCCAACCTCGATGCGGACTGCCAAAAGCTACTGATACCCTTTGATTCAAATACTGATGGATATGGGAGACGATTTGATTCCCTAACGTTTGACAAGCATATTCCGTATCCATGCTGCTACGATTGTGCTCCCAGGAAAGAAAGCCAATAAAACGATTATCGGATAGATCCGTAGCCACACCGTTGCCACAATTCATCACCGTTTCTTCGATGACATTCGTAATTGCATATTTCAAGATGTTTTGGTCAACCGCTGAATATTCATTTCGAAAACTTTCATATTGATTCATTTCAACAATGAAACAGCAATAGTTAGCTTGAAAGAAATGGAACTGCATGCTATCCACGAAATGTGATGCCCGATGAGAAGGTATTTCGCCCCTGATCAGCTCGTTAAAAAATTGCTTGCGAACTCTATATTTATTTTCAAGAATAGATACGTTTAAAGATTGAAATTCCTCTTCTTTCCTCTTAATCTCATCCAAAATGCCAGCTGCCTTATTCAAAGCTCTATCCAAACTTGCTTCATTTAACGGAACCTTAACAATGTAATCCAATACATTGGCATGAATAGCTCGCTGTGCGTATTCAAATGACGAATAGGCGGTCAAAAGAATGAATTGGGTATGAGGCAGCTCCGGCTTTAATTGCTCAATCATGGAGATCCCATCCATTCGCGGCATCACGATGTCGGTTATGACGATATCCGGTTTTAGCTTTAAGATTTCCTCTATCCCCTTCTGCCCATTCATCGCTTTTCCCACTAACTGGAATCGGCGTTCCTTAGGAGAGAGCTCGCTAAAAAATAGTTCCAATCGTTGCATGATTAGATCTTCATCGTCAACGATGAAGCAAGTGTAATCTCTCACCCACATACACCTCCTTTGAATAAATCTACCGGGAATACGGCGCGGACACAGGTTTTTTCCTTCGGTATGCTTATGATTTGGAGCCCGAACTGCTCCCCATAATGAAGTCTTATTCGACCATGAATATTATGTAACCCGATTCTTTTCCTTTTTACTTCCAGATCACTCGGTTCTGCAGTTAAAATATGCTTTATTTTATCTGCTGGAATTCCCTCGCCTTGATCAATGACCTCTATCATGACGATGTCGCCTTTCCTGTATGCATGAATCGTAATCGAACCTTCGATTTCCCCTCCGTTATAGCCATGGAAGATACTATTCTCTACAATGGGCTGCAGCAGCATTCGAAAAACCGGAAAGTCCATTAACCCATCTTCGATATGCTCAATCAAATGAAAGTGCCTGTTATATCGGATGTTCTGAATCGCGATATAGTCCGATACATTTTGCAACTCCTGACGTAGTGAAACCTTCTCCGAAGCGTCGGTGATCCCGTATTCCAATGATGAAATGAGAGACCCTATCACCACATCTACTTTTTCTATTTGTCCAAGGTGTATGACATTACTGATAGCTCCAAGCGTATTATACAGAAAATGAGGGTTTATTTGAGATTGCAGCACTTGGATTTCCAGCTTCCGCTCCAGTTCATTATGAAGCTCTCCTCGCCGAATCAGTTCCACAATTTGCTGCAGCATTCGGTCGAAGGCACGGGAAAGGTCGCCAAATTCATCGTTTCGCTTGATGGTAACTGTCGTTGTCAGATCACCTTGTTCTACCCGCTTCATTTTTGTTTTGAGCGCATAGAGCGGATTCCTGATATATTTGGCAATAAAAAAAGAAATGAACAAACTTAAGAGAAGACCTGCAACTAAAAGCACGATGTAATACTTCTCCAATCTGGACAGTGCAGCTTCCAGACGAGATTCATCATTAATCGAAATGATGGACCAATTGAATTTCTCCGTCGGTTTCTTCAGAATAGAGACAGGCAAGCCCTCTTTTGTATGCAGTTGAAGGCTTGTTCCCGACGTATTAAGAATTTGTTCCGCCGACGTTTCCCCGATTGAAAACGTATGATCTTGAATACTGAGGGGTCCTCTATTTTCCGAAAATCCAGCAATGATTTTGCCCGATGAGGTGATCAGAGCCAGATTCATTTGTTCTTTTTTGTTAATCTTAAACAGGGTTTCTTCAATGGCATTTAGATCCAAATCTACGGCAATGGCCATAGGAAAAGGAGAGCCGTTCAGATATCGAACCATCGTAACGGTCCAGCCGGAATACTTAGATTTGTAAGGATCACTGACAAATGTAGTTCGTCTGTTCTTGTCGGCCGCATCAAACAAAGGTTCTCTGTCCGATAAAGGCTCATCAAAAATCCGCGTAGTCGTACTTCCGCCTAGAATGGATAAATCACTTTTGATCAAGTAAATGTTACTGACATAATTACTGTTAAGTTCATATAACTCTCTTAATTGCTTTTTAATTACTTCCGTATTGTCAATGTTTGCTTTCACCGATGTTTCAACCGAGAACAAGATCGTCTGGAACGAAGAAAAATTAACCGTCAAATACTGGTCAACTTTGTCCAATATTTGGTTCGTGTAATAAATATCGTTGGTTCTTATTTCCTTTTGAACATAGCGATAGGACAATTGACTTATCAAGATGATGCAGCTTAATACAAAGGCAAACACAATCAAAAATAGTTTTAAAGGCAAGCTGATTCTTCTTCGCATGGCCATCTTCCTTTTAAATCCGGATTAAACTAAGCATAGCATAGGACAACAAAGAGAGGGGCTATTTATCGCCACTCTCTTTGTTTATTTACTTGATTAAGCCTGCTTCTTTAAATTGCTTAACTGCTGTATCCTTATAGGTTTGCATATCAAACTTGGTATCCAATGTTTTGAGGAATTGATCCCAGTTCGTCAGAGGGTCCTTGCCCGACATAAATTTGACTAAGCTTTCATTAATGAAACGAGTTCGGTCCGTTGCCAATGTATCACTAGGGTCTGCAGTCAATAAATTTCCGGGTAAAGTAGGACCTACATATTGCTGATTGTTCGTGAACGCTTCTGCCGTCTTCGGATTCTGGAAGCTGAAGTACTCGGCATCATCGCCTCGACGCGGCATTCTATAATGATCGACCCATAAGTACTTTTCTTTCATTTCTTTGGATAATTCAGAGGTTTTATTTTTGATCTTGCCGTCTACGACATCCCAATGAATCCCTTTAATTCCGTATGCAAAATTCGGATAAGCTTCTTTGTCCGTAAAGAGGTATTCCAGCATAGACAAGATCCGAATGATTTTGTCCTTGCCCGCTTTCTTGGAAATCGCCCATGAATTGCCTTGGAACGATTTTCTCTCCACGATTTGATCACCGTAAGGCCCTTTCATTGGCGGAATGACGATCCATTCCGGAATCTCTCCGCCAATTTCTTTCATCTTCTGCTGATAATCCGGTTCCAATCTGCGGGCATCTCTAATCATGAAGCCAACTTTACCTTTAAATAACTTTTGGTCTAACAAATCTGGTGTAGTCATCGTCACCCAGTCGGGGTCGACAACTTTCGCTGTCATCATTTTATTGATGTAAGCGAGTGCCTCTTTCATTTTGGGATCGATAAAAAGGAATACGGGTTTATTGTCTTTCACTTCAATGGCTGAAGGCGGATTAACGCCAAACATCCACATTAGGCTATCGAAGCCGTAGGTTTGTAGATTGCCTTCTTTATTCATACCGCCTATGAATCCGTACGTATCGTTTTTGCCGTTTCCGTCCGGGTCTTTCTCTGTAAAGGCTTTCATTACTTCGAACAGCTCATCAGGAGTTGTCGGCACTTTCATATTCAGCTTTTTCAACCAATCGTTGCGGATAAAGAAGCTTCGACTGATCCCGTTTACATTATCATAACCCGGAACGCCAATGGTTTTTCCTAGATATGACGTCGCATCCCAGGAGTCTTTACCGAAACGCTTCTGCAGTTCAGGAAATTGATCCAAATAAGGCGTCAGATCCGCAAGAACACCTTGATCATAATATTGCGCGAGATCGGCCCGACTTTTCAAGAAAATCAGATCTGGAATATCCCCGCCTGCAATGAGCGTATTCAGCTTGGTTGTTGCTTGCCCAGCTTGGGGAACCATCATATCCAAGTCAATGTTCACCGCCTTCTCCAACATTTGACGTTGAATATCTTCCTCACGTGGAGGTATCGGTGCGGCAGCATTGAAAGTACCTTGGTTAAACATTGAAATTTTCATTTTGGTCGCGAACTTGTTAGATTCGGATTGAGAGCTGCTCGAAGCTCCTGGCTTAACTTCTTCTTTGTCCGCACAACCTGACAATAGCGCTCCTAGCCCTACGATAGCAGCCAGAACAGTAAATGAAACCTTCTTAAGTTGCATATTGACCTCTCCTTTTGCTTGTATATATAATATCACGCTGTTTCCTTAACAACCTAGGTAGTAATTGTTTTTTTAACCTTTAATCGATCCCAAGAGTACACCCTTTGTAAAATGCTTTTGCATAAATGGATAAACGATCAAGATCGGAACCGTAGTCACAACAACAGCAGCCATTTGCACGGCGAACTTGCTAACCGTTCCAGCATTGGCCATCGATTCAGAACTTTGTGTTGCGATGTTAAGCAAAATGTTACGCAAGACAACTTGCAGCGGCATTAAGTTCGAATCATTCAAGTAAACAATCGCATCGAAATAACTGTTCCAATGCCCTACGGCATAAAATAAGGAAATCGTGGCAAGGACGGGCAAGGACAGGGGTAAAATAATTCTCCATAGCGACTGAAGTTCGCTTGCGCCATCGACCCTTGCCGATTCCTCGATTTCAGCAGGCAATTGCTCGAAAAAACCTTTAATGATTACCAGATTAAAAGCACTAATGAGATGTGGAATAATTAATACCCACGGACTGTTTAGCAATCCCAGAGAACGGATTAACAAATAGGTTGGAATTAACCCTCCACCAAACATCATGGTAAACACAATGAATATTAAAAATGTGCTGCGTCCCGGCAAATATTTTTTGGATAACGGATATGCCGCTATGATCGTAAAAAGCACATTTAGTGCAGTACCTACAATCGTTCGAAACAACGTGATTTTATACGCTTGCCCTATCCCATGAGAAATGAATACTTCTTTGTAGGCTAGTAAAGTAATGGTTTCAGGTATAATCACAATTCCTCTTCTTACTACTTCCGATTCTGGCGTCACTGAAACAGCAACCACATATAAAAAGGGGAGTAAGCAAAGTAGGGATAGTACAATTAGAATTATATAAACGGCTGCTTGCCATACTTTTTCCCCGACTGTCATGTTGATCATTTTAAAAACCACCTCACCAAATTTGCCCATCGAATTTCTTGGCGACCTTATTCGCAGCCAAAACTAATCCAAATCCGATGATAGCTTTAAACAATCCCACAGCAGTAGCCAAGCCAATCTTCAGCCGCTCTAACCCTTCACGGTATACCCATGTGTCAATAATGTCGATCTTCTCTTGGTTAAAGCTGTTCGCAAACATGAATATTTGGTCAAATCCAGCATCCAAAATATGGCTTAATTTAAGGATCAGCATCAGAATAATAACGCCTCGAATGCCGGGTAATGTGACATGCCATAGCTGTCTCCACTTGGAAGCGCCATCCATTCGAGCTGCTTCATATAAGCTTGGATCAATTCCTGCCAATGCGGCGAGATACAATATCGCTCCCCAGCCAATATCCTTCCATATTTCAGATAAGATGATCAGCAGTCTCCCCCAGGCAGGTTCCGTTAGAAAAGAAATCGGCCCAACACCATTTTGCTTTAAAATCATGTTAAAAAGGCCATCTCCTGGGGCTAATAAGGCCACCATCAGTCCATAAACAATGA
Source organism: Paenibacillus violae (assembly GCF_032461945.1). Lineage (NCBI taxonomy): Bacteria > Bacillati > Bacillota > Bacilli > Caryophanales > Paenibacillaceae > Paenibacillus > Paenibacillus violae. Next base: position 88,944 of record NZ_JAWCUD010000011.1, read on the forward strand.
CCCATGATAGAAAATGGGGCAAATACGTAATCGTTTGCACGATTTTTTTAAACCATTGGGTATAAACTTCATTGAGAAGCAGGGCAAGTACGATGGGAGCGGAGAAACCGAACAATAACTTATACAGCGATATGATAATCGTATTTCTCATGATGTCCCAGAAATAAACGCCATTGATAAAATCCTTGAAATTCTTTAATCCCACCCATGGGCTGTCCCATAGTCCCAAGGCTAGGTTATAGTTTTTGAAGGCAATCACGATTCCCGCCATGGGAATATATTTGAATACGGCAAAGTAAATTAATGCCGGGAATAAGAGAGCATACAACACTTTGTACTTCTGTAACGTTCTTATCCATGAATTCCGCTTTCTGGGGAGGGGAATGGCGTCCGCTGTCATTTTCGCTTGCATATCATCACCTCGTCTTTATTTATATTTGTATAATAGCACCCGCCCAACGGATAAATTTCTGTAATTTCAAGAATTTCTTATAAGATATTAAGTACCTCAGAATAAGCCAAGTTGTTAGGTTACTCTGCTCTTCAGTGTAGAAAAAAAAGGGAGCATCAGCCACGCGGCGTGATGCTCCCTGATCTTTGAATGTTATATCTTCTTCAGCTCACCGGTATGTTGGAGCTTAACTCGAACATCAATTCGATTTAGCGATGAGGAAGTAAGCTTGACATCTTGCCAATTTTTGAACCTTTTTTTAAACATCGTATTTCTAAAATTGTATATATCAGCCTCGAGATGTAACCCTTCCTCAAATGTCGATCGGAGTTCTTCTTTAATTTTCTCTTCTACTTCTTTTTCAATTTCTTGTTCGGATTGATGACTGTCAAGTAATTCAACAATGTTGCCTTTTACTGTAACTTCTATATTGAAAATCGTTTTAACACCTTGCATCGTGATTGATATCTTGGACTTAGGTTTTTCAAGAGAAACAGTTGCAGATTGTACACCAACTGATGTTCTTGATGTCGCTTTCTCCATCCATCTTAGTCCCTTAAGTTGAGTATCGGCTATCCATCCTTGAAAGTCGTTTTTCCGAACGACAAACACGCCATTTATTTTCAATTTATTCTCGGATTTCTCCTCGGTCTGCCATGCGTTTTTATCAATAGTTAAGGTAGGGACGATAGCCGTATCTCCTGGCTCATTCAGATGAATTTGATATTCTTGCGCAAGTAGAGGTTTAATGAACGATTTCTGACGATAATTATCTTCCGGCTCGCTAAGAATGTTCGTAATTGGAGACATTTGAAAAAATGAGGGGGTTTTAAAAATTTCCTCAATAGACTCCTTTGTGCCGAATATCCATGGGGTGTACCTGAATTCCCGATATCTCTTTAAATTATCAAAGTATTCGTCACCCCCAGCTTTAATCGCGTTTTCGGTAAACAGATAGGCACGAACATGACTCCAATATAACCTTCTTTGAACCGTATCGTAAAGATTGCCTAATGCCAAAGAGAGGGTTTTCCCTTTTCCTTTTCCAACATACACGTGCGGCCCGCTCCCTCCTCCTGCATTTTCCGCCTTAGCTACATTACTGAAAGATACCGTTTGAATGTACACTTCATAAAGATTATCTTTGTGATCAACCCCTATAGCAGAAACGTAAAGCAAATCTTGAATATTCTTATTGTCCCAACAACCGGAGACACACAACATACAACAAATCGTAACGAGGAGTACCACAGGTTTCATTGTCTTTCCCCTTGTGATGTAGAATCAGTCGTTTGTAATGCGCTCGGTCTTTTGCTTTTGGATTTGAAAGGCCTGTTGAATAGCGCTATTATAGACGCTCTTATATTGAGTTCAGCAATTGGAGACCAGTAAGATATACCAAAAGATGTTAGTGTAGAGGTGTAAGCCACCATTGAAATCATGCCGATAAAAAATCCGTATATCCCCAAAAATGAAGAGATGATCAGCATATAGATTCTAATAAGGGTGACGGTACCTGTTAAGGATTGATTGACCAGCGTAAACGATGCAACAGCTGTCGCTGCAGTCACCATGAGCAGGGCGGATGAAGCAAGTCCAGAACGAATCGCAGCATCCCCAATGATAAGTCCTCCGACGACCGTTACCGTCTGTCCAACCGGTTTCGGCAGACGAATGCCGGCTTCGCGAAACAATTCGAATAATCCCAAAATCAACAGGTTCTCAATCGTCGCTGAATAGGGAATACCAATTCGTGCAACAGAAATGGTTGCCAGCAATGGGAAAGGAATTTGGTCGATATTATAGCAAGTTAATGAAATATAGAATCCAGGGAGAAACATAGCCGTCACTAAACCGACTAGACGTAAGATGCGTTGTAAAATCGTGTAATAGTAAGCGGAATGAACATCTTCAGGAGATTTTAATAGCTCTGTAAGACTAGATGGACCGATGATTGCCATTGGAGATCCGTCGACGAGGATAACAAATCTGCCGCGCAACAGCGCTTCTGCTGCAAAGTCAGGTCTTCCTATTGAATCCACTAACGGAAAGATGGAGTCACTCGAATCACTTAAATATTCCTCCAGCTGCGCACACCCAATAATCGTGTCCACATCGATTTGGGCAATGCGACGCTTCACTTCCGTAACAAACTCAGGGTTGATAATATCCTTGATATATAGAATCGCTAGACCTGCGTTCCCTCTTTTGCCCACAATGAAGTGCTCATATTGAAGCGAAGTGCTTTTCATTCGTTTACGAATAAGGGCGACATTGGTGATCACTTCTTCCGTAAATCCATCACGCGGTCCGCGAATCGATATTTCGCTGATGGATTCTTCCGTTTGGCGCTTTGGCGGGTTGGCAATATTTATTTCATACATGGTGCAACTTTCATTCTCATGGATAAAATAGATCAACACATTCCCTGAGAATACACTCTGCTCAATCTGACTGAGTTCGACACTGTCGTCTAGAAGCTTCAACACATCGTTTTGAATCAATTCTGATATCCGTGGAAGTATATTTTCATTTAGCTGTTTACTATCCACCATACCTTCGCAATAAATGACCTGTGCAGCGCCGCGCTTTTGAAATTTCACGTCATAGCAGGAAGAAAAAATCGCTCTGAAATCCGCTTCTTTTGCATTTCTAATGTTCATGTTACACCTTTCTTTCTTGTTGAAAGGTAAGCAATTATCATCCAGCAAAGAATAGACAATGTAGATAGAGGATAGAAATAGAACTTCGTGAAAGCTAGAAAATCACTATCGTTGATTTGAAACTGTGCAAGGATAAATAAGACAGTTGTAAATAAGATGATCGCTATTTTTTTATGCTGCTGCTTGGAAGTTAGTAAATCACTGAATAAAAACATCCCTAAACTGATGTGAATAGCGCTAGTACTAAGCCACTGGTACATGGATAAAAAATCAAGATGTTCAACGAAACTGCTAATTCTAACCAGCCGCCACTGAGTAAAGAGAGGAAACCGCTGTTTTTCTGCTTCGTAGGGGCCGAATATCGTCAACATACTGACAACAGCATTGATGATAAAAATCGAAATAACAAAGAACAGCACTACAAAGTGCTTCCATTTGAAATTACCTTGTATATGAGGTGATAATAATAACAACAGAAACAATTCCATACCGTACCTGAAGGTCGTTACAGCCCCTTCAAAGATAGGCCGTGCCCCCTCGCTTATTAAAGGCAGCAGAAGTTCCATATGCCTATTCTTAAAAGTAAATAAGGTCATAAACAAGATCAGTGTCGCGAGAATCGGGAATAGCACGGAAAATGAGATCGCGATGGGTTTGATACCTTTCACTGCTAAATAGGCACAAACGAGCAGTAAGGGCAAGGATATCGCCCAAATAGGCGTAAAGGGTAAAATCATGGATTTGACCCATGTCACAATATTTTTGTGGACAATAAAAAGCTCACAGAACAAGTAAAAGGCAATCCAACTTCTCACTCCCCAAGCAATGAAACTCCCCATTTTAAGTTCTAGCAGTTGGAGAAAGGATTGGTTAGGCGCCAGTTTATTTACAATTCGATAAATCCCAATAATAAATAAAAAACATACTAAGCATCCTACAATGCTGCTGACAAACGCATCGCGTTTTGCTTCCTCTATTAAAATGATTGCTCCTGAAATTTGGGCCAAAGAAAAAATCCCGCTCATACATAAAATATAACCATGTAAGGGACTTATCTTGGGATTGGTAAACGTCGACATCTAATTCACCTCCTGCCCATATAATTTCCCACAACATATTTTTCCATTCCAAATAGATATCACTTTCAAAAACTCTCCTTGATAATCCCGTACAACACGAATTACATTTCTTAAGAAATGACAGCATAGAATGCTGATAGGTCTTTTCGCTGTGTAAATAAATAATTAAAATTGGAGGGGAAATAAATGGCCAAGCGAAGGAGAAATTCATCTGTAGTGGAGTCCCGAACGAAGGCAACGAAGAAAGTAAAAATTAGTTCCACACCTAATGCTTCAATTGAAGAAGGAGCCTCTGGATCATACAGCAACAGCGCAATTGCCATGATGCCGCCTGGACAATCGGTCCCTGCATCGAAACAGGAACAAGCCCTCGCTATTAAGATAGCGAGGGCGATGCTCTCTGGCCCACGGCACATCACCAAAGATGCAACCGTCGCAGAAATGCGTGCGGATGGAAGACTAATCATCCTACGCCAAGGCACCAACCATTGGATATGCTTTCCCGGGGATGAGAATCAGATCGGCAATCCCCCGATGTGCGCCGATCCAATGGGACTGCAATGGATAATGGATCTCAAGGCCAAGAAGCCGCAACCCACGAATATGGCTCCTGGCCTCATCTATATGCTGTGCGGTGCCACGCAGCATAGCAACACCGATCCGTTTGATACCACAAGCACGCCAATCCCGATTGGTCCGCACTGGATGATCATTTGGCCTTTTGACGCCAAGAATGCCGGACTGCCCAACACAGTCAGAGATGCAGGCGCCTGGGTGATGTTCGATGGCACACCTTACGCCTATCTGCACATCTGCGGCACACCTTGGTCCGGCAATGTGTACAATGAGATGAATCCAGGCGATCAAATTCCAATCTGGACCATGGTTTATGGCTTGCAGTCATAGCCTTAATGTTTATTAATATAGTTCCTGGAAACGTTAATATCTTCAATATCTATGTCATCATAGATTTTTATACTTAGAACAAAGCCTACTGATACCATGTTAATCAACAGCGAGGTGCCTCCATAGCTGATAAAAGGAAGAGTGATTCCCGTAATCGGCATGATACCCATCAGCATCCCGATGTTTTCGAAAACCTGAAACAAAAACATAGCGGAAATCCCACCAATGATGTAAATGCCTGTTTGGCTGCGAATGCTAAGTGCGATAGTGATCATTCGATAAATGAGAACAAAATAAAGGAAGAATAACCGTTAGGTGCAGCTGAATCGTCGGATATCATATTAGAAGATCATATTTATCTGCACTAGAGGCAATCGGCCCAACGAGAATAGAAATAAGGCGTGATCATCCGATCCGCCTTATTCTTTCAGTGATATTAAAATTCGGGTTACTTATCGGTTGTATCCGAAACGTGTTCCTGCTAATGAACGCCATACGTCTTCGCATTTCAACAGAGTCTCGGCATCCAGCGGTTGCCCCTCAATCGACGCAATATTCTGCTCGATTTGGGCTAATCGGCTTACTCCTGAAATGATACTCGTCACGGATTCTTGCGCGGCGCACCACTTCATCGCAAGTTGCAGGATACTCAATCCACATTCCTCAGCAATTTGAGTAAGCTTGTCTACTGCGGCAAAATTCTCATCTGACCAGTACCTGTTAAAGTATGTTTCATTATTGGCAAATCGAGTATTTTCCGCAGGCTTACCCGGCTTATGTTTACCGGCCAGTAACCCCCCGGCAATAGGGTTATAGATGACCATGCCCACGTCATGCGCTTTTAAAAAAGGAACGAGTTCTGTTTCTATGCCGCGGGTAATAGGGTTATAGACATTCTGAGTGATTATGGGTGCGATATAATTGCGTTTGTCACAAATAGATAACATATCAGCGACTTGCCAAGCGGCATAGTTGCTGACACCAATATATCGAATTTTCCCCGCTTTTACCAAAGTAGACATCGTTTCAAGTGATTCTTCGATGGTTGTATCGTTGTCTGGCGCATGCATATAGTAGATGTCGATATAATCAGTATCCAATCGCATTAAGCTAGCATCAACAGCAGATAGAATATTTCGGCGACTTAATCCCGCGTTATTAGGGTTTTTACCCATAGAACCGCGTACCTTTGTCGCAAGAATAATCTCATCACGCCTCCCTTTGAGACCTTTGCCGACAATCTTTTCGCTTTCACCCTGATTATACGAGTTTGCAGTATCAAAAAAATTAATGCCATGCTCAAATGAGTAATCCATGATTTTAAGACTATCAGCTTCGCTTGTTTGCCCTCCGAACATCATGGTTCCAAGACTTATCTTGGAAACTTTAAGACTTGTTTTTGACAAGTTATTATACAGCATAGGATAGCCTCCTTCATTTATAATCGATTTTAGAATACACCATATCCAGTGTTCCAAAAAGTAGTGATATTATTGTTACTTAGTTACTTTAACTTAACTAATTTGCCCGTCGTACAGTGAAGGGTTACAGCGCGTCACACCATTCGGTTTTACAACTATTGTTCCCCCGTAGCATTAACCATTTGAAATTTAGTCCTTTCTACCCTCCGTAGTGAATGAGATAAAGTTCTTATTATAAATCGGGTAACGAAAAAGCAGTGGCTATCTAGTCTGCAACCCTACAGTAACAAAGGAAATATTACTCCGCCAAAGATCTAATCTAATTATCCATAAAAAACAATATAAATAAATGAAATAATCCATGGGAGAATTGGGGAATTTATTCTTATAGGGGGAGGTATATGGAGGAATTCATTCAAGTTTTAATAAGAACATTTGCGGCATTTATTATTATTATGATCGTTGCTAGGATATTGGGAAAACAAACAATCTCACAAATGACTTATCATGATTTTGTAGCCGCAATAACATTAGGAGCAATTACTGGAAATTTGGCATTTAACACAAAATTAAATCATTGGAATCTTTTAGCCTCCCTATTGTTATTCAGTGGTATTGCATTTATCGTCACATTCATCTCATTAAAAAGCAGGAAGTCAAGGAAATGGCTGTCTGGCCGGCCCACAATTGTTATTGAAAATGGAAAAATTCTCGAAGATAATCTAAAAAAACTGCATCTTACATTGGATACTTTGAATCAAGAATTACGGGAGAAGGATATTTTTGATATACAGGAAGTTGAATTCGCGGTTCTTGAGTTAAATGGAAGATTATCCGTATTAAAAAAACCTGAATTTCGTCAGGTTCTAATGAAGGATATACCCAGATTTAATGGACAAAAAGAGACGAAAACGACATTTCCAGTTGAACTGATCATGGATGGTATAATGGTTCATGAAAATTTAGAACAAAATCAGATCTCCGAATCTTGGATAAATAATGAATTAAAAAAAAGAAAATTGACTCTAACAGAAGTATGCTACGCCGTAAAGGGTACGAACGGCAAATTATATTTCGATTTATATATTGATAAAATTAAAAATCCAATAAATAGGGAGTAATACGTAATAATTTAAAATGAATATGGTATTCTATTATTCTGCCCTCTAGCTTAATGAGAAATGGAGCAGCTGCCCTGATGGCAACTGCTCCATGAATTGATTTAACTAAATACTCTCGTTAGTTAGCTAGAATTTATAGATAATTAATTTGCCATGAGACTCCAAAACGGTCATTCAGCCAACCAAACTTTTTACTGAACCCATAATTACCTAATGGCATGAGAGCTTGTCCACCTTCATTAAGTTTCCCATAAAGCTCATCAATTTCTTCTTCCGTATTACAAGCAACATAAATCGAAAACGAAGGTGTAAAGGAAAATGCATGTTTAACATTACTGTCAATACACATAAACTCCTGCCCTTTTAATGTAAAAGTAGCCTGCATGATGGTTCCTTCATCTCCAGCTTCATTAGGACCATACCTAACAAGTTTTGTAATTTCAGAATCCTCAATAAGCGAAGTATAGAAACTCATCGCTTCTTCTGCCTTGCCATCTTGAAACATTAAGAAAGGTATTACTTTCTCCATTTCATACTCCTCCTTTACTTCTAATGCATCATATTATATCCAATCTTCAACTAAACTCCCAACAATTGAAAAGACAGCCGATTTCATTTGATTAGCTGTCTTCCCAAGTTGTTACCGATACCGTTAAATTAAAGTGATAACGAACAGCACGACACATAAAGATAATGTGTTTGTTATTAAAAAAGCTAAGCCAGCACCGTTGACAGCTAAACTAATCGCATAAACCTCCATTAAGCTAATTCCTAAAAATATAAGCAAGTATGCTTTTAAACTTAAATCTGAAACTGATTTCGTTTTCAAAATTTGAATAATTTGAGGAACCCAACCTAAAGAAAGAATTACTCCACCAATTAGTTGCAGTACAGGAAACAGCATCAAATAACACCTCACGGATTTCTTTATACTGTATATTCTCTCAGTCCATGCATGGTGATTAGTTTCCGGTCGCTGCGATCTGCTCCTGCAAAACCCTTTATTACCCCTTTTTAATGGCTTTGATTATTGCCGACTGAATATAGTTTTCTATGTCAGCCCCTGGCACCCAATCCTTAATAAATTCCCGAGAATCATCTTTAGGTTCAACAACAATGCTTTGAAATCCGCTTCTTTGCAGGTATACCATTACTTCATCAATTGTAGAGGCACCTGATACGCAGCTAGCGAGTGAATGAAGGTCACTTTTTAACTCTTCTGGAAGTTCGGAAGTCATTACTACATCTGAAATAGCCAAGCGTCCGCCTGGTTTTAATACACGAAAAGCTTCACTGAATACTTGCTCTTTATCCGGTGACAAATTAATAACACAGTTTGAAATAATAACATCAATTGAATCATTCTGTATCGGCAAATGCTCAATTTCACCGAGACGAAACTCTACATTTTCATATCCATGACTCTGAGCATTTTGACGTGCACGACTAACCATTTCTGGCGTCATATCAACACCGTATACTTTACCCGTTTCTCCAACTTGTCTAGAAGCTAAAAAAACATCAAACCCGGCACCACTGCCCAAATCCAGAACAACTTCTCCCGCTTTTAGTGACGCTATTGCTTGAGGATTTCCACATCCTAAACCGAGATTTGCACCATTTGGAACAACATTTAGTTCCTCAGTGGAGTAACCTAATTTGGAGGAAACCTCATCAGGAGTGTTACAACAGCTTGTTGTTAGTGAAGTGGAGGAGCAACAACTTGCATTAGGATTGCTCTCAACGGCAATCTGTTTATAGCGATTGCGAACATGTTGACGTACCTCATCATTTTGAACCTGACTCATGAGTCATCTCTCCTTTGTTATATCAAAAAATATTGATTAATACTTGATTTAAAAACCCACCTAAGTGGGCTACGAGCAACATCCGCTTGATAGATTTTCGCTTTTTCGGAAAATACAGCATAATTCTGGTGAAAGCAATCGGTTAACCTCTGCATGGTTTAATTCATAATAACTCCAAGTTCCTTTGGTCTCTTTCGTGATTAGATTAGTATCAAGCAATATTTTCAGATGGTATGATAATTTTGACTGTGGCATGTTAACTATCTCAACCAAATCACAAACGCAGACACTGCCTTTTTGAGTAAGCTCATACATGATTTGCAATCGTTTCTGATCTGCTAAAGCTTTAAACTGGAGTTCGTATTTCGAAAAATCAACATGGCTCTCCACACTCGAAAAAATAGGAATCTCTTTCATCATTTTTAACTCCTCTTTAGCAACAAGCTGGGCAGCAGGCTGTAAGAGTTCAACATCGCAGCCGCTTTCTTAAATCAATTTTATTTGATGAAATAATCTTAACATATAATAATTGGAAAATTCAAGGATTAAATCAAATTATTTTGATTTAATCCTTTATAGTTTACAAAACCTTAACTTTAATATATAACTGAATAATTATATAATCATTTACGAATCTCATAAGGCTTGCATGTGCGAATTTAAAGGAGCGTGTAACTTTGCCCGATATTGAACAATTATCTGAGGTGTGTAAGCTGCTGGGGGACAAAATGAGATTAACGATTCTCTCTTTGCTCAAAGAACGTGAACTATGTGTTTACGAGCTTGTTGAACTCTTACAAACCAGTCAGCCCAATGTGAGTCAGCACATGCGAAAACTGAAGGCCGGCGGTTTAGTAAAAGAAGCCAAAAAAGGCCAATGGGTTTTTTATTCGCTAAACATGGAGGATAAACCCTTTTTGAACGAATTTTTTCAGCACCTGCCATCTCAAAAAGAAAAAGTAGATGCCATATCTTGTGCAGATCTAAACTGTTGTGATTAGGAGAAACCATGACTTACATTGCGATACTTATTTTTCTTATTACGTTAACTTTTGTTATTTGGCAGCCTAAGGGTCTCAACATTGGATGGTCATCTTCTGCTGGCGCTATCCTAGCTCTCTTCTTCCAAGTCGTGTCTTTCCACGATGTACTGACAGTTACATCCATCGTTTGGAATGCTACACTCGCTTTTGTCGCGATTATTCTCATTTCCCTAATCTTGGACAATATCGGATTTTTCGAATGGGCAGCCCTACACATGGCGCGAATTGCGAAAGGCAATGGAAGACTCATGTTTGTTTATGTCATTTTGTTAGGCGCGGCTGTTGCCGCATTTTTCGCCAATGACGGAGCCGCTTTAATTCTTACTCCGATTGTACTGGCAATGGTTCGAGCGTTGAAGCTCCCGGATAAAATGATTCTCCCCTTCATTATGGCAAGTGGTTTCATTGCAGATACAACTTCTTTGCCTTTGATTGTCAGCAATTTAGTGAACATCGTATCCGCGGACTTCTTTGGTATTGACTTTGTCACCTATGCAAGCCGCATGATTGTCCCAAGCCTATTTTCTTTAGCGGCGAGTTTGGTTGTTTTGTTCGTTTTTTTCAGAAAGGACATCCCTACGAGTTACGATATGAAACAATTAAGGCAACCTTCAAATGCCATCAAAGATCATAAGCTTTTCCGAATGTCATGGGTTATCCTTGGCATCCTTCTGGTCGCCTATGTAATTAGCGGTTTTATTAAAATCCCTGTTTCGATTATCGCAGGCGTCGTAGCACTGATTTTCATTTTAATGGCTAGATCCAGTAAGGTGATTGAAACGAAACAAGTGATCAAAGATGCTCCTTGGGCTGTCGTCATATTCTCTATCGGCATGTATGTCGTTGTTTATGGCCTCAAAAACGCCGGCCTAACCGATGCCCTGGGAAAAGTCGTTGAGAACTTAGCAGGACAAGGATTATTTGCTGCAACTGTGGGAATGGGCTTCTTGTCGGCTATTTTATCCTCCATCATGAATAACATGCCCACAGTTATGATTGATGCTCTGGCCATCAAAGGTACACATACAGACGGTATTATTCGAGAAGCATTGGTTTATGCCAACGTTGTCGGAAGCGATCTTGGACCTAAAATCACACCGATTGGGTCACTCGCAACCCTTTTATGGTTACATGTTCTATCTACAAAAGGTGTAAAAATCACATGGGGCACTTATTTTAAGACAGGTATTGTTCTTACTGTTCCAACGCTCTTGATTACTCTTTCAGGGCTTCATTTATGGCTTCATGTCATTCATACAACAAGTATGAATATCTGGTTGTTCATTGTTGCGATTGCAGTCATTGTGGTGGTCGCCGCGTTGATCATAAAAACAAAAGGAGAAATAAAACCATGGAGAACAAAAAACCGTTAGTATATTTTCTTTGCACAGGAAACTCATGCCGCAGCCAGATCGCTGATGGATATTTGAAAGCTTTAGGCGGGGAGAAATACGAAGTGAAAAGTGCTGGCTTGGAAGCCCATGGATTAAATCCACGCGCAGTAGCAACGATGAATGAAGACGGCATCGACATCTCAAACCATACTTCGGATGTGATTGATACCGAGATTCTAGGCCGCGCCGATTACATTATTACATTGTGTGGTCATGCTGACGAGCACTGCCCTGTTGTCCGTAATGATAAGGCTCAAAGATGGCACTGGGGTTTTGACGATCCTGCCAAAGCAACTGGGACGGAAGAAGAAATCACCGCAAAATTCCGTGAAGTGCGTGAATCCATTAAGAGCCGGATCGAACAATTTGTGAAAGAAGGTAAGTAAGATCCTTTATACAGGCAATGGGGTGTCCGTTGGGTTAGCATAACCCTTCTTGTAGGTGTTATCAATAATGGTTCTAATTTCTTTAAGGGATTTGCCTTCCTGTTTCATCTTGACGGCCTCAACTGCAATTTGTAAACACACACCACATCGGGTTCCGTGATCATCCCAAACAACTGAACCATCTGAATTTACTTCTTTAATAAAACAGTTCATATTACTTTTATGGCCCGAACTTTCTCCACATCCACAGTAGCAGGGTATCCATTTTATAATATCTGTCGATTTACCAGCTATTTGATAGACAATTTGAATTTCTTCTCTCTGTGAACTAAGAAAAGTCGGCAAAACGTCAGTTGATGCCGTTTTCTCTTGCGTATCATTATGTACATGAGCTTGGCTTTCGGAATGTTCCTCGTTAGAAACTTTTTGTTTAGATCCACAGGCCGAAAGTGTTAGTGAGACCGCAGTTAATAGAATCATAAATTTATATTTCAATATAGACACCTCTATAGTATTAGTCATAACTAATATATCACAGGCAAAATAAAAGTCACAGTTCACTAAGGGAGAGGTTGCCTAATAATTGAATCGATTTGAGGGCATGCTAAAATTGTCTGTACATTTACCTTAAGGAGATCATGAAAGTGAACAAATCCAGAGCATTAGAAATCGCCTCATCCCCAGAAATGGCGCATGTGACCTATAATGAAATTCCAATTTACATCCAAACGGTTGATGAAAAAAACGAGACGGCCATGGTCTACACACTCGATCAGCCAGAACTGGAGCAAGAAGTTCCTCTAATCAATTTAATCGAGCATTAAAAATTCTTTCTGATAAACAACATGGCTTTCTTCTAAACTTAGGCAAAAAGGGCTGTCTCTTATGGAGACAGCCCTTTTTCAGTGTATTTTAAAGAATTTCTGAAAATCTTTCTAAATGTTTATTTGAATTCTTTATTTTCCAACATAATTAGTTGTGATTTAGAGGAATGCGCGGTTTGTTTTGTATAATGAACGAGATTAATAATGTCTTGATAAGCTTGTTTAGCCCCGGTAACCAATAACGGTACGCCTAAAAAATCAATCTTTAGCCATCGTGACAGCATCCCACCACATGTCATTGAAAAAGGCACAGTTGGAGACGTATTGGATAAAATAATTTTTTCTTTTAGGACCCCATTCTCAATCAACATATCAATCATATTAAAAATGCCGGGAACTAGGATTTTAGATCTGCCTCTCCCCATTGTATAGACCTTATTGCCGTCCTCATCCTTCCCGTGGAAGTATAGCTTTCCTCTGTCCTGGTACACCAATTTATTGAAATTATGTGTATTCAATATTTCATTTTCCGTGGGCTTGCGAGTTTCGTCCAATTTCTTCAGATGATACGCTGCAGCCAAAGCTGTAGTATGTGTACCCCCGAAATCATTATAAATAAATATCATGAGTAACCCACCTCTTTTTCATTAATATCATTATCTCCATTAATGAAAAAAACAATCGAGCCAAGTCCGCGGTTTTACACAACTCGATCAGTCATATAGGCAGGAACCTAAGAAGAGACCACCGCATATCTTTAATTATCATTCAAGTCAAGTTTGGAGGAGAGATAGATGCATTGGCTCAGCATTTTGGGAATCGGTCTCGCAGCGAATTTAGATAATCTTGGAATTGGGTTTTCATTTGGTGCTCGCTCGACCAAAATTCCCTTTAGTTCCAATCTGCTTATTGCCATTCTGTCCATAATATCTGCTTACGCTTCAATTGCATTTGGGCATCTCGTTGCTAATTATATACCGCCTGCTTTTGCAAACTGGATTGGTGGGTCTATGATTATATTAGTTGGTTTATGGGGCATAAAAACAAATATGAAAGAAATCAGCACGATTGGACCGGTTGAAACATCAAGTGAATTGGCAAACCTACTTAAGAATCCCAATAAGGTGGACCGTAATGGTGATAATATTATTTCGTGGACAGAGTCTTGGACACTTGGGGTAGCTCTCGCTCTTAACTGTATAGCTAGTGGATTTAGTGCTGGTATTACTGGCGTATCCGCTCTAGGAACAACTTTATCGATCGGAATGTTTTCACTACTGACAGTTGCATTAGGTGTCCATGTTGGAAATCAAATCGCTCAAACATGGTTTGGCCGGTATTCAAACGCAATTGGAGGTCTTATTTTAATTTGCATTGGTATTTACGAAATTGTTGTCTGATGGAATTGCAGCGTGGTGAGTTGTTACCTGAACATTCGACTGCAGACACTATCTTCGGATGTTCTAGAAGCATCTCTACGCAACTAAGTCGTATAAATCAAGCTCAGGTTGTCGGCGATCACACCTCCAGAGTAAGCTCCCAAGACAATTCCCGCATTAAGCCGGCGATATTAAGTGCGGAAGCCATATCCTTACTTTCCGGTGGGAAACGCCCGACGAGCAAGACTACATAGGATTTCAGACCGCGATGGCTTTGGGAATCCCGTTCCCCTAACATATTCGGAAATTTCGGTTGACAGGTATTCGTAATGACAATTAGAGCAGTTGCCGAAGCGATCTGCTCTGATTAAAGTTCCCATTGCACACCATCGTCTTACTTCATTAAAAGTTCGTTAATAAAAAAATAAACAGCCCCAGAAAAAACTAAAAGAAAGAAAATAATAGCCAGCGGGAGAAGTCCATCCATTTTTTGTTCGTATTTGTTTCTTTGTGAACTATTCATTTTAATTCACTCCTTGGTAATTAAACTTTTTTATAGTCATTGTTAAAATTTACTATTTGCATTATCAAGCTCATCTTTACGGATGAGAAAAGCTCCTCCTATGGCGATAAGCAAAGGACTTGCTACAATCGCACTACAGAGCAAAATAAAAGATATCAAAGCTGCCAATTGGTCCATCTCCTTTCAACTTTTTATGACATGAACCGTAATTCTGATTACTATCATAAAATTGAAATGGATGCATGTAACCAACCAATCACTCATTTTTTATGCCATCCACTAATGGTCCTTGTTCACAGAATGCTAACTGATAAAAACGAAAACATCGATTAATTTTCGTAGATAAATGGTATTATATATGTAAAATTTGTGCGGTTTGATTGAATATTCAAGGGGATATTAAGATGTGGAAACCTGATCGGAATAGTAAAAAAGCTCTTTACGAGCAAATTGCCGACCATCTAGAGCAAAGAATTTCATATGGGGAATTTCCTCCCGGCAGTTATCTGCCATCTGAGCGAAAGCTTGCTGAACAATTTGAAGTGAACCGCAGCACCGTCATTTCTGCTTTCGCCGAACTTCGATCCCTTGGGATTATCGAAAGCCGTACTGGCAGCGGAACTCAGGTAAGTACATCCAAATGGGGAGCTACTCCGAAGCATACTCCAAACTGGAGTCGGTTTGCCGAAGGAGGAAACTTTCTTCCGAACCTGCCCTTTTTGCGAAGGATCCGCGAAGCGTTAGCTCAAAATCCATCGCTGATTGATTTTGCGAGTCCTGAACTATCTGCAGATTTAGCACCCACAGATGAAATAGCTACATTAATGAGTAGAAACGCATATACATCCTATATGGGGTACGATAACCCTCAGGGTTCTACTCTATTAAGAGAAGCATTAGTAGAATTTCTGAACAATTATCGAAGCATTCCGACAACGGAATCCTCCATTCTTATCACATCGGGATCCCAGCAATCGTTATATTTAATCACTCAATGCCTGCTGTCACCTGGTGATGCAGTTGCTATTGAAGATCCTTCCTACTGCTATTCGCTGCCTATGTTTCAATCAGCTGGACTTCGATTGTTCCGCCTTCCGGTAGACAATCATGGCATAGAGCCAGAAGATATTCGCGCTTTATACAAAAAACATCGAATAAAGATGGTGTTCTTGAATCCGAGCTACCAGAACCCAACTGGTACGGTACTAAGTGAAGAAAGACGCAAACGTCTTCTTGATATCATTAGTGAATTAGGACTTCCTGTTGTGGAAGATGATCCGTATAGCTTAACATCTTTTGAAGGTGTCCCTCCTTTGCCACTCAAATCAATGGATACTACGGGCTCAATTCTATATATTGGCTCATTCTCCAAGATCGCAGCCCCCGGTTTACGGATAGGATGGATGGTAGCGCCTCGTTCCATTGTGGAACGACTAGCCGATGCTAGACAACAGATGGATTTTGGATTAAGCATCATTCCTCAGCTGGTAGCGGGACAATTTTTACAGTCATCTTATTTAGATCCCCATTTGGAGCGATTGCGTATCCAACTACAATTTAAACGGGATTTGCTTATCGAAGCACTGGAGAAGGAGCTTTCAGGTCTAATCGAATACGCGGCGCCAGAAGGAGGATTACATTTTTGGTGCAAATTGATCCCCAATATTCCGGACGCTAAATTGTTGGAAGAATCAATTAAGAAAGGAATTATATTTGTTCCCGGGAGTGTGTATGGTTCAGATTCGGGTTACGTGCGGTTTACATTCGCCAGAACGAAGCCGGAGGAGATTCACCTGGGGATAGCCAGATTTGCAAGGGCAATACGCGAGTTAAGTGAATGAAACTCATACCAAACAGGACTTTACAAAGGGAAAAAAGACGGTGTTTACTCTCGGAAAGTGGGAGTAAATACCGTCTTTTTCTATAGTGGTAAGGTATTTCCTGTAGTTATTGATACAGCCGTACATTTACCACCTACATTCAACAAATGTTTACTGCCCTCAACTTTCTTCCTGTTTTCTTTAAAATGGATTTTTAACTAATATGGGTTTAGATAATCTTTTATCTATGATTTTAACAAGCATGATAAGAAATAAGGCTAAAAAAACATAGTACATCTGATCCCACCATACGAGACTGTGAAGGATTCCAATCTTTATAAGAACTTGATTTACTATGTAAATAAATAAACCTGTTAGAATATATTTTATCCACTTCATTTTCCAATTGATTTTAACTATTAAGCAATAAATAAGGCTTGCACACAAATAGTAAATTGCTGAGAAGGCGATAGAGTCGCGACCCACATCTTCAAACCATCCAGGACGGTAGAAGCGATTCATGAAAAAGAGCATCGGAAGAATATGGGCACTCGCAGAAATGGAGCCAGTAATTAAATAAAGCATCAAATTGTGTTTGAATCCTATTGAAGGATGCAATATCCATTTATAAAAGATCTTGGCCAAACCAAAATACATGAGAAGACCTAATCCGGTATATTCTAATCTCCACCAGTGATGTGTATAGATATGGAGCTTTAAAAATAACCATTCAATCCCTACAAAGTATCCTGAAAAAAAGACGATCCAAAGCCAGTTTAAATGGAAAGTTGCTATCAAGGTTGCTATGACCGGTAAGGATAATGCGTTTGAGAAAAATGCTCCCAACTCACTATCATAAAAAGCATTATGCTTGATAATATTTGGCTTATAGTCATAGCTTCCTAAGAAATTAAAAATCATGGTCTCGATGATATAACCATACCCAACCATTGTTAAATAAAGAAACAGCGTTTGCGTGTTTCTTTTTTTTAATATTATAAAACAAAAAATCAGTGTGCTTGAAATAAGTAGAGCAAAAAACCAAAAAGAATTATGCACATCGTTCACTCCGATAATAGCCGAATACAAAAAATATGTTTTTCTAACATTTTTTATTATTGAAGATTCCCTGATTTATATACCTCTGTTGTTGAACTAACGTTCTGCGTTAGAAAACAAAGATAATCGTTAAATTCACATGAATTGGAAATACTACCTTGGCATCATCTCAAAACAATACAGTGAGGGCATGTTCATGGATAACTTTAATAATTTAAATAATAACTATCGGCGTTTCAAAGCGCATGTAAGTATTTTCGGGACAACCCAATTTCATTTGCGAAATCCGTATATTATGGCGTGGTGGTCGGCAGCTTTTCCTGGATTTGGGCACCTTTTGTTAAGTAAATACTTACGAGGATTGGTCCTTTTCATTTGGGAAGTGGTTGTTAATTACAATGCCAAAATCAATTTAGCTATGATTCATACATTTTGTGGAGATATTGAACTAGCTAAACAAACCTTGGATTCCAGATGGTTGTTAATGTATATTCCCGTTTATCTTTTTGCCATTTGGGACAGTTATCGGACTGCGGTCGACATGAACAAGGTGTATTTGCTCGCGGCACAAGAAAACGCTCCTTTTAATTCTTTCAGTCTAGGAGCACTAGAAATCAACTATTTGGACAAACGTAGTCCGATCATGTCTGTTTTTTGGTCGATATTTATGCCGGGACTTGGACATTTGCATATTCACCGTATTTTAGTAGCATTTTTTTCAATTACTTGGACAATTGTGTTCTTGTATTTTTCACATTTGCTCGAAGCCGTCCAGCTTCTTTTCTATGGTAAAATCCAAAATGCAACAGAAATATTGGACAAACAATGGCTGTTATATATGCCTTCCATGTGGGGGTTTTCTATTTTTGACTCCTATATCAATACCGTAGAAAATAACAAATTGTTCGAGAAAGAACAACAAGATTTCCTTGCCAAAAATTATCAAAACGTAGGATTCAAGGTTAAAAAAGGAAAGGTGGTGAGCTAATGTTGCAAATTTTCTCCACCTTTGAGCATTCAACATATCTAGAGTTAGCTATCAATGAGTTGGAAAAAAGCGGTGTGACCAAAGAAAACATTTTCGCTGTCCCTTTAACTAATCAAAAAGTGGAACGGAGAATTTTTGACTCCATTCATAATTCAGATGGGGTTTCACTAATAAGCACAGGAGCAGCATTGGGCACGGGATTTTCTGTCGTTGGAGCAAGTCTTGGATTTAAATTACAATGGGGGCCAATTTACTGGGGACTTATTGGAGCAGTAGGAGGATTTTTATTGGGATTTCTAATAGATCTTTTTATATATAAAGTAATAAAAAGGCGTAAGCAACTTCTGCGCGGGAAAAACGGGGAGGTTATCTTAATCGTGGAATGTGAAGATAACCAAGCAGATCGTATTGAAAATATCCTCTGGCATCACTTGGCATTAGGAATTGCAAGAGTTCAATGTTAACTAACGGTACAATGAAATACTTACTACATACACCGACTTGATAAATAATTGCTTCCTTCCAATGAAAACCACAGTATGCTATTGAAAATATTTCTCAAGCTATCGCGGTTAGGCCAAATAAGATCCAGGTGGCTGGACGGGCGACAGGTACTTCGCAAATAACAGGCATGAGTATTTTGCAAACAACAATCATCAATTCCATCATCACTGTAAGGAACCCCGCGGGTAATTCCACGGCTCTAACCATAACTCCTGTTGCAGGAGGAACAATGCCTGTTTCCGCACATCTCGTCATTACACAATTGTCTTAGTGATCATGAAAAGTCGGTTTCCATCCTGGGAGCCGGCTTTTGTTCGTTCAAGTCTTTAATACGTGCTCACCATGTTTATGCAACAACCCTTCATTTTCTTTTATCGTATCTCCTTTGTTATCCTTTCCAGACCTCAATAAAAATGTCTCAAAGAATCGTAGACACTTATAACAGCACTTGTCGAATGATTGATCCTAATTCCTTTATGCCTATTTTTTCCATAAATAGATCATAGTCTAGCTACATATGGCTAGTAGTCCATCCCGAAATTAAACTATCCACGTACAATAAACCATCTCTGTAGGGAGGTGTCATTATTGAGCTGCTTTGATGAAAAGAAACGCTGTAAAAAGAAAACAGTAATTGTTTGCCCTCCAAAAGGAAAAAGAAAAAAGCGTCGTCTTCGAGTAATTAAAAAAATTGTACAGGTATCATGTCCCGCACCTAAAGTGAATGTGACAACTCCGACGGTTGTTGGACCTACGGGGCCTCAAGGGCCTGTTGGTCCTGCCGGGGGTCCTCCAGGGCCAATAGGACCTGCCGGACCTCAAGGCCCTCCCGGGCCTGCCGGGGGACCTCCGGGACCCCAAGGACCACGCGGACCAGCCGGGCCTGCTGGCGGCCCCCAAGGTCCAATAGGACCACAAGGGCCGCAAGGAATACCTGGACCAGCTGGAGCTATGGGGCCACAAGGGGTTCCTGGTCTGGTTGGCCCAATGGGACCACAAGGTCCAGCGGGCTCAGAAGGACCAGCCGGACCAGTAGGACCTCGTGGACCTGCCGGAGGAGAAACGGGACCTCGTGGACCGGCTGGTCCAGCAGGGCCTCGAGGATTTGAAGGGCCAGCAGGACCACGTGGTCCTGCTGGGGCGCGAGGGCCACAAGGAGAAGCTGGAGCACGTGGACCGGCAGGAACACCAGGAGCTCAAGGTGCAACGGGTGCAACTGGAGCTCCGGGAACGCCAGGAGCTCAAGGTGCAACGGGTACAACTGGGGCTCCGGGAACGCCAGGAGCTCAAGGTGCAACGGGTTCAACTGGGGCTCCGGGAACGCCAGGAGCTCAAGGTGCAACGGGTTCAACTGGAGCTCCAGGAACGCCAGGAGCTCAAGGTGCGACGGGTGCAACGGGTGCTCCCGGAACGCCAGGAGCTCAAGGTGCAACGGGTACAACGGGTGCCCCCGGAACGCCAGGAGCTCAGGGAGCAACGGGTGCAACTGGAGCCCCGGGAACGCCAGGAGCTCAAGGTGCAACGGGTGCAACGGGTGCTCCTGGGCCAGGAGGAGGGGGATTAATTCCATTTTCAACGGGAATCATCCTCAGTGGCGCTACAGTAGTATCCGCTGCTCCGATTTTAATGGGTTTTGGTAACCATACGGTTGAAGTTATTGGCGGAGGTGGACAATCAACCAGTCCACCCGAAGCAGGTGGCTTTGCTTTCCCAATCCCCTTTAATGGTACCGTTCAAAATTTACAAATAAGTGCAGATTTATTGGTTGCATCTGTGGTTTCTATCAATACACTAGGTCTTCAATATGACTTTACAGTATTCCTTGCACCGTCAGCTCCTAATAATGGGATTGATCATCTATCTTCACCTTACGTGACAACTGCATTAACTAGTTCACTCAGATTTGGATTTCCAAATAATATTATTACAGCTGGTACTTTCCGTAGCGCAACGAATCTAAATGTTGGCGGATTTTTAAATGTCTCTGCCGGTGATCGTATTGGTATTCGTGTAAGGACACTTGCGTCGACGGATGCCTCAGCAGCTGATATCACACAGCTGTCATTTAGTGCCAGTCTATCTTACACTCCTTCATAATAAATCTCTACTGCTCCACTGCTCCTCTTTCTAATTAACAAATGGAGTAACACTGGCACTTCCTTAGCCAGTGTTACTCCATGTGCTTACTTATGTGTTGACTGATGACTATGATGGTTTATTGCAGAATGAATATGTAATAAAAAACTCACCCTTTTTATTGTATATGATACATTCAAACGTGTGCCAAACAGCGGCTTCATTAACCATATTCACTTGCCTTTTCCATCTTCCTAATTCTTCAAGCAGCTACTTCAACACCCTTAAGGGGTCTTATGCTCCATAAGATAAAGAACGAGACGATCACAATTTCCAGACTTGCCCAATAAACTTCACGAAACCCAGCAAACTGAGCAATGATACCTCCACCTAAATTTCCTACTAACCTTCCGATAATAGACCCGTTGTAATAAATCGATGTAGATAGTCCTGGTGAATTTGGAATCAGTTCCGTAAAATAGCTTAATCCATTGCCCATAACAATAGCGACAAATGCCGCCTGTAAGAGCTGTGCTGCAATCAACTGCCAGGAATCGGTAGAAACACTTAAAATAATGTTGTAGAGTATAGCAATTAAACATGCGCTGATCATCAAAGAATGGTTCGATATTTTCCTACTTACGGCGCCTAACAAGAACATAATGGGAATTTCTAAACCAGCACATATACTTACAACCATTCCAACATTGGCATACGTACCATGAAGCTCGTTGACAATAAATAATGGGGTAACAACCCCATTAATGGCATTGACCGCAAATAGAAAGATGAAGGCAATTAAAGGATAATAAATCTGACTACGTTTGAGTGTAGTTGCGCTAGAACCCAATCTCTTTTTTTGAGTGGCTCCTTTTTTAGGCAGAAAAATAAAAACAAGAGATGCAATTGTGAGAAAAATAGCAGAAGTCCCTAAAAAGAGTCCCTTATATCCAATAGTTCCTAATATGATTGTTCCGATTAAAGGTCCTACCAAGAAGCCGAGAGAGACAAGTGAACGTAAAGTGGACATCGCAAAAGTCTTGTCATCGGAGTTGCTTTCATTTGCCGATTCCTGAGTGTATGCGTAAATTTGCGGCATAGCGGCAGCCCTCGATCCCCTCATCAAGTGCCATAGGAACCAAATCGTCCTCAATCATCCGAAACAACAGATTGTACCGCGGCTGAACGCTTACGATCCTGGCATAATTTTTCCGCTCCGCAATGCCGTTTGCTTTTGCGACCTGCCAGGCCCGCCAGTTCGAGATTCCGATGTAACGAACTTTTCCTTGTTGGATAAGGTCGTCTAACGCGCGCAGTGTTTCTTCCATGGGCGTGTCTTTATCGTATTGGTGTGCTTGGTAAAGGTCTAGATAGTCCGTCTTAAAGCGGCGCAAACTGTCCTCGACCGCTGTGAAGATATGCTTCCTGCTCAAGCCCTTCTCGTTGGGGCCAGGTCCCATCGCGCCAAAACACTTTGTCGCAAGTACCAGCTTGTCTCGTCTACCTTGCAGCCACTCCCCGATGATCGACTCGGTTGCGCCGTCGACGGCATGCGATTGCCTTCCGATCGGATACACATCGGCCGTGTCAATGAAATTCACGCCAGTCTCATAGGCTTTGTCCAAAATTTCGAAGGAAGCCTTTTTATCCGCTTGGTTGCCAAAGGTCATTGTCCCCAGACACAAATTGGTTACCTTTAATCCTGTCCTTCCTAATGAACGAATCTCCATTTGATCACCTCTCTTGATGGGTAGGCCGAATAGCTAATTATTTCTCGGATGTAAATACGTCTTTTGCAAACATAATGGCTGACATTGCTTTCGGCCAACCTGCATAGAAGGCAAGATGGGTCATCGCTTCGATCAGCTCTTCTTCCGACAGACCGTTTTGTTTGGCTAAATGTAAATGGTTTTTCAGCTGCTGCGTATTTCCACCAGTAATTAGGCTCGCTACGGTAATCAAACTGCGGTCACGTGGAGAAAGTCCCTCGCGCTTCCATACATCTCCAAACAATACCTCGTCAGTTAGTTCAACCAACTTAGGCGCGAAATCTCCGATCGCCTTCTGAGCAATAGTAAGTTCTTTGGAATCTGACATTTTAATCGCTCCCTTTCCTACTTATTATGCTACACTTTTAAAAGTCATCGTTATCCCATTCGTCTCAAATGATTGCCTAATCCTCTCGTCACTACTTTCGCAATTGAAGATTGTTATACTATAATGAGAACATCAAAGGTCAACACGTAAGGAGGACAGGATGACAGGACAAATTGATCACCTACAGAATGAACTTGCTGAATTGATTGAACGACATGCGGGTCAAGACGGTGTTTATGAGACGGTGATTCCTTCATTATTTATTGTTCGTGCCTCGCAAGTGTCTCAGCCTGTTTACAGGGTATACAAACCTTGCTTTTGTTTCATCGCTCGAGGTTTTAAAGACGTGCTACTGGCCCAGGAGCGATTTGAGTATGGTCCTGCTGACTATCTGGTTTCTTCTATGAATTTGCCGGTGATCGGTCACGTCATAAAGGCTTCTCCCGATGAACCATATCTTAGCTTAAAGCTGGAATTTACACAGAATCAAATATTAGAGATATTAAATGAAGGAAACATTCAAATCGACCAGCAAGAGGGTACCAAACGTGCGATGTTTGTCGGCGAGATCGAGTTTTCCATATTGGATGCGATTATGAGATTGTCTCGTTTAATGGACAAACCGAAAGACATTCCGTTTCTGGCTCCCTACTACACGAAAGAAATTTTATACAGACTTCTTCAAGGGCAGTATGGTTCTACTCTGGCCCAAATCGCGATGGAAGGTAGCAGCACCTACCGGATCCGGGAGGCTATCGATCAAATTATCCATCATATGGATAAGCCTTTACGAATCGAGGAGCTTGCGGAATTAGCCAATATGGGGACTTCTACTTTCCACAGACACTTCAAGGAAGTAACTGCCATGAGTCCGCTTCAATTTCAAAAACAGCTGAGATTGCAGGAAGCCCGGCGCCTATTACTGTCTGAATCAACGGATGCCGCTGATGTTGCTTTCCGAGTAGGCTATGAAAGTGCATCGCAGTTCAGCCGTGAATATTCTCGTATGTTTGGTTTTCCACCTAGAGAAGATATAAAGCGCTTGAAGGCGGGCTACGACCAACGGGTCCACGCGTAAAGCAAGAAAAAGAGGGAGCAGTAGCTTAGGCGACTGCTCCCTCTTTTACGTTACTCATGTGGTAGCGAGAGGTTTAGGCAAACATTTGAGACGATTGGGATAACGATCGTTTTATCATTTGATGCATAATAAGAATGTAAAAAGAGTGGCTCTTATGGATATCATTAGGTTGACTAGCACATAATCATAAAAAACTGGAGGACTTTATATGCAAAAAGTAACTTTCAATAATGGTGTTGAAATGCCTATACTCGGTTTTGGAGTTTTCCAGATTGCAGATCAAAATGAATGTGAACAAAGCGTTTATGACGCTATTGTGGCAGGTTATCGGCTGATTGATACCGCTGCCTCTTATCTAAATGAAGAAGCAGTCGGCAGAGGGATTAAACGCAGTGGGGTAGCACGAGAGGAATTATTTATTACAACGAAGCTTTGGGTTCAGGATACTGGATATGAGCGCACAAAAAAGGCATTTGAAAAGTCGCTGCAAAGATTACAATTGGATTATTTGGATTTGTATTTAATCCATCAGCCATTCGGCGATGTGCATGGTTCTTGGCGGGCTATGGAAGAATTGCATCGTGAAGGAAAGATCCGTGCCATTGGCGTTAGTAACTTCCATGAAGATCGTCTGATCGATCTAATCATTCATAATGAAGTCATTCCTGCAGTAAACCAGGTTGAAACACATCCTTTCAACCAACAAATCGAAAATGCAAAATTCATGAAAGAGAATCACGTTCAGATCGAATCTTGGGCGCCTTTTGCTGAAGGAAAAAATAACTTGTTCCAGAATGAGCTATTGGTAAATATAGCTGAAAAATATCATAAATCGGTTGCTCAGGTCGTTTTACGTTGGTTGACACAACGAGAAGTCGTTGTGATTCCAAAGTCTGTCCGTAAAGAAAGAATTATTGAAAACTTTGACATCTTTGATTTTAATTTAAGCCAAGCGGATATGGAGTCCATTACTACGCTAGATACGAAACAGAGCCTGTTCTTTTCGCATCGCGATCCTGAAATGGTGAAATGGCTTGGTAACCGCAAACTCGATATCTAACTTTTGACGCTCATAGTGATTGGTGCTGTGAAATTCCATAATTAATTAGAAAACGGAGCCCGCAAACCTGCGGCGCTCCGTTTTTGTAATCGCTTTGCGATAAACAACCCCCTACGGGGTTACATCAACTTCTTTCGAAACAAGAGATTCTTTGTTTTTCTGAGCAATGATAGCTCCGCTCTCCATAGAGATTCAACATTCTGTCATTCCTCTTCAAACAACCGTTCACCTTTATGCAATCTCCAGGCAATTTTGGCCGTATGCGGGAGCTCACGCGCGGTTGGCGCATGTGCTGCCAGATATCGAGTACAGGCGAGCAGCATCGTTTCTTTGGCCTTTTCCGCAAAAGAGCCCTTCACCGCTTGCCAGTGATTGTATTCAGCCACTGAGGCTTCATACATTTGGAAAGTGTGGAATTCAGCATCCTCTCGCAGCAGCGCATGGCCGAGCGTATTAAGAAGCGCTCCAGGATCGCCACCACCATGTATGTAGTCCACAACCCATTGCGCGGCTGGCCCAACCTGTTGGCGCAGATCGAGCAAATCGAGCATCTCTCGATGATCGGTTGGCGTGGCGGAGCTGGACGGCTTCGGCCGCGCAGCTGTCGGTACGTTTAAGAAACGGTCCAGATATACACTGACGGCTCCATGAAAAATGGCCCTCTGCAGATGAGGTTCATCCGATTGCAGCAGTCTTTCATGTACGGCGTGAGCATAGGTGAACGTGTGAAGTACGGCAATCCAATCGCGAAAGTCATTCTGCGTATGGAAACGAACGATCCGTTCCGCGGCGGCCAAAGCAACGATCTGAGCCAACTGCGCCGGAGCCGTTCCCGATATAAGTAGGTCGCGCAGCAAAGTGATCGTCTGCTCCGGCGTATCGCTTAGCAACTGCTGCAGCAATTGCTGTTCCATTTCCACTGAAAGAGCTGTTTGCTGCCTTGACCCATCCGCGGGCTTCGCATTATGCTCCAGCTCAATGATCGCTTGTTTGATCGGCTCTACGAGGTTAACCGGTACCTGCCACTGGTGCAGCTCCTCGCTCCGTGTAGGACTAGCCATCATTGGGACGAGTGAAGTTAAAATCCGCTCCTTTTGTACCACATCCGCCCACTCCAGCGCCTCAAAAGCTTTGTTATGGAAATCAAACACATGGCCGCCATCCAAGTAAAAGTGATCTGTTGCGGCAGCAAGCATCATTTCCGAAAGGCGCTTCGTGTCAATGCCTTTCATAATAGCGGTCAATAGCACTTTCTCAGCGCCCTGCGTATCCCGCACCTCAATACAATTGCGATACCACTCGGTCAACCGTTCGAATGGCACGTCAGTCGATGGCAGCGCCGACAGCAAGTGGCGGACTCCTCGCCCCGAGCTGCCACGAGCAACATGAACAAGGCCTTGGTATAAGGCAAGTATTTTTCCATTCTTGTCTAGTTTATCGACGATTTGCGCCATCGCTGTGAGAATCGTAAGTCCAGCGTTCCAACCCGCTCCATATGTCGTCCCGAATTCGATGCCAATGCGGGCGATGTCTTGCTCCGGCACGCCAGCTTCAATCAGTCCGACAACCGCTTTCGCAATAACGATGCCGATATTTTGCTCGAGCCCTTCTTTCAGTCTAATCTTATATTTCTCCGCACCTTCTACCCTTCTAGAAACCGGATTTACCCATACTTCGCCGCCATCGACGCGCACTTCATAAGACGGCACATCATCTGCCCACGGATCAAGCGTACCGCCGCTGCAGACATCGAACCGGGCATGATGCCAATGGCACGTCAAAATCCCGTCGCATAGGCTCCCCATATGGAGAGGAAATCCTAAATGCGGGCATCGGTTGTCTACGGCATATACTTGGTCCTCATGATAGAAGACAGCGATACCTCCTCGAATAACCTTTTTGCCCACTAGCTTAAGCGCTTCCAATTCACCTGCTGATATCCAGTTTAAACTGACATTCATCGATACAGCCTCCTTTATTTTTCAAGCTGCACTCCAAACTACAACAGTCGCTTTTGGTCAGAACTTATTCATTTTAATTATACGCTAGAAGATCCGTCTGATGGAGCAGGAAGTAAAGATTTTGTCATCGCATCACGAATTGCCTGTCACCGTATCCATCATTACCAATCGATTGGTTTTCCATCTCTAAAAAATCCTCCTTGCGGTCCATCAGGCCCAATCGTTGCTAACCAAAGAATAGACTCCGCTGCTTGCTTAGGTGTTCTAGGAGCAGCTGGGCCACCCATATCAGAGCTCACCCATCCCGGACAGACGGCATTGATTTTAATATCGCCCTGGATTTCTGCAGCTATCAATTGCGTCAATGCATTAAGGGCAAGCTTGGACAACTTGTATGCACCGACTCCACGCTCCGACATTTCGTTCATCATTCCATATTCCGATGATATATTAATGATTCTTCCATAGCTCCTTTTTTCCATGAGCGGTATAAAGGAACGGATGACATGGTAAACACCGAAGAAATTCGTTGACATCGTTTTCTCCAGAATAGAAGGATCCATCGTCAACAACAGTTCATTCTCATCCAGATACACGCCGGCATTATTAATCAAAACGTCTAATCTTCCAAATGTTTTTTTTACAATCAGCGAGGCTTGATGGATACTCACTTGATCATCGATATCCATTTGTACAAAAGAAACGTCTAAATCAGAATGTTTAAGGCTTTGAGCTGCTTCATGACCTTTTTCTTGATCGCGACTCGTTAAAATAACCCGAAAACCATTCAAAGCCAATTGTTTGACAAGCTCAAATCCAATACCCCGGTTCGCGCCTGTGACAAGGGCTACTTGTTTATTGTGCGACATTGAAATCCCCCACTTCCAGCCCCCTAGAAATCGTCGTTGACTTAATCCTTTTGCTTAAGTTTGTTACAATCATACTTTCTCCTCCCTAAGACTGGTATTGCTCGTCACTGACTTTTTCCATCCAATCAACAGCTTTTCCATTCAGTCGCTCTTGAATCGCTATATGCGTCATAGCTGTGGTCGGCGAAGCTCCATGCCAGTGTTTCTCACCAGGCGGAAACCAAACAACGTCACCGGGACTAATTTCCTCGATCTGGCCTCCCCAGCGTTGAACCCGTCCCTTTCCAGCCGTTACGATTAACGTCTGACCCAGTGGATGCGTATGCCATGCTGTCCGCGCACCTGGCTCGAACGTAACACTTGCCCCTGCTACACGTGCAGGATCTGCTGCTTCAATCAGTGGATCAATGCGAACCGTGCCAGTGAAATATTCAGATGGTCCTTTACCCGAAGGCACAGACCCGACTTTTCTAATTTCCATTTTCTATATTCCTCCATTAGAATTAAGTATTTTTTTTCGTGTGGTTTAAAACGCCTACAGTCTCCACCTTCCTAATGAGGACGATGTAGGCAACGATTGCCAATAAACTAGTTGTAAATATAACGATTCCAAAAGGGACTGCTGAATACTCTCCTGCGATTCCCACAAGAGGCGAAGTTACTGCTCCTAGAGCGAATTGAAAAGTCCCTATAACGGCAGACGCACTCCCCGCCATTTGTCCATGCGATTCCATCGCTAAGGTAATAGAAACCGGCCCAATGATCCCAATGGATACTGCAAATAAGAAGGTTGAAACAAATACTGCCAGTAAAGATCCATGAGAGAGAACTGTAATCAGGAGTGCGGAAGTAGAAATAAGGGACAGCAATAAACCGATACGAATTATATTGCGCTCTGTCAGCAGGTCAGCCATACGTTTGACTATTTGAGCTCCAATCATAATGGCAAGTCCGTTCATCGCAAACAGGATTGAAAATATTCCCGGCGACACACCATAAATGTTCTGATAAATAAACGGCGTGCCGGCAACAAAGGCAAATACACCAGCGAACAAAATACCATTTACAAGCGCATATCCCATAAATGTTCGATCGTGAAACAGACGACTGTAGTTTCTCATTAATTCCTTGACGGTTCCCTGGACACGATGCTGATCTGGTAAACTTTCCTCTAACCCCCAGTTTGTAATCCCAGTTAATAGTATTCCTAGAAGCCCCAAAAAAACAAACACACCAACCCATGAACTGAACGATGTAACGGTACTTCCGGCATTTGGGGATATTAATGGAGCGATATTGCTGATCATCGTAAGCAGAGAGATAAATTTCGTCAATTGGATCCCATTATATCTGTCCCGAGCAATCGCACGAGAAATCACAAGTCCGGCCGATGCTGCCACCCCTTGGACGAAGCGTAAAATGATAAAAGATTCAATATTGGGTACTAAAGCACAACCAAACGATGAAACAATATAAAGAACCATGGAGATCAGCAACGGCGCACGTCTTCCATACCTATCACTCAAAGGTCCCATGACCATCTGGCCTAAGCCTAAACCTAGTAGGCTGGCTGTTAAACTAGCTTGAATCATGGATGCGTTACTTCCGAAAAAATCCATGATTTGCGGAAGTGACGAGAGATACATATCGACTGTAAATGGTCCCAATGCGGAAAATGCCGCCAATATTAAAGCCAATCGGAGGGAATGATTTTTAAGTTTATCGTACATTCGTCTATAAAGTCGATATGTCGATAACGAATCGGTATCGCACGTCACTACGCAAAATTCGCTCATACGCTTCGTCTATTTGCTCGGCACGGATAATCTCAATTTGAGGCAGAATGCCATGCGCGGCAGCAAAATCAAGCATCTCTTGTGTTTCCGCAAGTCCACCAACCAAGGACCCCGCAATGCTGCGGCGACTCATGATTAGGGAGAACACGTTGTATTGACTCGGTTCCGCGGGTGCTCCGACATTAACAAGCGTTCCGTCCACACGAAGTAGCGATAAATACGAGTCGACGTCAATGTTGGCGGATACGGTGTTGAGAATCAGGTCGAATCGGCCGGCTAGCATTTTAAAGGTTTCAGGATCAAGCGTTGAAAAATAATAATCCGCACCAAAACTTAGCGCTTCGTTTTCCTTATCTTTCGCACGGCTTAACACTGTAACTTCTGCTCCCATCGCATGCGCGAATTGTATCGCGACGTGGCCCAAGCCACCCATCCCCAGAATAGCTACCTTTTTTCCTGGACCGGCATTCCAACGTTTCAAAGGGGAGTAAGTGGTAATACCGGCACACAAAAGCGGACTGGCTGCATCTAACTCCATGCCATCCGGGATATGCACAACGAACCTCTCAGTAACAACAATGTTTTGGCTGTAACCGCCATAGGTTGGATTGCCATCATAGTCCAAGGAGTTATAGGTAGCTACAAAGCCTTTCGAACAATGCTGCTCCTCTCCTCGGAGGCAATATTCGCACTCTCCGCAAGAGTCCACATAGCAGCCAACACCAACGCGGTCACCTACAGCAAATTTCGTCACCTTCTCTCCAACGGCCGTTACAACCCCAGTAATTTCATGACCAGGCACCATCGGGAAAATCCCGCCTGCCCAATCCCCGTGTGCACTATGAATATCGGAATGACAAATGCCGCTAAATTTAATATCAATCGACAGGTCATCCGGTCGTAATTGTCGTCTTTCAATCGTAGTCTTTTCAAATGGCGCTTTGGCCGCTGGAACACTTAGAACGTGAGTTTTGCACATGTGTGTTGTCTCCCTTCAATGAAGCAGATTAAGACGATTAATCAATTCGATTTGATTAGCGAAATAAATTTGATTAACCAACTAGTGTCTATTATTATATTATTAGGCACGTAAGTTCAATGGTTAAAAAAACGCAATCTGTTGATATATCAACAGAACTGCGGAATGTGTTAAGTATCTTAGAAAGTTTGGTGAATATACAATGGCTAAAACAGATCGGCGCATCCTTAAAACGCAGGAAGCTCTGAAAAAAGCTGTTATCGAACTGATGGCTGAAAAAAATTTCGATGATATAACCATTCAGGATATTTCAGATCGGGCTAACCTAAATCGAGGAACCATTTATCTTCATTATCAGGATAAATTTGATTTATTGGATAAACTCATTCAAACACACCTCAATGAATTAGGGGAGATGGATGAATGGGCTTGTAAGCTGGATTGGAACGAGGCTCTTGTACCCTACTTTGAATATTTCGAGAAAAATTATTTGTTTTTCTCAACCATGCTTGCAAGTACTGGGAACCCAGCTGCATTTCGAGCTCGGCTTCTTGCTTCTTTTATAGAAGGATTCAAGGGTGAAATTGACAGAGACAGCGGAAGAAATACAGATTTACTGGATGATGTCATGTTGCAATATGCAGGTACCGCTTATGCAGGCGTGATTGAATGGTGGATCAGAAACGGCATGCCCTATCCGCCTCAAGTTATGACTAAACAAGTTGGCACCTTGTTAGGGAGAAGTTTGTAGGTTAAGCTGCTTCCAAAGGAAACGGCAGCCGATCAATGAGCGGCTGCCGTTTCGTCTTCATAATTTATAGTTTTTCCTATGATTCCTTATGTTTATAACCGTCAACGATTAGATCTAACTTTCCTGTTTCCGGGTCGATTACAAGGCCATGAACTGGAATGTTTTTTGGCAGGAGGGGATGGTTTTTGACCGTTTGCACGCTTCCTTTGACGGAATCCTCAACACTATCGAAACCGTGCAGCCACTGTTGCAAATTAATTCCGGAACTTTCGAGGGTTTCGATAGTTTCGGAAGATATGCCGTTCTCCATCATCTTATTAATCGTTTCGCCAGGGTCAATACAGCTCATCCCGCAATCATGATGCCCGACCACAAACACTTCGTCTGCATTTAATTCATATACAGCGACAATTACGCTACGCATAACGCTGCCGAATGGGTGCAATACAATCGCTCCAGCATCTTTAATGATTTTGGAATTCCCATCCTTTATATTTAATGCTCGGGGTAGGAGCTCAGTAAGTCTTGAGTCCATACAAGTAATAACAACCATCTTTCTCTCTTTGAACCTAGATGTTTTATATTTTTCAAATTCCCTCTTATCTACGAACTCCGAGTTAAAGTGTAACATATCATAAAGTCGATCCAAGCTTCTCACCTCAATTTCTCTTTTTATACCTAACAATCTTATCATAACCTACAAAGCACTCTCAACATGTAACTAAATCTCCAATTCATTGCCCCTGAGGGCCTCCATATCGATAGTGGAACCACTCAATGTCCAAATATCCATTTTCCGCTTTATTGTTAAAGCTAAATAGGCCGATTCGATCTCCCCGATAATTGCCCCAGTTGAGTTGATAGCGTTCATCGAAATCGATGAAATTTTTACCATCAAGACTATAAGAGAAGGTGTTGATTCCGTCTAGCCCCCAACAAGATCTTAACCATAGGTCACATTGACTGATTCGAGATCCTATAGATTGAATACCTGTATCGTTGTATCGGATTGTTCTAACTGTTCCCTCTTGTTTAATACTAATCGTACAATACCTCGTTCCAAAATGGCATAAGCCTGCCTCTTGCCCATCTTCCATTCCAGATAGATCTATCTTAGTGAAGACTACATTATTTACCGTTCTCAAGCTTCGTTGCGTAAGTATATTGCAGACTGTAAAAAAGTTCCCAACCTCTAGGGGCACGCATGCATGCAATCGGAGATAACCCTGTCTTTCTGTCAAAGACCATTTGCCAGCCCTAGGTTGATGATTCCATTCCCACTGTGGGTCTAACATGTCATTAGTAAAGTTCACGCTCGTACTTGGAGTGATCAAGGGGTAACTTTCTATTGGCTTTTGGCCTCCCCATACCATTTCTCCAATTTCATCCCCATCGATATCCTCTCCGATGATTGGCCAGCCATCCACCCAAGTGACTGGAAGCAAATGCAAGGTTCTCCCTTCATAATACCCGCCAGTCCCTTGATGTGAGATAAAATACCATGTCCCGTCCTCAGTTTGCAGCAAACCTCCCTGATTAGGCTCTCGATCCAGTGCCTCACCATGAGAATGAATGAGTTCTTTCTCCTCGTATGGACCACGGATATGTGAAGATCTGAGCATCATAACGACTCTAAGATCTTTTCCTGCCTGATGCCGAACCTCACTGTGGAAAAAGTAATATAAACCATCTATTTTGTAAATCTTCGTCGCTTCACTGCCCTTATATTGATGGAAAACGAAATCAGTATCCTTCCATAACTGGTTCCCTTCTTCATTCATCTGAAATAAATGCATCTTGTATTCATCGCTGAAATTTGTGGCAGCTAGGTAGCCTTGTCCATCTTCATCCCAAAATGGGCAGCAATCATCCCAACCTTCGATCTGCCACATATGCTGCAGAGGTTCCCAAGGGCCTTCAGGTCGAATCGATGAACTCATGAAAAATCCTTCGTCCGGCGTACAGAAATAGACCCAAAATTTATCTTTGTAGTATCGTATTGCCCCTGCCCAAACGCCTCTGCCGTACCTATTCATTTTGTCAAAATTCAATTCAGGGCTTATTTGCGTGAGATCATTGACGACGTGTCCAATAATCACCCAATTCACCAAGTCTTTAGAGTGCAAAATAACCATCCCAGGAGAAAAATGCAATGTTGAGGAAATACAATAGAAATCACTGCCAACTCGGATAACATCAGGGTCACTAAAATCTCCCGGTAGGATAGGATTAATGTACGTACCATCACCTTGATCACCCCAGAGACCGTTCTTTGAAGATAGCTCCAATGCTGATTTCACAGACTTCACTCCATTTCTCCAATAAATAATACGGCTATGCTAAAAAACCATATATTTCCTTCTAATTTTATCAGAAAGTCGACTTTCAAAGCCATCATTGTAAGGGATAGAGGCCAACTCTGAAAATGAATTAATTTTTCTGGTTTCTTTTGCTCAACAGGTTATCCTTTTCAGGATTTGCAAATACTATAGTATTAAGCTTGGACGACTTTATGGAGGTGCTTCTTATGATGTTTATAACCGTGTTTATCCTTTCATATGCATTATTTTCCCTCTCCGCTGTTTTATTTCCTACCGATGTTAACTATTATACTAGTCTTAATAAACCAGCTTGGAGCCCTCCCCCTAAACTATTCGGCATTGTGTGGAGCCTTATTTATGGTCTGATTTCACTTTCGATAGCCATTGTTTACACGAAAACAAATGGTTTTCAGGAAGCCTCTCTAACCTATTTCGTAACTTTGTTGATCAACTATATCGCTAATCAAGCCTTTACCTTTATCGAGTTTAAACTAAAAAACTTGCGTCTGGCTTTCCTAGATACGATTGTTGTAGCCTTCACTTCGTTTCTGTTGATATATTTCACGCTTCCTTATTCCAAACTTGCTGCGTGGTTGCTGGTACCTTACTTATTGTGGTCCTGTTTTGCTGCTTTATTGGCCTGGTCCATCTATCAGTTAAATAAGGATGTAAACCGTGCATATTAAAATTAGATGCTTCAGTTGAAAAAGCCCTTGAAATTTTCAAGGGCTTTTGATTATATTCTGAATTCTAGGATGACGCGAGCCAGTCCAGTGATAACGTTGTAAATTTGATGTTCATCTCTTTGGTTTCAGAAAAATCGCGTTCTACAAACCAGCCATAAATTGCAGGATCTGATCCTTCATGCCGGGAATCGGTTCATGACCGAAATCTGGATAAATTTCAAGCTTGACCGATGTTTTCATTTTATTGATTGCAGCAAATTGCGAAGACGGTGGACAAACCGTATCCATCAAACCAACACCAATCAATGCGTCCGCTTGAATTCGCGGTGCCAAATTTTGAATATCGATATAACCCAGTTTGGTAAACCACTCTTCCTCTCGAAGATGCTGGGGATCGAAATAACGGAAGAAATTCTGCAGCTCCCAATACGCATCCTTTGCTAGGTCCATTTCCCATACTCTCTTGTAATCGCTCAAAAAGGGATAGATTGATGCCACTTTGCGAACTCTCGGCTCAAGCGCCGCACAGGCAATCGCCAGCGCGCCTCCTTGCGACCAACCGGTAACGCCAACCCGGCCCGCATCCACCTCCGGAAAGTTCATGACAATGGCGGCAAGTTGCGCCGTATCCAAAAAAACATGACGAAAGAACAGCTTGTGCGGATCATGATCTTGCAATCCGCGAATGATATGGCCTCGCAAAGTATTGCCGACGACACCGCCTGTATCCTCGGACAGCCCACCTTGGCCGCGAACGTCAAGCCATGCAGTTGAGCAGCCAAGCACTGTGTAGGCCAGCAGCTCCGACCAATCCCCGCTGCAGCCGGAATAGCCATGAAACTGCAGCACAGTTGGATACTGTCCACCCGCCGTTTTGGGCCGCACATATTTAGCGTGAATTCGCGCTCCGTTTACACCTGTAAAATACAAGTGAAAACATTCAGCAGAAGGCACTTGAAATTCAGCCGGAATGAGTTCCACACAAGGATCAACGGCCTGCATCTCTTGAAGCGCTTGATCCCAATAGGCGTCAAAATCAATTGGCCTCGGATTGCGCCCTTCATAGGTTTTCAACTGTTCTAACGACAAATCAACGATAGGCATCCTGGACTATCCTCCTATGAAAAGGTCTTTGTTGACTTTCACGACCGCTTTCCGTATGCGGGAAGGAGCAGGGTCGTCTTTTCCCCTCAGGCCTGGCCTATGAACATCATGCGGATAAAAGACAGCGTACATGCCTGGGGTAAGCTCCAGGAACTGTTCCCCGGCAGCAGAATCGTACAAGCTATAATCATTCTCTTTGCTGCTTTCAACCACGGTAAGATTAGAAGATTCTCCCGCCCAACCAATCGTTTCTTTGCCGTCTAACAAAAAGTGAATGTCGATATACGTGTTATGCTTCTCCGCCCGGGTTTCTTGCACATCCCTTGCATTCAGTTCCATAACCGTATAGTAAATATCGTCACCTTGTAACACATATCTGCCATTCCCAATCTTGGAGAAATCCACGGTTTGTACCGCATCTATGATTTTCCTAAGCACCGGATGGACAAACTGGCGTTCCTTGCTCCAATTCTCCCTATTTCCTATAATCACAGCTGCACCCCTTCGTCTGCGTATTCCCAGATTTGCAAAGCCGCGCCGATCATGCCGCTCCAATTGCCTTTGTAGGCCGGCTCGATGCGAACGGCATCCAACATTGAAGCCATCGTTCGACTGCGCACTTCTTGACGCAGCCGGTCAAACAGAAGCTCACCTGCTTCTGCAACGCCGCCGCCGATGACAATCAGCCCCGGATTAAACGTGTGAATCAATGAAGCAATACCTGTGCCTAGAGCGGCTATCGTTTCTTCCATGATCGTACTAGCCAGCGGTTCGCCAGCCTGCCACCGGGCAAAAACTTCGCGCGTATCCACATCCTCCACAGGAAGCCCTTCGGATACCAGCTTCTCTCTCATCCTTCTGGCTATACTGGTCCCGGATGCGTATTGCTCCAGACAACCACGCCCTCCGCATATGCAGAAGGGTCCTTGAAAATTAACGGACATATGGCCAATCTCACCTGCCCCGCCCCATGCGCCATGCACTAAGCGGCCTTCAACTACGATAGCTCCCCCCACCCCGGTTCCGAGTGCAAGGCATATAAAGTTATCGATTCCCTTTCCCGCTCCAAACCGCTTTTCCGTGAGTGCAAGTACGTTCACATCGTTATCGACGTGTACAGGCAGATGAAATCTTTCTTCCATCATCTTCTTAAGCTGCGTACCTTGATAACCCGGTATAAGATCGGAGGAAAATCGAATATGACCGCTCGCCCATTCAATCTGCCCGGCGCTTCCGATACCGATCCCCCGTACCCGAAAGTCGGGCTGCTCCAGCACCACTTTCTGGAGCAAATTTTCAACTGCTTCCATTGCCCGATTGCCCGTATGCGTTTGCCCCGCTAAGGTGCTGAGGCTAAGCGAATGAAGGACTTCTCCCGACTCACAGACGATGCCCGTATTTATTTTGGTACCGCCGATGTCCACACCAATCGCGTAAGGGGATTGAGCGTCATACCATCCGGAATTCATCGCTTCACTTCCCCCGAATCCATGCTATTACGCAGGGCATTCACATATCGCGAAGTAATCAGCTGTGGACGGGTAATCGCACTTCCGACAACAACGTAAGGGACCCCGGCTTTCATCGCCTTAGCCGCATCCTCCGGTGTCCAAATGCGGCCTTCCGCAACGACGGGAACCTGCACAGACGCGCACAATTGAGACAACAGCTCGAAGTCAGGCTCGTCTTGCTGCCGGCTGTAAGGCGTATAACCCGAAAGTGTCGTTCCGATGAAATCTACGCCCAGTTTCTCTGCGGCCACCCCTTCCTCCAACGTGGAGATATCCGCCATAACAGCCACTCCATGCTCGTGGGCATAAGCAATCAAGGGCTTCACAGCCTCCAACCGTCCCTCGCGGTCCGTGACATCCAAAGCGACAATATCCGCTCCAGCCGATACGATGGCTTTCACCTCGGTAAGGGTTGGGGTTATAAAAATAGCCGAGTCCGGGATATCTCGTTTGATGAGTCCGATCACAGGCACATCAACTTCTTGTTTAATGCAAAGAATATCAAATACACCGTTCGTGCGAATGCCGATTGCTCCGGATTGCACCGCGGCTCTTGCCATTTTCGTCATCGTGTCGCCGCCGTGCAAAGGTTCGTCTGCAAGTGCCTGACAGGAAACAATTAACCCTTTTTCAGGAAAAAAGCTGCTCATTTTACTCATGTGTCATCCTTCCTCTCCCAAAAATGAATTAGACCTGAGCTTGGTTGATATACGACAAGATTTTCTCGTTGATTGCTTCTAAACGGCTAATTTCCGCCTCTGGCACTGGCAAGAACGGCAATCTCGCTTCGCCGGTGTTCAAACCGCGCAGCTTCAGTATCTGTTTGCAAGCACCATACAAGGATGGGAATGACAGCAATTCCGCAATCAGATCGTTCACAATAAACTGCCATTTGCGGGCTTCTTCCGTTTTCCCCTCAACATAGCACTGTTCAATTTTCATAAATAACTCTGGCATAACACCGTATGTGCCGCCGATACCGCCGTCCGCGCCAATGCTTCGGCCTGCCAAGTACTGTTCATCCGGACCGTTAAAGACAAGGAAATCATCTCCTCCAGCTGCTTTAAACTGCTGCAATTCAAAGGTACTTTCGGCGGATATTTTCACACCGATGACTTTGTCTTGTGCTGCCATTTTCGTAAGTAAAGCTTTCGATAATTGAAACCCTGTCGTTTGGGGAATATGATAAATAATGAACGGCAGCGATGTGCTGTCAATCATCTGTTGCCAGTGATGTTCAACGCTCTGCGGGGACAAGCGGTAATAAATCGACGGTACGGCCGATATCGCATGAGCGCCTACTTGCTCAGCATGTTTGGATAGCTCGACGCTATCTCTGGTGGAAGGTGCGCCAACATGTGCGATGATCGTCATTTCTTGGCCAACTTCCTCCATGACCGCCTCAAGCGTTTGCTTCCGCTCCTCGACGTTTTGAAGCATCCCTTCCCCGGAGCTGCCTCCCACGTATAAACCATTCACGCCAATATTGGCATAGTGACGAGCTAATTTTTTAGCCGCCTCTTTGCTCACTTCGCCTTTCTCGTCATAGCAAGAATACATAGCTACTGTGATACCTTTGAATCGCTCTAAGTCATAAGTTTTCATGTTGTTCATTCTCCTTTGATTTTGTCTTGAATGAAATACGTTTCCGGTGATACGAACCCCGGAAACGTATTTTCACTTATAAAAAGATCTATTTCGACGAAGCTGCAATAATATCGTTTGACTTCTTCACCCAGTCGTCCAATGCTTGTTGAGCTGTTTTGGCCTTCGTCAATGCGGCTTGAACCTCAGGGTAGAAAGCAGCGCGAGTCTGCGGGTATCCTGGAACGGATACACCGATGTCTCCTGCATATTTGAACAATTCAATGGTTTTGCTTTTCATTGTGCCGTGCTCATAGCTTTTCGCAAGCGATTTGCGCGCTACAATGACAGATTCCGCTTGGGTCATCTTGCCCATGTTTTCCGGGTTGTTGGCAAATTTCACAAACTCTTTGGCCCATTTCATTTTCACTTCATTCTTCGTATTCCACATCCAAGTGCCGTAACCGAACAATACCGTGTTTGAAGATTTTCCGTCCACAGAAGGGAAAGGAACGATATCGACATCGAATTTCTTGGCATTTCCTTCAGCAAATGCCTTATTCAGCGTCGGCAAATTCCCGATATTGCCAAACGCCATGCCAAGCTTGCCTTGAACGAACATATCGTTGAATACCGCAGTCGCTTTTAGGCCGGCCGCGCCTGGCGGAACTACGCCCTCATCCGTCAGCTTGGTCAAGAATTCAAGCCCTTTAACGCCTTCCGGAGAGTTCAGAGTTGCCTTGGTATCGTCTTCATTCCACGTTTTTGCGCCAAAACCCCATAGAATTGAATGAGTTCCTTGGTCACCGCCGGAATCCCCAGCATAAAGCCCGTAACCGTAAGTTTGCTTCGACGGATCCGTCACTGCCTTTGCCGCTTTTAGAAACTGTTCGGAAGACCACGGCTGCATGTTTTGAGGGAGCAGATCCAGCGCACCTTTTGCTTTGAATAAATCTTTATTAACTAGTAGACCGATAGCTACTGTACTGTTTGGAAAAATATAGACCTTGTTGTCAACCGAAACGGATTTCAATGTTTTTTCTTCGAAGTCTTGTTTGTCAATAATATCGTCAAGCGGAACCAGCAAGCCTTTTTTGGCATAAGACAATGGCCAGAAGAATGAACCTTGTTGAATGTCAGGAACTTCGTTCGTATTGGCGGCAACGCTGATTCGTTCATTAATTTTGTCATCCGGTGTTACAACCATGTTAATTTTCACATTTGGATTCGCTTTTTCAAATCCTGCTTTGATGTCATCATAGACTTGCTTCACATCACCGCGTGCATCAACCCACCAAGTAAGCTCGACTTTCTCTTTCGAAGCTGTTGTCGCTGCCGGCGCATTGCCCGCGTTCTTTTTCTCGTCTGTATTGGCGCATCCCGCGGCAGCTGTTACAACTAACGCCGAAGACAACAAAGTAATGGCAAGCTTTTTCATGTAAACCCCTCCAATTTTTAATTCTTCAAATCGGAAACCGTTAAAACAATTTTCTTGCTCGATTGGGACGAGGGCTCACCTCCTAAAGTAGTATCCTAGGGGCAATTTGAAATTTAACCCTTTACACCGCCAAGTGTGATACCTTTCACGAAATACTTCTGAAAACTGATGAAAATGATGAATACCGGTATAAAACCAAGGGATGCGGCAGCCATTTGCAGCCCATAATTGGCCACATATTCCGATACGAGTGTTGAGATACCCACATTTATCGTCATTTTGGTCTTATCGCTGAGCATAATCAGCTGCCAGAGGTAATCGTTCCAGGCATACGTAAATGTAAAGATGGCAAGCGCGCCAATGGCAGGTTTAATGATCGGGAAGAACAGTTTAAAAAACAATCCGATTTCAGAGCAGCCATCGATTCTTCCGGCTTCCAACAGTTCAGTCGGTACGGATTCGCTGAATTGCTTCATCATGAATACCGCAAACGGAATGGTCAACACCGGCAAAATGGCGCTTGCCAAATTGTTTACAAGACCAAGGTCCCGCATCATCGTAAATAAAGGGACAAGGGTAATTTGTCTAGGAATGAACATTGCAATTAAGACGGCGCTAAAGAAAAATTCAGAGCCTTTGAATTTCCGCTT
The DNA here is from genome assembly GCF_032461945.1 of Paenibacillus violae. NCBI lineage: Bacteria > Bacillati > Bacillota > Bacilli > Caryophanales > Paenibacillaceae > Paenibacillus > Paenibacillus violae. The sequence goes on from NZ_JAWCUD010000011.1 coordinate 130,274, forward strand.
GGTTAAAGCGTAACCAGCCATTGATGCAATGAGGACAACGCCAACAGTGGCAATAACAGAAACGAAACCGCTATTATATAACCAATAAAAGATGGAGCCGTCATTGATCAGATTGGAGAAGTTCGCCAATGTTATTTTTGTAGGAATCCAGTCTGGAGGAATTTTCACGCTGGAAGACTGGTTCTTAAAAGCGCCGGTAAACATCCAATACAACGGAAAGATAAACAATGCGGCAGATACATACAGAAGGATATTCCCCAATGCCTTCATGATCAAGTAAGATGATTTAGCCATGAGTACTCCTCCCTTAGTATTGAATATCTGACTTCATGAGCTTAAACTGAACAACGGCCACAATCGAGATCAAGACAGTAATAATGATGCCCATTGCAGAGGCTGCGCCAAGCTTTCCATACACGAATGCGGTTTCATATAACAAAAACATAATCGTGGAAGTGGCGTAGTTAGGTCCGCCGCCCGTTAGCATCTGTACAACGACGAAGGTTTGAAACGCCCATATCGTTGACATGACCAGAATATACAATGATGTCGGTTTCAAGAGCGGCAGCGTAATGTGCCAGAACTTTCTTGGTGCGGAAGCCCCATCGATATCCGCGGCCTCATAGTACTCAGGAGATATATTACCCAAAGCAGCTAATAGTAAAATAATAGGTTGTCCCACGTTAAAGGTCACAACGACTAGAATCAGCGCTAATAAGGCTACTCGCTCATCGGAAAGCCACATGACCGGCTTTGCGCCGAACAAAGATAAGGCATAGTTGGCAATCCCGTTCACAGGGCTATAGATCCAAGCCCAAATCAAGGAAAGAATGACTTGAGAAGTTATGATCGGTAAGTAAAACGCACCTCTGAAGAAAGAGGCAATATGCTTATGTTTGCCATAAATGAGCACGGAAGCAAATATGGCGAAAATAAATGTCAATGGCACCGTACCGAAAACAAAACCGAATGTGTTGGCGATGGAGCGTAAAAAGACGCGATCTGACATCAATTCCGCATAGTTCCCAAGCCCAATCCATTCCTTCTTCCCTAATCCGTAATCGAAAAAACTAAGATAGAAGGCGTTCACAATCGGGTAAATCTCAAAAATAAGAAACAAGATGGCAAATGGAGCAATAAAAAAGAGCCCCCAAAATTCACCTCTAATAGACCGCGACGCCTTAGCAACTCTGGTCGTCATCTTCACCCCTCCAAATCATAAACTGTTATTCTAGTTGTTTTTCTATTTGTATAGCGCTTACAGAAATTATTATAGTTTACCGAAACTTTATAAAACAGGAACGTATCTATCGGTTTTGTTCATAAAAATAAGGAGTTTTTACGGCTGTTCACTTTTCCACGATCATTGTTCACTTTTTTACGAATGAGCAAACAAAAACAACAAATCCTCCTTAGGATAAGGAGGATTTGAACTTTACACGGTATTGTTGGGGGCTTACACCCATCGTTTTCTTAAAGATTCGGCCAAAATAATTAAAATTCTCATAGCCTACCTTTTCTGCGATCGCATAGACAGGCAGCTTGGATTCAATCAATAATTCCGCTGCTTTTCCTACACGAATTTGATTGAGATATTCCGAAAAGCCCACCTGCGTTTCTTTCTTAAACAAATAGCTTAAATAATTTTCACTCATTCTGACTCTTTCGGCGGCATGCCTCAAAGAGATGTCCTCTGTATAATTAGATTTCATGTAAAGAATCAATTGTTGAATATCTTCCCGGAAGTTTCCTCCCCCAAGTGCTTTCCCTTGACCGCAGCAGTCATCAATCAGTTGTTCGAACCATTGCTTCGCCTTGTTTAATTCATCAAGCTTCAGGACTTGTTTATATAGGGGTTCCTCCTGCTCAAGCTCTTTGAACAAGTCTTCCTCATAAGGTTTTAGGCCGTTCTGAATCGTATGCAGCAGCTGTAAACACAATTGGATGCACTTCTCGACAGGACCTTTCCACATTGCCATCCGTTCAAATATTCTGTCCAGCACTTGCTTAATCCCCGCCGCGTTCATCCGGTCCAATTCGACTTTCAAGACCGTCTCATCCTCTTGCGTCATCACATTCCATACTTGAATGTTCTCCAAATGATCCCCATATAGATAAACCTTTTCTTTTCCTTCATAAAAATAATTTTGGAGCGCGCGTTTCGCCTTCGAGTATACGTCTGGCAGACTCTGTATACCTTGAGACCCATCACTAATCCCTATGCTAAGAGATAGATTAATAAATCTTCTTGCGGCCTCAATGATCTCCTTGCCGAACCTAATCGCTTCGTCAATTGTATGCGTTCCCGCCTTCTTTTTGGGAAAAAGCAGGACGATTTCTTCCTCATTCACATCTTGAAATATACCCTCTGTGTTCTTATCCAGCTGTAAGGATATAAGATTCATTAACTTCATCTTGTCCGAGCTATCCGTTCGATGCTGATCACGATGAATGGTCATCAGTACAAACACATAGCCATTCAGAAAGAATGCTTTATTTTCTTCCGCAACATGCGCATCTTCCGCCATGGCATTCCCCTGAAAAATCCACTGCTTCAGCTGCCGCGAACCTCCGTTTTCACTCAATTCCACCGCGGGCTTGGTTTCGATTTGGCGCTGCCGAACCTCACGGCTTGATGAAATTTTCTTCGAAACCTCAAGCAACATTTGCAGAAGTTCTTCAGGCTTTAATGACGCTTTCAAGATATAGTCTTCTACGCCCAATTTCATCGCTTTCCGCACATATTCATAATCATTATGGGAACTGAGCACAATGATATGCGTATCCGGATACTCGCTCTTCACTTTCTCAATCAGCTCAATACCGTTCATTCTTGGCATGACAATGTCGGTCAGCATGATATCGGGTCTCGTCTTCTCGATAATCTCCAATGCTTCCAAACCATCCTGTGCATCCCCGACATAGGTCAGCTGATGCTGCTCCCAGTCAATCAATGATTTTATACCTAATCGAACCAAAAATTCGTCATCTACGAGCAGTACTTTCAGAGGCATAAGCATTCCCTTCTTCAATCGTTTTGAGCGGCAATTTGAACTCGACCGTCGTCTCGTTCGCCTTGCTTTGGATATGCAAACCGTACCCTTCACCGTATTGAAGCCGGATGCGCTCATGCACATTCCTAATCCCAATACTTTGCGATGCAGCATGTCCATGTCCTTGCAATAAGCTCTGATTGATTTCATCGATTTTGTCCGGATGGATCCCTGTCCCATTGTCTGTAACGGTTAAAATCATTTGATTTTGATCTTGGTCGGCCATAGCCTTAATCGTAATAACACCTCTTCCTTCCATCGACTCAATTCCATGGTGAATGCTATTCTCTATAATGGGCTGGAGCATAAATTTAATGGCTTCCTGCTTCATTAACGGCTCGGGAATATGAAACTCGACACTCAATTTATCGTTGTATCTCAATTTCATGAGGGTAATATAGTGCTGAACATAGTCCATTTCCTCTTTGAGCGAAATCAACGTTTCCCCTCTTCCAATACTCGCTTCCATCATACTTCCCAGGCTGGACAGCATCTCCCCGACCTCCCGGTCATTGCGAATGTAAGCCATCCATTTGATGTTGTTCAACGTATTCAAAATAAAATGCGGGTTAATCTGTGCCTGAAGCGCTCGGAAACGCATTTCTTCTTTCTGAACGTATTCCTCCTTCAACCTTTGAAGCAGATCCCGAATTTGTCTGGCCATATGGTTATAGGTATCAATCAGCGTAGCAATTTCATTGGGACCGGAAAGCGCCAATGAGCTGTTAAAATCGTTTTTCTCTATTTCTTTCATTCGTTTATTTAAAAGCTTGACCGGCTTGGAAACCCGGTAAGATATGCTGAACGCGAGCAGCATAAACACGATGACGATGATCCCGACCGTGATCATATTCGTTCTGCGTAAATCAAATATTTCCTTAAACACCGTATCGTAAGGAATAAACTGTATTAATTTCCAGCCGGTTAAACCGATCGTGTCATAGCTGGCAATCCATTTCCGATGATTTTTTTCCACAATCAACTGCCCTTTGGAGGAGTCCCATATTTTGGAGACGTCTTCTGGTAAAACCTCTATGGGATCCATGCCCTCTTTCATGGAGCTGGAAATAATTTTCACCCGTTGGTCCATGATCATGACATTGCCGTCCAATTTCGACATATACTTGCGAAAATCGCTTTCGCTTACGCTAAAGAGCTCGATCCCGATATTTTGATTGGTTTGCACATCTGTTATGGTTTTAATCAGCGTAACGAGCTGACTCCTGTCGTAATAAATATAATTGCTGCTGTCATTCGCCATCCAGCTAATGCCAAACGGTTCTGTTAACATCTCTTTATACCAATCCGATTGAACATACTCGTCATATAAATCTTGTTGAACAATTTTGTTGCTTAACCAATTACCGTGCATATCGAGCAAAGTTACATAGCTTTCCGAAAAATAAGAAGAATAAAGCTTATTCATTGCGTTATCTGCAAGCCGCAGCTTTTCGTAATAGGTAACGGAATTCGGCTGTTTCAGCAGGGAGGTCATATTGGGGTTCGTTGAGATGTCTACCGCGGATTTCAGCATATCCTGCAGCAATAACTCAATATTGAAATCGATTTGGTACAAAGCTTCTGATGTCGCATTGCCGATTTTATTCTCAATCACGCGCTCTAAAGGCTTATCGATCCAAAAGGCGCTAATAAATAGGGGAATAATGAGAAACAACAGAATGAAAAAAAGAATCTGGTTGTGAATAGAATTCCAGCGTTGCATTGATTTTTTCACCCATTGCATGGCGCGACCCCACTCTGCTTAAAATTTACCTGCCCTCCTCCCCCATTCTCCAATTTGAGAACGAAAACGAAGAGCAACTTTTAGGTGAAGTCTACCACACTATGCGCATAGGTACAATTTAGATCATCTATTGCTCCACTCCGTCAATATACTTAGAAACTCCTCCATTGCCGCTCATGGTAAAAGGATTTAAGCGTGAAATTACTTGACATAAACCTTACTTCATTGTAAATTTATAACGCAAATGAATATTCTATGTAAGCTATTCATATCATGAAGTAATTAAATATTTGTTGTATTTTGGAGGAGCCTGTCACCAAGGGCTCCTTTTGGTTTTTTTTAGCCATGCCGAGCCCTTGGTTGGGCTCTCTTTTTATGCAAAGAAAGGAGCGTATATGAATATCCTTATTGGATATTTTTTATCAAAACGCAAATAACATGTAGGAGGAAAATTATGGAACAACAAGCGATTTTAGCAATTGGCATCTTTTTAGTGACATACGGCATGATCATTGCCGAGAAAATTCATCGTACGATCATCGCTATGCTCGGCGGCGTCCTCATGGTCATCCTAGGTGTAGTTAATCAAGAAGACGCTTTACACCATATTGATTTTAATACCTTAGGGCTGCTTATAGGCATGATGATCATTGTTAGCATTACTGCAGAAACTGGGTTATTCCGATATATCGCTCTTGTCTCTGCTAAGAAAGCGAAGGGTGACCCTGTTCGTATTTTAATTTCACTCGTGCTCATTACTGCAGTTGGGTCTGCCTTTCTTGACAACGTTACGACCGTACTTTTGATGGTGCCCGTTACATTCAGTATAACTAGGCAGTTAAAAGTGAATCCTGTTCCTTTTCTGATCACACAAATCCTCGCTTCTAATATTGGCGGTACAGCGACTCTAATCGGGGATCCGCCGAATATCATGATCGGCAGTGCAGTTAAAGAATTAACGTTCATAGCATTTATCAATAACCTTACTCCTATCGCCGTTATTATCATGGTTTGCATGCTGCCTATTTTTGTTCTCCTGTTTCGTAAGCAAATTCAAACGACGCCTGAATTAAAGATGAGCATCATGCACATTGACGAGAAAGAAGTCATTACAAACCGTACTTTATTGATTAAAAGTGTCTCTATCTTAGGGCTTACAATCATTGGTTTTTTCCTGCATCAAATGCTCCATCTGGAGTCAGCAACCGTCGCCTTGACAGGTGCTTTTATTCTACTTCTTTTAACTGGTGAACACGCCATGGAAAATGCCTTCACCAAGGTGGAATGGACCACAATATTCTTTTTCATCGGTTTGTTCGTGTTAGTCTCAGGGCTAGTGGAAACGGGCGTCATCTCCAAACTAGCCGCGCAAGCGATTGAGCTGACAGGAGGTAATCCAATCGCGACATCCATGTTAATCCTATGGCTAAGTGCGATTGCGTCAGCTTTTTTAGACAATATCCCTTTTGTCGCAACAATGATTCCAATGATACAAGAAATGGGCAATATGGGAGTAGATAACCTGGAACCTTTATGGTGGAGTTTAGCGCTTGGTGCATGTTTGGGCGGAAACGGGACATTAATTGGAGCGAGCGCCAATTTGATCGTTGCTGGGTTGTCAAGCAAAGAAGGTTATCCGATTAAATTCGTTACTTTTATGAAATATGGCTTCCCCCTCATGTTGTTCTCCGTCGTATTAGCCAGTATTTATATCTATGTCCGCTTTTTAATTTAGCTAGGAGGATTGCAATCTGGAAAGAGGAACGATCTGTCCGAAACATCCGGAATCAAGAAAAAGAAGCTCACTAAACTTAAAGAAGAGCCAGTTCATCACCGGCTCTTCTTGTACTTCATTATTTTGTATTCAAATCAGCGATCGAATCGATATTCATGTACGTTGGAACAACTACTCCCAGCTTCGTACCGTTCAAGTTCGGTCCCAAATCTTCAAATTTACCGGCAAATTTATCAAAGTAATCTTTATGCGTTGTTGGAAGCCATGCTGCAACTAACGCGTCAGCACTACCGTCAGAGATACCGGCCCACATAGGACCAGCCTCAACTTGAAGCATTTCCACTTTATAGCCCAGCTTATCTTCCAAGACAGTTTTCACAACATTCGTACTTGCAATCTCCGAATCCCACGCTACATAAGCCAACTTCAACTTCTTCCCCTTATCTTGGGAGAGATCTTTCACCCAGCCGTCAACCTTGCTGGCGTTATCCTTTACCCAATTGGCTGCGGCTTCTTCCGGTTTCTTGCCTTCAGCAATTGCCGACATTACAACAGCCATCTCCTCAGGCGTCCATTCAAATCTATCTAGCATTGTATATGCAGATGGAGCCTCCTTTTTCAAATTATTGCGGACGATTGTATGGATTTGCTCATCTTTACCAAAGACGCCTTTCGGATCGTTTAAGTATTTTAGATCATATTTGGCAAACATCCAGTGCGGGGTCCAGCCTGTTACAATGATCGGCTTCTTATCTTTATAAGCCTTATCAAGAGCTGCTGTCATTGCCGCGCTTGAACCCTCTACCAACTTCCAATCCTTTAGATCGTAATCTTTGATTGACTGAGCCGTTTGTTTCATCAATCCCGCTCCTGGGTCGATCCCAATAATTTCATGATGAACCTGGCTTCCGAGCGTTTCTTCTGCCGATGACGATGCGTCTTTGGAGCACCCTGTCATGACCATTACTGCAACTAAACTGACCAACATCCCTATTTTCGCTTTATTTTTCAGCAAATTCATACGCTCCTTTTTCTTTTGAGAATGTACTGTGTCATACGGTCCAAAAGTATGGCTAATACGACAATGGACAAGCCTGCTTCAAACCCTTGGCCTGTTTTAATCTGCGTCACTGCGCGGTAGACATCAGCACCAATACCTTGGGCTCCAATCATGGATGCAATAACGACCATCGATAAGGAAAGCATGATCGTTTGATTCATTCCTGCCATGATGGACGGCAATGCTAAGGGGAACTGGAGTTTGAACAACTTCTGTGAAGGAGTTGAGCCAAATGCATCGGCTGCCTCCACTAAATCTTCAGCGACTTGACGAATTCCCAAATTCGTAAGTCGAATCGTTGGAGGCACTGCAAAGATAACAGAGGCAATAACACCCGGAACCACGCCTAATCCGAAGAAGGTGACAGCAGGAATCAAGTAAACAAACGCAGGCATTGTTTGCATAAAGTCGAGCAACGGTGTGGCCAAGTTACGAAACTTATCGTTTTGGGCACACCAGACACCGATTGGAATGCCAATGACGATTGAAATTAACGCTGAGGTTAACACTAGCGCCAAAGTATCCATCGTATGACTCCAAAACCCTAAATTATATATCAGCAATAAACCTAACCCCGAAAATAAGGCAAAAGACCAACGCCCTAAGTAAAAGGCCAGAACACTTACTAATCCAATGAATAATAGAACTGGAACACCATGAAAAACAAAAGATAGAGCATTTACACTTCCCTCGATACAAGTAGAGATGAATTGAAACAAAATACCCAAGTTCATTTCCAGTTTATCAACGACAAATTCCACCCATTCATCCAGCGGTATCTTGGAGATCATCGCTTTGCACCTCCTCTTTAGCAACGGGCTGCCCGGCTAACGCTCCGAGGACGGCTCCGCGCACAATGACACCAATTATACGATTGTTATCGTCAACCACGCCCACCGGATATTTAGAGCTTCCACATACTTCAAATAACTCATAAAGCATTTGATCAGGCGCCACAGTCGGCACATTTCGAATGACGATTTCCTCGAGCGTCTTTCCAGCTTTTATAGCTTCAGAAGCATCTTCAGCCGTAATGACACCTAGCAGTTTTTTCCCGCGATCAACAACAAACAAGTTCGATATTCCGCTCTCTCGCATGAGCTGAAGAGCTACTCTCGGCCCTCTGTCAAAGCCTACCGTTTCCGGTCTCCGCATCACGGATGATGCCGTTAGAACTTTGGACAGATCTACATCTTCAACAAACCTCTCTACATATTCATTCGCGGGGTTCATCATAATCTCTTCCGGCTTCCCAATCTGAACGACACTGCCATCTTTCATGAGCGCAATTCGGTCCCCAATACGAAGGGCTTCATCCAAATCGTGTGTGATAAAAATAATCGTTTTCTTCATTTTATCTTGAAGCTCTAACAGTTCATCCTGCATATCCTTGCGGATAAGCGGATCTAATGCGCTAAAAGCCTCATCCATTAAAAGAATATCCGGATCGTTTGCAAGCGCTCTGGCCAAGCCTACCCTTTGTTGCATACCTCCGCTTAATTGCGATGGCATGCTGTCGGCCCTATCCTCTAGCCCTACCAGACTTAAAGCTTCCATGGCCTTCAAACGTTTCTCACTCTTGCTCCTTCTCTGAACTTCAAGCCCATATTCCACATTCTGCACAACCGTTCTATGCGGGAATAGAGCAAACTTCTGGAATACCATAGAAATCATTTCTCTTCGTACACGACGGAGTTCTTCATCGGTCATTTCGACGATATTTTGGCCGTTAATGTGGATACTCCCATTCGTAGGTTCGATTAACCTGTTTAGCAGGCGGACTAATGTTGATTTCCCACTGCCTGACAGCCCCATGATGACAAAAATTTCACCAGGTTCTACTGAAAAGCTGACTTCGTTGACCCCCACTGTATGCTTGGTTTCCCTGTAGATCTGTTCTTTTGAATACTTTTTGGCCATTAGCGGAAGAACAGACTCGGGATCAGGCCCAAATACTTTGGTTACCTGATGAACATCAATAATTGCCATACGCTCACTCCTTTCTGTATACGTTAATGCCCTGTTACCTCTTTAAGTGTAAAGAACTAAAACAGGTTATGTCAACAGTAAATTCTGTTTATTCCGTTTGTACAGAAAAAACTGTACAATATAATCATGGTACGCCTACATGCTCCCGAATTCGGTCACATGACTTTCTTTACTTTATTAAAATAGTCTCTTACAATAACGATGTAAACATAAAGGCAGGGTGAAACTTGGAATGGAACAACTACAAAACATAAGCTTAGATCAGGAACTGATTATTCAAAAAGCTCGCAAACGTGTCATTGAATCTATTGGAAAGAACATGGATCTCTATGGCATCACCCAGTCGATTGGTCATCTGTACGGAATGCTATTCTTCCAAAACAAGCCCATGACTCTCGATGATATGCGAGAAGCGATGGAAATGAGTAAAACCAGTATGAGCACAGGTGTGCGTACGCTGGTTGATTTGAAAATGGTCAATAAAGTTTGGGAGAAGGGATCACGAAAAGATCTCTACGAGGTCGAAATGGACTGGTTTCAAACCTTCTCTGATTACTTTTCACTGAAATGGCGTAAAGCTTTAGAAATTAACCTTAGTTCTCTGAATAAGTCAAAAAAAGAACTTAATCAGCTTAATCAGCAATACCCTGATGATGCAGCCCTGCAAGTAATACTTCAAACGGATCTCGACAAAATCGATGAGGCAATTCGATATTATCAATGGCTTGATCGACTTATTGACTCTTTTGAAACAGGTGATATTTTCAACTTGATACCTAAAGATTCACCTCAGGATCAAACTAATTAAGTTTCACTCTGTATGCTCAACAGTTCATCCATAGGAGAATTGATGCACAAATAAAACCACTTCAAGATGATTTCACCTCAATGTGGTTTACGTCATTTTATCGGATTCAATTAACTTTGAGTCTCTTTACAAGAGGACTTATTGTTGTTCCTTGAACAATCAGTGAAAAAACTACATTACTAAACGTCATAGCCAATATTAAGTCACGGCCATCAAAATCCGGAGAAATGCTCAAGATTAACGCAATAGACAGGGATCCTTTTAACCCGCCCCATGCTATAATCGGCTTCCAGATGGCAGGTATTTCTTTATCAAAGATAAGGCTAACATAGACAGCAATGAACCTTGCCGTCAGAACAATGAGAATGCTTCCACCGATTTGAATCCACTTCTCAGAGAAATCAATATTTGAAATTTCAAGACCAACCATGAGAAAGATCAATGCGTTTGCTATAAAAGCTATTGTTTCCCAAAAGGAGTCCATTTTGTCAAGTGTTAAATTGGACATGCCGATATTTTTTCCGTAAGTTCCTAACAAGAGTCCTGCAAAAACAACCGAAATGACACCGGAGAAATGGAACATTTCAGCTAACTCAAATGCTCCATAGAACAGGACAATTGAAAGCCCGATCTCCACCAGATAATTATCAATGCTTGAGGTTATTTTTGAGGTAATGTAGCCTGTTACAACACCAATGACTATGCCTCCTAGAACAACTTTAACAAACTCCAATGCTCCATGTAATACACCAGACATGCTTAGTACCGTTGTTACCAAAGCTATTTTCAAAAGGACAACAGCTACTCCATCATTCGCCAAACTCTCTCCTTCAACGATAATGGACAACTTCTTGTTCAAACCCATTGACTTAAAGATCGTTAATACGGAGACCGGATCTGTGGCTGCCATTAATGCGCCAAAGACAAGCGCTTTTTGCAAATCGAGGCCGAGTAAGAAATATGAAAGCGCGGCTATCAGTATAAATGTCATAAAGGTTCCTAACAACGCCAGTAATAATATCGGACGTTTGTTTTCCTTGATTTCGCCAAAAGGAAGCTTTAGTGCAGCATCTCCAATTAGCGCTGACAGGAAAATTAATATCACAGCTGTTTGAAAGACATGATCCGAAGCTACGTAGGTTTTAAATTCATGAAGAGCTTCAATAGGGAAAATACCAAGCAAAAGTCCCGCAACGACAAGCAATGTTGGATACGGTTGTTTTATTTTATCCGCCAAATAAGCGATTGCAACTGCGATTCCGAGCAGTACAAGCCAGTAGTGAATCATTGAAACCTCCTATAATATGCCTTGTTGCTATTATGTGTAAATTTATGTTTCATTATCTTCACTACAATTGTTCGCTCAATGCTCGAAAAATTTGATATTCCATAATTAATTAGAAAACGGAGCCCGCTTAGCCGCGGTGCTCCGTTATTGTTGTTGCAGAATTCGTTAGATTCTACGCATGCCTAAACATAGATTCTTTTTCGAACAACTTTAAGATTCTTATTTTACTTCATTTTTCATTGTCCTCGAACATTGAAAAAGCGTATCGAATGATGTCTTCGCGGATAGTGTTTGGCATGCTGTAATTCTCATGCATATAGGCATAGGGGCTGACTTTACTTACTAGTATCTTCAGTTTGAAACTGCAGTCTACCTTTTAAATTTTCAAGTTGTGCTTCAAATCTATCAAAGTGGTCGATTACCTTCCAATCCTGCCATTTCTCTTGAAGTCGTTGAACGATATTTGAAAATACATCTGCATACCATATTTCGATCTGACTATTTTTTATATCTATATGAAATCCAAAAGTTGGAAAGTCTGATGCCCATTCTTCCATATGAAATTGTTTATACCCAAAAAATTTATTACAGTTTTGCAATAACTCCGGTCCATGAAGCAAATATCCTTCGATCCCCCCATCTAGTGGGAAAATTAGTATTTCTTCATCTTCAAATTTTATGCTAGCAATAGTATCAATCCAATCCAGTGCACCTGGAGGTCTTAAATTTACATTAGCTAAATCATCGTCTTTACCAGCAAGAACCTTATCTCTCGAGACGCCAACATACTCTGCAAGATCAACAATACCCTGTTTAGCGGTCTGCACTTAATTCATATAATGAAGTAAAAAGCAACGAAAGACATCATCTCTCGTTGCTTTTTCTTGCGCTTATTTTAGAGTTATCTTAAGACCGTGTTTGTCAAAGATCCCCTTCAGGACCTCTATAGCCTCTTCTTCATCAGGACCTTGAATATCAAGCTTGTACGTTTGATTGTTGAATAAAGTGACACTTAGACCCAGAATGCTTTTCACATCAATAAACCTCATGCCAACCTGAATGACAATACTGGATTGGAATTGATTCGCTGCTTGATTGATTTCTATAATGGCTTTTGTTTCCAAACCACCCATACCAACCTCTCCATTCTTGCTTCGTCGTTGCTCGAACAGATTAATCTACCTAGCGAAACTCACGGGGGATTCGCCTTGCCACACCAGTTTGAATAGCTGCATGAATGACGGCTTCACGAATACGTCTAACGACTTCTTGATTAAACACACTTGGAATGATATAAAGCTTATTCAGTTCCTGCTGCGTTACTACGGAGGCAATCGCTGCTGAGGCAGCTAACTTCATCTCTTCATTGATTGTGGAGGCTTGGCAGTCCAAGGTTGCACGGAAAATACCTGGAAAACAAAGTACATTGTTAATTTGATTTGGAAAATCCGATCGCCCCGTTGCAATGACCCCAGCAATGTCTTCGATTTCATCCGGATGAATTTCAGGCGTTGGATTGGCCATGACGAACACGACAGGGTTTACCGCCATCCGTTCCACATCTCCCCTTTTCAGTAAGCCCCCAGCGGACAAGCCAATGAACACATCTGCTCCTTCAATGACTTCATGTAGGGAACCAGATCGTAGGTTAGGGTTCGTTCGTTCCGCATACTCCTTCCATATCGGGTTTGCATACTCATTCGTGCGTAGTAACGCGCCATCCCGGTCAACGCCAATCAACTCTTTCACACCTGCTGCAAGCAAAATGTTGGAGCAAGCAATTCCCGCTGCGCCAACTCCGCACACGACAACTTTAGCCTCATTAATCTGTTTGCCAACTACTCTCAAAGCGTTAATGAGCCCTGCATATAATACGACGGCCGTGCCATGTTGGTCGTCATGAAAAACGGGGATATCCAGTTCATTCCGGAGCCGCTCTTCAATCTCAAAGCATCGAGGTGAAGAAATGTCCTCCAAATTAATACCGCCAAAACCTGGGGCCAAGTGCTTGATGCTTGTAACGATTTCATCTGTACTTTGCGTGTTCAAACAAATGGGAAACGCATCAACATCAGCAAACTGCTTGAATAGCATCGCCTTGCCTTCCATAACTGGCATTGCCGCATAAGGTCCGATGTTGCCAAGTCCTAGTACGGCACTGCCATCGGAGACAACAGCGACTGTATTCCGCTTAATCGTCAACTTGTAGGCGTTATCCTCATTCTCATGGATTGCCATACAGACTCTGGCGACATCCGGTGTATACACCCGGGATAAATCATCCCTGTTCTGGATGGGCGATTTGGGCTTCATTTCGATTTTACCGCCGAGATGAAGTAAAAATGTGCGATCTGAGACATGTATGAGTCTCACGCCCGAGAGATCCTTCATCCTGGCAACAATTTTGTCCAACTGGGTTTGCTCCAATGCTGTTACCGTAATGTCTCGAACCGTCCAATTCGCACCTGTTTGGATGACATCAATCGCGATGACATCCCCACCGTTTTCCGTAATCATCGTGATCAATTGACCGAAGTGAATCTGCTCTGTCAGCAGTTCCAGACGTAAAATAATGCTTTTACCACCCATTGTATTTTTCATGTGCATTTACCCTTCCTCGTTCACAAGTACATTTTTACCTTTAAGCTTTAGAATCAGCGGAATCGTGATCCAAATCAAACCGATAACGAGAAATACCAGTGAAACCGGTTTTTGCAAAAAGATCATGAAATCGCCGTTTGAAATGGTAAGCGCTCTGCGCATATTGTTTTCCATCATTGGACCCAGAATAAGACCAAGTACGAGTGGTGCTAAAGGGTAATCGTTCTTGGATAAAAAATAACCCACAAGCCCGCAACCCATAATGAGCAGCAAATCAAACGTTGAATATTGTACGGCATACACCCCAAACACGGAAAAAACGATAATTAACGGAATTAAATACTTCGCAGGTGTTTCAATCACTTTGGCAAACACTTTAACAAGAGGCATATTAAGAATTAAGAGCATAAGATTTCCGACAAACATACTTGCAATAACGCCCCATGCCAGTTGTGGATGATCCTGGAATAACAAAGGACCTGGTTGGACATTGTACATGATAAAAGCACCCATCAAAATGGCAGTCGTGCCCGAAGAAGGGATACCCAGGGTCAAAAGCGGAATCATTGCACCGCCTGATGCAGCGTTATTCGCAGCCTCCGGCGACGCCACTCCCTCGATGGCTCCCTTTCCGAACTTCTCTGGATTTTTGCTAATCTTTTTCTCTACAATATAAGCAAAGAAAGAGGCAAGGATAGCTCCCGCTCCAGGAAGCAGGCCGATGAAAAATCCGAGCACAGAACCACGTGCAATAGGTGCCGCACTGTCTTTCATATCTTGCTTCGTCGGCATGATCCGATTAATTTTTGCAATCTCGCCGTCGTTTCCTTCGCGCTGAAGAATTGTTTTAAATACTTCTCCGACAGCAAATGTACCCACTGCAACGGTCAAGAATTCCAAACCTTGATATAGCTCAGGAATGCCGAACGTGAACCGTTCCACGCCAGATACATTGTCGATACCAATCGTTGCTAGTAAGAGTCCGAAGGCAGTCATCATGAGCGCTTTCACCATCGATTTACCTGCAAGCCCGCTGATTGCGAGTAATCCGAGCACCATGAGTGAGAAATATTCGGCTGGCCCGAACTTAATGGCTACTGCAGATAAAGGACGAGCCAGGAAAATTAGACCGATCAGTGAAATAATCCCGGCCGCAAAGGAACCGATTGCCGAAATTGCAAGCGCAGCCCCTGCTCTACCCTGTTTAGCCATTTGATAACCATCTAGTGTTGTGACGACAGAAGACGATTCTCCTGGCGTGTTCAACAAGATCGACGTCGTCGAACCTCCGTACATCGCCCCGTAATACACCCCTGCTAGTAAAATGATTGAGCTTGTAGCCGCTTCTTCCGGAGCTAAGCCACCTGTCATCGTTGCCGTGATCGGTATTAAGAGGGCTACACCGCTCATCGGACCGATTCCAGGGAGTACACCAACTACCGTACCGATCAAGACACCGAGAAATACAAATACTACATTGTGCCACTGCATCGCAGTACCTAAACCATGAAACACATAATCCAAAGTGCTCATCTTATGCCCCCCCTAACCATGTTGGAAATCCGGGAAGCGAACCATCCAGCAGATGTACATACAAATAATAAACAACATATGAGAAACTACCAGCAATAACTAAGGAAACCCACACTCTTCCCTTATGCATCGTTTGGAAACCGATCATCAGGAACAAGAACGTAGAGATTACGAATCCAATATCTTCAAGGAAATACGCATACAAGACAGCAGCGATGAAAATAATGATAAATCGTTTATAGTCCAAATTTTCTTTGCTCTTCTCCGTACGTTGTTTACGGAAAGTCTCATAAATAAGACGGAAACTCATCAAAGACAAAAACGCCCCCAAAATCATTGGAAAAATATTTGCACCTACATTACTGCCATAAGCACTTGTTGAAATGCCCAAGGAACCAATCATAAATGTAAGGCCAATGGCGAAAAATACGATGCCTGCATAACGATCAAAAGTAGTATTCATTTCTCTGCCTCCTATCCTAAGAGACAAGGGAGAAGAGCTCGTCTTCTCTCTTGTCTCTTTAGGATTTATTTCTGCATACCAAGCGCTGTTAGCATGTCTTTCAGTTGTACTTCTTGCTGCCCTAAGAAAGCTTTGAAATCGTCTGCTTTCTTATAATCCGTTTCCCAGCTATTTGCTTGCATTTCTTTTTTCCAGGCATCGGACTCTACCATTTTCTTAATGCTATCTTCCCAAAATCTTTTTGCGTCAGCGGTCATGTCCTTCGGTCCAAAGAAACCTCGCCAAATGAGGAACTCGGCATCTACACCCTGTTCTTTCATCGTCGGGATATCTTTCAAGCTGCCGCCAAGACGGGAAGGTGCGGCAATCGCAAGAATACGGATTTTCCCGGCTTTCACATATTGATCTAACGAAGAAGCATCTGTACCCAACACGTCAGCATTTCCGCCTAACAATGCCGTTACGGCTTCGCCGCCACCGTCATAGGACACATATTTCACTTTTTTGGGGTCAATGCCGTATTTGAACGCCGGTAG
The DNA here is from genome assembly GCF_032461945.1 of Paenibacillus violae. Lineage (NCBI taxonomy): Bacteria > Bacillati > Bacillota > Bacilli > Caryophanales > Paenibacillaceae > Paenibacillus > Paenibacillus violae. The sequence goes on from NZ_JAWCUD010000011.1 coordinate 147,084, forward strand.
AATCGAAACCAAATGGTCCATTGAGCCAGGTGCTGAGCCTCCTGCAACTGTAATCTTGGTAGGATCAGCTTTCATATCATCGAGTAAGGATTTCAGATCTTTATATTTCGAATTTGCTGCTACCGCGACAGCACCATAATCTTTCGTCAATTGGGCTAACGGCGTCGTATCATTGTAACCGTAAGGTGTGTTTCCTTCTTTTTTCAGATGATTAATCAGGATTGGTGGCGAGCTGACGAACAGCTTGTAGTTATCCTTAACATCTTTGGTAGCGTATTCTGCCATAAAAACGGTACCGCCGCCGCCTGGTTTATTTTCAACTGAAACAGGTTTATCCACAGCTTTCGTTTCCGTTAATACCTTAGCGATCGTACGGGCTGTCATATCCCAGCCGCCGCCTGCGCCTGATGGAGCAATAATGCTTAACGCTTTTTCAGGATAGTTGGATTTCGCAGCTGCAGGAGCTGTCGTCTCTTTTGATTTATCAGTAGAACCTGAAGTTGTTGCTGCCGGTTTAGCTGTGTTGCTGCCACAAGCAGCCAAACTTACTGCAAGCATGCTAATAGCTGTTACTTTCCAATAAGCTGAAAAAAGTTGTTTTATCAAATGAAACCCCTCCGTTTTTAGTAAAAAATTATCTTGTATCCGCTTTCTTTAAAGCGCTTTCAGAATAACATCTACAGGTATCCGTAGGGAAGTTTATGGAGATTAGTTGCAATAACAGCGTTTTGACCATTTTGTTCATATTGTTCACGGATCTGGTTACCCTATAACGGTCAAAATGATAACGCTTTATGATACAATTTAAACAAAAATAGGAGGCCTGCGTGGATCATGAGGCTTCAGACCAAGCTTATTTTAATCATTTGTTCGTTCCTCTCCATCGTGATTATCTCTTTAGGCAGTATATTTTATTACATCATGACCACGGCACTTGAGGATCAGATTGGAACACGCGCCTTAAAGGTTGCTGAAACTGTTGCTAATATGCCTGACATTCGCCATGCATTTCAGACTTCCGACCCGTCTAAGGCCATCCAACCTATTGCCGAAACTATCCGAGAAAAAATCGATGCTGAATATATCGTTGTCGGGAATCGCGAAGGGATTCGCTTCTCGCATCCACTTCCTGAACGAATCGGGAAAGAAATGGTTGGCGGCGACAACGGCCCTGTCTTGGAAGGACAATCCATTGTTTCCAAAGCCATCGGCTCCCTTGGACCTTCGCTTCGCGGTAAAGCGCCTATCTTTGATGAGCAAGGCCAAGTTATAGGGATTGTGTCCGTCGGATTTCTTACGGAGGATATCGATTCGATCACTTACGCCTATCAATCGCGGATTGAGGTAATCTCCCTTATCGTTCTGATCATTGGCCTAATCGGTTCAATCCTTATCGCGCGTAACGTCCGGAGCTCCATACATGGACTTGAACCCAAGGAAATCGGCGAGTTATATACGGAAAAGCAGGCGATTCTGCAAACGATTCGCGAAGGAATTATCGCCGTAAATCGAGATGGCATCATCACGATGGTGAACCGCTATGCCTTGCAGCTTTTGCAGCTGCCGCTAAGTGCAAAAATCACGGGCAGGCACATTGAGGATGTGATTCCGAACACCCGATTGACCGAGGTGGTACGTACAGGAGAGGCCGATTTCGACCATGAAATGCTCATTGGTGATCATGATGTCATCGTCAATCGCGTGCCGATTGTAAGCCGAAAACACGGTGTCACTGGTGCCGTTTCAAGCTTTCGAAGTAAATCCGAGCTTTACCGATTGGCTGAGGAACTATCCCAAGTAAAACGTTTCGCAGAAGCCCTGCGGGCTCAGACACATGAATTCTCTAACAAGTTATATGTCATCTCCGGACTCATTCAACTGGAATCGTATCAAGAGGCTGTCGATCTCATCTCCAAAGAATCCGATGTTCACCAGAATTGGGTACAGTTCATTATGACTGAAATTCCTGATCCCATGATCGGTGGACTGTTAATTGGCAAATTCAATCATGCACAGGAATTGAAACTAACTTTTGAAATTGACAGTGAGAGCTCATTTCGAGATATACCTGAAGAAATCGATCGTAATCTACTGATCACGATTATCGGTAACTTAATCGACAATGCGATGGAAGCTGTACTAGCTGTGGAAGTGCAGACTATGCCGTATGTGAAATTATTTTTAACTGATCTCGGTGACGATTTGATAATCGAATGTGAGGACTGCGGTATTGGTATTCCAGAAGACTTGGGTAATGCAGTGTTTGAAAAAGGATTTTCAACTAAAGAAGGTGAGAACAGAGGTATTGGTCTAGCACTAGTTCAGCACGCTGTACGCAAGCTTAATGGATATATCACTTTCCATAAAAATCTGGAATGCGGTACGGTCTTCACCGTCGCCATACCGAAACACCCGACATCCACAGAAAGGAGTCCTGATCGTGATCCTGGAATCCCAACAACCGACAATTGAAGTATTAATTATCGAAGACGATGTGAAAATAGCCGAAATAAACCGAAGGTTTATAGAGAAAGTAGACGGCTTTCACGTTGTCGCAATCGCTACAGATGATGTTCAAGCAAAAGAGCAGTTAGACATCTTAAAGCCAAATTTAGTTCTACTAGATGTTTATTTTCCTGGCTCCAATGGACTGGACATGCTGTCTTATATTCGTCAACATTATCGGGATACCGACGTCATTATGATCACAGCAGCCAAAGAGGTCGAAGTCATACGGGAAGCCGTTCGAAGCGGAGCTTTCGATTATATTATGAAACCTCTAGTATTTAACAGATTGCAAGAAACTCTCCTGCGTTATATGGACTTTCACAACGAGCTGAATCGTCTTAATCAAAGTGGCTCTATTAATCAAAATGATGTTGATCGTCTCATTTCGGGGGCAGGTAAGAAAGACTCTAGTATTGATAATTCCTATCTTCCCAAAGGTATTGATAAATTAACGCTAGTCAAAATTGTGCAAGCGATTTCCGCCGCGGAGCACGGAATGTCCGCGGAGCAAATTGCCAAAGAAATTGGTGTCAGCCGTTCGACAGGACGCCGTTATTTAGAGCATTTGGTCTCCTCGGGCGAAGTATTCGCAGATCTGACTTATGGGGTCGTGGGGCGCCCCGAGAGGGTCTATCGTAAGAAAGAGTGATTACTTACTTAAAAAAGAGCCACTCGTAGTTCAATATCATTAAGTTAAGCTTCAAGACAAGACTGGAAATCAAAACAGAATCCGAAACGGCATGGGATAGCCCCGTGCCGTTTATTTTTGGTTGCGAGCAAAGAAGTGCGGACAGCAAAACAGGCGGATTGTCTATCCACTTTTAATAAATGCTCATGTGAAATAAATTAAATGTATAGAAGTAAGTACTCATCCATTCTAATTACTTTTGTTCGTATATAAACAAAAAAAATGCTTGCCACTAGGAATCGAGTGGCAAGCATTTTTATATAGACTCACAATTATACGATTAAAAAACAAGGCAGCATTGTAGTAAAAACTTTCGACTATCTTGAAAATAAGAAAATATATAAATCTCTGAAACCTCAAAATTCGTTGAGCCCTATTCCGAAGAGTACTATAACAGACTAACTATAAACGGTTATTGAATGGGAGGTGAGTAGATTTCCAAATCGTTACTGCTAGGATAAAGTAGATTTACCGTTAGCCGCATAAGAATCCGATAAGATAGTTAAATTCCTAACATATCTTTCAGTTAGACTCGTATGTGATGAATTATTTTGAGGAACATAATTTACAAGGTGCTTTGTTTCGGCGAATCCCCTACTCCTTCGTGACTAGTCAACTACATCTCCTTCTGGTGATATTGAGTACCACAGGGGCTGCTAAGAAGCAGCTTAAATTCGAACTTCAGGCCTTCTCTAAGTTTTGGTTGTAGTTCGCCGTTAGCGAAACGGTATTTACTTATTTAAAATCAAACGTCAATTTGATCCCTGTTTTCTTATCTACTGCTAAAATCATTAATTCAAGTAACCTTTTAGTTTCACTGATCGCTACACTTCATTTTGTTTCAGTAAGAAAATCATTTACAACTTGATAAAAACCGTCTAAATCATCAGAGTGAACACCATGGCCACATTCTTCGAAAACTACAAGCTTAGTGTTAGGTCTTCGATTTTCCATCTGCTCTGCTTGTTTGATGTCAAGAAAGAAGCTTTTTTTACCATGAATCAGCAAAATAGGACAATTAGAAGATAACCAATCTTCCCACCAAACCCCATTAGATTGTGGTACGGAAACTTGCAGCCCCTTTATATCTGTACGGAACCCCCATCCCCGTTCATCCTCGAACACGCTTTCTGAAAAATAATCAATCGCTTGAAGCCCCACACTTCCAAGTGAATCTCTTAGTTCTTTTAAAGAGGCCGAACGATATGGAAGCTTGTCGGCAAATGAGAAGTCCGCGTTTATTTCCACTCCGATATCCTCAACGATAACGGCTTCGACCCATTCAGGATAACGAGCCGCGAATTGATAAGCGTTCAACCCACCTAGAGAATGTCCCAGTAGCGTTACGCGTTTTCCCCCGAGTTCATTTTGAATCAAGTTTAATAGGTCATTGATGTAATCATTTCTTGCGTATTCCATGCCAGAAGGATGTTCACTCCAACCATGTCCGCGCTGATCTACAGCTATAACCCGCCAATCTTTAAATTTGACAGCCAGCTCCGAAAATGTTCTTGCATTAGTCATATATCCATGTAACATAATAAGCACATTATTACTTTCTCCACCAAAGTCAAGGTAGGAAAGCTCAAGATCACCCGAGTTAAAATATTTTCTTATAGCCGGAATATTATCGTGTAAAATCTCCATTTTTTTCTCTCCCTTTATTAAATAATCTTCTTTAAAACGAATCAGTTATCAATACTTTTAGAACGTAATGTAGGTGACTCTAGCACTCTTTGTTTCCGTCCGTATAAACAAGCAAACAAGGCGGAAAGCACCATAAATAGAGAGCTGGATGTTACACCAAATTTCAAACCGTATTGATCAACAACCCAACCTCCAACCATAGGACCTATAATTTGCCCTGCTGCAAAAGTAGCAGTGGCTACGCTTAGGCATACCGCATAAATGCTATTTGGTACATAACGGCGAAGCAGAGCTGTAGTCATCAACGGCGGGGTAATAAATGAAACCAACCCAATAATTACCGCTCCTAATGAAGTAAGCAGAATACGATTTGTCGTTACTCCTAATACACCAATCGCACCTATTGCTAACCCCAATGCAAGCGTATACCCGCTCGGCCATCGGTCAATGGCTCTGCCTCCAATCCAACCGTTGAATAAACCTGCAGATCCGATACCAGACCAAATTAGTCCAGCATAGATCGACGGAATTCCTTTATTCACGAGATAAGGAACCAAAAAAGTGAAATAAATGATATATCCCCAACCAAAGAAAAAATAAGATCCAAGCAAGAATAAAAAATTATTTGGACTAAACATGATTCTGAATACACTCACTTGTTCTTGTTCCCGTGAATTCGATTCAAGTTCTGTGAATAGAGTACTCTCAAAAATTTGCTTTCTTGTTACCAACTCAAAGCCCATCGTAGCAAGAATTCCGAAGATGCCCATGGACAGCCATGCATAGCGCCAGCCATCCAAATGAGTAGGCTCTATGATATATGGTGCGAATAAGCCTGTAACCAGAATTCCGGCAGATCCACCTAACCATATTAGACCAGAAGCCATTCCTCGCTCAGGGGGTTGAACGGCGTCCGTAGCAATAGACAAGACCAACACCGTTGCCAATGCTGAAAAAAAACCAATCATAAACCGCCATAGTCCGAGCTGAATGAAGTGATCGCTAAACGCTGAGCCTATCATGGCCAATCCAAGTAATAAACATGTAATTCTATTGATGACATTCTTTCTATGCTGAAAACGTGAAATTAATAACGGTAAAGATAAGGTTCCGGCTAAATAACCAATGAAATTAACGGTTCCTAACAAACCTAATTCAGCGTAGCTTCCCCCTATTTCCCTTTGAATCCCTGGTAAGAACAATCCATAGGATAGCCGTGAAAATCCAAGGATTAAAGCAAATAATAGTGATGCCCATAAGGTGATCCAATTGAATGCAGATTTATAACCTAAACCCATAGCATCCCTCCTGCCAAAAAATTGTTCTTGTAACTATTGTAAATTGGTATCAGGGTTTTGTAAAATTGAATTATCTGAATGAATTGTTCATATTTATAAAACAAAAGGATGAGGAACATGGATCTGCGAGCATTAACAACATTTGAAGCGATTTTGCGTCTTGGAAGCTTTCAGAAAGCTGCTGAAGAACTCCAATTTGCACCTTCTACAGTAACACTTCAGATTCAGCGTCTTGAAGCTGATCTAGGAGTCTCTTTATTCGTTCGTGATGGCAAACGAATGGTTGCTTCTGAAGCCGGCCGATGGCTCTATCAGGAAGCATCTGCTTTGCTGAAAAAAATAGGATCCATGAGACAGACGATCTCCGATTTCGGCACGGGGGATGGCGGAACCATTCGTTTTGCCGCTATAGAGCCTATCGCGAGTCAATCGATAGCGACTATCGTAGCTGATTTTTGTAAACTTCGTCCGCAAGTGCAGTTATCTATGGAGATTAGCGGTAGTAAATCTATCTCAGAAAGAGTTCGATCCGGTGAATTGGATTTCGGCATATGCGCATCTCCATCAGTAAACCTCATGTTGGAGTTTGAGCCTCTTATTGAAGAAAAATTGGGGGTATTGATGAGAGCTGATCACCCAATGGCCAATCAAACTTGCCTCGAGGTGAAAGACCTTGCCGGACTAACCATTCTGCTTAAAGAGCAAACCTGTATTTATAGAGAAATATCAGAGAAAATATTATGTCAAACTGGCCAAAATCCTTTTTTTGGTATCGAAGTGGGAAGTTTTTCTGTGATTCGGCAAATGGTCAAAGCTGGTCTCGGTATCGGAATTATTCCTATTTATAGAGGCTTGGAACTAGAAAACACCTTAGTCATTAGACCTTTTGTTGATATAGCCCCCACTGTTGCTATTGGCCTGGTTTTTAAAAATAGCAACATCCTGGGAAGGGCATCATTATTATTAATGAATGCTTTAAGGGATAGGTTAAAAAAAACAAAATGATATTCAGTATTGGTCATTCAAAGCTATGAGCACCTTCTACAATCCATCGCTCCGAACGGATGCTCTAATGCTCGACATTGTCGGTAATCGGACAATATTCTTATCACTCGACAGTTGACAAGAACTTGATGTCATAAATGACAAGAACTTAATCACATTCCCGATTATTGCCGATTGTCACAGGCATAGGTGTAACAATCGTTACATTTAGACCAAAACTAACATTATTCCCAGGGTCCTAGCTCCGGATATCGTTTCTGGATCAGCTCGCGCCAGCTGAAATCGTCACGTTCAATCGCCTTCACCAACAGCTCCTCCGTTGCCATATTGGTCGCAACCGAAATACTGTGCAAATCGGCTATACGCAGCAATTCCGTTATATAAGGCTCGTGCGGCTGTGCTATAAGTGGGTCACGTAAAAGAACGATTAAATCTATTTGATTCATAGCGATCAGCGCCACGATTTGGTCACCGCTCATCGGTCCTGACATATATGGTGTTATCATCAGATTCGTGTTTTCCTTTATTCGCCTTGCGATCGAACCCGTGACATATAGTTGATGATTTTGCAGCTCATGCTCGTAAGCGATGGCGAAATCGACCATCTCTTCTGATTTGCTTTTATGTGCATTAAGAGTTATGTGCAAACTCATTGTTGTTCCCTTCTCTAATATCTGATTGATACTGCTAGGCAATGGATAATCCAATTTAAGCTAAATAAAAACACGAACACTGATGCCTTAGACAGCTTTTCCGAGAATTCCCTCAGCTTTTCCCTTGGTATATCGGTTTGGCATTAGCGCTACCGAAATTCCAGTCATCTCTGACAGATTCGAGATACCTTTAACCCCGACTTACCAAGTTTCACGTATTCCATGATTCCTCCTCTCCCCCATGCTTATCGATGATAAACGAAAAGCGCTACGCTTTTGTCGTTGAATTTTTACTGTTGTTCTTTTTCTTTCGAGAAGAACTGAATATTAGTTCACTTAGTAAACAATCTCTGATTTAGTTACTTTTAATAAAGTGGGGTCATGAATGTGATTGCCATACCTCGTTCGATGTGAAGTCGAAGTGCATCTTCTCTTGTGAAATATTGAGCAAAAGTTGAAAGAGAATAGACGAGCTTGCGTTAGAAAATCAAATCATACAGAAGGAGCATATTAAGAATAAAAATCACTTCATTTTCAATATTGGCACTTTAAAAAGTATTACAAGCCCGATAGTTGCAATTACAGAAATAAAGAGTCGGATTCAAAGATCGTTAGTGTAAATTTTTACGTATGAATTCCAGTTTGGAATCGACTAGGCAACGACATAAATGACTAAGCAAAAGATGGGCTGATATATGATCCTTTCCAATTAGATACCTCACCATTTTTCTAACAAGCACGGAGTCTCAAAGGAGACAGCATACCTAGTAGGAGAAATGATCAGTTTCAAAATAGAGGTATGAGGAACTTTGCAGGCTGTATAAAGTCAAAGCTTTTCAAAGTTTGTATAAACTGCAGGTGTAATTGAATAGTGGATCAGACTGTTTTGATTTCATGAAATATAAGGTTCACACCTAAGTAAACCTCCAGGAATTAATTGTTAACTGCTGGGCAAATTAACATTTAGATTGAATTTGGAGAGGAGCAGACTAGAAATGAATAAACCGGAACGGTACGCCAATATAATACCAATGGCAGAACTGAACACGAAGGAAAAACGACTTCAACCTTTTTCTGTGTTTAACCAACTTCGTCAAACGACGCCTGTTCGTTATGATAAAAGTAGAAGTTGTTGGGATGTGTTTCGCTATGAGGACATCCATCGTATTCTCAAAGATCCCACCACCTTTTCTTCAATACGCGGATTAGCTGTAAAAGACAGAGAGACCATTCTTACAATGGATCCTCCCCGCCATACACAACTAAGGGGTTTAGTAAACAAGGCGTTTACACCTAAAGTAATCTCGGATTTGGCAACACGAATCTCCACAATCACCGACGAATTACTTGATGCTGTTGAAATCAAAAAGACTATGGACATAGTTTCCGATCTGGCCGTTCCGCTGCCGGTGATTATTATAGCGGAGTTGCTTGGCGTCCCCCCAGAAGATCGCAACTTATTTAAGAAATGGTCGGACATTCTTGTGAAAGGACCTGACCAAAATACTGAAGAGGAATTCACGCAAGTCATTGCGGAGAAAGAGCAAGCCACCCATGAGCTTAATGATTATTTCGTTCAGATTGTCGAGCAGCGTCGTAATGAGCCCAAAGAGGATCTGATTTCACTTCTGTTGCAAGCCGAAGTCGAAGGAGAGAAGCTTAGCGACAAAGAGATTCTTGGCTTTTCGATTTTGCTCCTCGCTGCTGGTAATGAAACGACAACCAATTTGATTACAAACGCTGTCCGCCGTGTGACGGAAGACCGAACGCTCCAACAGCAACTTCGCGGTATCCCAGAACTTATTCCTGGTTTTATTGAAGAAGTCTTACGTTTCTATCCCCCCATTCAAGCCATAGGACGAGTAGCGACGAAAGACGTGGAGATCGGAGACTTCAAAATAAAAAAAGGGCAGCAGGTCATCTCTTGGGTGGCATCTGCTAATCGCGATGAGGCTAAATTTGCAGAACCGGATTCTTTTATTGTGGACCGCAAACCAAATGCCCATCTTTCGTTTGGATTCGGCATACATTTCTGTCTAGGAGCACCTTTAGCAAGGCTTGAAGGGCAAATCGTGATTGAGAGGCTCATGAAACGGTTCGTGGATATTCAGTTTGTCCCAAATTCGGAGATGATGTACATTCAAAGCCCCTTTGTTTTTGGAGTTAAACAGTTTACTGTCCGTATGACGTAAAAAAACTAGATCAATGCGAGTGTTCAGTCAGAATTAAAGTTTTATACTGCACACTCTGTGAATCATAAGAATTCTCATAAGGCTTTGACGACAGCTTTATAGGTCTTAGACTCTGATTAAAAAAAAAGTAGATTTAGTTTAAATTTGAATTATTCAACTATGCTGCCCGTTAGTTGAGAAAAGGCAACCGATCACTAGGTCGGCTGCCTTCTCTTGTTGTTATTGAACAAACGTTTTCCGTTAGCTTAGAACGTGTGGATTAATCAACGTGCTCCTCAATCAATGAGATTTTCCTTCCTTAATCTCGAAAACTCCGTCGCATAATACGCCATGGCGATGGCCGGTAAAGCGATTCCGATCAGCAGTGCCGCCTCCCAGCCCCCCGTTGCGTAAGCCCATCCCCCTGCCGCTGAGCCTATAGCGCCCCCTAAAAAGAAAATGGCCATATACAAACCGTTAAGCCTACTGCGAAATTCCGCTCCTAAAGAGAAAATCACCCGCTGCCCGAGAACCATGTTGGCGGAAACCCCCATGTCAAGTAAAATCGCCGAAACTACGAGGATGGGGATTGCCAGTGCAGAACTTGATGGAACCAGCAAGGGAAGCAACCCGGAAAAGATGACGATGGTCAACGCCCATCCCGTAGCCGGGCGAACCCATCCACGGTCTGCCATACGGCCCGCCGCTGGCGCCACAATTGCCCCCATTACCCCGACTAATGCGAACAGAGCGACCTCCTTCTGAGTGAAATGGAACAGCGGACTTGTCAATACCAACGGAACTGTAGTCCAAAACAAACTGAACGTTCCGAATACACAAGCATGATAAATTGCCCTCCGGCGCAATGCCGGTGTCGCCTTCAGCAGATGCAGCATGGAGTGCAGCAACGCCGGGTAAGCTGTAGCGGTCAAAGGCTTCCTTGAGGGTAGTGCCTTTGCCAATACAAGAGCCAGCGCGAAAATCAATGCTGCGGAAATGAAATATATGGCGCGCCAGCCCATATACTCCGCCACCAAGCTTGAAATGGGACGCGCGAGCATAATCCCCAGAAGTAGCCCGCTCATGACGTTGCCCACATTGCGACCGCGCACGGCTTCAGGCGAAAGATGAGCCGCATACGGCACAAGGATTTGTGCTGCTACGGAACCTACCCCGATCACGAGTGAAGCGGTGAGGAACAGGATGGCGCTTTTGATTACAGCGGCAATTGTCAAAACGACGGCTGTAAGGAGCAATGATGAAAGGATCAACTTACGATTTTCCAGGATGTCTCCCAACGGTACGATAAATAACAAGCCAATCCCGTAGCCGACTTGAGTCAATGTAACGATGAGTGCGGCAGCCCCGGAGGAGAGCCCGATGGTCGAACCGATGGAGCCTATCAATGGTTGAGCATAATAAAGATTTGCCGCTATGATACCGCAAGCGGCTGCCAGGATAAAAATCAGCGATGGCGAAACCGATTTTTCCGTTGGAATGGAAGCTGAATGCATAGAAAGTCCCCCTTTGCTCACCAGAAATTTTATGGAACAGTTGTTCCAGAATGTGCAAAAAAAAATGTTTTATATCATTTCCATCACCATGTCTATCATCTGCTGCATCTTGCTGCGTTCACCCTGCACCTTCGAAACGATATTTATACTATGATTCAGGTTTGAGAGCAGATAAGATAAAGTCTTGATATCTTTCTCAGACATGATTTCTCCCGTCTCCTGACCTTTGCGCAGCAGCTCGTAGAAGGATTTCTCCAATTCGTCAAACCGCTCCCTGATCAACGCATTCAGTTGCTCATCTGGCGAATCCATGCCGACTGCTGCATTAGTTATGAGACAGCCCTTCGGCGACTCGCCGTCCAAGGCGGAATCGATGTGTATCTCGAAGTACTGCCGGATTCCCGATTTTGCGGATGTCGCATTGACGAGGATGTCCCGTTTGGCTTGCTTCCACTTCTTGTACCAGTTGATCGCCTCGATATAAAGCGTTTGTTTGTCCCCGAACGTTTCGTACAGACTTGATCTGCTAAGATCCATAGCTTCCAGCAAATCGGGAATGCTTGCCGCTTCGTAGCCCTTCTTCCAAAAAACGAGCATCGCTTTATGAAGCACCGCTTCTTTATCAAACTCTTTGTAGCGTCCCATGGTTCTCCCTCCGTTTCCGTAGGTAGAGTATATACTTTTCTGGAACGATAAGTCCAGTATTTTCTGCAGATATGAAAGTTAGCTCAGGCTGGGATAAGATGGATTACAGACTTTTAAGTGAAATTAGTGGGCCTCTGCTTTTCGATCACCACTTTCTAAAGAATAGCATTTGTTAGGTATTAGAGTAATCTGCCCGTTACTTTAACGGAAAACGACAGCCGATCGTATGCCGGCTGCCGTCATGTCGTGATTGAACTATCGTGTCCCGTTAGCTCAACGGGCAACGGCAGCCAATGGTGTGCGGCTGCCGTCATCAGGGATTGAACTATAGCTCTTAAATTTTAGAAAGCACAATTGAAACAATGATTCCAGTGACGGGAATCCAAAACAAATATGATTTTAGAAGTCTAACCAACCCATTGTTTTGCTTCTCTAACATTTTTTTGTGGTCGTGATTCATTTGTAAATCTGTCAAAGCACCTGTGTCATTGGAAACATTTCTATAACTTGTCATGCCTCCACTTCCCAGAAAAAAAATCATGAAGGTTATTACCAAAAAAATTAACGAACCCATAAACAAATAATCCGAAATTTGTTGCATTCGCCTTCACACTCCTTTTGTCTATTATAGCATTTTTTACCACTCCCACAATCCTGTCCGTTACTTCAACGGACAACGGCAGCCAAACGTGTGCTGGCTGCCGTTATTGTGATTGAACTATCGTTCATCGTTAGTTGAACGAATCTGGTGCCCATGTAGAGATTCCATCTCCAGGTGTAGCTACTATAAGCCATTCATGATGTGTGTATCCAGTTCCATCTCCTACTTGCCAACATTCATATTTATCATGGTGCCCATTTACAAAGAGCGTTTTTTCCAGATTCAAATTCAATGTGTAGATGTGGCGATTGTGTGCCTAACGTAACGGCATTTACCTTCTCCCTACGTAACTCAAATATTAATTGATACTTTTCTTCTTCTGATAGTTCAACCATTTCAGCTTCGGATACTGGGAATAATTGCGTCCCTTTAGGGAAGACAGCCCATCTTGATTCAATGTTTAACCATAATTGTTCTGGTGAATGATTTACGTATTGTTCAAAACGTATTAAAAATGCACCTGGACCTAAACCAAATTTAACACCATCTAATTGGCAACCAACAAATATATGATTTAAGGCCCGCTCTGCGAATTGTCTATGTTCAATATCCAAACAACCACACCTTTCATCACTAACTTATCTACTCCATACTACCTCAATTTGGTTCCTGCTGCTCAGTTAAACTTCCGTTACTTTAACAGACAACGGCAGCCGATCGTATGCCGGCTGCCGTTACGTCTAGATTGAACTATAGTTATTCGTTAGTTAAGTACCATCTAATTTCGAAAAAAATTCTATAGAGTGTTAAATATTTGCTTTAGATGGTGCTCCAAATGTTCAATGTAGTCTTTAATAAGCCATTCAAGTGTGACAGTCTGTTCTTCATCTATCTTACATGAATTCTGTAGCTTATCTTCAGGAATTTTTGCAATAACCTCAGCTATCTGTTTATTTAAACTCAACCATAAGTTTAAGATGTGATCAATAGGAAGGCTCTGATAATTCATAAGTTCTACCCACTGATTTTGGGCGTACTTAATAACCACGTAAGGTTGATCTTCATACTGAGCACGAACGAATCGTTGAAGATTGTTGAGTGCGGAGTCGGACAAGTGCCCGAGTATTTCTTTTTTTGACCATTTGTTAGGCTGTGTCCGATCAGAAAGATCAAGTTCGGACAATGCATAAATCTTTGCTGGTATTTCAGTGATCCAATGGTTTAGGCTTTCTAATGTTGGTTTAATTGATCTCACTCCCCTCATGTTTTACATATTATAGCAAATTTCTGTGCATAATGTTACTCTGTTCTTCTGCCCGATCGTAACGCTGCTGCCAATGGATGCCGGGAGCAGCGTCCTTGTTGTTTTATTAAACTATACTTTTCAGAAGTTCAGTCATTAGTTAGGCTATTTTTTGAAGCAAAGAAGTTATTCATCATTTCTTTTGCTGGCGTGAGACGTGCGTCGGCAGAATACCCAAAAACGCAGTAATTAGTAACCGAATCTATATTTATAAAGGTTAATGTTAAGAACTTAATATTCATTAGTTGATTAATGAAATAGTAAACGAATTGTCAAAAAGGATTAATCGCTTTACAAAAGGAGTAATTATAGAAAGCTCTTTTCGAACATATATTTCTCAGATTAAGTGCGTTTTTCATGAAACAAAACCCATTAATTATTGGTGGGTTTTATTGTGCTTTTTAACTAACGTTCTGCGTTAGCTTAATAACAGATACCCTTTAGGATGAAGTTTATTCTAATTTCTCTAATTATTACTCTTAATCATTAGTTTGTGAGTCTCGTACCAGTCCATCTCCAGATAGCCTTGAGGGATATAGACGGGTTCCCCCCAATTTATATCCCCAACCAATGTTCTACTTCCGATATATAGTTGTTCACCATCCATTTGGATGATCGCTCTACGGCTTGTAATGGCCTTGCATTCATAAACTAACTTCATAGCATCAGAATAACTCATAGGAATTCCAAAGGAGTCAAACAGTACTGCATTAGGATCGTGAATTGGCCAGTATTCATTCTCAGAGTCCCAAACCTCGGCAAACCGAAATCCAGTTAAGCCAGTCTGCTCTACTCTTTCCTTAAAAATGTCGGTAACAAATATTTCCGACCTTAGATTTTCTGGAATTTTGAAGATACTTTCATGTTTAATCCTGTCTTTGTGAAATGCATATTTAATAATGTTTCTAACTTTATTATATTCAACATCAATGTCAAGAACAGCCATCGACCTATCTAAGGAATCAATAACATTTAGTACATTTATGGCATAATAGGTGTCCTTAGGATGAAGATAGGGTAATACTTCGATATCGTCTTTGATAATATCGTGTAGAGCTTTTAAAGCCTTGTCATTAAACATTGGATTATCATATACATGGCAAAAATCATACTTCTTTCCTTTTTTTTTTAAACTCTTCTACTTCCGGAGCTTGCCAAGTATCTTTCACACTCTTCCCTCTAAATTTCCCCATATTATAATCATTATCAGTCAGATTTAAAAAAACCTCTATATTTAGTAACAAGTATACTTTCATTACAAATTCCTTTACTTAATAATTTATCTCTGACTCTTGTCTATTGCGTATGAAACAATTCCTAACTGACCTCAATATATCCTCTTTCCTAACTTATATATTAACACATATTGGAAGTATACTGCCCGTTACTTCAATAGACAACGGCAGCCGATCGGGTGACCAGCTGCCGCTATATGAGTATTCAACAAACGTTCACCGTTAGTGTAATCGACCAGCTCTGCTGAGGCACAAAAATGGTTATTTTATTGCATTTTCATCGAACCAAACATCTTGTTCTTTCCCTGTGGTATTAAATCTATATCCATAAGGTAAAGCGAAATATTTGATTAGATCTGGTCTTTTAAATGCTAAATGGTGATAATGAACCGTCATCAAAGATCCCACGTTATCGTCATACAGGTCAGTTGTAAGCCACCATCCTGACATATGCTCTGGTGAAGGATATCTCACTGCATCGACTGCTAGTCCTTCATACACACCTTTAGAAATAACTATCATTTGATTAAAAATTGGAAATTTCAGAGTTGCTCCGTATTCCTGACATTCTTGTTTCTGTTCTTGGACTACTTTAATTGCGTAGTCTGCACCTTCTCCAAAACCTTCACCATTGCTTTGGACTTCCCATATCTCATAATAAAATTCAGAAATTTCACAACATTTTACTAACCAAGAATGGTATGCAATCGTTTGGTCAGGCTTAATTAATGGTTTAGCATCAATTACGTAATTAATTAGGTATCTGATCAGCTCTACATACTCATTACGCAACCTTTTTTTAATGGATATAATAAATTCTTTTTCAATCAATTTATATAGTCCTTTTGTCCGAATGTATCCATTTTCAAACAAAATTTCAATTCCGCGATATTCAATCATTCATTTTCTCCTCATTTCAATTCAGTGCAGTGCACTTCGTCCCTTTTTACAGTTGATTAGTAATTCTAGTTCCATATCACTTTTCCCTTGTCATTAAAATATACTCCCTCAACGAATCCAGGGAGCAGCTGCCGTGAGGCGATCTGCTCCCTGATTATTACTCTATCGTAACCCGTTAGCTTAATCCATCATTGTAATTGGCGAATTTATTTGTTTATGAATTTACTACGGTCAACTGCTTCTGGTGGTTTTTCCAACCATCCGTTGTCAATCATGAGATTTGCGCCATCTTCCACATATAGCATTACTTCGGATTGGCATTTCAAAAATAAAGCACCAATATCTATTCTTCCGTTTAGCGATAAGCCATTGGCATATTCCCTAATTTTCACATTAAACATGTCAACTTTGTGAAAAACCATGAACTTGTCAGAAAATGGTGAGATTGCAGAAGAAGTCACCAAATGATCTTTTAGTGTCGGGGAGGGCAATCCATCTTGAGACAATTTTTCTGTTAACAATTCGATGTGCTTTTGCATTTGCTACTTGAGCAAACCCAATAATAAGTGCTTTACTAGTGATATCGTTATTCAGATTTCCGAAGATATGCGCAATTTCCAATCCTTGTAGGGGTCTACCTTTTTGAAAAAAAGAGCCTAAAAACTTTTGGCTATGTACAAAATCAACTTTTTCAGGGGGCTGAATAACAGGCGAATTCATAAGCTCATTTTTAGATTCTGAAAGTAATCCTGCTCGCAAACCCGGGTATTCTGGATACTTAGGATTACCCCAGATTCCACTCCGAATGAATCTTCGGCACATCGGAAATCAGCTGCTGGGTATATGTGTGCTGAGGATTCAGCAGGATTTTTTCCGCTTGGCCGTTCTCTACGACTTTCCCTTTTTCCATAATATATAATGTATCGCTCACATAATAGGCCAGGCCCACGTCATGGGTGATGAAGATGATGGTCATGTTGTTCTCATCCCGCAGCTTCAGAAGCATATCCAGGATCGTGGAACGTGAGCAGGCATCGACCATGGAGGTCGGCTCATCGGCAATCAATACTTTGGGATGCAGCATAAAGATTCGAGCGATCATTAGCCGCTGCATCTGTCCCCCCGAAAGCTCAAAAGGATATTTGTTATACAGCTCCTCGAACTTCAGATTAACAAAGGAACAGGCGTCTTTCATCTTGTGAAACTGCTCTTCTTTCGAAAGCTTCAGCCCCTGCAGCTTAATACAATCGATTAATAGCTTTTCCACTTTATGAAACATATTGAAAGAGGAGAAAGGATCCTGAAATATCGCCTGGATATCCTTCCAATACTCTTTGCGGTTAGCATGGGTCCTCAGTTGCCTCGGTTTGCCCTTATATTGGATATTTCCGTTGGATTCCTTCAGTAAACCCATCATGATTTTGGCCAGGGTGGTTTTGCCGCTGCCGCTTTCCCCGACTATTGAAATGATTTCTCCTTCATGGAATGTGAAATTCACATCATGAACTGCCGTTATTTTATTCTTTCCGTAACCGAATGTTTTCGTAATGTTCTTTCCGCTGATGAGAACGTCATTCCTGCTCATTATCGTACCACCCCTTTAACGTCTGGGTATCAAAAAGGCACCGGTAAATCCGGTCGTCGGCAACCCGGTTTTCCACTTTCCCTATCCGGCATTGGTCCTGGACGTAAGGGCACCGATCCGCAAACCGGCAGCCCTCGGGTACTTTCTTCAAATTAGGCGGGGCTCCGGGGATAGCAGTTAGTTTATGCTCCTTCATACCTTCTTCGGGAACGATGATGGATCCCATCAATTTCTTCGTATACGGGTGCAGCGGGTCAAAAATCATCTGTCTCGCCGTTCCTCTCTCGACGATTTCTCCCGCATACATGACCATAATATCATCGGTCACATGGTACAGCAGCGGCAGCTCGTGGGTGATGAACACAAGGGATTTGATGAACCCTTTGGCAAGCAAATCCTTCATCAGCTTGATAACGGCCTTCTGTGATGTAACATCCAGTGCGGAAGTCGGTTCGTCCGCAATCAACACCTTCGGATTTAATATACTGGAGATAGCTATGACGGTCCTTTGCTTCATCCCGCCGGATAATTCATTCGGATAAGAGTTCAGTACACTGGGTGACAAATTTAATGTCTCAAAACGCTCGGCAGCCATGTCCCAAACCTGCTTCTTGGTCAACTCCGGTTTATGCTCTTTCATGATATCTTCGATAAAGCGAATGATTCTCAACGTCGGATTCAACGCATTCATCGCCGCCTGAGGAATATACGCAATTTCCCGTCCGGATATTTGTAACCTTAGCTGCTCCTTGCTGAGCTTCATAATATCCGTTCCGTTGATCACAATGGATCCGCTATTATAATGCAGTGGCGGAAAATAAAAGCCCATCAGGCTGAGGGCAAGAGTGGACTTGCCACAGCCGGATTCCCCTGCGATGCCCAGCGTCTTTCCTTCTTCGAGCACGAAGTCGACTCCGTCGACCGCGTGTACCTTTTCTTTCAGCCGAGTTTTATAGTAGGTTTTCAACCTTCCTACTTCTAATATGTTTTTGCCCATAATTAGCTCCTTATCTTGGGATTAAAGATTTCATCCATCCCCGTGTTCATTAAATAAAGGGAGAAGGTGATGATAGCAATGGACAGCGCAGCCGGAATGAATGCCCACCAAGCCCCTGCGACCGGAGCTTCGAACACCAGCGCCCAGTTCATAAGGATCCCCAGCGAGATCGTATTGTAGGGTCCCAATCCCAGCATGGAGATAGAGGCCTCCGATAGAATGCCGGAAGCAGTCTGAAGGACAAAAGCCATAACCACGTAAGAGGCGATGTATGGAAGAATTTCAAACGCGATGATCCGCGGTGTGCTGTGACCGGAAATTTTGGCCAGATTCACATGATCCCGGTTTCTTAAGGAAGTCGTTTGGGCACGTACCGCCCGGGCTGTCCAAGGCCAGCTGGTAACCCCGATAATGACCGCTGTCACTAAGGAACTACGGGAATCGATACTGACGGAGATGAGGATCAAAATGATAAATGACGGAATGACGATGAAAATATTCGTTACGGCTGATAGGAAATTATCGACTAAACCTCCGATGTAGCCTGAAGACAAACCAATCACAAGCCCAATAGAGGTCGCGAAAATACCGGCAATCAATCCTACTTTGAGGGATGTTCTTATGCCGTACGTAAGCTCGAGAAACACATCTCTTCCGAAATTATCAGATCCTAGAAGAAGAGTGGAACTCGGGTGCTGAAAAGCGAGTGCCATCATCTCCAGCGGATCCTTTTTATTAAACAACGGGTAGATCCACACCAGCGCAATCATAGCCAGAAGAACGGACCCTCCTATGATGAACTTGGGGGATTTAACTAATATGCTATATGAATTAGACATGTTATTGATCCTCCATTTGAGCCGCCTTGATTCTTGGATCAACCAATCCATAAACAATTTCAATGATGAAATTCGCAAGCAGCACGGTAGCGGCTATGAGCAGTGTGCACCCAGAAATGAGTGGGTAATCCAGCTGCCGTATGGCGGTAAACAACCAAGTACCGATCCCGGGATACGAAAATACAATTTCACAGATTAAGGATCCACCGACCATCGTTCCTATAGACAGGGCAAGTCCAGTTATTTGGGGAAGCATGGCGTTCCGGAACACATACTTGGCGATCTTCGAATCACGGATCCCAAGCAGCTTACTATAGAGGACGTAGTCCGAATTCAGCTCGTATAGGGACATCTGCCTCATCCCTATGGCTTGGCCACCAATAGTTACTATAACAATGGAGAGAAACGGGAGCGTATGATGTCTTATGACCGAAATGAAAAAATCAAGACTGAGCTGTGGCATCATCTGGTAATCGTATCCACCTGCCAAGGGAAACCAGTGCAGTGTGAGTCCGAATATAAAAAGCATGATGATCGCGAGAGTAAAAAAAGGAATGGAGTTGACGAATAAAGCGGCTGGGAAAAGAACTTTGTCGAACACGCCTCTTTTATAGGCAGCCACTGCTCCGAGAATATTTCCCAGGATCCACCCGGTCAAAATAGCGGGCAGCTGCAATCCTATGGTCCAAGGAACCGCGGAAGCGAGAATATCCGTAACCTGCTTGGGGTACAGGCCGAACGAGGTTCCTAAGTTGCCTGTAAATAAGTTTTTGATATAGATAACAAACTGGGTCCCGATCGGCTTGTCAACGCCAAACTCTTTTGTAAAGGTTTCATATACTTTCTTGATCGAATCGCTGTCCGTCATCCCCTGTGTCATTTGGGCAGCAATCATGCTGATCGGGTTACCTTGGATTAGCCTCGGCAGAACAAAGTTTAACGTCACTGCTATAAGCAGGGTAAGAAAATACCAGAAGAACTTCTTGGTAAAATACTTCGCATAGGCATTCAAATTGTACACACCCCTTGGGTAGCTGATTTAAGGTTGGAAAAAGAAGCCTATATTGGGGTCACATTCACATTTACCCAATATAGGCCCCTATGGGATTAGTTGTGAATCTGGAACAGGGATTTGAAGCCCGCCCCGTCAATCGTTATCTGCGGAGGAATGTTACTGCCATCGCTTTGTGCCGGGAATCCTTTCCAAACCGTTTCATTCACGGTGTGGAATACCCATGGTCTGTACATGAGCGGAATAGAAGGAACATCGGTAAGCCACATTTTGGTCAACTCCGTGTACATGGATTTCAATTGGGCTTCGTCGGAAACCGATGGGATTTTATCGATAATTTCATCAGCCTTCGCGTTCTTATATCTACCCCAGTTCCAGAAGGCCAATTCTCCCAGTGGAGCTACGCCTTTGGAGTACATAATCGCTCTGGCTCGGCTCCAAGGCTGGCTTGGGCTTACCGCACCGGCAGGCGTATTCATGATAATGTCGAATTTCCCTGTCTGCAGATCATTCGTCCAAACAGGTGCTTCCGGGAACTTAGTTCGGATTTCAATACCGATGGATTTAGCGCTTTGGGCGACAATCTCAAGCGATGCATTCCAGTCAGCCCATCCGTATGGACATTCCACTTCGTATGGCCCTAGTCTTGTTCCGTTCAGCACGCGTATACCGTCTGAACCCTTCTTCGCTCCGATCTTGTCGAGCAGGGCGTTAGCACCGGCCACATCCGTAGTCCACTGCAGCGGCTTGATAGCATTCTGATCCACATATTTAGCTTCCGCCGACGTGTTCAAAGTAAGGGATGGCTGCATTGGTGCCGAATATCCGCTCATGGCCAAGTCGGAAACCTTTTTATAATCGATGCTCATGGCAATGGCTCTTCTCACATCCGCATTATCGAGACCCTTCTTCGACATGTTAAAGAAGATAGAAGGCATAGAGCCGGGCAGATAGTACGGTGCTTCCTTCAAATAAGTCCTGATCGGAGCGCCATCCTTCCACATATTCCAAACCTGCGGAATAAACTGCTGGGACACATCCACCTGATTACTTTTGAATGCAAGGTCTCCCGCGGTGTTGTCTTTATAAATAACATGGGTGATGTACTTAGGAGCAGGAAGCTTGCCGAACAAGGCTTTGCCCCAGTAGTTGTCGTCTCGAACGACGGTGATCTTCTGATCGTTATAGAAATACATTTTGTAAGGACCTGTACCTACCGGATCGGCATTGATTTCCTTACGTAGGGTCGGCAGATCGTTGTTGGCCTTCTTCTCAAGCTCTTCCCAGATGTGCTTCGGAAGCATCGGAATCAGCTCTATGCTGTCGAGTACAGTAAGCTTGTTTGGCGTGGTTTTGTTCATTTTAATATTAACGGTATTCGGTCCCTCCGCGACGACATCTTCAATGTAGGTCCAGAAGCTACTCCAGTTGATTTCATATTTTTTCCCTAATTTATAAGTGTAGACTACATCGTCCGCCGTAAAAGGCTTGCCGTCGCTCCATTTGGCGTCCTTGTTGAGTTCCACTTTTAAGGTCATGTCATCCGTCCAAGAATATTTGGTTCCAAGTAAAGGTTCCAATTGTCCGTTCAACTGGTTAATCATGAACAGCGTTTCATAGACCAATTCCCTGGAGTTTCCATAGTTGATGGGAAAAGCCGGATTCCCGCTTATCAAGTTGAAATTGGCAGGCGGTCCCCATTGTAAACCATTGATATACATGGTCTCGTTCCTGGGCGTTTCCTTAAGAGCCGTAGTCGTTGTCGGTGCAGCTGTCTGTCCTGCCGGCACCGTGGTCTCCGGTTTGGTGGTCTGATTGGTAGCCGTGGACGGTGGAGTCGGGGGTGCTTCACAGGCTGCCAAAAGTGTGGTGGCTACCATGGCAAGTCCACTAATTACGGTGACAAATTTTCTGTGTTTCATTTTCTAGCCCTCCATTCAAACAGTTGGACTTCGTAAAAGCTTTATTTCTATGTAAGCGGTTTCTCTAGTAGCCTATGACGAATTTGTTCCTGTTATTACCAATCGGATGGTTCAAGCAAAATAAAAATAGGATACTGGAAATCTCCAGTATCCCTACTTGTTATCACAACTATAGTTGTCGTCCGGAAAGTAAGCTTATAGACACCTTAGACCTCAATTTCATCAAGCATTCCAAACTCATTTTTATCCAGTAGAATTTCATAAGCCAAGTATCCATTGGTTTCTATATGTTGAATTGGAACGACCATTATTGGTTCCTGTGACACTCCGCTCTAATAATTTGTGATGATAATCAAAAAAGCCATAATATAAGCGGCTTGTAATGGGATAATATTCTTATCCATAGCAACAAGAGGTCCAGCGGTGTCTGCGCCTCTGTAATAATGACTGAGTTCATAAAAGTAATTGCCCTCCCGATTTTTAAGAAGGTGAATTCCAATATATATGCCATCTATTCTTGCTTTTAAACATTGGACGACCTCATGAACGGATTCAATATCTGCATGGACATTCTCGAGCTCAGCTAAATTTGACATGCTTTATGCCTCCACGTCATCGCCGATCTTCGTATTTTCGTTTATCGGAGGGACGTTCGCAGACCGATGGAGGCCGGAAAGGACAATGGTGTGGTACGAAAGTGTAGTTCTATCCATAATACACCCACCTAAAAATTTTCTTTATTTTACCATAACACTTACTTAGTAAATACTCAGGTACCCGGAAATACAGGTAGCCAGTCCCGCATATTGTAGATACAATCCCGGCAGGTTAAAATGGAAATAGACCAGAACATTAAAAAGTAGTTTCTGGGCTATTTGAGGTCCTGCTATAAATATAGAAACGTTATCCAGACTATGATCTATTTTTACACGTATCTCGGCTGTACCCGTTATACAGTCCATTTGTCAGAATGTATCCATTTTTAAACAAAATTTCAATTCCGCGATATTCAATCATTCATTTTCTCCCATATCAAAATCAATACACTTCGTCCCTTTTTACAGTTGATTAGTAAATCTGGTTCTATATCACTATTCCCTTGTCATTAAACTAAACTGCCCGATAGCTTAATGAGGCTGCCACTCGTTTTCACGGTGGCAGCCTCATTTTGTAGTTTATTCAAGTAACGTGTCCCGTTAGCTGAATGACTTTTTCTTGTTTGAGATTATTGTTTGCTATTCATTTTTAGACAAAACGTGTGTGTGTGTGTCCAGTCAGCAACCAATCGCTGCTGTTTTTTTCAACACCCGTTTGTCCTCTCTTCATTTCAGTCTATGCACGGGATGGGAAGGGTTATCTCAAGTAACGATTTCGGATGACCCCCATGTGATGAAGCTCGTGTCCTGCGATGCCGTAAGCGAGGGCGCGCGCCGTAATGCTTACGTTGTTGGCTGTGCCCTTGCGGGACCACGCCTCCGTCGGTAACCCGCGCAGCAGTGTGATCGTCGATTGCCGTACGGCCCGGTAGTCTTCGGCCAATTGCGCGGTTGTCCAGCTTCCGAAAGGAGGAATGAACAATTCCTGGTCGAAACCGGGCAGAGGCGTCTGATCCCCTCTTGCAAATCGGAGCAGGCGGTAGGTCATGACGCGTTCACTGTCTGCGATGTGGCCCACGACTTCTTTTAGCGTCCATTTTCCTTCCGCATACCGATGGGCGCTCTGACTTTCGGTCAACGATGCCAACAGCTCGGCCATTTGCTTTTCCTGGGCGAGCAGAATGTCGATGATGTTGCCTTCCGGCACCAACCGGATATACTCGCCGGCGTCCCCGGCGTATTCTTCTTCTGACGGTCTTTGGTTCATGCGTAATCACCTTTCTATGAAGATATAGAAAACTAAAATGCTCTTTCCAATGCTCTACCGCGATTTTTTTGCGAAATTCGTTACTTCGGCATGTCTAATGAATTCGCGAAAGAATAGAACTTTCCTTCCAACAATTGAGAATAAGCAACCACTTAGTTGGTTGGCCGCCAAGCTAAACTGCCCGTAGCTTAATAAGTTTCTTAATAAGGTTCCCATCGTTACATTGGTAGTCTTGTTTTTGAGTTCTTTGGAAACGGGTAATCAAATATTGTGAAGGGCTAATAACCAATATTAATTTTGGATCTCAATGTTGTGCTCTTTACACCAGTCAATTACTAATTCTTTAATCTTATTTTCTCTATACATATACCAATGTTTATCAACACCATGTTCAATTAATCCATCTTTAAATCTCCGAAACGCTCCTCTTCCTTGAATTGCATCATACAGTTCTTCTCGAATCCTCTGATCCTTAATACTCAGAATAAACTCCTCAATGATTTCATATTCATTGAGTTCATTTCTTAATGTGAAGTCAACGTAAACCCCGACTTCATCCTCAATTATGTTAATGGCTTTTTCAATATTCTCCCTTTGCCATACAGGAAATTTTTCAAGAGGCTCTTCATCTTCAGCAGCTCCAATTTCTTCTCTCATTAATGTAATAACCTCACCTGTTATAGTGTTTATAAAAGTAAAAGCATCATCAATTTGAAGTTCAATTTCACTGATTAAATCATCTATCTTTACTGGTTTGTTACTCTTCATATGCCTTTGCTCCTTTTCGATGTATACAAACATCATATCCAAAAAAAATAAACAAAGCTACCTAATCGGTAGCTTCGAACACGCAATGATTGGATGGTCCAACTTTATAGACATTGAACTAAAGTTTCTTCGTTAGTTCAACGAACTAATTGATCTCTTTTATTAGATTTCCGTCTTTATCATAATACTTATAATTTCGAAATTCATATTGGCTACTATCGGTATCGGGAAAATTGACCCAAGCAACAGTCGCCTTATAAGGAATAAACCTTTGCTCCAATTTCTGTCCATTTATACTTACTTGCATTTTAGCAATTTCATTTTCATTATTGGCAACAATCATAAACATACTAAGATGCTCAGGAATGAATGAGCTAAATTTTTCATCCTCACTCACTTGTATATAACTCCACAAAAAATTGCCATCTTCATTTTTTCTAAATTGAATATAGCCAGGACTATTGTTAGATAAAAATCCTACAACCCTTCGATCATTGAAATCCTTTACCTCCAGAATTTCAATTGATTTATTTTCATACCCTTTAATAGATTTAATTACTTTTTCTATGGAATCTTTATCATTTCCATACACATGCTTATTATCGTTAATATAATAAGCCGAGAATCCGATAATTAGTAGCAAAATTGTAAGTGTAAAAAAAGTTAATCTACTCTTTTTCAACAATCTGCCCCCTTTGGTGGGAAAAACTTATTCATTTATAATTATTCAATTTTATCAATTCAATTTCGTTTCCAGAATAATAACCCCCTCGAAAAACATGACGTTTTAGTGCTTGTATAAGTTTCGCTTTTGTTCAAGTATCCCGTTAATTGAATGAATAAAAAAAGAGCTGCCACGAAGCAAGCTCCTTCACTAAAGTTTATCGTTAGCTGAATACCTTATAACCTGGATTTTTATTAGGGTACACAATTCCAATCAAAGTAGTTATCGTCACAGCAGTAAGAAAGGTGTATTTGTTGAAGAACATAGTGTTGGTGTATTGGTTTAATATTGGATAACGGTACACTCTGGAATTGAGATCATCCCATGAGCCTAATAAATCGGATAAATCCTTAACAAAATTCAGCTCGAGAAGAAAGAAAACGACTAAAATTATTAAGCAAATAATAAATATTAAGGCTTTGATTTTATTACTCACTTTCCGTAAACCAGTGCGAAGAACTAAAAAGTAAAATATATTAAAACCGATAAAAATGGGAATTGAAAATAAAATTGGAACTAATCCCAGATTTCCGTTTCCAGATGTTTTGTAGGGATCAATCGTAAAAAGATTTACCAAGTAAAAAAGTATGATACTCAGCACCAACAAAACAACAGTCGTTCTTATCTTTGCTTTTTTACTCATTTTCAACAATCCATTCAATTAAGTTCCCCCTTCTTATACTATACCACGCTCTACTGTCCGTTACTTCAATAAAAAAGGAACAGCTGCCGACCCGCGGCATTCTGCTCCCTTATTTTGAACTATCGTATCCGTTAGTTCAATGCTCAAGTGCCTAAAACTACCCATTAATTCAATGCCATTTATTAAACGGAACTCACGTGAGTTTAATAAGATCTGTTGGCTTAGCCTTAGGTTTTTCTTCGTTACGACTTTACGACTGAACATACGTACATCTAAAAATAATAAACATTACTTTTATCCTGAGCATATAGTATAGGATTCTTAATATATGGAGGTATTAGAAGAAATATGAGGACTAAGCGTTCCATTACTCGATTATCATTGAGGAATCGTGTCATCAAGACTATACCAGTTGAAAGAAACCCCTCCAAAATCTATCTTAATGAGCCCCTTAACCGGATTTATGTACTTAACACCGGAAGTAATACCGTCACTGTAATAAATGGTGATACGAATAGAATAATTCGCACCATAAGTGTTGGCAACAACCCGTTTCACGCTGCGGTAAATCCTCGTACCAACCGATTTTATGTATCCAATACAACAAGTGGAACCGTTTCCGTCATTAACAGTATCACAAATAGGATCATAAAGACGATCAAGCTTTCATCCAGTGTGGGAAATATAGCTGTAAATCCGTCCACCAACCGAATCTATGTAATCAATCGTAGTAGTAACACATTAGTTGTTATCGACGGCGAAACCAACAAAATTATGTCTAAAATACCATTGGTCGGAATTCAACCGATAAGTGTTGCTGTGAATCCTTTAACGAATCGAATTTATGTCGTGTTTGCGAATACAGGGAACTTGGCCGTCATAGATGGAAAGAGCAATCTGATAATCGCAAATCCTCAAACGGGGCCAGCTTTCGTAGTTTTAATCAATACTAGGACAAATCGAATTTATGTCGTTA
The DNA here is from genome assembly GCF_032461945.1 of Paenibacillus violae. NCBI lineage: Bacteria > Bacillati > Bacillota > Bacilli > Caryophanales > Paenibacillaceae > Paenibacillus > Paenibacillus violae. Next base: position 174,581 of record NZ_JAWCUD010000011.1, read on the forward strand.
AAGACGCTGATATTATTGTAGTTAATGGAAACACCAACAGACTCATAACCGTAATATCCCCCCCTACTCTCCATGAAATCATTGATCCCGCTTTAAATGAGCGAACAAATCGACTGTATTCTGCAGATCCTGATGGTGGCACGGTAAGTGCAGTAAATTTGCGAACAAATCGGATAATCCAGACGGTACGTACTGGCGAATCTCCAGCTGTTATCAATGTTGACCCTATAAGAAACCTTGTATATGTTCCGGAATTTGGCGGCAATGTTATCGTGATAAATGGGGCGGATAACACGATTCTTACACGTATACGTACGGGAGTCGAACCTTTTAACGGTGTTTTGAATGCCCGAACCAATCGTTTGTACGTCCTGAGTAACAGGGATCGTAAGGTTGTCGTTATACAAGCTTATGATTACGACTTTATTTTAAACCAGCCTCAACTTTTCCTGTCACTCACTAATTAACCTAAATTGAGAAAGGCAGCGATCATATGACCGGCTGCTTTCCGAATGGCGGATGTTCTCTTACTTTCCTAGATTGATCCGCAGCACAGATGTGATCTGATTGAATTCCATGAGGACATCCCCCGCTGTTAAATCCAACTGTTCTGCAGTTCGCGGTGTAACTTGGATGAATGGCTCAACAAATATGGGGTGCTCAATGAATCTGACTCCATATGAACATTTTGATAAGAACGAGTGGTTTATCACCATTGCTATAGTTTGTACGTATACTTTCTCGTACTTTCTGCCAAGGAAATTAAAACCAGAAATTACCTTTTTGCTTTTTTTGTGGGGGTTCACTGTAGCGAAGTTTTGGGATTTTACGATCGGAGGAGGGGTGTTTGACTTTTATGAAGTAAACGATTCGCCTCATTACGACATGTTTGACTTAGTTTCTTACTTTCTTTATTCTCCATTTTCCTATTTCTTTATTTATTTTTATGAATTGTTTGGAATAAAAACGAAAAGTGTCGTATTATACGTAGTTGTTTGGTGTATTTTATCTCTAGGAGTCGAATGGATCAGTGTTGTTTTTAAAATGATCACATACAAGAATGGATATTCAATAATTTTTTCAATCCCAATTTATTTATTTACTTTAAGTTTGACTTTACTCTTTTACCGATGTATTAATTTAGGTAAGTTAGTTCTTAAATAAAAGAGAAGTTCTATCCAAAGAAACCACTCCATTGGCAGGAGTGGTTTTGTCTTTATATGCTGATATATATATTGTGGTCAAAATGAACTTTGCACTTAGATACATTACGGTGACCCGTATCACTAAATGATATTAAATAGCCATCCCACTACGCTCTACTGCCCGTTAGTTGAGCAAAGGCTGCCGAAAATGCCGGCAGCCTCATGTTAGTTGTGTATGTAATTAACGTTCTGCGTTAGTTGAACAAAGGTACATTATCGTATATTGTACATACAACTCGAATTGATTCTATGAACACAAAAAAAGAAATCCCCTTAAAACTTAAAGGATTCCTCTTTTTCGGTACACTACAAGGTGATATCGAATGAGTATTCTGGGTATGGTGTGCGCTATGGTGCTATTAGTCTATTCAGTCTAGAGAAATGGGTATGGGCTGTTTCGAATGTTCGAGCCATCTTGTTCTTTTATTACCAAGCAAAAACTGCAAGAACGATTACAAGTAAAACATAAAGGACCAATACCACCGCAGCTGAGGAGTAGCCACTATAACCTGCACAACTTGCACCCATAATTAATCATTCCCCTCAAGTTAATTTTCATTACGGTATAATCATACGCTCAGTACATAGTTCTTGATTGGACATATGCCTGGGATTTCTTTCTGGAAGGTAAAAAACACAAAATAATTCGTTCCTCTAAAGGACGGTTTTTTGTTTAGGAAAACGGAGGTATTCGTGGAACAATTGACCAATGCTGCCCGTTAGTTGAGTAAAGGCAGCCGTTCACTAGACGGCTGCCTTCCCCAGTGTTTATTCAACTAAAGTTCACCGATAGCGCACGTGTCAATACATTATACTGATGTTGCACATTTGTATATAAATGTTGTTATTCAAATTTAGTTGTCATTCATGAAGTTCTCCTCTTGGATCTAAAACTTTAATTTCATTTGATAAAAGGGTCTAGCGCTTGAAGATGAGAATGGCAATAACTAGAAGCAATGCGCTGCAAACCACCTGCTCGACTTTCATCCATACCGGTAAAGTCAAGAAAAAAAGTACGGCGGTGAATGCGATGAGCAATACCGTCACAACGATACGCAACCGCATCAATTCACGCGGTTTACCTATGGCAGCCCGACTTGCAAAGACTACTGTCAAGACCGATGTAGCAGCGACGATGATGCCACGTACCCAAGCCTAAGGGTTTACGAGGTTTGGTGCAGTATACGATAAAATAATGATCGCCACGACGGTCAGCCAGCTTATCAAGCTATAAAGAGTGACAAGCCATCTGACGGAACGAAGAGCTGGTGTTGTCATCTTTGGATTTGCATGGTTGGCAGCCAAATTTTTGTCCATCATTAAGGCCTTTCTGCGCTATGGGAGCGCTATCGATTTGCCAGCAGCCTGTTGATTATTGGGCTACCCTTCTCCTTTAGCACAATAACGTCAATCCAGAGATGGCAATTTACCATCCCATTCGTTCTCGTAATGAAGTTAAGTCCTCTCGAAATGTTCCCACAACTGGATGTTCTTCGGTTAAACCACGTTTGAAACGATTATAGGCATTCTTCTCAGCATCGGCTAAATGATGGACAACTTGTCTCCAAATAATGAATAACCATAAAGTAAAAAAATGCATTTTCTATGCAAGTAGAGTCAACTTTGTAAAGTGAAATATTTATTAAAAGGTAGGAGCAGGTGGTTCGTCTATTTTCATACGGAGTAAACTATAAGGCTTCTGCCGCAGGTCATTTCCATAATGAAATCTTGCCTGCCGATGTAATTGGTTCACGATGAAATATAAGTATTGATCTGGACCAATCGAAAAAGTATCGGGCCATAAAATTCTCGGATCATGTGCGATCGTTTCCATGATGCCATTCGGCAATATCTTTCGAATACTGTTGTTTTCGTAATCTCCAGCATAAAGGGTTCCTTTTGCACCGGTGATCATTCCATCTGAAGCACCTTTTTCTCCCCAATACTTCACGTGATCCTGTAAATTCATATCCGGTATCGTTCGGTCTCTTAGGGCTTCCGTTGAAATTGAGTACAGATGTCGACTGGAGAGAGGACAAAAATACAAAAACTTGCCGTCCGGGGAAATCGCTATACCATCAGAGGCCAATCTAAAGGGTGAAGTAGATCCATCTTTGTTTCGATTCATCAGGATTTCACCTTCGACTTTCGGTAAAAGAAAGAGATCGGGCGAAGTTGAATATGCCCCGTTTAACCGTCTCCAGGCAATACCCGTTTCTAGATCAACGACAATAATGGCACCCGGTCCTCGGGAAGACGAATCCGTTATATAAGCATAACCTGCTTTACCAACACGAAAATCAAATCGAACATCATTCAGATAAGTGGTTGGCAGGACAACATCCTCTGTAAATGTAAATACGCCTCTTATGGTATTTGTATTTAAATCTACAGCGACTAACTTCGCCCCCCCTTTGATGGGTTCTGAGAAATTAGGAGCCCCCGTATCCAGTACCCAAAGTGTTCCCTTTCCATCAGCAACGACACTTTGGACACTAATGAAGGACGTTGTGATATTCGATTGGCTTACCAAATTAGAGTCTAAACTAGGATATGGCTGTAATGTACCGCGAACGATTTCAGCCACCGTAAAATTAACATCGTCTCCCCATCTTGGAAAGCAAATAAAAATGCGCCCAGTTTCAGAAACAGTAACGCCTGTAGGCATGGCCCCGTAAAATAAAAAAACCGCTTCAAACTTACCAAAATACTTTTCACTCGGTAACATCATTTTATAAAATCCTCCTCAACAGGTTCGAACTGCTATCATCTATATATGACTGAATGTGGTTCAAGTGCCTGGATATTAAAATATTTTTAAAGGAACCCCGCAAGTTCGTGTCTATGACGGACAACGACCAGCGTGTCACCATGAATCCATCGTAAGCAATAAAATAAGGCAGATCGTAAGAAACTACGATCTGCCTTATTTTTATCCTTTTAGACCCCGGAACCCCACAAACCGTTTGCTGCTCTCGTCCCACAGTCGGTATCGAAGCGCCTGCAGGCTCAAACGAATTCCGATGGCAGGAACGTCTTGCATGGCGGCGTTGCTCTCGTGTATTTGCTGCAAGTTATAGTTCGACACCTGAGGATCCATATGATGAATATGGTGGAAGCCGATATTCCCCGTCATCCATTGCAGGATTTTGGGCAGCTTATAATAGGAGCTGCCGTTCATAGCCGCGCTGACGAAATCCCACTCATCTGTACGCTCATAATAGGTATCCTCAAATTGATGCTGCACGTAGAAGAGCCATATGCCTGCAACGCCAGACAAGTAGAGAATCGTCCCCTCCACCAGTAGGACCTCCTTCCAGCCCAGCAACCAACAGAGCAGTCCCATCAAGCTTGCTAACGCTGCGTTCGTTAGGTAAGTGTTCAAGCGCTCTTTGCGTCTGGCACTCTTCCGGTTAAACCGGTATACAAATAAGAATATAAATACCGGTCCGAGCCCGAACATGACAAATGGGTTGCGGTATAAGCGATATCCTAGGCGCTTCCATGGGGAGAGTGCCGCGTATTCCTTCGTAGTCAGCGTCCAAATGTCGCCTGTGCCTCTACGACCCAAATTGCCGCTAGTCGCATGATGAATGGAGTGCTCATTTTTCCATTGCTCATACGGGAAGAAAGTAAGGATTCCCGTTATCGTGCCGATGATCGTATTCGCCTTCCTCGCAGCGAAGAACGACAGATGGCAGCAATCATGGAAAATAATGAAGATTCGGATCATGAATCCGGCTGCTGGAATTGCAAGCGTCAGTGTGATCCATATTGAGATAGACAGAGTTTCATAAGCAAGACCCCACAGCAAGAGGAAAGGAACAATGCTATTGACCAACTGCCAGACGCTCTTCCTCAAATCCGATTTACCGTGAAGAGCCATGTCCTTCTTCCAGCGGGTGTATTCTTGAAGTGATTTCATAGTAATCCCTTTTTCTTGGAAACCATTCGCAGCAATGAATTTCCGGAACTTACCAAAAGGTTTCTGACCTTTGGATTCGAAAAGGCCATGTAAAGGAGGCAACCAAACAAAAGGCATCCTCCCCAAACAGTGAAGAAAACCGAAGAAAAAACACAGGAAATCATTATCAACCACGAACTCTTCTTAATTGTCCTTACAGGTCGGTTGTAAAGAAACATTTCTCCAACTATGATATATCATCCCTTTCCTTACTTTTGTCATTCTGTAAATTGGTCAGATTGGCTGCTTTTGTCTGCAAACCCTGTTTGGAATAATAGTCAATAATGTCATCAATAGTAGAAAATACGACACTAGCGTTCAAATCATGTGTACTTATGTTGATAGAAAACCGCTTTTCTGATGTAGTAACATCTTTATTTTATATTAGCATTTGATGACTTTAAGCTTAATTTAAAGCATCTTTCAGAGTAATTCCTGCCGTGACTTTACCTGCCGGAATTTGCACCTCTTTACCGGTTTTGAAAAAATTGTTCTTTGTTCATTTGCGATACCTCACTTCTATGATTATAAATTTTGAAAATGACAGCCCTCGTGCATGGATGCAAGCAAGAATAAACAAAAAGCTGTCCCACGTTTAGGACAGCTTGAAAGATCTTAATATACTTTAGAAACGTTCTCAGCCTGTGGTCCGCGATTGCCTTGGGCAACATTGAACTGGACTCGTTGACCTTCATCCAACGATTTGTAACCATCACCATCAATCGCGCTGAAATGAACGAAAACGTCGTTTCCGTCTTCGATTTCAATAAAGCCAAAACCCTTTTCAGCATTAAACCATTTAACTGTACCTGTTTGCATAGAATTCCTCCAAAAATTGATTACCCATGACCATTTCAATGCCGCTAATTTAGATTAGCGGTCATTATATGTTCTCAGAACACATACTTGATGTCCGCTATTGTTTTGGTTAAGATAAGAGTACCATGTCCGCTAATGTAAGTCAATATTTGGAGGTCTCGCTAATGAGTGAAACGACCGGGATTTCTAAACAGGGGGAGCAGACGATTCACGACTTCATTCACGCTCTCACCACCCACGAAGATTTGAATCCCAAAACGTTAAAGGAATACGCAAGCGATCTGAAACACTTCATCGGTTGGTTCGAGACATCCGACCACCAAGAGGAAGAAGTAATATTTCGAATTGAAGAAGTGGCTACTCCAACATTAACACGATACCGGGAAGCCGCTCAAAAAGTAATGGAATTGAAACCGGCGACCATTAACCGGCGACTTATAACACTGAAACGGTTTTTCGGTTGGGCCGTGTCGGAATCAAGGCTTCGTCGCGACCCTTCCAAGCCGGTTAAATTGGTTCCTGAAGAAAAGGTGAGCCCTAGGCAGATGACAGACAAAGAAGAAGCTGCATTGATCGCTGCGGCTGAGCACGCTGGTTCCCTCCGGGATCAGACGCTTCTTATCGTGATGTTTCACACCGGATTACGAACAATGGAAGTGTGCGACCTAGCTCCCGGAGATATTCAAATCGGAACATGCAGCGGCCAGCTCACGGTCCGATCTGGAAAACGTAATAAACAGCGGGAAGTGCCTTTGAATGCTACTTGCAGAGCTGCATTAGAAAAATATCTGGCAGAACTCCCTCCGGACAGTCCTTATCTGTTTCCATCGGAGAAAACTGGCGATCGATTAACAGAACGTGCTTTACGCCATTTGATTCAAAAATATAGGAAAGTAGCGCGGCTCGAAGGATTCAGCGCCCATGATCTACGGCACCGGTTCGGGTACGTGATGGCAGAAAATACGCCGTTGCACCGATTGGCACAAATTATGGGACACGATAGTCTAGATACTACGATGATTTACTTCAAGGCGACTCGTGCAGATTTGCAATCTGAATGAAGTATGAAATAGCTTGGCAATAAGGGATGAGTACGATGTAGGCGAGAGTAAGGGAGCTGATAACTTCGAAGGAACGGATGCAATTTTTGCAAATACAGCCTGATCTCGGCGAAGGGAATTGGGAACCTATTTCACATTTATCCAGCATGATCTTGAAATCATCCAGCAGCGGCGAAGAAATTATAAAGAATCGGCTCCGAAGGCGCGGATTGGGTCTTCCGGGAGCTTGCAGCAAACCTGGCGGTTTTATGCCTATAACGAAACTGGGTCCCTCCAATTTTGACGAAAAATCGGTTAAACACATGGGGCTGTCCCTCAGGGTACAATACCCCATGGCACAGCCCTCTTATCATGACATCATTTATGGCTTCAGGACGAATTTAATGCATTCGTCCGCATGGTTGTAAAAGGTGTTGTAGGCGTTATGAGCCTGATCGAGCGGCACTTTATGCGTAATGATCTCCGTCGGATCGAACTCGCCAGCCATAATTTTTTGATACAGCATCGGCATGTAATGAATCACGGGTGCCTGTCCCATGGTCAGCTTCACGTTTCGTTCCCAAATGTTTCCGAACATGAACTGGTTGTATTTTGAACCGTATACCCCCGTAATCTGAATCGTGCCGAATTTCCGCACCGCATTCATCGCGATGTTGATTGGGCTGAGCGTTCCGCCAACCAGCTTGGCTTTCTGCTCTTCTTCCTCCAATAGCGTCTTCTTGCCGTCCATTCCGACGCAATCGATGACGACATCCGCACCCCCGCTTGTTATTTCTTTTATATGCAGCCCCATGTCATTGAAATCTTCAAAGTTGAAGATTTCGACGTTATTCATTTTTTTGGCATGGTTCAGCCGGTACGGGAGATTGTCGATCGCGATGACCCGTTTTGCGCCTTTCATCCAGGCGAATTTTTGCGCCATCAAGCCAACGGGGCCGCAGCCGAGCACCACCACCGTATCTCCCTGCTTCACACCTCCGTTATCCACGCTCCAATAGGCCGTCGGCAGCACGTCGGACAAGAACAGGAGCTTCTCATCCTCCAATTCGCATGACTCCGGAATAACAAACGGCATGAAATTGCCGTATGGCACGTAAAGCATTTCGGCTTGTCCGCCCCAATAATTCCCGTAACGTTCGGTAAACCCAAAGTAAGCTCCTGTATCCACTTGGGGATTGGGGTTGGAGTTGTCGCACTGGCTCTCCATTTCATGCTGGCAGTAATGACAGCTGCCACACGAGATATTGAACGGGAGCACGACTCGGTCCCCTTTTTTGACCTTTGTCACCTCAGGGCCCACTTCTTCGACAATGCCCATCGGTTCATGTCCGACCACGTATCCGGTTTGGGCTTGAATCGCCCCCTGGTATATATGGAGATCGGAACCGCATATGGCGGTCGAGGTGATCCTGACGATAATCCCGTCTTTTTTCTGAATCGTCGGATCCGCGACCTGCGTCACTTGCATGTTCTTCATGCCATGGAATGTTACAGCCTTCATAATCGCCTCCTGTTATGACATGCCTTGAATTTGCATGCATAATTCTATTATGGAATTGGAGAGCGAGGACCATACATTCGATGTACGGTATTTTCGACAGCCGCAGAGCGCCTAAGAACAAGAAAGGAGACGGAAGACGGAAGACGGAACGATTCACGTGAAGTAAATTTTGAAGGTAGTTCCAATCCCCTATGGGCTACCCCGGGTGCCGATTGCCGTTCATTCAGCATAAAAGTTGTCCAGTCGTGATAAACAATATGCCTATGGCACACTCTGGAAAAGTTACACAGCCTGCTGCACAAGCATGTTTTTCCGGAGATGGAACGTTCCAACAAAACTCACAGCTGAGATTGATTCAAGCCCAAGTTTCTTTTGAAAATCTCCTTTAAGACATCGTCAACTATTTCTTCTATACAAAAAAAATGTGTGGCGTCATAATTATTAAGAAAAATAATGCCACAAAGGTTGATTTATCAAGGGCTAATTTCATATTTACTGAGAAGAAAGAGTGGAATCATTGTTTAAAAAGCGGTGTTTTCATAATTATTGCGAAAAAACGCATCTAGAGCTATACATTATTTATGCACAAAATGTATAGACTAGGAACTCATATTCGGCAAATAAAAAGGTGCTAACTAGTGAAGAAAATTCACTAAGTTAGCACCTTTCTTATTTGAATTACTATTTAAGATACGCGATCATATTTAATAGATAAACTTCTTAGTAAGAAGAATTCTGGTAGGTCGGAATCTCTTATCAAAATGCCATTGCTGCACTCTACCTTGGGCGGATGTTAGACTCAAGAGCATTCCCTTCTTCTTATAAAGTCACAGAGGTTAGAGTTGAAGCACCTCAGGATGTAGATGATATCGTAGTGACATTTATGAATGGAGCAGTAAGTTACATTCAAGCTAAGGAGTCCGTAACAAAAGCGAATGACCCCAAAAGTGCATGGGGGAAAGTATGGCAAGACTTTGAGGAGCAGTTTAGAAGAGGCAACCAATCCACCTGGACCGGCTGCCTCTTCATATTGTTATCAAGCTAGAGTTCATCGTTAGCTCAATCTTTCTTTCTTTCTTTCTTTCTTTCTTTCTTTCTTTCTTAAACTTCAATCCCAAACCTTTGGCCGCTTTAATCCGGCTAATCTTAAATAATCTAAATGTTGACCTGAATGGACTGCTTCATGGTATGCAATTCTCATAAGCATGTCGCCTAATGATCGAATGTACCCTACGTCTTTTCTATCAATCTGGCTACATGGCCAATCCTGCGAATAGACGAGCTTGCGTGAGGAAATCAAATCATACCGAGGGAGTTTAATGACTGTTTTGTTCCTTCGTATTTACTTTCTCTTCATCTTGCCTTTGGACCATATCAGCATGGATCTTTCTAAGCATTTCTAAGCTTTTGTCTACGTCCTTGGCGACCGCTTCCACGCTTTGCAGCCTCGAACTGATTGAAGGCTAAGCCGGATTCATTTTTCACGTTCAATATAATTGATCTCCCTATACATCAAATACCCTATAGTAAGGAATCGCCTGAACCCAAAACATATAAATGCGAGTAAATGATTCAACTAAAAAGAACCATCCAATATGGATGGCTCTAGAATGAGATCGGACTATTCTTCGTAAATAACGACAGATTTGGTTTCAGCTTCCCATTTCACAGCTGCTTTCAAGGCTTCGCTCACAAAACGCACAGGCACAACCGTGCTGCCTTGTTCAATCGCTGCTGGAACCTCAAGCGTTACCTCCTTACCGTTGACAGTAGCTGTCTTACTATCAATAAAGAGTTTTACAGTAATACCATCACGTGTAACAGTAACTGAACGGTCTTCTTCGTTCCAAGTAACTGTTGCTTTTAAAGCCTCGGAAATCGCACGAAAAGGAACTAGTGTGTTGCCTTCGCGGATAAACGGAGCTACTTCAAAAGTAGGCTCTTCACCGTTAACGTATAATTTCACGCCTTTTTTCCCTAGCTTGTCGTACAATTTGCCTAGTTTTTTGTAAGAGTCAAGATTCGTAACGTTTGCTAAAATAGCTTCCTTTTGAACGTATACGGCGTCAGTTACGCTTCCGTTCTTATCCAACAGATCGGCAACCACCGACAAAGCTGCCTCTTTCTCTTTGATTGCCTCAAGCTCGGCTTTCTGCTCAGCCGTAAGCTGGGTCTCATATTTGGTTAAAAGAAGCTCTGCTAAAACAGCCCCTGCAGGCTTGTCCTTCACATTGTCGATCGCGTTGAGCAGCCCTTTATATCCATTATGGCCTTGATCGCCGTAAGTATCGGATGTAACCGTCTCTTTGACATCAGTTTTCACCTTAAGATCAATGTTAACCTTTACAGCTTCAGACTTGCCCTCATTAGAATTGCTTGTTTCCGATTTTGCTAATGCGGATCCTGCCATAAGACTCGTTGCCAATACACATGACGCGATAACCATCCATCTTTTTTTCATCTCTTTATATTCCTCCTCTTTTGTTAACACTAAGTATATTCGGCATCCCACACGGATTTTGTGAGGGTATATACCGATTCTATGCTCTAAAATTGACCTGCCCCCTGAAAATAAATGGTGATCTCGTATACCTTAGTATCGGCCGAGGGACAATAGACAACTTCCAAAAGGTGGTAATATTCATGAAAGTAACATTCACAAAAGAACCTAAAAAGTACAATTTTCTAGCGAAAAGCGCTATGCTCAGCATACTCGTTTTTTGCGTAAGTGCAAGCAGTGTATTTGCTTCGGAGATGTCAACACCAACACCGTCTTCTACTCCGGCTTCCGTTAGCGTCACCCAGAGTACGACTAAGACTACTACAGGGCTATTGCCTGGAGACTTCTTCTACTTTATAAAAACCATGTACGAAAATATTCGATTAGCCCTAACTGTCAATGACGTTAAGGAGGCAAGACTGCTTGCCGCATTTGCCAAAGAACGACTGGCAGAAGCGAACGCCTTATTGGCTAAAGGGAAAACGGACGAGGCGAGTCTAACTCTACAGAAGTCGTTGGAAATTCAGCAGAATGCGATTCAAAAAACCGAACGGGCTTCCGGATTTTCGGCAGTTGAAACGTCTGCACCCGCTGCAACTGCGACACCATCGGTGAATGCTGAAGCAGCGACTTCAACAACACAAATCGCAGCTAATCCGGCCAGTGAGCAGATAATGGAATCTGAGCAAACGGAAACCGAAGATGTGAACGTTTCTGAAAAGGAAGTAAAAAATTCTGAGCAGGTACTGAAGGTAAAAACCGATTTGCAGCACAACATTCTAGCTTTGGCCTCAGCATTGGAAAAAGTAGGAAATCCCAAAGCCCAATCATCTCTAATGAAAAATATAGAAAAGTCGTTTGCCCACTTGGATAAAAAACTGTCCAAAATCGAAAAGAAAACGCAACAGGTGAAGAAGAATGATGACGTTACAGCTAAGGCAGAGCAGCAACCGGCTCCTTCAGTTGTTCCATCACCACTTCAAACAACAGTTCCATCAGAAACTCCATCATCGGTTCCAACACCAGTTCAATCACCAGTAGTATCACAAGTTATTAAAGAGTCTGTCTCAGTCCAAGTAAAACAAAAAGACTCGGTTGAGGAAAAAGCAGATCATACACAAAAGAGTAAAGATAGGCAGGATCTGGATAAATCCGATCAAGCAAAAGAAAAAAGAAACAATAGCCAACATGGCAGCAGCGAGAAAGAGAACGGCAAAAGGCACGATAAAAATAAGGGTAATAACCAAGAATAATACCACTGCTCGCTTTAAACGAATCACATGCAAAAAACAGTGTTTAACTTTTTCGAAGTTATACGCTGTTCTTACTTTTACTGAAAAACTTAGTAGAGTCCATGATCGCTACTGCTCAGGGATAGATGCAACAGCGAACGATATATCAGCATATAAAGACAAAACCACTCCTTCCAATGGAGTGGTTCTTTGGATAGAACTTGTCTTTTATCGTACTTTTTCTTTTCTCCGCAAAAAATTAAAGTTATGCTCCCGTTTAACATTTTCATCCGATTTGATTTTTTCGAAATTATTCATAGTACTTATCCAGAAGGAGATTAGAAAAATTAAAGAATGAATAATGAAATCATATGTGTGATGTCAATCTTTAGCGTTGTAAAAATCAAGTTTTTCAAAAATAGGTTCTAAAATAAACGCACCTACATACCACTTCTCACTGTGGGTATCGATCGGTTTCCTATAATCTTATTAATACGAGTAACGCGTCTACCACCAAGCTATAATGCCCGTTAATTTAATCAGTTGGAATATACTCCTCCCTGCCTTCCGTCGGGAATGGGGATGCCGTAACCAGATTTATTTCGGTCCTTGGGTCCGATATTATGACCAGCCGTGTAGTCTTCCGCTTTGTTCATGAAATCCCGGTTTATTGGGACGATCCTTTCGTCCAGTTTGCTTACGGTGCTGTTCGGCAAAAATATCACCACCACGAATTCGTACAGCATGGCATGGGTATGCGCCGTTCTAGGTGTTTTCAAAAATTTTGACTCTGCGGCGGCTGCCAGATTGAAAAAGAGACTGCCAGAGGGTGGAACGGGCTGAGTTTGGGGACACAACAGGCAATACAGGCACCACGTGCGATTTACCATATTATCCCGCTTTATAAGTTCCCGAATGCTCTAGGAACAAATGGATATTCACCTTCAATGCAGGTTTGACTTCTGGTGAACGGTAAATTTCACGCCATTGTCGAAGATCATATTTATACATTTCCTTCCCTAAATTCAGCAAATCAGTGTTGGATTTTTTACCCAGTTGAAAAGTTTCCATGATCTCATTGCGTATCATTTTGTCTGCAGCCGCCCTCAGCTCTTCTTTGGAGAATTGACCATTCCCCATTTCCATACTGGCTTTTATTTTTAAGTCCAGAATATATTGAAGCTGTCCTTTCGCATAAGTCCACTTTACGCTCCGATGACTACTTCTCACCATACACGCCGCTTGAAATTGCGGTCCATTTACCTGCAGCAGGACCTCATCTGAAGGTTTGTTCATCCAACGAATTCCTTCGACATCGGAAAGCAGAAATTTCTTTTTATACTTTTTTTGATAAAAAGCATAGAGTCCATCGATATAGGCTACGGGCATCGGTTTTTCTTTTGTCTCCCACTTGTTATTTAACGATAGAGAGGGAATAAACGCCGTTTCCCCGGGCTCTCTGTAGGCCTTAAGGAATTGTCTCACGGAAACTGGCCGAGTTCGTGCTACTTTGGCGGCAGCTGGTTTAGGATTGTGGATGACGGTCAGCTCAGGCGAGAGCCCAAGTAGAGCATCTGAACCAAACAATGGCGTGATGGGCTCTTCGGTCCCAAATAACCAGACAGTATAACGAAGCTCCCGATAACGATATAACGCTTCCAGGATGTCCTCTACATCTTGCTCAATCGCGCGGCTGGTTAAGACCAGAGCTGAAGCCTGGCCTAAATATAACTGCTGCTGGGATGTCATTTGATTTAAATTTTGAAAAGCAACAAACGGGTTACTACCGGATGCTGTACCTATCCATGTGCTCTCTCCAGCATTTTTTCCCGTCCCACGCTTGGCAACGTTACCGAAATTAATAATTTGGGAAGATACGAGATATTGTCCATCTTTATAATCAACGCCAATTGCAGCTACGAACACGGTATCTTGAAGCTCTCTTCGATCCCAACAACCGGTTAGGAACAGGCTGCAGCTTAGAATCAATACAACGACACGTCCGAAGTTCAAGAAGCTTCATCTCCTTGTCGTTTGGCATCTTTTGGTTGCAGAAAACCTGGTCTCTTTTTCATTAGAGATAGTGGTTTTCGCACTAAAGCAGGTATCAAGTCCTTCCAAAGCGGTGGAGACATTGGAGTCAAGTAAGGGATGCCGAAGGATTCCAAACCGGACATATAAAAAACAATGCAGATAACGGAAAGGATAAACCCAAATATGCCAAAAAAGCAGGACATGAGAAGAACATAAAATCTAAAAATGGTTGCAGTCCCATTTAAATTTTGGTTGATCAGCATAAACGATGCCACGGTAGATATCGATACGACCACGATCATGATTGGCGAGGTAATACCGGCTTTTACAGACATGTCACCAATGATCAGTCCGCCGACAACGGCAACCGTCTGACCGACCGATTTGGGCAAACGAATGCCTGCTTCCCGGAACACTTCAAAAATAGTAACCACTAGAAACGCTTCGAGTGTGGATGGCATAGGAAGACCAGCCCTGTTTATTTTTGCTGAAGCCAGCAGGGAGAAAGGGATCTGGTCGATATTGAAGGCGGATAATGCGACCCAGAAGCCCGGCAATAGTGTACCTATAATAAATCCAAGTATTCTAAGGAGTCTTTCAAGGGTAACAAATTGAAAAGGTAAATAGAGATCCTCCGGTGTTTTGAGAATCTCGGTAAACGTGACTGGAGCAATTATGGCGTTAGGGGAGCCATCAGCTAAAAAAACAAACCGACCGACCATTAAGCTTTCAGTCACATAATCCGGACGCCCGATATAATCGATTAACGGAAATAAAGAAATCGAACTATCAGCAAGCATGACCTCCAATTGGCTGCTATTATGCAGCACATCCACGTCAATTTTACAGAGACGTTCTTTGGCTTCTTGGATCAAATCGGAATTTGCAATATCATTTACATACAATAATGCCACCTTGGTTTGACTTCTTCTGCCGACAGTGAAATATTCAACACACAATGTGGCTGATTTAATTCTGCGTCGAACCAAGGCGACGTTGGTTGTCAAGTCTTCGGTAAAACCGTCACGCGGCCCTTTTACTGAGACCTCTGATGCGGATTCCTCAGGATTGCGTTTCGGAGCATCGGCGATTTCCAGAGAATAAAAGGTTTGTGATTTTTCTAAATATATAATTAAGGTTCCAGTAAAAACATCAGCTGTCAGCGTATCAACGTTGTCATTCCTATTCAGCTTTTTCAATCGTAAAGGACCGAAGCACTCGAGAGATTGTTCGTCCGGATGAAGCTCTATCATGGCCTCCAAATGAAGCAGGACATAATTATTGATTTGCTTGGAATCGGCTATGCCGATGCAGTAGATTAAAATCACGCTATGCGTTGAATGACGAAAATTCATAAATACGTTATCGATTTGAACATCTTGGCTGTTTTTGAACAGCTGCCTGATGGAGTGCTCTTCTAAAGAACCGATGGTGATCTTGTCTGACTGCAGCATAGTTGTACCACCTTTTTAGACTATGTTGTTACGTTCTTTTGCCTCCATAGAGCGATAAGCCCGAGCAGGATCACGACGATCAGCAAATGGAATAGTAGTACCGCTGGAAAATACCAATGCCGTAAAAATAACAAAAATTCATAATCGCTGATATGTAGTAGGTTAGCCAATATGAATCCTGCACCAATCAATGAAGCGGCTAATGCTCGAGTACGCCGCTTATACAAATTCGCAAGATCGAGGATTAGACAAATGCCAAGTGAAATTCGAACGGATGCTCCGGTGACCCACTGATAAATAGACAAATAATCCATATGTTCGATAAAATGTCCAATACGTAGAAGCCGCCATTCTTCAAAAGAAGGATATCGTTGTTTGGCAGCCTCCAGAGGACCAAACTCACTGATCGAGCCTAGAGTCGGGCCAAAAGCCAGGCAGGCTAACATCAGAGCAAGTAAAAAATAATAAAAAAATGATTTTTTTGAAGCTTGCTGATTTAGAAATATGATGATGACCAACTCCGACAATCCGCCTCCTACATAAATCAGCCCTTTCAGAATAGGACTCCAACCGTTTTCAAGGACGGGAAAGATACTGGAGTAATCCTTATTCGGAATGTTCGCAAAGGAAATGTAGAAACCGAGCAAAGATACGGTCGGCAAAAAAATGCCACATGCAATCATAATCATGCGTATACCAAAAATGCTGACAATCGAGGATAAACCACATAAGAATAAGGCGATAACAAGCACGGGGGTATGTGGTAAATAGGAGACATGCGTCCACATGACCGTATCTTTAACCGCTACGAAGACGAAAAAAATAAAATATACGATCCATGAACTCCGAAAAAGAAGGGACGGTATGAAGCCATAGTTGATCTTGATCCAGTCTTGAATGTTACCTCCGCTCGTTTTTTTACAGATGTAGTAAACCGGAATCATGAATAAGCAGATGGGTACAGTCAATATTACGATGCTGATCCAAGCGTCCCTTTGTACCGTTTCCAATAATAATGGGACCATTTGAACGTGATTCATTAGACCGACAGACATCATTAAAGTCATCATGACGAGCGCAAAGGGCAAATTCTTTTGAATCATGTATGAATCCCCCTTTGAGATGAAAAGATTTTGGTTTATATATGGTTTACCTATTTCAGGAAAAATATCCCGTATCACTATGTAATCAATAACAAGGAATGCAATGGATGGTACCCCAAAGGTTACCTTGGGACACTAATGGAGTAGTAAAGTACAAATTCAACTAACCTCGTTACTTGAATGATTAAAATATGAGCTGCCCGAGGCAACTCCTCACTATCGTTCGCCGTAATGAACACACTAGCTGGCCATCGAATCATATCAATAATGATTTGTTGTAATTATTGATGTCTGCAATTCGTTAGCCATTTTCTCAGGCTAATACCCCTGTCCAATTTCAGTATTGCGTTCGGAATATGATTTCGAATGGAGGAAAATACTAATCAAAAATTAATTAGGGAGTTTATACCATGGAATTAATTAAACCCATAAAGCTTGGTTCAACTAAATCGAATATCAGTGAAAAACTAACATCAGCCGAAATGGGTAAACTTTGGGCAACATATATGGGAAACAGCATGTCAAAATGTATATTAAGCTATTACCTTCAACACGTTGAAGACGGAGAGATCAAAACTTTATTAGAGAATGCATTAAATTTATGCGTAGAGTTCATAAAAACAACGAAAGATATTTTTAATAAAGAAAACTTTCCAATTCCTAATGGTTTTTCCGAAGAAGACGTTAACCTTGGTGCTCCTCGTTTGTTTGAAGATATATACTATGTTCATTACTTGAAATATGTATGTAAAGCAGGAATGAGTATTTATAACGTAGCCGTACCACTTGTTTATAGGATGGATGTAAAGAATTTTTTTATTTATTGTATGGATTCCACCATGGCTTTGATGGGACAAATCAATGATATATTAATGAATAAAGGATTAATCAGTAAACCACCTATTATTCCAGCTCCAGATAAAGTTGAATTTGTTAATCAAGGTTTTTTAAATGGTTTTTTGGGACATGTACGTCCTTTACACGCATTAGAAATTGCCCATTTATATGATAATATTGAAAACAATGCAACAAGCAAAGCATTAATCATGGCATTTAGCCAAGTAGTAAAATCGGAAAAAATTCGAAAATTGTTTATAGAAGGACGAGGCCCATTCCCCTTCCAAAACATCAAGAACGCCCTTTAATTCGCCTTCTCTTGCAGCTTCTCGAAACATAGTTGTATTCATCAGGCCCACAATGTCAAATTGAAGAAGGGTATCTAGAACTGTATATTACCAACAACACCAAGTCTATTGCGAAAAATATCCCAGACAGCTTTCATCTAAATCCTGCTAATAACCTCTTGAGTACAACTGCCGCTTCTGCTCTACTTGCATGTTCCTGCGGGAAAAACTCTTGCTCTGTTCTACCATTCATTAATCCGGAACTGACAGCAAGATCAACAAACTTTTTCGCCCACTCGCTGATTTTGCTCTCATCACTGAATTGGATCGCTGTACCAGCCGATATATTTTCAACTTTAGTTCCCGTTGCTTGTGCTTTCGCCCTTATGAGCATCGCCGACATTTCCTCCCGAGTAATGTACTTCTCCGGTGCAAACTCACGATCAGCAACACCATTAATAAGTCCTGCTGTTTACGCCCTATTCACCGCCGCTTCATACCAAGAGCCTGCCGCAACGTCTGTGAAGGGATTTTGATTTGCGCTTTCCTTCAGGTCTAAGGCTCTTGAGATTAAAGTTGCAAACTGTGCTCTTGTTACAATCGTATCTGGTGAGAAATGATCGTCATCCATGCCTTCCACAATATTTTTACTAACCATCATCATAATATCCGACTTGGCCCAATGGCCGACAAGATCACTGAAGATTTTCGCAAAGCTGGCTGAATTATTTAGTGCAATAGATTGGCTTTTCAGATTGTGATCCACGATTTTTATCGATGTCCAAATAATATTCGAAGCCCCTGCCTTCTTGGCTTTAAAAAGAATCGTTCCAATGTCGAGATTCCCATTATCGCCATCCACTTTTCCAATCTTTGTATGTGCAAATGTCACTTCATTATTCTTCACAATCGGAGAAACAGAGAAACCTTCAAACTTTGTCTCCGCTTTAACGACGTCAAGCTTGCTTGCATCAAAGGAGATCTTCGCTTCATAAGCATATAAGTCCTGAATATTTTCCCCTTGTAAAGTAACGGTAAATTCGCTCGTTGATTCGTCATCTGAGGTTTTCATTACAAACTGGGAGGCTTCTTCCGCATAAGCAGGAGCTTTAAAGGTTAAGGAACAGCATAAATTGCAGGCTAATGCCGCTAGAATTACTCTACGTTTCAACTTGAATCATCCTTTCTACAATTGCTTGCTCGATAATGCATCGTTTGATTTATGCGTACTTAAAAGCGGCCGCAAGTACATATAGCCTTGCAGCCGCTCCTTCATTATTGCATTTTGCTTTACAATTAACCGATAATCAGTCTTGCCAATGCGGCCAAGTCTTCGATGTCGATAACTCCATCGTTATTGAGATCCGCTTTTTTGTACAGATTCCAATTCGGATACGTGGATTTTTTGCCATAGTAAGAAGCCATTACAGCTAAATCTCCAATACTGATTCTATCATCCCCGTTCGTATCTCCCGGAGTCGAAATAATGATAGATGAAGTAAATGCTTGAAGCCCGCTGGTTAATTCGGCTGTCGCTTGTTCCAACTGCTGCTGGGTAACAGAAGCATCATTGACAACGGATTGAGCTTTGTCGATAGCTGCCTGTAGTGTAGCTCTGGATCCGACTGGATATTGGCCTGTGTGGGTACCTTCAACAGCTGCATCGTGCTTTGCTTGAGCGTCTGCAATAAGAGCAATAAGTTCCTCTTTATGGATTGAAGCCGCGATTTGCACACTATATGAGGTACCAGTAATATTCTTTTCAGCGCCATTTCCATTGGCAAAAATTACGTCAGACAGTGTTACAGTTGCTGCCGTGGATGACGATTTTGCTCTCATGTGAAACGCCAGTAAATCACCATTGACAGTATGATCTCCTCCGACCAGTGCGGATAAGATTCTTACTTTACCTGAATTTTTTGTTACATCTGATATGGCCGCAATTTCCAGATTAGTAAACAATGAATCAACGGATAGGAATTCCATTTGTGCCGGGTCATACGTTAAGGTTAAATCTTGTGCGTATACGTTATCCGTCACGCCTGACAATCCATAAGCAATATCAAATGCCTGACCAGAAGTAACGACAGACGGGCCGGTTAACATAGTTTGTGCTTCAACATTATAGATTTCTGTTTCTGCTAATTGGAATCTATAAAAGACATCATCGTGAGGCTTGGGTCCAAATTGAGTGACTACTACTCTCACATACCTTGCGTTTTCAGTTGCAAAATAATATCTTTGAGGCTCGCTGGCTTCAAACGTTGTCTGTCCTCTGATTTGTTTCACCGTTTTGTATTCACCGTTATCTGACTTCACCTGGATATCAAAATTTGTTGGGAAGGATGCAATCTGCCCATCCGGTGTCCTTGAATCCGTTCTCGGGTATAATACGAGATTGTTGAATGGTTTTGCGCTGCCTAAATCAATTTCAACCCATATTGGATTATTGGTCACGTCATTTGAGACAAATCCATCGCTGGAATATTTTAGATCCAAATTTCCATCTGTCAAATTAGAGATATTCCAAGTCGGAGCAACTGTTATTGTATTATTGCTGCTCGCTTTTTTCCCTAAAGCCAAATTAGTCCCATTCGTTACAAAAATGAAATTGGACGATGAAACTGTGATACCCTCATACGTTACATCAACAGTTATTTTAACATTACCAAAACCTACAGCTTTCACCTTACCTGCTGCATCTACAGTTGCCACGTTTGCATTACTACTTTTATAAGCAGTCTGAGCTTTAGCCAGATCTATCGCAACTCCATTTTCTTTTTTCGCGGTTACGTTCAGTTGAGTCGTCTGGCCGACTATCATTTTCGCCTGATCACTGTTTAAGCTGACAGAACTCAGCGGACTTCCTGTAATCGTCAAAAGAGAAGTGAATGAATAGCTCCCGGATCCTACTTCATAAACGGCTTTTCCGTTATCCATCTTTACATAACGGATTCCTGCTACTTCCTCTATACTTTTCCCGCCTTCTTTGACTGTATGCTGATCATTAGTCGGCACATACACAGTTGCTGTGGTATTCGCGGGAATCGTCACATCCAATGAGAAATTGTTCCCATCTACCTTCCAACCACTAGTGATTTTACCGTAGAACGAGTCATATTCCGCATTCACGTGTTGGAATTCGCCACCTACTGTCGGTTGGATGATCGTATGTTTGAATCCTGGTTGATCTGGATCCGCTTCAATACCTGCTGCGTAACGGAACATCCACTCGCCTACTGAGCCTAACGAATAATGATTAAACGAGTTCATACCCACATCTCCGAAACCGCCCTCTTTGGTGTAGGAGTTCCAACGTTCCCAGATGGTAGTCGCACCGTTTTTAATTTCATAGCCCCACGAAGGGAATGTGTCGTTGGTCAGTAAGTGATAAGCAACATCAGAGTATCCCGCCTTCGTAAGCACAGGCAGTAAATAACCTACACCTACAAATCCTGTCGACAAGTGATAGTCCCTGCCTTTAATAAGATCTACGAGATATTTGGCACTAAGAGGTTGTTTATCCTCAGGAAGTAAATTCATTTGAAGAGCCAGCACGTAGCCTGTTTGCGTATTTCCTTTAATGTGGCCGTCTTTGTCGACAAATGCTTGATTGAATGCTGTCTTAATATCATTAAAGAGAGAATCGTACTTTTGCGCATCCACTTCGTTGCCAATGACTTTCGCCATTTTTGACATTAGCATTGTACTGTAAGCAAAATAAGCCGTGTTTAAAACATCTTTTGGCGTTTCATCTTCAATGTTCAACCAATCGCCAAAACCGCTATCTGGACGAATCAAGCTGTTGCTGTTCGTCTTAAGGTAATCGATCCATTTGACCATGGCTGCATAGTTATCCTCAATGATACGTTTGTCATTATAGGTTAAGTAAACCGTCCATGGAACAATAACTCCGACATCCCCCCAAGCGTTATTACCTTCTCCGAAGATAGAAACATGAGGTGCTACATCAGGGAAGGCGCCATTAGCATTTTGACCAGACACCACATCACGCATATATTTCTCGAAAAATGTCATCGTATTCATGTTATAGCTTGCAGTACGAGAGAAAATCTGCGCGTCTCCCGTCCATCCCATTCTTTCATCGCGCTGCGGACAATCTGTAGGAATGCTTAGGAAATTACCTCTTTGTCCCCAAACAATGTTACTGTATATCTGATTCACCATACTGTTTGAAGTTTCAAATGTTGCCGACGGCTCCAAATTCGAATGGACGACCACACCTGTAATACTATCTAACGTTGGAACACCAGGATATCCTGTTATTTCTACATAGCGGAAACCATGGAACGTAAAATGGGGTTCATAAACTTCGAGCCCCTCACCTTTTAGCGTGTATACATCCGTTTGCTTCGCTGTTCGTAAGTTAGCCGTGTAGAGTGACCCGTCATCATTTAACATTTCACCGAAACGCATCTGTACTTTGCTTCCGAGAGCCCCTGTCGCTTTTAAGCGAGCCCATCCAACCATATTTTGCCCTAAATCAAAAATATACACTCCTGGAGTTGGCTGCGTAATTGCTTTTGGCGTTAACTCCTGAGTTGCCTGAACACTTGGACCTACTTGCGCGGTCAGTTTGCCTTTATAATCATTCACACTCTGCGCTTCGATCCAGTTTGTATCATCATATGCAGGCTTATCCCATGATTTTGTTTCATTACGGGCATCATACGTTTCCCCCATTAATAAATCCGATGCAATGATGGGACCAGAAGTGTAAATCTTCCACGATGAATCCGAAACAATTTCATCTTTCGTACCATCCTGATATTCTACATTCATTTGAAGCAGCATCTCTGGTTTATCACCATAAATATTTTCACCAGCCATCGCCACATGACCAGAATACCAACCGTCTCCTAGTAAAGCTCCTAACGCATTATGTCCACTCTCGAGCATTCCGGTGACATCATAGGCTTGATATTGAACAAATTGGTTATAATCCGTAAAACCCGGGGCTAGATGGTCTTCCCCCACACGGTGTCCGTTCATGCTTAATTCATATAAACCAAGCGCAGTCGCATATACGGTCGCTTTCTTTACTGGTTTCGTAATTGTAAAAGCCTTGCGAAGCTGCGGTACGTGCATTTGACTCTGCTTAATGACAAGATCACTTGCCAATTCACCCAGCACTAATTGACCGTTCTCAATCTTTCCAGCGCCGAAAACGTTCTTATCAGGATCTGAAAAATCTTCCGTAAACACTGAGTTTCCATTTTCATCTTTGATATTAATATTATCGAAACTCGCACGCTCATTAGTTAAGTTATCCTTATGCTGTCTGAAACCAATTTTCCCGAGTGAAAAACTACTATCCTGCAAGGTATCGACTAATTGCTGGTCTACATAAGTTGATATTTGATCGCCGTTCACATCTATTTTCATATGATGTGCTGTATTTAGCTTTGCCGCATCCGGGATGATAGAAGAAATGTTTTTTTCCTTAATTACACTAGGATTAGGATTCCATTTATGCGGTCTAAATTGAGCATATGGCTTATCTTTTACATTAATCTGCCACATATAAAAATGGGATGAATCTTGTGAGCCGAAAACAAACCCGGCAGCAGCTTCTAAGATCGTAAAATCGAGATCTATCGAATATTTGCGGTTAATAGGTATTTGCTCATTAGGGACTGTAATCCAGCTGGCCTTCCAATCGGATGGCTTCAGCAAACCCATTTCCCACCAAGCTTGTACACTCCAATCGGACATTTGGTCGTCTTTATCCCATATTCGTACCTTCCAGTAGTAACGGTGGCTCGTTTGCAGTTCCTCCCCCGCATACGCTACGTTAGCGGATTGATCAGATAGCAACTTCCCACTATCCCATACATCGCCTTGATCCTGTGAAAGCAGCTCTGGCGTTGATGCCACCAGCACTTGATAGGCTGTCTGCTTCTGCGAGCGTGCTTCAGAACCCATCTGCCAACTCAAGCGTGGTTTTAACGTATCGAGTCCTAATGGATTGACCGCTTGCTCGGTCTTTAAATTCTTGACTCGGAACGTGGCGTCGGCAACATTCGCCGTGCTGGGAGCTTCGCTCTCATTGGCAAATATCGTCGCCGGCACTAACATCGTGGGCAACATCGAGAAGATCAGCAACGATGTTAGCGCTCTCTTTTTGAACTTGTTTTGCATCGTACGTTGGCTCGCCATGTTATTTACCTCCGCTATACTAGTTTCTCTTTCGAATAACTTTCGTCATCTTGCTTTAATTATAGGGTAATGGTTTTACCACTGAATAGGCATCCAATCTTTGGAATAGGTGTCTATTCTTTATCTCTTGACTGAGGTAAATCTATGGAAATTGAAGGTATGGGATCAGAACAGACATCTTAGTACCCTGCTTTTTTAAGCTCTCCATTTGAATACCATAATTAGATTCCATACATGAAGCGGACACGACTACGTACATTGATTAATAAGCCTATCTCTAAGTAGTTGCAGCAAGTCCTCAGAAATGCCGGCACCATTGTCTGAAACGATGATCTCGACCTGATACACCTTCTGCACCAGCTCTTGAATGCGCTAAACCATATGATTAAAGCTATAACCGAGTTCTCCAATTTCATCTTTCTGACGGGTGGGGAAGGAAACATCGAAATTCCCCTTCTCCACTTTCCCCATAAGCCTCTGCAGAGTTCGAATTGGACTCGTCACCGTTTGTGAAACAATCGCCGATACGATTACGACGATAATTAAACAAATTGAAAAAATAGCAAGGGTAACATTACGAATCCAGATTGTTTCTTTGGTTAATTCTTTTATTGGATTAATCGTGACGAATGTCCAATCCGTATAGATAGAATGATTAGCACTGACAAGCATGCGCGAATGATTGACTTCCCTCACAACTGTAACGTTCTCCATTGGCAAAGCGGAGGACTCCCATGTGCTTTTTCCGATTAAATTTTTATCGTTATGATAGACGATTTGGCCCAGCTTGTTCGTAATAAACAACATACCGTTTGTTGAAAACGGGATCAGATCGCATATTTTGGAAATTTCACTGAGATTGACAATGAGCAGTACCTACAAAGCGGAATCATATTATCCGTATCGTAGATTTGCTTATAGATGGAAATATAGTTCACAGCAATGACATCTTGATGTCTGCCGTTTACGATATTGCTTGCCAGATACGACTGCACAAAAAAAGCATCCTGCTCGCTGGATGAAGTATAGATCCAGATTGTTTCTTCCGCAGGATAGCCATGACTTCATTTGATTTAGCTATAACGTCAGGTGTTTCGTATAGCTCCGACATATACTTATTGATGTTGAAGTTGGACTATGTTAAGAGGGCAGGAACATATTCCCCCACATTTTTTTCGATCGATTCAACATACTGTTGATAGGAGAAGTACCCCAGAAACAAAAGCGGGAAGGATACGAGTGTCAGATAGGTGATAAATAATTTCGTGCGAAATTTTATCGGAATCTTCTTCATCTTACCTTCCACCTGCTTCCGCGTGAGACTTTGATAAGAGAACTTTGTTACACACCTTTGCTAATGGATGGTTTGATCCATTTCCCCCAAGAAGCCAGCTTGCGGAAGCCCATGGCGTGCTGAATCAATAAAACGAGAATCAGAATACTGCCTTGAATCACATCTTTTATAAATGGAGCCACACTCAAGAGATTCAAGCCATTGGACAGAACAGCAAAGATACAGCATCCCAGCATCGTTCCAATCATTTTCCCTTTGCCTCCGGAGAGAACAGTCCCCCCGAGTACAACAGCAGATATGCTCTGCATCAAATAAATAGATCCCATATCAGCTCGAGCCGTTGCAACGCGGGATGTCATAATGATCGCCACAATTCCTGCCAGCACGGCTGCAATCACATAGACCCCAATTAACACTTTGGTTACCTGGATGCCCGAGAACTTGGCCGACTTCTCACTACTTCCAATCGCATAAACGGAACGTCCCCACGGAGTATAAGCCATGATAAGGCACATGAGGATGACTAAAACAATCAGAATAATGGATTGTACGGGAATTCCGAAGATTGATCCTTGTCCCCATATATAAAAAGATTCTGAAAATCCGGAAAATGCCTTACCTTTACTCAAAACGAGCGCAATACCGTTAAAGAAAGTCATCGTTGCCAATGTAACCAGGATTGGCGAAATCTTTAATTTTGCTACAAAAAATCCATTAAATAATCCACAACATACGGCAACCACAAGTACAAGCGGAATAACAATCAGAATCGGCAGGCCTTTATTAAGCAAATATCCGGTAACGACAGCTAGAAGACCAACTAGATTTCCTAATGAAAGATCAATGCCTGCCGTTAGAATAATCAATGTCATACCTAGTGACAAAATCCCCAATTCGGCCAGCTGCACGGTTATCGATAATAAATTGTCCACTGTCAGAAATACATCACTTTGCAAGCCCAAAAAGACAAGGAGAGCAAGCAGCAGCAAGAGAAGCAGCATTTCATTCGTAAGCCAGTTCTTAGGTTTCATGCCCTGGCCCTCCTCGTGAGCTTCACTTTGCGATTAAGCACATCTACCGTAATGGCGAGCAAAATGACCATGCCAACAACAACATTCTGCCAATACGTTTCAACATGAGCCAGCACCAGCGCATTGTTGACCAGACCAAGGAACATAACGCCTAGTACGGTTCCAAGCACCGATCCGCTTCCTCCCATAATATTGACACCTCCAACAACTACCGCTGCGACTATGCTTAACTCAAATCCTACTGCCGCATTAGGCTGAACGCTGCCTTGTATGGCACCATAGACGACAGACGCCACCCCACAGATTAAACCCATGTACATGTACACAAAAATTTGCAGTCTTTTGACGCGAATTCCGATACGAACGGCTGATTCCTCATTACCACCAAATGCATAAATTTGCCTGCCGATTCTCGTGTATCGCAAGAGTAATCCGCTGATGAGGGCAATTCCCAGAAAAATAAGAAAAGAGAGCGGCAATCCTACAACCTTCTGTGCGTTTAAATTGCTGTACCATGCCGGGAACCCAACAATCCATTCCCCGTTCGTCACTTGCAGAATCGTTCCCCGGAAGATCCCCATCGTTCCTAACGTGACTATGATAGCGGGAATTTTCCCGTACACAATAAATAAGGAATTCAGTAATCCTAGAACAAGTCCGCAACCAGCACCAACTAGAAAAGCCATGTACAGATTAGCTCCTGTTGAGATGACATATTTGGCTACAAGGACAGATGACACAGCTAGGATGGCGGCGACAGAAACGTCGATCCCTCCTGTTAGGATGACGATTGTCATTCCTACGGACATAATGCCGAGGACGGAATTCGTGATCAGAATATTCATTACATTACTTGAGGTCAGAAAATTCGGCGTAATCATGGTCATAATGAGTGTGACTAGAATGAGTAATAGAGCAACTCCGAACTCTCTACTTGTAAGTAATCGCTTCATCATGCTGTCACCACCTCATCATTGGATTCATCCTCTTCCCTATTGATTCCTGGTACTGCAAGCTTCATGACTGCAGCTTGTGTTGTATGCCTAGCATCCAACTCGCCTGCAAGCTTACCTTCGCACATGACCAGAATGCGATCGCTCATGGAGAGAATCTCAGGTAGTTCTGAAGAAATAAGGATTACACCAATCCCCTTTTGCACCATTTCATTGACTACTTTATATATTTCAGCTTTCGCTCCGATATCAACGCCATTGGTAGGCTCATCAAGAATAAGAATAGACGGATTGGTCGCAATCCATTTGGCAAGGACGACCTTTTGCTGATTACCTCCGCTTAGCTTATCTACTTGAATGTGAGGGTAGGGAGGTCGAATCGACAACTTCTGAATATAGTCTTCCGTGATGGACCGCTCATCTTTGGGCTTCAGGAACCACCTAGAGCGGGTAATCCTTTGCATAATGCTAAGCGTCGTGTTGTGTTGCATGGACAACTTCATGGCCAAACCTTGAATTTGTCTACTTTCTGGCACTAGTGCCAAACCAGAATGAATACATGCGCTCACCGACTTCAGATCAATGCGCACGCCTTTCATAGATACACTCCCTTGATCTGGAGGATTCAAACCGAATATCGATTCAGCCAATTCACTTCTTCCAGCACCAACTAAGCCTGTAATGCCGACAATCTCCCCTGCTCTTACCCTAAAACTGATATTCTCGAATTGCCCCGCTTTGGTCAACTCATTCACCTGCAGCAAGATGTCTCCAATTTGAACAGGAATTTTGTGATACAAATTAGTTAATTTGCGGCCTACCATGAATTCCACCAGAGCTTCCTGCGTGAAATCTTTCAGCGAGCCTGAAGTTATATACTGTCCATCCCTTAACACGGTTGCCGTGTCACAGAGTCTGTAAATTTCATCGAATTTATGACCGATAAATACGATGGCAATGCCATCACGCTTTAATCCCATTGCAGCCTGGAATAAATATCCGACTTCCATTCGGGAAAGCGAGGATGTAGGTTCATCCATAATTAACAGCTTACAATCGCTAACTAAAGCTCGCGCAATCGCAACCAACTGCTGTTTACCTACAGATAATTCGGATAGCTTAGTATTCAGATCAAGCTCTATGCCTAAGCGGTCCAAAGCAGCTTGGGCCTTTATAGTCATCTTCTTCCAAGAAATGAACGAGGTGCTTTGTTCGTCACTTTCTCCTAAGGCGATATTTTCTGCTACGGTTAAATTAGGAAACAAGCTAAGATCCTGATAGATGACAGTGATACCTAACTTTCTTGCTTGCGTTGGACTCTGGATAACGACTTCCTTGCCTTCAATCATGATTCTGCCCTGATCCGGTTGAATGACCCCTGCCAGCACTTTAATCAATGTGGATTTCCCCGCCCCGTTCTCCCCTACGATTGCGTGAACTTCCCCCCTTCTTACTTGCAGCGATACTTGATCTAGCGCTTTAACCCCAGGATATTGCTTGGTTATAGCATCTAATTCTAACCATAATGAATTTGTCACAATAGGCACCCCTTTCTATTAAATAATGGCAGAATCCCTAACCTCTAACGATTAGGGATTCCTTGTCTAATACGTTAATTTAGAAGTCGTATTGATCCACATTATCCTTGGTGAAATCGGTTGGCTGTCCCATGATAAGGACTTTCCCTTGGATAGATACTTTACCTACATTTGGAATGTCTTGTCCATCTGTCAGCGTTTTACCATCTAGTAGATCTTTCGCAGCAGCTACAGTTAAATAGCCCAGTTTTTTCGGACTCCATAACGTGGCCGTTTGAGCCGAATTATCTTTCAAATACGGTTTCATTAGGTTCGGTGTGGACAAACCAACGACTTTAATTTGACCATTCTTGTTCGCCTTTTTCACAGCTTCTGCAGCACCAGGCACAGCCGCTGAGCTGTTCCCGATGATTCCTTTCAGATTCGGGTACGCAGAGATCAGATTTTGCGCTTGCGTGAGCGCTTTTTGCTGGTCATCATCGCACGGCACTACGGAGTCTAACTTCATTTTTGGATACTTTTCAGCCGCTTGTTTCTTCATATAATCCATCCAAGTATTCAGGTTCCCAGCTGTCAGAGACCCTGTAATGATTGCAAACTCGCCTTCTTCACCCATTTGTTGCGCAAGTGTATCCATAATATGTCTACCCAAAGCTTCATCACTTGTTTGGCTGACGAACAGATCTCGTGAATCTGCTTGCGCATCTGCATCCCATGTTAATACTTTGATCCCTGCTGCTTGAGCCTTCTTGAGTACGGGAGCAATCGCTGTTGGATCATTAGCTGAAACGGCAATGGCGTCTACCTTTTTCGTAATCAAATCCTGAATAAACGTCGATTGTTGGGCGGCATCCGCTTGCGTTGGGCCTGTATAAATAACTTTGATTCCCAAATCCTTTCCCGCTTGTTCAGCGCCTGCTTGTGCAGAGTTAAAGTAAGGAATACCTACAAGCTTAGGTACTACAGCAACCGTAAATTCCTTCTTTGCAGCTGTGGTTGCAGTCGTTTTGTTATCCGTGGATGGGGAATTGGATGAAGTGAAGGAAGTGCTCCCTCCGTTTGAACATCCAGCCATGATGGACATAGCAAGAAAACTACATAAAACCGTACCTAGCATTTTTTTGGATTGCAACATTTTTTATTTCCTCCCTTTTAGTTCTAACACTTCTTCTATACAATTTAATTTTAATAGAGGTGGAGGCTCTTACATAGATATCCTTTTTTTAGATTACGGCTACATTCTTTGGCTCTTCCATAAAAATGACCCGTCTCATTGCACGCATGCAATGACGGGCCAATCATTATTTTAGTTGATGCTCCCTATAATCTGTTGGTGTGATTCCAAAATATTCTTTAAATAACTTGGTAAAATATTTTGGGTTCTGATAGCCAATTTTATTGGCAATCTCATTTAACTTCAAAATTCTATCCTTCAGAAGCTCGCGCGCTTTTTCCATCCGTATCCGAGTGACATAATTCAAAAAGTTTTCTCCGGTTTGTATCTTAAATAAATTACTGAAATAAGAGGGATTCAAGTATATTTCGCCCGCGACGACACTTAGCGTTAAATCTTCTGCCAAGTGCTGCTCGATATAGGTTTTTGCTTTTTCAACGGGTTCTTTTTCGCTTTGGAAGCGCAATGTTTTTAACTTTCCTGCAATCAGTAATAGAAAATGCACTAATTCTTCCCTTAGCTCCAAAACATCGGAAGACACTTGCATCTTTCTCCAAGTATTTTCGATATAGCTAGTGGACATGAGCTTTCCCATATCGCGATCTTCAAGCCGAATCTCATCAATAAGGATAGTTGCCCGCAGCATTAATGAAAGTACATTGGCAGGCAAATCACTTGAAGCCAAAGCATTTTTCTTCCAAATGGCAAATAAATCGTCTACGGTTGTTCGAATAACGTCTTCATTAATTAGGCGTACCACGTTAAAAAGCTTGTTCTCAAGATCCGATAGGCGCAAAGCTATACTTTTAGTCTCTTGCACATTTACCGAATTATAATTAGGCTGTTTTTCAAACCAATAAGATTTACCCCCACCTTCAAACAATCTTCGTTGCAGCGATGCTCTGGCTTCAGCTGCAGCTTGTCCTACGGTAGATATGTCTTCCAGTGCACTGCTTACTCCTAAGCTGACGGAAACCGGGATATATTGCCTAAAAACTTCTTCAACCTTTACCGTAAGCCGTTCACAGAATAGATCTACCTCTGAACAAGAGGCGTCTTCTAAATCCATTTCACCATCATGCTCATTTTGTTTATTATGGTTGATTAGGATCCACCCCCAACCGTCTAAACCGATCCAAGAGTGAAAAGAGATGCTTGATTCTACGTTTCCGCATTACATATTTCGCGTATAATTCCATTCATAACGTATTCAAATAATTCATAGTCTCTTTGCGAATAAGAATACGTACTATGGATTCGGTCAATAGAGGCGGCAATAAGTCGATATTGGTACAAAGGATTAAGTAACCCTTGCCATTCTTTTACGTGAGGAAGTCTGCTTGCATAAAGAATAGAATTCAAAAAATTCCCCACCTGAAAGTCGACCTCTTTCTGAGACTTATTGTCGAGATCTTGCTGTAAAAACTGCTTTTTCCTGTGGGTTGTCACCACCACTATCATATTAAGTAATTGTTCACGAAACTGTTTTCTGTCAATCGGCTTTAAAATATAATCACTTACGCCGAGTTTTAAAGCACTTCTAGCATATTCAAATTCGTCATATCCGCTAATGACCATGCTAAAGATATTCGGACGAAGCCGTCTAGCTTCAACTAATAGTTCCAATCCATCCATTTCGGGCATGCGTATATCGGTAATAATTAAATCAACTTCCTGCATTTCAAGGCAAATTATTGCCTCTTTGGCAGAGGAGCAGGTACCTATAACTTGAAAAGCCGCATCTGCCTGTTCGACCAGCCTCGCAATACCTGTACGAATTAATTCTTCATCATCTACAATTAGTACACGTAAAGACATCACTTTGAACATCCTTTCCTGCTTATTTGGATTGTTCTGTTATATATGGAATGCGCACTTTAATTGATGTCCCTGCCCCTTCAATACTTGTAACAGTCAAGCCATAATCAATTCCGTATAACAATTGGATCCGGCTGTGCACATTTAGTAATCCAATACCATACCTTTGATCGGTTTGCTGTTCACCCTGAAGTTTCCCTTGGAGCTTTTGCAGTTTTTCCCACGATATCCCATTCCCATTATCTTGAACTAATAATTGAATACCATCGTCAATTTTGCAGATTGTGACCATAATCTGAGTAGGCATATTCGTTTTTTCAACAACATGGCGTATCGCATTTTCAACGAGGGGTTGTAAAATAAATTTAGGAGTAAAGAAATGAACAGTATTCGGATCCATATCGATCACATATTGACATCTTTTTCCGTATCTCATTTTTTGAATATAAAGATAATCAGTTATATGCTTTACCTCATCTCCTATATTCACGATATCCCCTCTTCTTGCAGTAAATCTCAGCATATGGCATAACGCCGAAATCATGGTAGAAGCCGTTTCACCATCGTCATTCTCGATAACCATTTGGATAGATTCCAATGTATTATATAAAAAGTGAGGATTGATTTGGCTTTGCAAGGCAATTAACTCGGCTTCCTTTTGTCTTAATTCTTCCTGATAGACCCTTTTTACAAGTGCCTGAATTCGTTCAACCATATGATTAAAACTGTTTCCCAGTTCCCCAATTTCATCCGTTTGATGAACGGGAATCGACACATGGAAGTTGCCCTTTTCTACTTCTCGCATTAACAGCTGAAGAGAGCGAATAGGACTAGTCACCGTTTGTGAAAGAAATATTGAAATGAGAGCGGATACAATTAAACAAATAGTGAAGATCGCTATTGTAAAATTACGTATCCCTATCGTTTCTTTCATGAGTTCCTTTATTGGATTAATAGTGGCCAAAGTCCAATTGGTGTATTCAGATTTATCAGCGCTGACCATCATTCTTTCATTATTTATTTTGAATTCCGAAGTACCTTTAGAAAGCTTTATATCAGACGTTCCAACTTTACTGATGAATTCATTGTAACTATTAAATACCGTCTGTCCTGCCTCATTATTTAGAAGAACCATGCCATTTTTTGCAATCGGAATTCGGTTACAGATTTTGGATATTTCATCCAAACTTACAATGAGCAGCACCGTACAAAGAGGATTCATGTTTTCTGCATCATATAATTGTTTGTATATGGAAATATAAGGCTGATTGTTCTCGAATACGAGCTTAAGTCTTTCAGGAGGAACAAACAATAAATTGCCTTGTAAGTCCATTTCTTGCTGAAAGGGATTTTTCTCTTGCATAAAGGCGTTTCCCTGAAAATTCAATCGTGAGCTTGAGTACACACGATTCTTCGTTTGTATAAACACAGCAATGACATCTTGGTGCCCACCATTCACAATGTTATTAGCCAGATATGATTGAACTGCAAACGCCTCTTGTTCTTTAATAGAAACTCTGTCCGGCTCATTTTTCCTGAGAATAGCCATAACCTCACCTGATCTTGTTACAACATCAGGAATGGATACAAGTTCTGACAAATACTTATCAATATTTGCATTAGCCTGGTTTAATATCGCAGGAACATACTCACCAACATTTCTTTCAATTGATTTTTCATATTGGTGATATGACAAATAACCTAATACGAACAAAGGCAAAGAAACAAGAAGCAGGTATGTGATAAATAACTTTGTCCGGAACCTAACTTGTAGTCTCCTCATTGTCGTACTCCTTGTCCAAATATAGAAAATCCCCTCATAATATGTAGTCTATTTATTCGGCAAAAGGAACAATTTTCCTGCATCCCCATATGTCGTTTACAATTTCCCCTTCTTATACACGCATACAAAAACGCCCGCAAGTTCAACCAGACTTGCGGCCGCTCTTTCACTTTTGCGCCTCGCTATACGTTTAACCGATAATCCACTTCGCCAATGCAGCCAAGTCTAGGATGTCGATAACCCCATCGTTATTGATATCCGATTTCTTATACATATTCCAATTTGGATCCGTGGACATTTTTCCATAATAAGAAGCAATAATAGCTAAATCTCCTATACTAATTCTATTATCCCCATTCAAATCTCCCGGAGTCGAAACAAGGATGGATGAAATAAATAATTGAAGCGCACTAGTTAAATCTGATGTCGCTTGTTCCAACTGTTGCTGAGTAGTAGAAGCATTATTAACTATGGATTGAGCTTTATTGATTGCCGCTTGCAGCGTAGCTTTTGCTCCGACTGGATATTGACCTGGGTGTGTACCTTCCGTGGCTGTATCGTGTTTAGTTTGTGCATCTGTAATTAGAGCAACAAGTGTGTCTTTATTGATTGGACCTGCGATTTGCACACTATAGGCGGTACCTGCAATATTCTTCTCTGCACCTTTTCCATTCGCGAAAACAACGTCTGACAACGTTAACGTTGCTGGAGCGGAAGATGATGATTTCGCTCTCATATGAAACACCAGCAAATTACCGCTAGCACTATGATCTCCACCAATTATTGCGGATAGGATTCTAATCTTACCTGGATTTGTGGATACATCCGATATAGCTACAATTTCCAAATTAGTAAGTAATGAATCTGCTGATAAAAACTCCATTTGTGCCGGGTCATACGTTAAGGTTAAATCTTGTGCGTACACACTCTCAGTCACACCAGATAATTGGTAGGTGACATCAAACGACTGACCAGAAGTAACCGTCGATGGACCCACTAACATGGTTTGCTCTTCATCATTATTGTCTGATACTTGACTTTCAATCTGATACTCACCAACTGCTACTCCATTTAAGTACACGTATTTCCCATCAGTCGAGGCATCCTTGACGCCTGCGTCGGATTGGAGATGGCCGTTGTACCAAATAAGTTTGCCGTTCATGTGAATGATTGAATTACTCCCCGATACTGGAACAGCAATGGTTCCTGTAGTTCCAACAGGCGATTGAACATTCATCACGAACTGGTGAGAACTCGAATCCTGCCCCCACTTGACCGAGAGAGGACCATACTCCGTCGGCACTTGACCTTCTGCCCATTCAAGATTGCCGCTATGGGGTTGAACGATCCAGGTCTTATAGCCAGGGTCAACAGGACCCACTCCGAGAACATATTGAGATAGCGCAAAGGTAGGGGTCGTCGCCCAACCGTGCGCAAGACTGGTATCCGCTGTAGGTTCTCCGCTCACCCCTACATTTTCCCATAGCGCCCCGGTATAATAAGGTCCCTCTACAACCATCTGCACCCACATGCTGTTAAGCAGGCGCATTGCATTATCTGTGTCATTAACGGACAAGCGTGCCAGCAATTCAAATCCAGAGACATATGGGCTGATTATGTTTGAAAGCCCTGTATTGGACGAGAAAGGATGTGGCCCCTGCGCAGTCCACAAGGTCTTCTTCATAGTTTCCAGCATTTCAGGCACGTGATTCTTTGGTGCAATATCAAACAAAATTGCAAAAGCATTCGCATCCTGCCCAATTGTTCCGCGAATTTCTGTGCTCACATCATAAACACCTGTCGTCGGATTAAACAAGTTTGTGTTGATTGCCTTCTTGAGGGTTGCTGCTTGGTCTGTATACTGTTCGGCGAGTTCCGTATGCCCTAGCGCTTTCGCCATTGATGCACCATCCAACAGCGTCTGATAATACAGCGCATTAAAGGCCGTAACTCCTCCTTTTTTGGGTCCATCGTAATAGTCCCAATCATTTCCGTTGCTTTGATCTGTAATAAACAATCCTTGGTTGTTGACCTGTGATGCGCTCCAAGCGAGTTCTCGTTGAACAACAGGCCATTCCTGCTCCAAGAACGTTTTATCACCTGTGTATAGATAATATTCAGCCAAATCTCTTACAAAGTACATCGAATACGAGGCGGAATACGCATACATTGTAGTGCTGTTGAGAGGTCCTGTGTGCAAAGGCACCTGCGGCGCAATAGCACCAGGTAGGTATCCGTTCGCCCCTTGGTAACTGCCAAACAACTCCAGTGAATCCCGCATATACTCATTTGCAGCAGTTGTTACAAAGACAGTTGGCCCCAAGGTACTTAAATCTCCAGACCAAATAGCACGATCGCGCTTGGCACCATCCACTAATAACGAGAGCGTGTTCTCTCCATTGTTGTTAGGTATGCTAAAGTCATTTAACGCAGAAGAATCGCCAAAAGAATTTTCATACAGAACTGCTCCTGCCAAATCAGTAACCTTTAAATCCTTGAATTTGGCCTTTTCCCCAGAGAACTCTCTGAAGCCGAACGTCCCAGTCTGCAAATTTGGCATACCTGACTTTAAAGTCGTTGTATCAAAACTCGCCACCTTTTGCCCATTGATATACGTAGTCACGGTATTCCCTTGAACAACCGACTCTACATCATAGTAAACCCCAGGTGTCAGACTGTAAGGCATCTGAACATTACCAATCACTTGATAGCCGGTTGAAGTATAAACCACCTGTTGCAAAGTATTGGGGGTACCCACTGTGTCATTGGAAGCATTCAAAATGAACAAATAGTAAGATTCCGGAGCTGCCCGTAAAACCCAGCCAGATTGGTTCTGATCGATTGCCGTTCGGAAACTGACTCTATAGTCCGACCAATTACTGCCGATTTCCAGATATCCAGGTCCTGCACTCGTTCCTCCAGTCGTCAACGTGTTGTCCTCAATTGTCCATATGGGTGGTTCTGCCGTTCCAGGTCGTACTTGGTTGAGTTGAGCGGTATATGCTCCTGCGTACCATATCCGATTAAGTTGGTCGGAACTAGAAATAAAATAACCTTTATAATCATTCGCATTGGCGAGATAAGGTTCGAAGTAAATCCCAACAGAACTGAGTGAAACGCTTCCAGGAGAAGTTAATGTAATTTCTTCATAGCGTTGCCCACCCTGAATGTACTGGTTAGTGACCGTGCCTGGGCCAGTAATCGTATAAGTATCATACCGTTTAGGATCACCGCTTGCCCATGGAGAACCGCCATCTCCAGTGGGGCTTATAAACTTTTCAGACTCACTATATCCAGCTTGCAAGGTCGGTGAACCCGTAGCTGCGGTTACTTGGAACTTTGGCACCCCACCTACATCTTTACCGTAATCCATAATAATTGTGGGATTTGGACCACCCGGTAACATTGTTAACGTCGTCACACCTGTTCCGGAGTTTACTAGAGCTTGGGGATTGGTTACATCACCGGAAATGCTTACAACTTTCACAGGATGAACATCCCTTGACGTAGGAGCCTGCACATATTTTTGCCAGTTTGGATTCGAGGGCCATAGATTCGTTTGCATGGTTTGTGTAGTTTGTGCAGAAGCCGTATGCCCGCTCAGTCCTAGTATGGATAAAAACACTAACACTGAAGTAAGCAAGTTAAGCTTTTTTGAGATCTTCAAGTTTGTTTTCCTCCTATAATAAATATTAGATTGATTGGCGGAATAAACCGGAGTTAACAGTAATATCGCCACCCTCGATTTTTGGAATTTTAATGATAGCGTTCTCTTTTTAAACTATGATTCTTTTTGCAATTCCTCCTCTCTCGAATAACTTTCTTCCAAGTAATTAAATTATAAATGAATGGTTTTATCACTGAATAGGGATACAATCTTTGGAATAGGTGTCTATTCTTTATCTATTGATTCACTATGTATCTATCGAAAACAAGTGGAAATATCCCTAATAACGATGCAAATCAATCGCTCGATTAGGGATATTATTAGACTGTAATTAACAGCATCTTAACCGGATAGGTCCAAATAAACCATAAGGAATAAAATCATATTGCTCTGCGCTCGGCTGCCCCACTTTAGGCGCTTGCTTCCAACAACTTGGCCTCGCTAATGTCATCGTTCCAAACCCAAAGTGGAGCAGGTCTGTACATCGCGGGCGGGTTTTGAAACATCGCTTCATCCTCTCGCATCACAGTATTCCCCCTTCTCGTTCAACCTTTTGAACCGATTCCAATTCATCACAACATCAGTTGGTGCTGATAACGTTCTCGATATTCTGTTGGTGTACAGCCAACCCATTTCTTGTAAGACGAGCCCTAAATACCTCATCAAGCTGTGATGACATGCCAGATAACTCACGAATATGCTCATGGACCGTAGACACGCCAATCGTAATTGGATAGCGTACATGTTGCTGAATCATATAGTGCTTCTCGGCCATTTTTACATCGGCCAATCACGTTGTCACTTGTACCCATCTGCGCAATTAAAAAAGACAGACCCTGTCGAATCAACTTTTCATCATCAACAATAATGATATTCACATCGGTTCCTCCTGTCCTCTTGTCATTGGCAGCTTTAGAGTTACAATCACTATATTCGGTGTTCATACTGAACCATATGATCCATTGTAGTTATTTCTTTTCCTCAATTTCTTCTTTAAATAGAATACCTAAACTTCCCCCATTGCAACCTCCAAATAGAACACCATTCGTTAAATCGCAATTTTGAAACAGTTCCCCAACTCCTTATCCAAAATTGAGCATCAAAAATAAACGATAAGATCGAATAGGAAACGATACTTAATACCTGCATAACGATGTAGTTCTATTCTCCAAATAACTTGCCTATCCCATTATCGTGTACACAACAATAATATCAACATACTCAGAACCAAAAAATGCATAAAAAAGGATGAATGTGAAAGAATAGGATAATTAGTTATAGGGGGCATCCTATGTCAAAAAAATTTTGGTTGAAGAAGATGTTTGGTAAGACACAAGCCAAATCTACTGCTCATCTACCTAGGGAACAGAGCAGTAACCCTAACAATGAACCACTTGAGGTTGCGGAGTGTATTGATATTAGCAAGCGGTTGGAGTGGTTTCAGCAAAACCTTTCCAACTCGTCCGATGTCCAGTACCACAAGTTTGTAGCAGGACCAGAAGTAAGATGTTCTCTGATTTATCTAAAAGGCATGATTGATCATAAAACTGTTGAAAAAAGCGTTCTCGGAGTCATAACAACACTAGACGCCAGCATGTCTATTGAACAATTTATTAGCCTAATTATGGACAAAAAGCATTTGCCTATATCCGAGCAAAGTATTCAATATACTTTGAAAGAAGCTCTTCGAAAGCTTTTAAACCGGGATGCCTTACTCCTGATCGACGGCGATCCGAGAATACTTGCTATTTCAGTGGTTTCCTTTACAAAAAGAGCTATTGAAGAACCAAAAAATGAAACCGTTATTCGTGGACCACGAGAAGCATTTCTGGAGGATCTAGAGACGAACCTAACCTTGCTGCGCCGACGAATGAAATCTCCCTCTTTTAAAGTGGAAATGATGCATATAGGTACAGAAACGAGTACTTCCGTTGCGATAACATATTTGCATGGAAAATGCAGTCAACAGTTGGTCGAAGAAATGAAGAGGCGTTTGTCCTCTATAGATATCGACGGCATACTAGCGACAAGCTACATTGAAGAATGTATCGAAGATAATCCCTATTCTCCCTTCCCTCAATTGCAATTAACAGAACGGCCCGATGTCGTTAACGCTGCATTGTTGGAAGGACGTATTGGTGTCTTGGTAGATGGAACTCCAATTGCGCTTATTGCACCTACAACGATTTTTATGCTCATGCAGGCAGCAGAAGATTATTACCATCGATATATAGCCGCAAGTTGGATTCGTTATATTCGATATTTCTTTCTATTCGTCTCTTTGTTACTACCATCCGCATACATAGCTATCACAACATTTCATCCCGAAATCCTTCCCGAGAGACTGCTAATAACTTTGGCATCTTCAAGAGAGGTAGTGCCGTTCAACTCATTTTTCGAAGCGTTTATGATGGAACTTTCATTTGAAGCACTACGGGAGGCATCTGTCCGAATTCCGAAAACGATCGGGCAATCTGTTTCGATCATTGGAGCCTTAATTATTGGTACAGCAGCAGTTGAAGCCGGTATTGCATCCGCAGCAATGGTCATCATCGTTTCGCTAACCGGAATCTCATCATTTATCATCCCACATTTTGAACTTGGATTTTCATTTCGAATGTTAAGATTTCCAATAATGATTCTCGCTGGCATTCTAGGCTTATACGGTATCGCCTGTGCTATGATTTTGATTTATCTGCATTTGTTGGAATTGCGTTCTTTCGGTGTTCCCTATCTGGCTCCGGTTGCTCCGCTTGTCCCAAATGACCTTAAGGATACGTTAGGAAGAGCACCTTGGTGGAAGTTAACCACCCGAACGAGTTTATTTGGCTTGAGCCAAGGTGGTATACGACAGCCGACCAACTCCCGAAAATGGGCTCAATCCTTAGAAGATAATCACCTCGAGGAGGAATAACAAACTTCCCATGATACGAAGACTTATTAAACTTCTTGTTATTAGCCTTTCATTTAGTCTAAGCGGTTGTTGGTCCTCTATCGAGATTAATCAACGGTCTTTTGCAAGATTTATGTTCATCGATAAATCAGATATAGGAGTGGAATTAACCCTGGGATTTCCGCTCCCCAATCGTATGGTTACTAGTAAAGCTGGAGGAGAAAATAGTTCCCCTCCATTTACATATGTCACAAAGTCAAGTGAAGATATTAGTAGAGCTTACAGTAAAATTCTGTCCGACTTACCCCGTCGGGTTACCTTCGGGCAAATGCGTAATATCTTTATCAGCAAACAATTAGCTACTGAGGTAGGATTGGAACCGTTTATCGATTTTTTGTCCCGGCAACCAGCCCTCCATCTGAATGTTAATTTATTTGTAGTTGATGGTAATAGTAAAGAGGTTGGTTCCATTCCCATGGTCTTCGAACGATTCCTGACAGATATCCTGTTATCGTACACCAAAGAAAAGATCGTACATGCAGTTACAATTAAGAATATGTTGACATCCATTTATCGCAAAGGTGACTTTGCCTTACCGATACTGTTCATTGGCAAAGCAGGCGTGGAATTTGAGAAGGAGGGGGCACAATGGATGGGGACTAGCGGGATGGCTATTTTCAGAAATGCCAAAATGGTGGGCACCTTTGATATGAAGGAAACCAAAGGTGCCCGATGGCTTTTTGATGACGTCTATCACGCTCAATATAGGGTCATTTCTCCAACTGACGGAAAGTTAGTTACCTTGATGGTGCGAAGCTCTAATACGAAGATAGTACCAAGTATTAATAGCGATCATATTCAAATGAACATCCTATGCCGCGGCGACGCTACTGTGATGTCATCGGAGTCTAATATCGATTTAACGAATCCTCGGGAGCTTAAATCGCTTGAACAAAGCTTTGAATCATTGCTTGAAGGAATTATAACCAAAACCATTATAAAGTCAAAAGCGATGAAAACTGACGTGTTTCAACTTGGTCAATTAATAAAGTGGCGATATCCTAACGAATGGAACTCTGTAGAGGACAACTGGCGAAACACGTATGAATCAAAAATAGTCATCGATCCACAAGTAGACATATCCATTAAACGGATAGGGGCCGTGCAGAAACCTGAATGGAATCGATTTCTTCATCAAGATGAGGAACACCAATGATGATAATCGTACTCATTTTTTGTGCAATAGGTTACTTGGAATGGAGGTATCTAAAGCGCAATAACCGAAGCACAAAAACCTTCGGTATAGTGCTGGCTTACGTTTTCTTCATTATGCTATTTCTATTAGTCCTATATCTATTCAGGAATAGCTGGACGGTTTTCAATTTGATGAAAGCCGTTTTCTACCCGTTACAAAAAATCATTTTCTTGGAAGATTAAAGGAGTAAAGCATTGAATAATAAAATTACACCCTCGCAAGTTTATATGTTCTTTTCGCAGGTTTCGTATGCGACAGCGATCGGCATCTTTGTAAGACAGATCATTAAACAAGCCCAATTCTCAGCCTGGATTTCCATCATCTTAGGAGGGCTTGTCGGTCTAGTTATCTCTTACTGCGCTTACTTCCTTTGCATAAGAAGGCCTACACTTTTTTTCGGTCAGTATGGTAAAGATATTATGGGTAAGTGGATTCATTATCCATTATTTGCGACTGTCATCCTCGCCAATTTAATTTGCGGAGCCATGGTCTTAAGGTATTTATTAGATTTTATTGGCGAAATTTATTTGCCGGGCACACCGAATTGGGTCATTGGCAGTGTATTCACTTTCTGCTTAGCTCGAGCCGTACGCTCCGGAGCCATCACTTTATTTCGGAGTGCACAGGGGTTGTTTTTTTTCAGTATAATTGCCATTTTGATTTTACCATTTATCCCTATAAAGGATTTGAACTTCGATATGGCTGTTGCATTTATACACAATATTAATATGCCAGGTTCATGGAATGGAGGTTTGATCATGGGAGGATTAATCGGGGAGATGAGTAACATTGTTTATTTCTTTCCATATATGATACAACCAGGTAAGTTAATGAAATCATTCAGTTGGGCGACCATCACAGTTGTTTTCATTACGCTCAGCGATGTGATTTCGACCATCTTACTTTTCGGTCCAGAGTTAACTGAAAACCTGAGTTCGCCTACCCTTGAAGTCATTCGCTATACACGATCAGGATCTTTTTTGGAGAATCTCGATCCTCTGTTACTCATATTTTGGATATACAGTATGTTTCTAAAAGTAAGTCTCTTTTTGTACGTAGCCGTTAGCAGTCTAACGCATACATTCGGTCTGAAAGATCACAAACCATTTACTTATGCCACAGCCACTTTCATGGCTGGTATTGCGTTATTTGCTTTCCAATCTACAACCGTTCTTGTGGATGTAATGAATTATGGTGCTGCCGCTCTACTCTTGTTCTTGGATACTATTCCTTCTCTCTATTTGATGGTTGATCTGCTTCGCTCATTATTAAATAAAAGGAATGCCCCTACAAATCCTTTACCTAATAAATGATTGCTGCTTCTTTATGAGAATTTAAAGTAATTCAGCTTTCTGATATAG
This sequence comes from Paenibacillus violae, assembly GCF_032461945.1. Lineage (NCBI taxonomy): Bacteria > Bacillati > Bacillota > Bacilli > Caryophanales > Paenibacillaceae > Paenibacillus > Paenibacillus violae. The sequence continues at coordinate 217,525 of NZ_JAWCUD010000011.1, forward strand.
TTCAGCCTTTTGTTCTTTCGATGACATTGACGCCTTTTTTCATGAAAGTTGCAGCAACTGGAAAGGCCTCATAGAGAGGTCCGGAATGCAACATATTGCAATGGGCACAATAATAAATAATCATTTTTGCCTTCGACCTCCTCCATCATCTTTGGTGTATATAATAAATTTTTTTCATAAAGTTACATCTGGTAGCGTTTTCAATAAATAAGGATTTTGTCATATTAAAAAATCGGGTTGCATTCCAAGGTTTTAAGCATCTCAAGTATGCTGATTCCATCGCAAGCTCTTGAGGAGATGGGGTACAACGGCGAGCCGATTCAAATGTACATCTACAGCAAAAACAGTGAAGATGCCCAGCGGATTGGTGCGCAGTGCGCCAAAGCCGGAATTCGCATCGAGCTCACCACCCGAAGCATGGGGGAAATGATGCAGATGATTCACGAAGCCGATCTCATTTTTTATCACATTTGCCTGGAGAGTGAGTACGATCTTCATATTATTCAGACGCTGAATCTCCTAATATTTTCCTTATATTGTAACATAAACTAGCACCTGAATCGCACTGCGTTATCCTGCCCGTTCGTTTAACGACCACGTGAAAAACATTTACTAATCCAACCTATAACTCCACCGCGATTATGCACCTATGTTTGTGTCGTCGGACACCTAGACGGGTTGGCAAGGCGCAAAAAACAAAAAAAGGCTTGGCGCAGTCGCCAACCCTCTTCACTATACATTGACCGATTAGAAGCCCTGCTCCAGATCCCAGCTCATGTAGTTCTGCGTAGGACCAAAGTTCGCATCGAAACCGTACGCATCGAAATGCACCTTGCCGCTCTCGTATACCTTTGCTGTTACATAGGAATAGTAACGATCCGTATCCTTACCGGTCGGCTTCACGGCTTCAAATGGCGAACCACCGGAGCCTACAATGATTTGGTACGCGGAGCCGTTATTCGGACGGCTGATATCCGTTATATGTTCATGACCGCTCAGGTACGTCGCTTTATTATCTTCAATCACCTTCCAGAACGCATCCGCAGCAGATTTATCTGCGTCAAGGCCCCCCGGTTCTGTAATTGAAGGATCATAGATATACGTGTAAGCCATTTTATGGCCAAATACAAAGTTGTGCTTCATACCACGAGCTTTGGCAGCTGCCAGGTCTTTAGCCAACCACTCAGTTGGAGCATGCGAATCGTTTCCTGTCGGATCTGTATTGATGATGGCGAAGTGCGATCCTCGGTAGTCGAACGAATAATCGAGCTGCTTTTGGTTTGTGGAAATTTTGTCTACATCCCCGATTTGCGGAAAATTGTTCGGATCGAAGCCAGCGATGTTGTCACCGAGGATTTGCGAAAACCGCTGCGAATCAACGATAATGTCGCCCATGTTATCACGCCAGGTGTTCTCGTTTGACTCTGTAGCTTTTTTCACCGTTTTTCCATTATCATCCTTGTACTTGTCCTGCATCTCATGATTGCCAGGCACAGGGAATACGTACATGCCGTGCTCGAAGGCCGTTCCAACCACACCGCGCCAGTAGGCGTACTGACGGTTCAAGTAATTGACGTCGGAGTTTTTCGAGTATCCCAAAATCATATCGCCGTTAAAGAGCAGCATGTTCGATTTCTTGGCCTCCATCTCATCAGTCATGCGGGTCAGTACTTTTGTATTGACCATCCACTTCAGATCCTGTGCGGAAGCTCCAGGATAGCCGTCTTCGATGCGGCAGTCACCCACAGAGGAGAACGTGAACAACAGCTTGTCGCTACCCTTGAGAGCATCCTGAATCTGCTTCAGAGTCGCAGGAGAAATTTGCGTCGCTCCGTTCATAACGTAGGGTGCTTTATCCAGCTTAACCGCTTGACCTTTGATCGTCGCATCAGTCGAACCCACCTTGAGGCTGGCTTTGCTGCCGGCCACGTCAACGATAATCATCTGGGTATCATATGCCCAGCCTAACGTGCCGTTCATACTTTCCATTGCCGAACGGAGTGCAATATCAGTGTCTGCGGCACTTATGGCGGAAGCTCCTCCGGCCAGCATAGCGGTCATGACTGAAGCCGCTCCAATCCGCTTCAACATCTTCTTCATCGAATCTCTCCTTAAAATATTTAAATGCATAGTTTCTACTATATATGAGTTATGTAAAATACGTTTTTATGCTATTTTAAAAATTTGTTAATGTTTTCATAATGCACTCGTATATTTGCTATACAATAAATCTGAAATGGTTAACAGCTTTAAAACACTTTGACGTGGAAAAGCCTGTTGAAACCCAATATCTGAGACTTGAATCTAACCTTAGAGTCCCCCTAAATCTCATCAAAAAAAAGTGGATATTTCCGTTCATCAGAAGCGGATGTCCACATATGATTTGTAACAAAATATGAAAATATAGTAGAATCATAGGCTCGTCAACGAAACATGTAAATTAATATTACATTGTATATGTATGTTCGCCCCTTCAGGAACTCCGACCCAGCATATCCGAATCGGAACTTTTCAACTAAACTGCTCGTACTTCAACAAAAAAGGAACAGTTACCAGCACGAGGCAATCTGCTCCATATTTGAACCAACAGTTAATGTATTAACCTTTATATTCACTATCCTTCTTCATGCCTTTATAGAGGCTTATCGGCAGCGCGATTATTAAGAAAATTAATGTCGGGATCATTAACCATAATATTGCGCCTCCTTCAGCTAACAGGCTAAACCAAAACCCGAAGTAAATATTTACTATAAATAATGGATAATTTAAGCTCCTCAAAAAATTACCTCACTTGTAACGATTGCTTCTTAATTAATGCTGTTTTTCTTCCGTCCGGAAAACACAAAGAATAGTGTCCCGTTATAGTTCCTGTGCACCATTTCATTGAAGTAAACCTGCTTGTTTCAGGTACTCTTCAGCTACTCGGCCTGCGGACATTTGTTGAACGTTAACTTGATAATTCATTTTGCGCATTTCATCGTCGGTAATTTTATCGCCTAGCTTATTGAGAATTCGTTCAAGCTCCGGATGTTTTTTCAACGTTTCGTACTTCATGAGCGATGCACCCTGGTAAGGCGGGAAAAGTTTTTTATCATCATCAAGAACAGTCAATTGATACTGCTGGATCTCGCTATCAGTTGAATACGCATCAACGAGATTAATGTCTCCAGTTTGGATTGCCGTGTAACGCAACTTCGGTTCCATCGTTTTAATATTAGCAAAATGAAGCCCGTACAATTTCTCAATGCCACGATACCCATCTTCTCGATCGGAAAACTCCAACGTCATGCCTGCGCGTATTTCCCCAGAAACTCGATTTAAATCGGATATGGACTTGAGTTGCTTTTCTTCAGCCATTTGCTTTGGAACGGCCAAAGCATATGTATTATTATACTTCATTGGATGCAGAAGGATCATATTGCTCTTATGATAAATACCTGCTCGGGCCTGCTCATATACTTTTGAACTCTCCGTACTAACGGCATTCTCTTTAAGAAAAGTTGAAACGATTGTCCCCGTAAACTCCGGGTAGATATCAATCGCCCCGGAATTAAGTGCTTCGAAAACAAACGTTGTTTTCCCTAAACCAGGTTTCAATTGAACTTTTAGGTTTGACTCTTGTTCTATAAGTAGTTTGTACATGTTGATTAGTATTTCTGGCTCAGCACCTATCTTAGCACCAATCACAATCACTCCTCCGGTAGTCCCCCGTAGCAGTTGAACTAGTATAAGAATTGTGCATATAAGGCCAACACCAACATAAAAACGTAATTGAATTAGCGAGGTACGCCCGGCGAAACGCAACAGGGAATCAGACGAAATAGCCAGCAAAGCAACAGGTACAGCACCAAGGATTATCAGATCATGGTTGTTCCTATCGATTCCTAGTAAGATTAAATTGCCTAATCCTCCTGCTCCAACAAGCGCTGCAAGTGTTGTTGTACCTATAACAAGTACCGTTGCCGTGCGAATGCCGGACATAATAAACGGAAGCGCAAGCGGGAGTTCAACTCGCCAAAGTCGTTGCCAACCATTCATTCCCATGGCATCGGCTGCCTCAATTAAATTTCGATCAATTTGTTGAATACCTGTGTACGTATTGCGCAAAATCGGCAATAAAGAATAAATAACGATTGCAATAATAGCTGGTTTTTTACCAATCCCAACGAAAGGAATAAGTAATCCTAACAAAGCTAAGGAAGGGATTGTTTGCAGCACTGCCGATACTCCAATTATTCCTTCAGCCCAGCGTGGATGTCTTGTGCCGTAAATGGCAATGGGAATAGCTATAACAACTGCAGTAATCAGAGCAATAAACGAGATTTGGATATGTTCACCTATGGCTACAAATAGCTCAGATTTGTGTTCCATAAAAGCTTGATACAACGCATTCATTTATTCAACCCTTCTTCCCTGCAGCCATTATCAAAAGTCGAACCAACAAATTCCTTCACAAAATTAGTAGATGGATTCTCTATAAGTTCCTTAGCAGAGCCTACTTGAACGACATTACCAGCTTGCATTAAACAGATACGGTCTCCAAGTAGAACAGCTTCTTGTATATCATGGGTGACAAACAAAATTGTTTTAGAAATTGTTTTTTTTAATACAACCAAATCCTGCTGCAATTGGTCGCGGCTAATTGGGTCCAGCGCGCTGAACGGCTCATCCATCAGGACAATATCTGGATTAGCAGCGAGTGCTCGAACCACGCCTACTCTCTGTTGTTGTCCGCCAGAAAGTTCAGCAGGTCGTCTATTTCTATAGGTAAATGGGTCTAATCCAACCATTTCAAGCAGTTCATTTACTCGTATATGAATGGCTTTTGTACTCCATCCACGCAGTTCAGGAACGATCGAAATATTTTTCTCTATTGTCATATGAGGAAAAAGGGCTATAGACTGCAGCACATATCCGATATTACAGCGTAGTTCATGGATGTTGTAATCTCTGATAGATTTATTATTAAGGAATATTTCACCTGATGTCGGTTCAATCAGTCGATTCACCATTTTCAGCATTGTTGTTTTCCCAGAACCGCTAGGCCCAATAAGAACAAAAAACTCTCCTTTTTCTATATGCAGATCAACTCCTTGCAAAGCAGAAGTCCGTTCGGAATATTGCTTAGATACTTGCTCGAAGCGAATCATGTACTTCCTCCTATTTGACTAATCCAATTACACAGTATGCTTTCTATTTGTTAAATTTAAGTACTATACATTGCATATCAAAAGGGAATCGTCATGTATTATTTGTTTTAATAACAAAAATTATGCCATGTTTATACGAATATCAATCAAATAAGCGACCTCCCCTCGACTGATATTCGAGAAAAGATCGCCATTTAGCATGCATGCACATTAACTAACATAAAACAAAAAGATTTACCTTTAGATTTCCAGAGATGAAATGCTTATTTTAGTACTACCTAGGGATATTTTCAATAGCTTATTACATACACCGACTTGATAGATAATTCCTTCTTTCCAATGAAAAGCAGTTGTAAAAATTATCTCATTTTGAATAAGAGGTCCGGAATGCAACATATTGCAATGGGCACAATAATAACTAATCATTTTTGCCTTCGACCTCCTCCATTAGTCTAGATAGTAGGCTGTTCTTAAAATAAAACCAAATTTTATTCGTAGGCTGATCATAACCTTGAAACAAAATTAGTTGGAGTTCTCTTTTCCATTTTAATATCTAATATCTCATGGATATCATCTTTGGTGTAAGTAATATAAGTATTTTCATAGAGTTATTCTGGTAGCGTTTTCAATAAATGAATAAATTCTTAATCTAAATTTTGTAGAAAAACCTCTGACCACTTATTTGCCTCTATTAACGTCAGTCAGATTCAGTAATCTTTGCGATCTCTTAACAAATGTACATAAGAATAAGCACTAATATTGACTTTGTCATGGTTATTTTCTTCTCACTTGGTTAACATATTGATAGTTTGAATGATCGAGCTTGTACTACTCTTCTCTAGGCACTAATGATATTATGAATCATATGAAGTAATGTGAAAAGTACACACTTTTTTGTTATATAGTAACCAAATAGTTACAATTAAAATGGGTAGGTGTTATATCAAATATGAAAACATATTATTGCGACTTAGAGATTTCATTGGAGGTTATTGGAGGTAAGTGGAAGGGACTTATTTTGTACCATTTAATAAAGGGGCCAAAACGAACAAGCGAGTTAAAAAAACTTGTTCAAAGCATTTCTCAAAAAATGCTAATTCAAACACTTCGCGAATTAGAGACTGACGGACTCATTCACAGGGAGACGTATAAACAAGTACCTCCTAAAGTTGAATATTCAACTACTGAACTTGGTCAGTCGCTCGAACCTATGCTGAGAGCACTTTGCTCCTGGGGTGGCGATTATGCAGAAAAAACATTCTCTGAGGGTGAGTATCAAATTTTATCCGTAGAATAATGTTAATTCAGTTTCAAATATCTCTATTGGAATATAGATTCAATTCATTTTAATGGGTATTCATAATAGTTGAACTTTTTATAACTTAAAATGCAGTCCTGTGAACACTATTTTTGGTGTTTACAGGACTGTTTAAATTCATGCTGTCACAGCAATTTTAAGAAAGTAATCAAATAAAATATTATAAGTTGAACTACCATCTTAATTCTTATTTAAATTCAAAATTTGAACCTCACCCTTAGCAAAGGTTTCTTCAACATAATTCTGCCCCCATTGGCAAAGCAATCTCAATGCAGGCTCAAGTGATTGTCCGAGTTCTGTTACAGAATATTCGACTCTAGGAGGGACTTGTTGGTAAATCGTCCGAGTAATCATTCTATCTGTTTCTAATTCTCGAAGTGTTTGGATGAGCATTTTTTGAGTAATACCTTGAACTCGTCGCTTAATTCACTCGTTCGTTTGGGAACTTTCGTAAAATGATACAAAATTTGCATTTTCCATTTTCCCCTGAGTATTTGCATTGCCACTTCAATGTCACAATAATATCATGATTTTTTTGCCTTCACTTTCTGATTCAAACGAAGGCTCAAGAAGGTTACAATTGAAGCAGCTAATGCAAAGATTCCTCCCACCCATGAGACATGAATTAGTCCCACGTTAGTAACAATCAAACCACCAATAGCAGATCCGATAGCAATACCAAAATTTATGGATACAGGGTTTAATGATGCTGCTAAATCCCTTGCTGCTGGAAAATGCTTCTCTGCTAACTCAACAAAATAAATTTGACTTGTAGATCCTTGGACAAAATGGCAAATTCACTGGTCCCCAATACAAAGGTTAATAAAAACAAACTAAATATCAAAATTTTCTGTTGTTTAGATAATTCACTTTTATTCATTATTTACTCCCCCAATCATATTATTGAATATTCTTCGTACCCCGGTGTTTTTGCGCCCCCTATAATCTGTTAAGAACATCTTACAAACGACATTATGAATTAAAAGTAACAATAGTAAAAGTACCCACTTATTTGTTATATAGTAACTTATAAGTAATTATTGTATTAATGAGTAAGCTAAATCCTTGTATATCGCGGTTTTCACATTTTCAGGTTAAATATTGAAAAGTTCCATTGACAGAGGAAACATAAAAAACTGCTAAACCTCATTTTAACGGGCTAATGCTTCCTTGATTTTATTAAGATCAAAAAAATCAAAAGTTTGTACTTATCGTGCAGATAGATAAACCTGCATGTTTGACTTACATTCCCTTGACAGTATTCTGCAAAAAAAAGTGCTGCCTCCTCAAGGATTTTGAGTGACAGCACCTTCTTGAATAACTATCTGAATTTTTTATTGATTTATATTCTTTTCTTAATACTGACCTGCTCCTCCGTCTACAAACAAATCGATCCCGTTAACGTATGCACTGTCGTCCGAAGGAAGAAATTTCACTACCTTAGCAATATCTTCCGGTGTTCCAACCCTGCCTCTGAATTACTGGAAAGATTAGCATTAGGATCTGTACATGAACGTGTACTATATTTGCTACTACGGCTTTCTAGTCAATTCGGCATCCCTGAGGAGCAATTTGTTAAAATCGATCTCCCTCTAACCCGCATGGAATTAGCTCATATGATTGGAGCTACAAGAGAATCCGTGAAAAAAATCCTAGTAGATATAAAGAAAGCTAAAGAAAGTTTGGAACTAGACAACTAGTAAAATGAATGAGGAGCAATTCGCTTAGGAATACTCCTCATTTTCATTCGACGTTCTCAATTATAATGTATCGAGATATTCGCGCACTTGCGTAGGAGTCTTTGCAAATTTACTGTGTAAATGTCCAATTTTCTCTCCATTTTTAAATACTAATAAACTAGGAATCCCGCGTACATCATTTTCTTCGGCTATTTGTTGAAACTCTTCAGCATCAATTGCAAAGAAATCCTTATCCGTTTGCCCTTCAATAATATCCCCAATAAAACGATCCATGTTTTTACAGTCAGGGCACCAGGTTGTATCAAATTTCATAACTGTAAAAGCATCTCTTGCAATAAGTTCTTGATACTGATCTTTTGATTGTATTCTATCCATGTCTATATTCTCCTCATGTATATTATTTAATTAATTGAAATAAATCATTTAGAGATTCGCTCATCGTGGGATGTGTGAAGATGTGATCTCTTAAATAAGTGTAGGGTTGACCTGTTTCCATGGCTATCTGAACAATATTAATCATTTCATGTGATTCTGAACAAAACAATGAACAGCCGAGTATCTTGTCTGTTTTCGCATCAACGATTGCTTTTAACAGCCCGTCCGTTTCTTCCGTCAACTTTGCACGTGGTATTGCTGCGGCAGGCATTGTGGCCACTTTTATTTCATAACCCTTAGCAAGTGCCTCATCTTCGCTTAACCCCACACGGGATAAAGGAGGGTCAATAAATACGGAATATGGCACATAAAGCCGGTCTTCCGTTGTTCTTTGCTTTGAGCCATACAAGTTATCTAATATAATACGTTGATCGTCCAACGAAATGTAGGTGAATTGTAATCCGCCAACAACATCCCCCATGGCATAAATGTGAGGTATTGTCGTTTGTAATCGCTCGTCAACCTTGATAGCTCCTCGATCAGAAACAGCTATGCCTGCCTCTTGAAGCTGCAAGCCTTCCGTGTTTGGCTTTCTTCCAGCGGCGATTAAAACAGCATCTGCGTAAAGTTCATGAATGGTATTGTCCTGATCTCGGTAAGTTACAACCACTCCATGCTCTACATCACGAACAGATTGTATTTCAGTACCAAACTTAAATTGGACTCCTCTTTTCTCAAGAGTTGATTGAACCATACCCGCAATGTCTCGATCTTCCCTTGAGAGAAATTCACTGTGTTTATCCAAAACAACAATTTCTGAACCAAAATTCGCGTAGATCGATGAAAATTCCAATCCGATGTAACCAGCTCCAAGAACAACCATCTTTTTAGGCAGATTAGTTAATTCCAGTAGGGATGTACTTGTGTACACATGTTGACTACTAGAAATCCCTTCAATAGCAGGGATAATGGTTGAAGCTCCAGTATTTATATAAATCTTCTCACCGTAAATCGATGTAAGCTCTTCGCCGCCTTGAATTACAATTTCATGTGATGATTCAAATTTTGCCTTACCCGTATAAATCGTTACCATATCAAGATTGTCAAGGTTATCAAAATTCTTTTGACGAAGGCCAGATACCAAGGTAGTTTTTTTATCTATAGCTAGTCGATAGGCTGCGGATTTTTGATCAAAATCTTTTAAATTCATGAGTTGTGACTGCTTAGAATAATGAACTAATGCTTTTGTTGGAATACAACCGATATTAATGCATGTACCTCCATACATTAGTTCTGATTGTTCAATGATGGCTACTTTCTGACCTTTCTTAGCTAATGCTGCAGCCAGTGTTTTACCACCTTTTCCGAACCCGATAATAATGGCATCATATTGTATCATTTCACACATCCTTGTCTTGTCACATTCTCATGCTAATGTAAGTAAAGCTAGACATGGGATCTAGTCCTTTTTTGCTGTTAACGTACTTCCTTATTCTCCTTTTGGCTCTAACCAACTAACCACTCTGTCCTCGATCAGCTCACCAAGAGTACCTTTATAATTCTTCCGATAAGGTTTCGTAAATTCTTCCTGCAACCAACTATTCCTTGTTCTCTGCCATATCTCATAGATGACTAAATCATTAGGTTGATCCATATCATCAGATAATATATCGCTAATAATAATGATTTCTCGTTATAATTGTTATTGTTTTATTACTTTATCAGCATACTTCTAAATGAAAGATTCTTCTGTAATCTAATTCACACATCTTTTTATACAACTAAGCTTTACCATTCTATATTATCCCAAAAACAGTCTGATTTATTATTTTCACATTTTCGATTTAAATAAACGTCTTTGGAGTCTATTGTACAGACAGTACCCACATACTTATGGATTCAGTCATATCATTGAAACAAGCCTAATCTATAACCATTTATAAGAAAAAGGCTGTTGGATTACCAACGGCCTCTTAGGATATTTCATTAATAAAAAAATTATCGTCGTTATCCTCTACTTTGAACTCATTTTTTCGGCAGCTTCTTTTGCCGTCCATGAGCCACTACATAGCAATCCGAAATTAAGCTTTCCAGCATTATAGGCATCCATGCCTGGAGCAGCGGTTGCATCATGAATGACAGCAACTTCAAACCCTTGTTCAACAAGCTCTCGCATATGAGAATCAACACAAATATTAGAGTTCATTCCTGCGAGTAGGACTTTACTAAACCCTCTTTTACGTAATTGCAAAACGAGATCCGTTGATTCTGGTCCAAAGATTTTATGTGGACTTGTAATAATTGTCTTCCCATCTTCAATATAGGGTTTATACAGTTCATAAAAATCTGCTTGAGATGATTGGGGCACTTCAGTTTGTGGGCTAGTTACGTCAAACAATTTTAGATCGTGCATCATTTTTTCACCGACACTCAATATCTCCCACTTATGGTCATGAGGATAATAATAATGTGGTGAAACAAAAACTTGATAATTGTGTTGCTTTGCTGTCTTAAATACTAGTTCCAGATTCTCGATCATATTGACTTCTTTAATAACATCTTTCGTTAATTCATAGCCAGAACCAGATGGACTTAAGAATGCATTTTGAGGGTCAGTCACAACAATCGCAGTTGTTTGTTGGTTAATTTCCATGTTTTACTCCTTCAAATAGATTTAACAAGTATCACCTATTGCTGTATACTCATTAATTTTTTGTTTTAAAAACGCTTTGCTCTGAACGCCAACAAATGTTTCTAATTTGTAACCATCTTTAAAAATCATTAAAGTAGGAATACTTTTCACATCATACTCTGATGCAATGTCAGATTCCGCATCTATATCCACTTTAGCAATTGTAGCCTCACTCTTCAGTTCTTTAGCTATTTCTTCTACAATAGGCAACTGTATCTTACAAGGACCACACCAAGTTGCATAAAAATCTACAAGTGTAACTCCATGTTCAATTTGCTTATGAAAGCTATTCTTAGTTAACGAAATAACATCCATTATTATAACCTCCTGGTGTTTGATAAATTCATCATAATTCATACAAATATTTCTCTAATCCCTTTTTACACAAGCGTTTTACTCCAATCATGAAACATAGAACCTTCAAGGAACTTCTCGCAATCTAAAGCTGCCATACAACCACTTCCAGCTGCAGTAATGGCTTGTCTATACTTCTTATCTTGCACATCGCCGCAGGCAAACACTCCCGGAATGTTAGTTTCAGAAGACCCTGGTTTTACGATCAAATAACCAATGTCATCCGTATCTAACTGGCCGTCAAGGAATTTTGTGTTAGGTGTATGTCCTATCGTAACAAAAATGCCTTCTGTTTCGATAATCTCTTCTTCAGATGTGATATTATTGAGAACTTTTAACCCAGTTACCCCTCGTTCCCCTGATAGCACCTCTAAGGGGGTATTATTCAAGCTCCATGTGATTTTTGGGTTTTGACGAGCACGGTCCTGCATAATTTTTGATGCGCGTAATTCCTCACGTCGATGAACTATTCGTACCTCTGATGCAAATTTCGTTAAGAAGTGTGCTTCTTCCATAGCGGAGTCTCCACCACCAACAACAATAATCTTTTTGTTACGGAAAAAGAACCCATCACAAGTTGCACAAGTACTAATACCTCGTCCTACATTTTCTTTTTCACCTGATATGCCAAGGTATTTCGCGGAGGCACCTGTTGATATAATGATGGAGTTTGCTACGAGTTCTTCACCTCCTTCAAGAGTTAATTCAAAAGGTCGGTCGGATAAATTCACTTTATCAACCCATCCTGAACGAAACTTTGCACCGAATCTTTCTGCTTGCTTTCGCATATTTTCTATCAACTCTGGTCCCATCATTCCTTCTGGAAAACCCGGAAAATTCTCAACCTCAGTAGTGGTAGTTAATTGTCCACCTGGTTCAGGACCTTCAATAATAATTGGTTCTAAATTTGCACGAGCTAAATATATTGCAGCGGTAAGTCCAGCGGGCCCAGTACCGATAATGATCGCTTGATTCATTTGATTTCCTCCTTAATTGCTGGAACAACTAATAATGTTTAGCAATATGTTATTTGTTATTCCCCTTCCATCCTATTCGATTATGCGGATATGATTTAAACACCATAAAAAAAAAACCGCAATTTAGTCCGGATTCCTCTTTTTTAAGTCTCGTAGATAGGGCATTTCTTCTGATAATATATTAACCTAGCTTAATACCGATCAAAGCATTATCTTCTGGTGTGCCGAGCCAATACCCATAAGTTATCGCAACTTCAACAAAGTGTTGTAATACCTCTAGCGAAGGAGGTCCAGGTGGCACTGTGTCAACAGGGCGCCCAATTTCATTGAAAAATCCCCCCATTTTTTACTGTCGATACGACTAACAATGTTACTGTCTCGTTAGAGGAATTCCTCCAAGCATGTTTTACATCTCCAGGGATATCAACGGTCTCACCAGCTTTTACTGTTTTCCAACTGTCTTCCGTGAATGCTTCAAGTTCCCCTGCAAGAACAACAAATGTTTCACGATCATCATGACTGTGAACAGGAACGATAACTCCTGCTGGAACTTCAGCCTTCATGAGGGAATAATCCTTATTTTCTATTAAATCCGTTACGAGTTGAATACGTGGTCCCATGACATCTAAAACTTTTGACATAATATATTGTGCCTCCTAATTTATAATGTTTTCAATGTTTGCAGCAATTTAACTTCTAGAGTAATTGGAGGTTAAGCTAACTATTTTTTATATTCTTACAACGACAGTCGCTATATGTTGAACCGGATTTATTGAGTCTTTCAACTCAATTGCTCCTCCTTATCTGCTCTCCTATTTTAAGGCTAACCATTTATTTATTCTGTAATCTATTCTACAGACTATTATTGGAAGTGCCTTACTACTGCTGGCATTTGGAAAAGGAATAGTTGGAACGAATCTATATTTCCCATAATTCCAATTCTCCCAATGATATAATTAGTGTATTACTTATTTATTGAAAACCTCATAAAACCAGCAGTTCAAGAATTAATTTGAACTGCTGGTTCTATTGCATACATTTGAATGTTATTAGTGATAATAATCGAATTCAGAAAAGGTTGTGAATATTAATAAATAAGCACTTATAAACTAATAGTAAAGAAGGTAAAATTATGAGTAATACGATCATATATGGACTGACATTACTTTTGCTGGTTCTCTCCTATTGGAAAGACAAAGGAAAGACCAAACGATCTTTAATGAAAGCATGGAAGTCTTTCGAAAATATTTTGCCTCAATTACTTGGGATCATATTTATAATGGGCATTTTACTATCAATCCTTCATCCAGAAACAATCAGTCATTTCATCGGCTCATCCAGCGGTTTTATTGGTGTACTGATATCCGCAATTGCAGGTTCTATTGTTATTATCCCTGGTTTTGTTGCTTTTCCTATGGTTGCCCTGTTATTACAAAAAGGGGCTGGCGTCATGCAAGCAGCGGCATTAGTGTCTACCCTTTTGACAGTGGGTATCGTCACTGCACCTTTGGAGATGAAATATTTCGGAAAAAGGCTAACACTTTCTCGAAATATCGTGGCATTTCTATTCTCTCTCTTTGTGGCTATGATAATTGGCTGGGTGGTGGGCGCATGAGAAGAATAATTAAACGATACAGGTTTCCGTTATTGACTATCATAGTTTTAATTCTCTTGTATTTCTATAAGGGGACTGTCGGATTGAATGCTATAAAGGTTTCCACATCAAGTCTGAAAGCAATGATGCTTGTCATTCCCCCCATCTTTATATTAATGGGACTTTTGGATACTTGGGTACCAAAGGAAATCATGGTGAAGTACATGGGAGAAACATCTGGCTGGAAGGGGATCTTTCTAGCTTTTCTTATTGGTTCTGTTGCTGCTGGTCCGCTCTATGCATCTTTTCCGGTGGCTGCGGCTTTCATGAAAAAGGGTGTCAAGTTCAGGAATATTATGATTCTCATCGGTGCTTGGTCCTCAACGAAAATACCGATGTTGCTCTTTGAAATGTCATCTTTAGGATCAACCTTTGCTTTAACCCGGCTTCTAATCAACGTTCCAGGGATCATTCTGACTGCATTCTTGCTAGAAGCCATGACATCGAAAGAACAGAAAGCTGATCTATACCAAAAAGCTGAACGATTATAGATTCCTTAAGTAACTGCAAGCCCCCTTTAGTAAGAGAGTGTTACTTGTTTTTATAAGCAAAAATCTAGGCTTCTGATCAATCTCAAGTAATCGCTAGCATCCTGATAATTTGGGGCTGGTCACTGCAGTTGATGACATTCGTTAAGATTACATACCTGAAACCCATTGTCACACACAGTTCTAAACAAGCTTTTAGTTTTCATATGAATCCGACTATTTCTCGCGCAACTCTTCCATTTTCTTCCTGTGGTTTTCGTCGGCTTATGAAAATATCACCAACTTGATTCAACCATAATGCGATGTACTCCACGATTTCCCACAATAGTAATACTTCCTCCTTCCTCTTCGCGTACTAGGTCCAGTATACTGCACTCTTGGAACTAGGCTAAGGTAAGGTACGCATCAGCATAGCGGGTTTCGGAAACGCGTAAAACAATCCTGTATCAGCTACTGCTTTGATAACAGGACTCAAAGTAAATCTTCTTTGAGCATATTGAACAATGCTTGCTTCCAGACACTGAAGGCAACTTAGGATTCACTTAAAAGTAATACTAAGTCGCACGGAAGACTTTACAGTTAAAAGCAAACACAGTTAACCATTGAAAGTACAAAATAATAATCACATGCCATTATCCCTGCAGCAGCTTTCCACTAATTAAGTGTTTAATAGTCCGAATAAAAATAATAACAATAACAAATGTAGTCAAGATAAGGATAAAAGCTGCAATGACCTTCGTCGGCCATGTGTTTACATACAGGGCATACTTCAAAGCTGCATTGCTAAGAACAGCCAATGGAAAGCTTACTGCCCACCAAGCCGTACTAAACGGAATGGACTTATTAACTGACTTGAAAAACAATACCATGAATAAAAAAAGACCAAAATAAAATAAAATTGATGCAAATATATCAATAGATTTTGTCATAGATACATATGCAAGAAAGCCAACCTCAAAAGGTGCAATCAAAATTAACAAAGAGGGGTTCATGCCTGCTGCCATAGGTTCGTGATGGATCAATCGAGTAAAAATCATAGTCAAGAAAATGAGCGACGAAACGCCCCCTACCGCTATACAAAACAAGTTCAATTCTTGAATCCAAGCAAACGGCATTGCAACCCCCGTAACTGGTACATTCAAAATGGCAACAGCAGGAATTAACATGGCAGGAACAGCATGTCGTGGATCCTGTTTAACCTTAAATAATCGAGATACCATGAAGTAGCTTAATAATATTGTTAGACTTGTACCTATTATCCATATCGCTTGCCCAAGAATTTGGTTGTAAGGTAAAATGACTGAAGAAAGAAGTAAGATAGCAACGGTGATCGCTCCATAGAAATTACCGCCAATTGGGTTTGAAAACTCTGAATAAATAACACTTGGGAATTTCAACCACTTTATAGCAAAAAAAACACTTAGAAGCACAAACATAATGATACCCATCAAACCAATCAATTCTGCAATCAGCGAGGAGGTTCCAAACAGATTATGAGATAACCTTCCAGCAAGCGAAAGTCCTGATATGCCCATAACCGACCCAAATGAGTTAACAGATAAAAATTTTAATTGTTCCATTTTAGATGATCCCATGGGTGTATCCCTTCTTTACTACATATTTTTAGATTAAGCAATTATAAGAAAAAGGAACAGCTCCTTAAACTTCAAGTAGCTGAACCTTTTAATGAAAAACTTTAAGTTGATTTTAGGAAAAATGTTTACCAGCAGTAATCGTAGTTCCCCATTCTCCGAATGCCGAGTAGAAACCAAGTTCTCTACCCAACAAGAATTCTGCTGCACGAGTGTATGGACCTTGACGGTAAGATTTCGTTTCTTCCTCTGCCAGCCAAGTCTCCTTAGAACAATTCCAAATTTCGTAGAGTACAATTTCATCAGGATCATCAACGTTTTCATGTACAATCCCATTTACAAAAGTAGGTTCTTTTGACATTGTATCAAAGAGCGGTTTTAGGTTATCAAAAAAAGCTTGTTTATCTGAGTTAGCTTTCAACTTAAAACGAGCAATAATGACGGTCTGTTCTGTTTTATTCATTTTAAATCCTCCAATTATAATAATATTTTTTTCGTTCATTCTTAGTATTCATATATTAATTTCGTGCACTAATTCTTGCACTTAGTGCTTGCCCGAATTGTGTTTTCATTGGTTAAATCCTCCAGATTGTAAATTCACATCATTAAATCTGAGCAACTCCGCCGTCTACGAATAACTCAATTCCATTAATATAACTACTTTCATCTGAGGCGAGGAACATTACAGCATTAGCAATTTCTTCAACAGTTTCAACCCTGCCTAGTGGAGTTATATTGGTAGCATGTTCTAGAACAGAATTAGTATTCTCAGCGAACAAATAATCATACGCTGGCGTATGAACAAATCCAGGGCTTAGGACGTTTACACGAATTTTTGTCCCTTTTTAATCAAGAATCCAGTTACGAGCCATCTGCCTAATCGCAGCTTTTGAAGCTCCGTAAACACTGAACGCTGGATCGCCAATAGAACCCGCCGTTAAACCAGTCATGATTATAGATCCAACGTTATCGGGGAACAAAGGCAGGGCTTTTTGAACAGTGAAAAGCGTTCCTTTAACGTTAACATCAAAGGTTTTATCGTAATGCTCTTCACTAAAATGTCCCCTTGAACGCCAGTTACGTTGTTCCCTATTTGTTTACCGCTACATCAAGCTCCGCTTGTCTGCGTCCTGTAATATATACATGAGCACCTTCTTTTGCAAACTGCGTGGCTGCTTGGAGGCCAATTCCGCTTTTGCCTCCTGTTACTACTGCTACTTTCCCATCAAATTACCCCATATTCTTATTCCCCGCTTACTTACGTTTATATAAAATGATTAATCTGAAGTCGGCTTGTCTACAAATACAGTCAAGGAATGAATCGAACCATTCTCTACAGCAATGAAGTCTTGTCCAGTAATCACGATTGGATTCTCAGATGATTCGTACCTCCAACTAAACCTCGCTTGATCATGATGTTCGTCTACTGTACCGGGAATAACCGTGAACACTTTTCCAGGATTTTTGGCTTGTACTTCATCAATAAGGTTATCTAGAGCGTCATGACCAACAATTACATCGGAGAAAAACGGATCAAACACCCGGCAGTTTGATGTGTATGCTTCTTGAATTTTAATTCTTCTCTTCTTGGAGTCTGTTTCACTCCATATTTCAATGTGTTTATTTATTAATTGTTCAATTGTTGAGCTCATTTACTTTTCTCCCGGATACATCAAATTAATAATGCACATTGGTTAGTATGTTTTTACATTCACTCTATAATGCAATCAGCTGATTTTTATCAATTAGGTTAATGCTTCGTGGCCACAAGAGTCATTATGGAACAAAAGTAACTAAAAAAAAAGCACTTACTTTCTGGTTATATAGTATGTAAAAAGTAATATTTAAGCTTTAATGCGGTATAAAATTTATATGGAAATTGATTCTAATCTGTTATTGTATGAAACTTTCCTCCGGCAACTTGGTTGCAACATCATTAGCAAGGATCAACTCCTGCACCAAAAGTGTGCTAGCTTCGCTGATTTGTACCGCAATTGATGAGGGATTGCTGCCGCCACTAATGACAACAATTTCCATATTCGCAAGCTTCTACTGAAGTTTATTGAGCTATCGTTCATCGTTAGCACCAACAGGCCACCAAGTTTATCACTGGCAGTCTGTCTATCTTTATTTATGCGATATATTCTATTTGTGGTTTTTCAGTGTTTCCGAGCAAGTTTAATATCCATAATACTCATAACCTAAATTAGATACTCTAATTTAACTATCCTCCCGTTACTTCAACAAAATTGATACAGCCATCCATTTTTCAATCAATAATGCTAACCATCAGTTATACTGTGTATCAAGAAGTGCTTTCACAACTTCCGGAGTCAGTCCCTCTCCCGCATAAGAAATCAACGGGGAAATTTCGATATCCCTGCCTTCGAGCACGGAGGGGGCTGCACCTGCTTCCAAAAGCCAGCGCTTATACAAATCCTGGACAAGTCGGCGTGCTGTCGCCGGGCTGTCCTTGCCTTCCTTGTTTTTGACAGGGGCGAACTCTTCGTCTCTTCGTACTTTCAACACCGTCATACGTTCGGCGAGCGGGAAGAAATCAAAAATGAATTTTTGTCACCTCAGGGCCTACTTCTTCGACAATGCCCATCGGTTCATGTCCGACCACGTATCCGGTTTGGGCTTGAATCGCCCCCTGGTATATATGGAGATCGGAACCGCATATGGCGGTCGAGGTAATCCTGACAATAATCCCGTCTTTTTTCTGAATCGTCGGATCCGCGACCTGCGTCACCTGCATGTCCTTCATGCCATGGAATGTTACAGCCTTCATAATTGCCTCCTGTTATGACATGCCTTGAATTTGCATGCATAATTCTATTATGGAATTGAAGACTGAGGATCATACATGCGATGTCCAGTATTTTCGACAGCCGCGGAGCGTCTAAGAACAAGAAAGGAGACGGAAGACGAACGATTCACGTAAAAGTAAATTCTGAAGATAGTCCCAATCCCCACTAACCTTGACAAGCTGAAAAGCAGCGAATTTGAAGTCATGAATACTGGTAAGATGGAAAATAGAACGCACGAAACATCTTTCTGGCAAGGGCTACCCGGATGTCTATTGCGGTTCATTCAGCATAAAAGTTCCAGTCGTGATAAACAATATGCCTATGGCACGCGCTGAAAAACATATAAAGCCTGCTTCACAAGTATGTTTTTCAGCCTTATCTAAACCATTGACCAAGTGAAGTAAATAAGATATCCATGTCCATGAACTGATCCTTTTTGTTGGATTTTAGACAGGAACTACCTGCCATTCCATTGGAAAGGATTTTTTTTGTATGGATTCAATAAAGATTATGAAGATTCAAAGGGAAATTAATGCAACGCTAGTGTTATGGTCTATATAATAGAGAGTTTTCCTTAATCGACTGCTGTTGTTCTATATGATTAAACCCGATCGTCTCCATATAATCTTTACCCCATTTATACATTGCATCAAGAATTGGCATCAAAGTTCTTCCTTGTTCAGTGAGGGAATATTCCACTTTCGGCGGAACCACTGGGTAGACTTCTCGTTTAACAATCAAGTCTTCTTCCAATTCACGCAATTGGTTAACAAGCATTCTTTGGGTGATCTCTGGCATTAGTACCTTCAATTCACCAAAACGCTTTGTTCCTTCTTTGCCGAGATGCCACAAAATAAGCATTTTCCATTTACCTCCGATAACTGAAAGGGTTAATTCCTTTTCACAATTAAACACCTTATCCTGCAATCGTGACATTTCAGTTCACCTCCAAGGCTATCATAATACATAGTATACTTTTTAGCACTATGTAAAAAAAAAGTGCGTACTTTTAAAATAATACTATACATTATATACTTGCAATTGTTCAGCGACATCAATCCCTACTGCTGCTACAGATAATATCCATTAAGAAAATATTACAGAAAAAGTACTTCTACTCTTTCGAGATATTATTACTGTACGACTATCAATAAAAATTATAGGAGTGAATATAGATGGAATTACAATTGGCCTTAGATTTAGTAAATATTCCAGAAGCTATTGCGTTGGTAAAAGAAGTGGAGGAGCACATTGATATCGTAGAAATCGGTACGCCGGTTGTGATCAATGAAGGTCTCCATGCAGTAAAGGCTATAAAAGAAGCATTCCCTAATTTAAAAGTATTAGCAGACCTTAAGATCATGGATGCTGCTGGTTATGAAGTGATGAAAGCTTCTGAAGCAGGTGCAGATATCATCACTATTCTTGGAACTGCTGAAGATATGTCTATTAAAGGTGCTGTAGAAGAAGCTAAAAAACAAGGTAAAAAAATCCTTGTTGATATGATTGCAGTTAAAGACCTTGCTGACCGTGCTAAAGAAGTAGATGCAATGGGTGTAGATTATATTTGTGTGCACACTGGCTACGATCTTCAAGCAATTGGCAAAAACTCTTTTGAGGATCTTCAAACCATCAAAAGTGTTGTAAAAAATGCAAAAACGGCCATCGCAGGCGGTATTAAATTAGAAACACTTCCTGAAGTCGTTAAAGTACAACCAGACCTTGTCATAGTAGGTGGCGGTATTACTGGGCAAGCTGATAAAAAAGCTGTTGCTGCTAAAATGCAACAAATGATCAACTAAGGGTACTGAACAGCATGAATACGACTCAATATTTAGCTGAAATTATAAAAGAGTTATACAGTTCCGTAAACTTAATTTCGGATGATGAAGCTGAACAATTAGTAAATGGGATACTTGAATCAAAGAAAGTCTTTGTTGCCGGCGCAGGTAGATCTGGATTTATGGCTAAATCATTCGCAATGCGAATGATGCACATGGGGATAGATGCCTATGTTATAGGTGAAACGGTAACCTCTAACTACGAAAAAGATGACATATTGATCATCGGATCTGGTTCTGGAGAAACAAAAAGCTTAGTTTCCATAGCTGAAAAAGCAAAAAGTATAGGTGGGACGATAGCAGCTGTAACTATTTTCCCTGAGTCTACTATTGGAAAATTAGCTGATATCACGATTAAATTACCTGGAACTCCAAAAGACCAGTCCATAGGTGATTATACAACCATTCAGCCAATGGGCTCATTATTTGAGCAAACTCTTTTAGTATTCTACGACGCAGTCATTTTGAGGTACATGGAGAAAAAGGGATTGGATACCGATAAGATGTATGGTAGACATGCTAATTTAGAATAAACAAAATCTAAATGGAAAGACCGCAAACTATTCCAATCAAAGATTGCGGTCTTTTATTAGGAGTGAAAAAATGAGTTCTTTAAATGGAAAAACTGCTCTAATTACTGGAGCAGGAAGAGGTATTGGTCGAGCTACTGCTATCGCCTTAGCAAAAGAAGGTGTTAATATCGGAATGATTGGATTGAACATGACCAATCTTGAAAAGGTATCTGCTGAACTAAAACAATATAACGTAGTAGTATCAGCTGCAACAGCAGATGTTACTGATCTCGAATCAGTTACTCATGCTTTTGAACATATAAAATCGGACTTAGGACCGATTGATATCTTAATCAACAATGCAGGTATTGCTAAATTTGGTGGTTTTCTTGATTTAACTCCTGAAGAATGGGAGAAAATCATCCAAGTAAACTTAATGGGTGTATATAATGTAACAAGAGTTTTACTACCTGGCATGATTGAAAGAAAATCAGGTGATATCATCAATATTTCTTCCTCTGCTGGCCAAAAAGGTGCTCCTGTAACAAGTGCTTATAGTGCTTCTAAATTTGCTGTTATAGGACTAACAGAATCACTCATGCTGGAAGTAAGAAAGCATAATATCCGTGTAACAGCTTTAACACCTAGTACGGTCGTAACAGATTTGGCAATTGATACAAACCTTGTTAGTGGCAATGAAGAAAATGTTATGCACCCAGAAGACCTGGCTGAATTAATCGTAGCTGGATTAAAACTTAATCCAAGAGTATTCGTAAAAACTGCGGGACTATGGTCAACAAATCCATAAAGAAACATAAGCAGATCCATTGGATCTGCTTTCTTTTTGTAAAGACCTTAATTACCTTCTATTATACATGGACATTACTCTCTCTAAATCACAAATTAACTGGTTAATTTCCTAGATATTCATATAGGGTAATGATAAGTCATTGCCATTCGTCTGGTTCATTGGATGACAATTTTTTTCTTTTCCTAGGCTTCCTGTTTTTATCGCACAGTCGCCGACTTACCCTGCCGCTGCGTGCTTCACGCTTTCGCATTTGGGTCTGCTCATCCGCCTACGGATCTCTCGATTTTCCGCATCTCCTTCAGACAAGTACCTCACGATATTGCCCTAGATTAAGCTTCTCAAGTCTTACCAGAAAGCTTGAGGAAGGACTTCCACCTTCGAGAAAATAACTTTCCAAAGCTCTCGACTCGTATTTACCAAGGTAACGTCATCGTCGCTTGTATTCGTTTTACTCATAACATCTTAATGCTAAAGTTGCGACTGCCCGTCGCACAACAAAAAGCCCCCGCGCGTGGGGCTTTACAAAGCCGTTTAGGCACCCGCGGGGATCTACAATAAAACTCATACTGGCAGATTCAGAGTTTTTAAAAGGTAACTTCAATATTGTCATAGGAATTTCTAGATGCCTATTCTTAATTAATTCATTATAATTGGGTACTCCTAATTTATTTGACCACGGTGTATACCCATAGTGTTTGGACCGACTGATGTTTTAAGGCAACTAACTTTATATTGAATAAAATAAAATCGATTTAGAAGCCCTGCTCCAGATCCCAGCTTAAGAAGTTCTGCGTAGGTCCATAGTTCGCATCAAACCCATATGCGTCAAAGTGTACTTTGCCGCTCTCAAATACCTTTGCCGTCACATAAGCGTAGTAACGATCAGTATCCTTGCCAGTCGGCTTAACGGCTTCAAACGGGGAGCCGCCGGAGCCCACAATAATTTGGTAAGCAGAACCGTTATTAGGACGGCTGATGTCCGTAATATGCTCATGACCGCTCAGATAAGTTGCTTTATTATCTTGAATGACCTTCCAGAACGCATCCGCAGCTGCTTTATCTGTATCAAGTCCTCCAGGAGTTGTATTAGCAGGATCGAAGATATAAGTGTAAGCCATCTTATGCCCAAATACGAAGTTGTGTTTCATGCCCCGAGCTTTCGCGTCTTCCAGGTCTTTAGCTAACCATGCTGTAGGAGCATGCGAATCGTTACCAGTCGGGTCTGTATTGATGACAGCGAAATGTGACCCACGATAATCGAACGAATAATCAAGTTGCTTTTGATTCGTGGAGATTGTGTCTGCGCCTCCGCTTTGCGGATAATTATTTGGATCAAACCCAGATACGTTTTCATCTAGAATTTGCTCAAATCGCTGGGAATCGATGATAATGTCACCCATATTGTCACGCCAAGTGTTTTCATTTGACTCCGTAGCTTTTTTCACCGTATTTCCTTGATCGTCTTTGTACTTGTTTTGCATCTCGTGATTTCCAGGTACAGGGAATACGTACATACCGTGCTCGAAGGCTGTTCCAACAACTCCGCGCCAATAGGCGTACTGTCGGTTTAAATAGTTGACGTCGGAATTTTTCGTATAGCCCATAATCATATCGCCGTTAAAGAACAGCATATTCGATTTCTTCGCTTCCATCTCATCGGTCATGCGAGTCAATACTTTTGTATTGACCAACCATTTCAGATCTTGCGCCGAAGCTGCCGCCACACCATCTTCTATACGTGCGTCACCCACAGAGGAGAATGTGAGCAATAGTTTGTCGTTTCCTTTCAGAGCAGTCTGCAATTGCTTCAGCGTAGCAGCTGAAATTTGCGTCGCACCATTCGAAACGTAAGGTGCCTTATCCAACTTGACAACTTGATCATGGATTGTCGCTTCGGTCGATCCTACCTTGAAGCTGGCTTTGCTTCCTGCAACATCCACAAGAATCGACTGAGTGTCTGCAGTCCAACCCAGCGTGCCGTTCATTCCTTCCACTGCAGAACGAAGTGCAGTATCGACTTCTGCAGCTTTTACCGCAGAAACTCCCCCAACCAGCATGGTAGTTGCAACTGTAACCGCTCCAACCCACTTAAATGTCTTTTTCATTTAATTTCTCCTTAATATAGCTATGTGCTTACATAGCAACTATAGGAGAGTAGTGTAAATCCAGTATTAATAGCGTGTTAAAATTTTGTAAATATATTCATAGTTTACTAGTTAAACTCCCTCAATATGATTTAATTTCCTCACACAAGCTCGTCTATTCGCAGGATTTCTCCCATGTAGGTTTCGATGATGACTGAAAGATATCGAGATATATTAAGGCGTTTCGTTAAAAAGGCATGCTGGAACAGTGGTGGAATTGATTCATCCAATTCATTCCAAAATTCTGCACGTATTCTCCATGTTGCCCTTAGCGATTTTCACTCCCATGTCTCAACGGGTCTATAGCCCTTACATTCCTCCCTCACATCTATCTAAGGGGGTGGAGGTCGGACGGTAAAACTTCCACCATTCACCGTAATAATCATCGGGGTTAAATTTTGAATTAAATATTCTTTCTTTTTCTTTCAACTTTTCGTCAGTTAGGTCATTCTGATACTTTGCAGGCTGTTCCCCTGAATTAAAACAAAAACCTGAACTTTCAAAGCATTCTTGACGGTATTTAACCAAACCTAATTTGTATCAGGCTAACTAGTGGGTCGTAATCATCCTATATAGGGCGATAAAACATATCTTTTCATTATTAGGTTTATCAATCTCTGCTACTGCCTTCGGTATCAAATGGATTAATTCATTTATGTTTTTATTCCGCCAGGCACCAAAAGACTATTTTAATGATTCGAATGTATAGAGTACCTCATCAGTATTAAACTATCCTGACCATGCTTCAATTAAAAAGGAACAGCTGCTGGCTCGCGAATATCTGCTCCCTAGATCTGACTATCGTTTTCCGAGGGAGCTTAATCTCTTGCTTGAGCTACAAATGTAATCCAATTGCTTCTAAAAATAATTAATCTACCATTCTTTTCTTCCTTAATCTCCTGTTGAACACTTTTTTCTATTGATATGTTCCAGTCAGTATACACCTCTCTAAGATAGGTAAATGCTTTCTCTGTTGAAAGGTTTAATTCAATCAAGCCTACCTGTTCCTCTCCAGTAAGTACGTCAATTTCCTTTACTTCTGTGCTCATTAATATGCAATTAATGCCGCCAACTGTTGTTCCTGCTTTCATTTCTTCAAGTTTAGTTTGAAAAACTGCTTCTGAACTAACATGCTCTAAACAAGAACAGGCGACAATATAGTCAAATGTATTTTTATTAATCAGAAAATTCTCCACATCAATCGCTTGTGAAATGATTGTATCCGTTACTCCATATTGTTCCGCATTTTGGTTTAATAATTGAATAGCCGAAGGCAATAAATCAATACAATATATCTTTCCTTTATACGCCTGAATACTTTGTGCAATGGGGATACTGTCTCTTCCGACTCCACAACCAAGGTCTAGGACCTGAATATTGTCTTTTCTATTTGCATCAAATTATCGAGAACAACTTTAACAGGGCGCGAAAGCCAGCTGCCAGGTTGAAAAAGTTTTATTTCTGCATAAAATTTATCATGATATTCGATTTCTTTATCTCGTGCTCGATTGAATAAGCAATTCAGTGCATCTTTTCCCCACTTCCTTTTTGAGCAAAACTCATAAGTGAGCAATACTCTACTCGAACAAGGAACTACTGCTGCTTGAATAAGCATAATGCTTACCTCCATTGTTTTGAAAGTCTGATCCTTCTTAATGGGGAAACAAGTGTGACTGGAAATTTGAGAATTCTTTTGAAAAACATGATTGTCAAACAGCGGATGTCTGATTAAAACTATGAATGCATATATACTGCAAAGAACCGATTATACCAGTGAGGCCTACGATCGGTACTTTATATTATTTATGAGCTGTTGTCGCAGTGTTCTTTGCGTCATTTCCGTTTATAATCCATGCGGGATAAATTTCATTTCGTTTATTACGTTTATCAAAGACATAAGCGCCCGTAACTGTGATATGCTCACCTTTTTTTACTTTAGTCACTTTGGCGATGTCAAAGGATGCCACTTCTATATGTAATGGAGAATTTGTGCTTTTTGTGTTTTTATCCTTATTCTTCTCATTCTGAATGAGATCAATCCAATATTCATTTTTATCTTTTACGACTTTCTGAACAGTTCCACTTACCGTTTTACAGTTTTCCTTGAGCTCGTAATTTGAAGGATTCTTTACTCCGCTTAGAGGCTTTTCTCTGCATGCATTCGTTGTATCTCCGATTTGCTTAACTGAAGGATTTTCACTTGATTTCGAACTGGGCGTAGAAACTTGAGGCGCAGCTTCTAAGATGGGATTCGCATCTGTCGGTGAGGGCGTAACCGCTGCAGAAACTATAGTAGAAGACGAAGGCGTCGCATTCGATGCAGAAGCCGACTGTACAGCAGCTGGAAGCTCATTTTTACTCATACAACCCGTTAAGGACACTACGACTATAAGCAAAGTAGTACCAACGATACTTCGAATCATTTTCATCTACTATTACACCCTTTCTATGAATACTGTGCATATATATAAAGATATCATCACAAAGAACTTCATGGTAGAGGTGTAAATTGATAGAAAATGTCATTAGACGTGGAATTCGCCGTTACTTAAAGTTCACGCTCTTCGTACCATTCGGGGAGGTGATGGACTACGTTGGCTCCAGTCGTATTGCGCAAATAGGAAGTCATTTTTTTCTGATTGCAGAAATTGAAGCGAATACGACGGCTGTAGAAATCGACCCACTTTTCGCGGTTAGAGCGACTACTGAACAAGCACGCCGTCTCATACGTGGGGTATAATGCGTTGCAAAATTCAAAATACGGTTCCAAAACCGTCTCTCGGAAAAAAGTTGAGCGCAAAGGGGGCTTGTTCGCCAATGGACAAATCTTTTCAGTATTCGACGTGCAAAACTCTACCGATGTAGCAGTGCTCGTAAGAATTAATGTGGCGCAAGCACAGAAACTAATTAGTCAGGCGCAAGCATTATTAAAGTAGTTCGCCGTCCTTTTAACTGAATAAGCAGTCAAAGACACTACACCCCGCCTTTATTAGGAAGGTGGGGTGTAGTGTCTTTATCGGGATTCAATCATTCAATTATATTTGTAGCAGTGACCATCCTCTTTAGCCAAGGACCCTAAAGCTCGGAGACAGTTACACCTAGAGCTGGTATAAAGGTATGCAATAAGAGACCATTACCAATATAGATAGCTACGTGACCTATGCGATCAGTGTCTTCCATACCCTTTCTCGCATGCCTGCTCGCCTACATTATTCTGGCAACCTGAAATAATGAGATGGTTACGTTAATAAGTAAACGATACCTTTGTTCCAACACTTCATAAACTTTAACCCTCATGTGCCTTATAATTGTCCTGTATTCCTGAAAATCTAGCCACAGCTCTTTACTCATCTTCAAATTGAAATGATTTCGACTGAGGTTCCTTAATACTGAGCCTGAGCACTAAACCCATAGACTGCATGGTTCATTTCGAACGAAACGGATAAAATAAAACTAACGAGTGTAGATGGACCACTAGACTTTGCTAAGACTTTTGATCAAGTTATTAGACAGTATTTAAAAAGATAAGGCAACTGTTCACCGTTTAGCAGAAAACGGTTTATATGCAGAATTGAAATGCACCATGTCCACTCCATTCCACATATTAGATACCGCTACTTTCTCCGGATGATCAAAGACCAAGAATGCGGTTGGGAGGTATCTCATCCCATAACTGCTTGATGGTCGATTCACAACCTGATTATCCTTGATTAATACGGAGGAAGAACCACCATCCAGGTTAGCTGCTGTGATAGCTCCTTTTTCCAATAACAGTTGCTGTGCATCATATAGGGTTGCACCCATGGAGTAGCCTGGCTGCCTTCCATCAATCACTAAAAAGATGATCGTCCCATCTTTTGTCTGAGCCATGCATGTTCGGGGGGCGATCCCCCAACCGTCTGCCTCGTTCTTAACAAGCCCTTTACCGTTGACGATAAATTTGGGTTGAAACGAAACCGCATCTCTTACGCCCATTTTCAACAATTCGGATGGTTTATAACGACCTGCTACCATAATTCCCTTACGGTCAAGTCCAACAACGTTTACAGGATCCTCCATACCTCCGTCACTATAGAGAAGTTTCCCTCCAGACATAACAACACCAATGGGTCTGAAGCCATTGCCATCATAGTTCGGATCATCAAAGGCGCCGCCATTGACACCTGCAATAGCTCCTGTTCTTTTGACCATACTAAGAATTTGTTCCCCTTGACCTTGCAAGCTTGTTGTTACGACTCGGATCATTTGCGGATTGTGAACAAACATCATATATCCTTTGAATTTTTTCCCTGTAATAGGCTCAACTGTCACAGAATTATTTTTCCTCGAATTCATAGAAATATCATGGTTGTCTTGGACCAAACCCATATCATTAAATTGCTTCGAGTAATTATCCGTCCGACGATCCAGTTCACTTTGCCCAATTAAATATTTCGCATAATCGCGGTGTTGCGTTGTAATTAACGTATCGGCCAGCATATACCGCCAATTCGTACCGGAAGAAGAAAAATAGAACCATATAATAAAAATAAAAGTAGATATAATGATCGCAGCCGCGAAAAATCGCAATTTACGCTTGCGACGCGGTTTCAACATCGGCTTTGTTGTTTGAGCTAACGCATAGCCTTGATAATCATTCAAGTAAAATCACCTCTTTATAAACGCATCTAACTATTCTATAACATAAACCTTAAGATTTAATGAAAAACAACACTGAATATGACTAGCAATGCCGTAACACAAGGCGATGGTTAGAATTCTCCAATAATAAGTTCACATGCTTTCCACGGCATAGACCAATAAATTCTATGCTCACTTCCTAAGGTCTGGTCTGCAGGGTCATAGACAATCTGAACCGTGTTCCCAATGAATGAGAGCCGACCATGAAGTCAGATAGCTGAATAGCTGCCTGACTTTTTTCTTAGCAATCCGTTTTTTATTTTGAAACATATTGATTTACAAACTCGTATATACAGGTATACGATTGAAAAAGACTTAAAGTAAAGGTGGATTGTAAAATGAAAACCAAATTTATCGCTATATTGACGGCTGTTTTACTATTAGTGAATACAGCTAATATATCCATAGCGGATGCGAAAGGCAGTGCGCCTAACACATCTTCTAGATCTGGCTCTTTCTCGTCAAGCTCTAAATCAAATTCAACTTTCAGCGGAGGCTCCAGTAGTAAGACATCTGCAAGTACATCAAATACTGGAAGCTCGTCTAACTCGACGAATTCTTCCGGTTTTAGCGGTGGGTCTTCTAGCAAATCGACGGTTCCAAGTATGTCCAACTCAGGAAGCAGTTCAAGCAACTCTTCCAATAGCACTGGCTATCAGCGGGCTTCTTCCAATGTTACAAGTGGAAGCAACGTGAATCCGAATACGGGTCGTACGTATTACAACAACAACACGTATTCCTCTTCAGTCCCGACTGGTTCACGCGTTGGCAGCTCGATGTGGCCGATGGTAGGAGCTTTCGCTGCCGGAACATTTTTAGGATCGATGCTGCATCCTTGGGGAGGTTATTATCCAACTACTGGTGGAGGTTATGTAAATCAGTCGTTCTCGTTTTTCTCCATGATGCTGGATATCATTCTTTTCATCGCTGTTATTGCTATTATCATTGCAGTTGTCCGAACTTTTAGAAGAAGGAGCTACTAATCAATGAACATTTTCCTTGATGAACAAGACGTTTTAGATGCTGTTCATGTGTATATTGCTTTCCAAGACAATAATGGCCGAGTAGAAGGAAGTGCTCCGCACAATGTCCATGATGTGCAGATTTCTTTTGAGGAGCGTTACGGATTTTCGGCAAAAGGTCAGATTTACGGTCGGCAGCACCGCTTAAATCAGAAAGAAGTGATTGATGCTGTCTCCGTATACTTGTCTTCGTATTATTCGTTCCGTGCAGACCGGTTGCTCGTAAAGCTTAACTCGGATGCCCTATCCCATAGTTTCAGCGCTGATGTTATTGTAGAACGATAAAACTTTAAAAAATCGCCATCCACTGGACTCCGTAAAGTGTCCGAGGATGGCGATTTTTTCTTAAGAATTTATGACTTGTCCTTGCGTGTCATCTCCGCAAGCCCGGTCTACTTTATTAATACGTGACTGATACGAGTATACTTTGAGAGGCTACCATTACGGCCGCGGGACTTATTCTCTATATACTTTTGTCGAGAACATATGTTAATGAATTAACTTACTTGTCACTGCTACTCGCTAGTTCATTTCCAAATTGAAAAGGTTTGGATTGATGAACCAAAACACTAAGAACCAAACCCATAGATAGCATATTAGTCATTAAAGAACTTCCTCCATAACTGACAAATGGGAGTGCAATTCCTGTAAGTGGCATTAGTCCAGTATGCATGGCTATATTCTCAAAAATTTGTAAAATAAACATTGATGTCACACCAATTATCAAATAAGACCCCTCTAAATCTTCGCATTCCATAGCGATTCGAATCATTCGATAAATCAAAAAATAGTAAAGCAATAAAAGTATTGATGAACCAACAAAGCCAAATTCTTCACCAATAACAACATAAATCGAATCTGCATAGTCATATGGAATATATCCATTGTGTATCATAGTACCATGAAGGTATCCTTCGCCCAATAATTCCCCCGAACCAACTGCCTTCATGGAATTCACAACTTGATAACTTTGATCCGGATCACTAGTTGGATCCAAAAAAGTTTGAATTCTATGAAGTTGGTACGGCTTTACAATTTTATTGAATAAGGGGGGATCTACAAAATATAGGGCTATAATACTGCCAATAATCCCGATTATTACAAATAACCCCAAGAGTCCATGCTTGAAACGAATTTTCCCGATCCATAGCATCCCTAGAAATATACAGATAATAACGATAGATGTTCCCATATCCGGTTGTTTCAAGATGAGCAGAAAAGGTATTCCTACAACAACTATCATCGGAATTATATCTTGAACGAATCGGAGATATTCCCCCTTACGTTTTTCCAACATTTTGGCTAACAGCAGGATGACGAATACTTTCGCTAGTTCAGAAGGCTGAAACTGCATAAAATGAAGATTGATCCATCGCTGAGAACCATTGATGTTCATGCCTTTAAACATAACAAAGATTAACAGCAGAATACCGAATATATATAGGTATACGGATAAATGACGTATAATAGCCCGATAATCTAGCATGGTCAGGACCAGCATTGGCACAAACATGGCAGCAAACATAACCAAGTTATTCACATGCAACCCTGCAAATTTCGTATTATTTGTGGCGCTGTAGATTACTATTGTGCTGATAGCCATAAAACATAACAATAAGGCGATTATGATAAAATCAATTTTCTTCGCTTTAGGCAACAGCTCTTTGATCACGAGCATATCTTCCCTCTCTTGAGATATTTAGTAATATACCTATACTCGCCAAGCTAATTAGTAAAGAAGATCCCCCATAGCTAATTAGCGGAAGAGGAACACCTGTAATGGGGATACTTCCAGTAACGTCGCCTAGATTAATGAGTGCTTAAACACCAATAAGAGATACAATTCCTATACCAATTAATGTTCCGAACAAGTCTGGACATCTCAAGGCTACAATGATGCCTCTCCAAATAAACAAAATATAAATAGTTAAAAAAATGAAACAGCCAATAAAGCCGAACTCTTCTCCTATTGTTGAAAAAATAAAATCCGTATGTGCTTCAGGTAAGTACAACAACTTCTCTTCCCCCTACCAAAACCAGTTCCTGTCAATCTCCCATGCCCGAATGCTAATAAAGATTGAACTAATTGGTAGGAGGAGTCCTGGGAATCATTCCATGGATCAAGATAGGCTGTAAATCGTTGAAGCCTATAACTCTTTGCAAGGACAATTCCAATTGCTATTGGAAGCAAGGAAAGACCAATTCCAAAAAGCTGCAAAAGGTTTGCTCCTCGACAACAATCACAATAGTTGCTGCAATATTGATTAGAGCTGCAAGATAGATAATTAATCCTAGTTTTGCGAACTCTGTGGGTTGAATACCAAAAGAACCGACACCAAACCAGCTACGATGTCCATTAATTTTTGTTCCGAACACAATAACAAGCCCTAATATAATAAGAATCAAAACAAAAATGAGACGGGACCATTTTTGATACATTTGATAAGGTATATTCATCACTATCAGCATAGAAAATGTACCAATAAGACCCCATATCGCTTGTCTCTCCGTAAAATAAATAAAAGAATGGAACTTCCATGATGCTGATGCTTCACTAGTGCTAAACACCATTAAGATAACAAAGCCAACAAGTATACTAGTTAATAACAAAAGTAGAAAATCTGGGCGCCCCCTCAAAGAATTTTTCAGCCTACTCGTCTCCACCTTTCTTACTTATTCCTATCATATGATGTCGAATAAAACTAATCAATGGTGTCACCATATTTACCCCATTTTCCGTCATTTATTATTTTGCTTTCGGTTAAGAAAAAACGAAAAATAACTTCAACAGAATCAAATGAACGTGAATCATCTCATATTATTAGGATATTTGAGTTCACTAGAAAAAAGCTGATCTCGATCAATCAGGAAATATTAGTTTTTCTGAAGCAATTGTTCCTGGAATTGGAGTATCTATGAATGCTCTAACAAATGGACTGAGACGCTGTTAATATTATGGTTAAGAAGAATCACATTAGCAGGACCTTAACGACGTACAACCTCAACGGCTACCTCGCCCGATCCTTTGCCGCCATAATTGGCAAGTCAATGCACAAATAAAGGTGGTAAGTTTCCCTCAACAATTAAATGCGCCAGAGGGCTCCCTCCATCTCATATTAGATATGAATTCTTCGTCAATTTCCAAGCCCTTTTCTTTTCGTATTTTTTTGAGATTGGACTCTGTAATCGAGATATACTCATAAGGATTAAAGTTATCAATGGTTAGTGCTGCGCAAAACATGCTCACACCTCAGCTGATCCTTCCCAGGAAACGCCAGGAAATTCCCAGATTTCATCACCAAATCTTAAGGACCCATCGTACTGCTCCTCAACGATCTTCTTAAGCACATCCTGAGATAGTTTAAGAACCATTTTTAAGCGCTCAATCTCTTTAGTTAACGCCGCGGCTCTTCCAGCTGCTAGCCTCTCTCTAATTCCGGTGAGGCTTGTTCCAATTTATCTGCATTTGCCATGATTTTATCCCCCTAGTTATAATCCAGCATGCCAGCTTCTTTAGAATTTCTTTCGCGAGTTTAAGTGCCCATTGAACGGCTTCTGCCTTTTTTCCGCCGTTATGACTGTATTACACTGTGCCGAGCACAGAGTCTACACCCGTGATTTTTTCAGTAGCCCAGGCATATAAAGCTAGTTGTCTCATATGACGCTTGGGATTTCCCGACCGAATGACTGAAAGTTGCAGTTGAAGTATGACTTGAGGTAAGCCTTTGGCTAGCGTTTTCCTAACCTCCACTAACACGACATAGAGAGCCAAGAGATCACCACCTCTTGGATCTTCTTTTATTTTCCCGCTACCCGAGCTGACGGATTAAACGCCAAGCGTACTGCGAGCTAGCGAAATCGTCTCACTTCCAAATATGAATTCTTCAATGTGAATTGGCTGAACGTTGAGCAGATTGTGCTTAGTTTTTTTATTTTTGTCGGGAATCCGACATATTAGTATGAAATCATGTGATAATATACTTATATCACATTGGAATACTCGGTATTGAGGATTTGCATTATTTTATGAGTATTAATAGGGGGTATGATCCTATCTATGGAACAATTGCATGAGCTGACCGACCTTCAGGAAAAGGACCCTACTAAGGAAGTCATGGTTAAGGCTTTTCGACAACACGGTATTAGCTATACATACCGAAAAAACGAGTTTGTTTTTCAGGAAAATGACTTGCCCAGCGGAGCCTATTATGTCGCTTCAGGATTAATTAAAATTTCCCAATCCTCCGAGGAGGGGCAAGGAATTACCTTATTTCTTCGTTATGAGGGGGAAGTTTTCGGTAATGCGGAAGTGTTGACGAATATGGCTCGGAAGCGCTACGCCAAGTGTCTAGTGGACAGCCAAATCATTACGCTAGACAGTCGAAAATTCCTTGAATTGGCCAAGGAGAACGCGGAGTTTTCCTATTCCGTTGCCGTTCTAGGTGCGCGCAGACTCCTGCAAACACAGCGAATGGTCGAAACCTTAATCTCCCGCCCCGTCGCCTGGAGACTCGCTTGGTTCCTTTTGCAGTTAGGCAAACCGACTGAAGAGAAGCTCGAAATCCAGGTGCCGCTTAGCCATGAAGAGATATCCTATGTGATTGGATGCAGCAGACAAACTGTCACAGAAACCTTGAACAAATGGCGAGATAAAGGACTTATCGATTATGCCAAAAAGAAGATCGTTGTTTATCATCCGAACCGTTTCTTCACCGACATATAGACGAACATCCACCTGGAGGCCAACCCTATGATTACGTTAACCAATGTGAATAAATCCTTTTCACAGAATAAAAGCAATGCCTATACGGCTTTAGATCAAGTTTCCCTCACGATTAAAAAGGGAGAATTCGTCTCCATCGTAGGGCCCTCGGGCTGCGGAAAATCAACGCTCTTGAACCTGATCGCCGGATTCGAGCAAGTGAGCGGCGGATTAATTACGGTGGGTGGGCAAAAGGTAACTGCGCCAGGAGCCGATCGCATTGTCGTTTTTCAAGAGCACGGCTTGTTCCCTTGGCTCACGGTGCTGGACAATGTGGCCTTTGGTTTGAAGCAAAGGGGGGTATCCAAGAAAGATCGCTACGCACTCGCTACTGAACAGATCAAAGCTGTGCACTTGAGCAAGTTTATCTATCGTTATCCCCACGAGC
This sequence comes from Paenibacillus violae, assembly GCF_032461945.1. NCBI lineage: Bacteria > Bacillati > Bacillota > Bacilli > Caryophanales > Paenibacillaceae > Paenibacillus > Paenibacillus violae. Next base: position 252,795 of record NZ_JAWCUD010000011.1, read on the forward strand.
TGTCCGGCGGGATGAAACAAAGAGTAGCGATTGCTAGAGCGCTCGTTATGGATCCTCAGATCCTATTAATGGATGAACCCTTTGCGGCATTGGATGAGCAGACACGTATCATTTTACTGAAGGATTTGGAAGAAATTTGGCTAAAAACGGGTAAAACGATCTTGTTTATTACACACAACATTCGTGAAGCTGTCATTTTATCTGATCGTGTTGTCGTGATGGCGACGCAGCCAGGCAGGGTCAAGAAGGAATTTGTCGTGCAAGCGGCTAGGCCTCACCAAAGCAGCGATCCGCTCATTCATGCTTTGGAAAACAAGATTATGGAAGCTCTGACGGATGAGCTCGAGAAGGTAGTCAGAGAGGAGCTTGGCCATGCATACAGCCTTAAGAAGAGCGCTATTTCTAATTCTGCTGCTGATCATATGGGAATTGGGATTTAGAATTTTTGATTGGGGGTGGAAGTTTCCTTCCCCACTGCAAACCTTTCAGGCCTTCTATGATGGGTTTGTTCATGGGCATCTCCTAAGCGCCATTGGGGCTAGTCTTCGTCGCTTACTCATCTCGTTTGCCCTATCAATTAGCATGGGCACGATATTAGGCTATTTATTTGCTCGATATCGGTATTTCGATGAGACCTTCGGCTTTCTCGTAGTTGCCCTCCAGACCGTGCCGAGTATCGCATGGCTGCCCTTCGCGATTATCTGGTTCGGACTGAATGACACTTCGGTCATTTTCATCACCACCATTGGCGCAATATGGACGATGTCGATGGCCAGCCGCACAGGGATCATGAACATTTCACCGATTCACCAGCGAGCTGCTCAAATGCTGGGAACGGGCAGCGGATACCGCTTGTTCTTTCAAGTGCAGCTGCCCGCGGCATTTCCCCATTGGATAACGGGGATACGAGTGGCATGGGCCTTCGCTTGGCGGGCACTTGTAGCTGGCGAGCTGATTGCCAAGGGCGTCGGGCTCGGGCAAATGCTGCAGGATGGACGCGGACTTGGCGATACGGCCACGATCCTGTGCGTCGTCATTATTATCGCTGTGATCGGTACCATATCGGATCATTTCTGCTTTAAACAGCTGGAGGATCGCATCGTGCTTCGTTTTCAGCTTAAGAAATAATTGCGTTATCTAGCTAAGGGGGAATTCGTATGAAAAAAGTAGGTTGGATCATGAGTTTGGTTGTAGTCGTATCCTTGGTTTTGTCCGCTTGCGGCCAGAGTAAGGAAACCGCTTCAAGCGCTGTCAGTGCGACTGTGAAAATTGGGATTTTGAAAAATGTCACCCATGCTCCCGGATTTATCGCCCTGCAGAATAACTATTTTCAGGACGCTTTTGGTAAAAATGCCAAAATTGACGTCACGGCTTTTGACAATGGCGCGGACTTCGCGACTGCGATTGCCACAGACCAAATTGATATTGGCTACGTGGGACCAGGTCCAGTTATCAATCAATATTTGAAAAGCAAAAATATCAGGGTCATTGCTGGCGCGAATAACGGCGGCGCCGTATTGGTTGCTCGCAAGGATGCAGGCATCAATTCCGTCAAAGATCTCGTTGGTAAAACGGTAGCTGTTGCTGCCAAAGGTGGCACACCCGATTTGTCCCTTCGGTTGCTGCTCAAACAGGAAGGGTTGAAAGTCTCCACCGATACGTCAGGTGTGCAAATCGTTACACGTGCCCCGGCAGATACGTTAGTCGCGATGCGTCAGAAAGAAGTAGACGCAACTTTGATTGCAGAACCTTGGGGTACACAGATCATCCAAGAGGGTACCGGTACGATTTTAGTCGATTGGAACAAAATCCCGCCAAAAGACGGAAATTATCCATTAACGATTCTCGTAGCCAGTGATACATTCCTGAAGGATCACCGTGATTTGGCCAAAAAAGCGGTGAAAGCCAACAAACAAGCGATCGATTTCATTCAGAAAAATCCGGATAAAGCCTATGGGCTGATTAGCGATGAGCTGAAGCAGTTAGCCGGTAAAGGAATGGAGCCAGCACTCATCAAAGCAGCCATTGACCATTTGAAATTAACCCAAGACATTACCATAGAGGATATCAACGAGCAGGCTAAAGCATCCTTTGATGCAGGGTACTTAAAAGTGAAAGCGGAAGAGTTGGATTTCAGCAAATTCTTGGATTTATCGCTTTTAAATGAAACTAAAAAAGAAAAATAAACATACGTAACCGAGGAGGCCATCTGTGTATATACAACCACAAGAAAACCTATTGCCGGATGTTCATGAGCACATCAAAGTCGTCATTCTTGGCACGGGCACGCCGAGAGCCTTTTATGGCAGGGCGAAGGCCGGCGTCGCGATTCTGGCTGGTGACAAAGCGTTCCTATTCGACTGCGGAGGCGCAACCGTTGACCAACTGATTAAAGCAGGGATCATGCCGCAGCGGATTTCTGATGTCTTTTTCACGCATCATCATAGTGATCATAACTCCGGGTTTTTCGATGTTTTCATCACCAGCTGGCGGACACATGTGATCGCGGATCGGGTATTTGAGGGGCGCAAAGGGCCTATGAACGTCTACGGACCCATCACAACGAAAGAAATTATCGGCAAAATGAGGGCGTCTTTCGACTTCGACGTGAATCTTCGAGTGAACTATAACTTCTCCGCAGGTGAAGGGGCGGACATTTGTTATTTTGAAAGCAACGAGGGTGTGGTTTACGACCAAGGTGGCGTTAAAGTCACGGCTTTCGAAGTGGATCATAAGCCTGTTGATCCCGCTATTGCCTATAAATTCGAGTTCAACGGAAAGTCGGTCGTCATTTCAGGCGATACCATCCCCGTTGAAAATATGATTACACACAGTCGCGGCGTGGATCTGCTTGTCCATGAATCTTATAACAAAGCGTGGCTGGACGCGCTGATCGCCAAATTCCCTGAGCAGACCATTGGACTGTCTAATCCAGCCAAGTATCATTCGACCACGCACCAAGTGGCAGAAATCGCCCGAGAAGCCGGCGTGGCTCATCTGGTGCTCACCCACCACATTCCTGCTCCTGCCGCCACTGAGGAGGCGGAGGCCGCCTATACAGAAGGTATGCGGGACATCTACGGTGGCCGAATTACGATGGCCCGAGATTTAATGGCATTTGATCTTGCATGATAAAAAGCAGCTCTGCGTTCATTCACTCAGAGCTGCTTCTTTCAATAAGTTTCGTCTTATCTTCTTTGGGCGATAATTCTTCAATTGGGTTTGAATTTCTGTAACTACTTCGTCGTTGGGTAGCTAAAATACATTCGACGGTTTTTCATCATTTAGTAACGCAACTGCAGAAATATACTGGTTGCCGCAGCATAGCTGTTTTAAGCTAACGTTCTCCGTCGTAACGTCTTAATCTTTTTATCGGAAAATGGAGCTTCCTTAGAATTTGTTATGTCTGATTCCCAAGTCATAGGTGCGCAAATGACACTATTTCATGCAAGTTCTATTTCACTGTAATGATCCCTTGCATGGCAGCTTGGTGAAGCTCACAAATATAAGCGTAATCGCCTGGTTCATTTAACGTCACACTGGCGGATTCACCTGTAGCGAGATAAGGGGTTCGGAAGCTTCCATTAACCGCAGCGGCATTGTGCTTGACTTTATCCCTATTTGTAAAAATTATAGTGGAGCCCGTCTCTACTGAGATATTCCCGCCTTTGAATTGAAATCCCTCGATTGTTACGAAGTAGGTTGAAGCCGCGGTATCGCTGACTATATTCACCTTGCGCGTTACGTCATCATAGTTAACCTTCAAGCCGAATGTTTCCGCAAGAAATCGTGAATGCACAAAGGTGGTGCCGTTAATAAGCTGGGCAGGGCCAACCATCGTTTGAGGTGTACCATCTATAAGAGCTTCGGATGAGCCAATGGATAACTTTACTAGCTTTGCTCCTTTCTTAACAGTTACGGTTTGGGTGGATGCCTCGTAGCCGACTTCAGCACCAATCCCCTCTGCCAGCGCGCGATAAGGCACAAATAATGAATTATCAATAAGGTACGAATCCCCAACTTGCATCGGCTGTCCATTTAGCTCCAGCCTCATATCCGATTTTAATTGCCCCTCTGCAAATACCGTAATAGTACTAGACAGCCACAAAAGGACAGCGATACTAATCATTCTCCAAGGTTTGAGCATATCAAAAATCCTCCTTTAAAGTTTGGTTACTCAACAAGAGTAACGAAACAAAGGAAGATTTGGATGACTCTGTTTAAGAAAAGAATGATTGATTTGTCAGCTCTTTAATAAGGGAGCCGATAAAACGAGCGATCCTCTAGGTGTATTACCATGTGCATCAGGCTCTAAAGTGATCGCGATGGTGTCATAGTTATTTGGATCAAACGTGTAGTATAATCCGCCTGTTCCGTTCTGCGTCATAAAGGTGCCCGCGTTCACCGGAGTTTCTTTTCCTTTGATTAACCAAACCTGATACGCCTCATTATTTTGAAGCTCTGGCAGTTGCTCCGCCTGAACGAGCAAATGGGTGCCTTTACTGTCGATGACAATTGTGGCGAGTCCTTTGGCCACAATGTCCTTGGCAGCACTGCTTAGCTCAACCACTTGATTCGCCTGAACAGCTTCAGATGGGCCATTCATTTGTGCAAGATTGGACTGTAGTTCGTTAATTTGTTGTTTTAAATTGTAGCTGTACATAGCTAGTATCAGCACAGCCGCTGACAAGCCTCCATAAAGCCATGGCCGAAATCGGTTTTCTTTTCCCGGGCTCTTTTCAAGGGATGCTTTTACAAAAAGTGACGGTATTTCATCAGATTGAGCCTGCTCCTCACTGAGGACATGCTCAAGTACGCGTGTCCTCATCCCTTCGGGTGGGGATACAGGAGCCGATGCCATCGGGAGCAGGTCAACAATCGCTGTAAGCTCCTCAAGTTCTGCGGCACATGCCGGGCATGACGGAAGATGGCGTTCGAATGCTGCCCGTTCCTTCGCATCCAATCCGCCAATCGCATACATCTCGAGACTATCGCATTCTTTCATTGGCTTATTCATCCTTGAATTTCCTCCTTCCCCACACGGGTAAGCCGCTCTTTTAACTGTTTCAGTGCTAATCGCACCCTGCTTTTCACCGTGCCTAACGGAATTGACTGTTGATCGGACACTTCTTGTTGGGTGTAGCCCTGATAATAGATGAGTTCAACAACTTGCTGCTGATCCCAGTTCAGCCCATGCAAGGCTTCTCGAATTTCTTGCCCTCGCCATTCTTCAAGCACCGCTTCTTCCGTACTCTTTCCCTGGTCTGGAATCGCAGTTAGCTGCTCCGCTTCCATTGTTTGCTGCATCGTGCGGTTTTGCTTTTTGCGAAGCAAATCAATGGCAATATTCCGCGTTAAAGTGAACATCCAACTTGTTAGCTTACCATTTTCCGAATTGTAGCGTTCCGCAGCTTTCCAGACACGAAGAAAAAGTTCCTGAACGACTTCTTCGGCCATCATCGTATCCTGGACAATGCGATAAGCAAATGCAAAAATCGGCTTCTCGTATTTGTCATATAGAAATGCAAGTGCATCGGCATCTTTATTTATGATGCGCTTCATTAGTTCGTGATCGCTGATCGTCTCCTGCATGAAGGATCTCCTCTCCAAAGTCTCCTCCCTAGTATATACTTCGTATAATCTTTTGTATTGGATGATAGACAAAAAGCAAATTATTTTTATCCTGTGATCCAAATCTCAAACTCCTTCGTTGTATTAACCGAAAGCACAAAAAACACGCCAAGGAGCGATAACGATGAAAACAATGAAACCTATGGTAAAAACATTTGCAATGGCTGCACTGGGGCTTACCCTCATTTTCCCATCGCTGGCAAGTGCACATTCGTATTCGATTAAAAGCGGATCTTCGGACCTGCGCATTACACTCGAGAGCCTGCTAGGTGAGCATGCGGAATTAGCTATAATCGCTATGCAAAAAGGAATTGACGGAGCTGCTGATTTTAATGATGTAGCTGCAGCTTTACTTGCCAATGGGGATGACTTGTCAGCGGCGGTCGGTTCAGTTTATGGAGATGCTGCGGGGAAGGCTTTCAAGGGATTATGGAGCACGCACATCGGCTTTTTCGTCGACTACGTGACGGCAACGTCCAAGAAGGATCAGGCGGGGCGTCAAGCGGCCTTGGATAAATTAGCGAAGTATGGCACAGATTTCGGAGCATTTTTGGAAAGTGCTAATCCGAATCTGAAAGCGGCCGATGTTGCAGAAGGACTCAAGTCGCATGTGAGCCAGCTGATTGAAGCTTTTGACGACTATGTCAACAAGGACTACACCAGTGCATACAAAGCAGAACGCGAGGCATACGCCCATATGATGCATTTTGGTCATGTCTTGGCAGATGCGATTGTAAAGCAGTATCCAGATAAGTTTACAAATGAAGGGGCTTCCGTCGCTTCTGTCGATCTTCGCTCTGCACTCGACGGATTGTTAAGCGAGCATGGCAGTCTGGCAGTACTAGCGATGCAAAAGGGAATCAACGGAGCACCTGATTTTGACGCTGCAGCAGGGGCATTGATGGCGAACAGCGATGATCTCTCAGCAGCCATTACCTCTGTTTATGGAGCGGATGCCGGTAAAGCTTTTAAAGGTCTTTGGAATACACATATCGGTTTCTTTGTGGATTACGTGAAAGCAACGGCTGCGAAGGATGAGGCGAAACGGAAAGAGGCACTGGATAAGCTGAATCAGTATGGTACTGATTTCGGTGCCTTCTTGGAAAGCGCGAACCCGAACAACTTTAAAACCACCGATATTGCTGCAGCCCTCAAACCGCATGTTGCGCAGCTAATCAGGGCGTTTGACAGTTATGTTGGTAAAAATTATACCCAGGCCTATGCCAGTACACGTGAAGCTTCTGCGCATATGTCCCATACAGGGGATTATCTGGCTACAGGAATCGTAGCGCAGTTTCAAGAGAAATACCACGATCCTAAAACACCAAATGGTTCATCCGTTATGAAGATTTGGATGAAAATTGGGAGCAGCTCGCTGGCCATTGACAATAAATCGATGATGATGGATACGGCGCCGTTCATGTGGGAGAGTAGCACCTACGTGCCGCTTCGCTTCTTGGCAGAGGGAATTGGAGCAAATGTGACGTGGGATCAAGCCAGCCAAACTGCTTGGGTAAAAGCCGGCAAGGACACGATGACATTCTGGGTTGAAAAAGACACAATGGAGCTAAACGGTGTGACCAAAGCAATCGGTACTCCCGTTGTACTGAGGGATGGCCGTACACAAGTTCCACTACGTTTTATCACCGAGATGTTAGGCTGGGATGTCGCTTGGAATGAATCGGATTGGTCGATTACCTTGAGCAAAGCAATGCCAATGGAGCAAGGCATGAAGATGGACGCGCATATGCATTAAAATAAAAAGAGCAGCTGCCGTGTGGCGGGCTGCTCTTTTGGCATTACATAACATCTAAAATAACAATAAAATCCTCAACTAATTTTAATGAAATTTATCACTAAACGTCGTAAGACCGTGATTATCTGAACTGGCGCGAATAACTGATTAACTGATTACTATTGTAAATTCGACTAACGAACTTTAATTTCCCAGATACGTTGGTTGCTGATATAGGAAAATAAAGATCGTTAGTCAAAGCCCAGTATTTCTGCGGTTTTCAATATTGTTAATTCTCAAAATATTTTCGTTAGTCAAGGAACTTTTTCTAATGGAAATGTAGAAAATGTGGAAAATAAAGTTCGTTAGTGATATTTACTTTTGTAAATACACATTCAACGGTCTTTCAATCACATTGTAACGTAGCTGCCTATCTATACTTGGCAGCCGCGGCATAGGTGCCTTAAGCTAACGTGTCCCGTTACTTCAATTAGTCTACAAATATAATTTAAGCAATATAAAAACCCTTCAACATCTAAATCGAATGAATGGTATTTCAAATCTCTATTTCGAATCCAATTTTCTACTTTCTCAATATACGTTCCATTCATGATTATTAGTTCTAGGCACGTTCGAAGTATTCTGCCTATTAATGTAATGGAGGCTGCCGTTCATGTCGGCACCCTCCCATTGGTGTGTTCATTGAGCTATACAATCCGTTAGCATAACGATCGCTCCTCGATTAATGCTTTTTTCCTCACCGAAAAACAAAAGGATCTAGACGGTTCATTTGGTTACCACCACACAAGGGATGAGCGGCCCAACCCCGAGGTCCACAAGCCGCATGACGACAAAGGCTATGAAATTTATATGTTTATCAGCGGCGCCGGCAACTATACGTTGAAGGAGTCAGGTACGAACTGGAGCTTTTCATTCTGATGATAAATTCGAATGAGCTCCATGTGGTAAATATCTCCGACGAAGTCCCGTATGAACGTGTAGTACTGGGCTTGGATGAAAACCTGCTACCTCCTTTTATGCTGAACAGCGATGATTTCTTCCGCACGATCAAATTCCGTAAGCTGGGCCAAGACAATCAAATGAAACCCCAAAACGTCATCAACAGCGGACTTCTGGATCTATTTTCCAAGCTGCGTCAGCTTTTTCAGGAGAATAATGCGGAGAGTGAATATGTCGCAAAATGTGTCATTGTTCAGATTCTATTCACGATCAATCATATTGCCGAAGTAGGGTTGCCAAGACCTAATAAAAAAGCAAATTTCAAAATAGCCTCAATTCTTGAATTTATCAATGCCAATCTGGATCAGGAGCTTGACCTGGATTCATTAACTCAGAAATTCTTTGTTACCAAATCCTATCTATGTCGTACATCTAAAGATGTAACTGGCTTTTCTGTTAATCAATATATTACGTATAAAAGAATTCGAATGGCGGACGAGTTGATCGTGCAGGGATACCCCCTACCCAGGCTTGTTTCATGTCCGGATTTAAAAGTTACTCAAATTTTTTCCGCTCCTACCGCAAGCTCACCGGGTATACGCCAAAAGCAGGGAAAACCAAATAAGCAGTAACGGCAGACAAAGAGAAATGATCCTTAAGAATAAGGATCGTTTCTCTTTGTCGCTTATTTTTCTGTTCTATATTGCGAGTTCAGCCAAGTTGGCTAAATTACAAAACGATATTGTGGCTGTAATCTATTACTTAATCACCGACATTCCAAAAAGTTGCTAATTGACTCAATATAGAATTTCTTTTTTAATTTCCATTCCCAATATCTACGTTTCACATCTTCGCGTTGCAAAGTCATTAAATAATATTTTTCTACACCTCCGAGACGGTGCCCCCGGGAAGATACCGAGACGACCCGCGCACCATTCGCCTTCTCCAAGGCCGGCCACAACCGGGCGGCCAGTTGAAAGTGGCCAAGATGATTCGTGGCAAATTGAGATTCGTAGCCTCTCGCGTCGCGGCTAAGAGGAGCGGCCATAATGCCAGCGCTGTTAATAAGCATATCCAACTTACGCCCCGTAGCGAGGAAACGCTCTGCCAAGCCATCGATCGAAGAAGGATCCATAAGATCGAGCGTCTCCAATTCCAATCGAGGAATCCCTGCCACCGCGGCCCGCGCTTTATCCGGCGTGCGTGCTGGCACGATGACCGTTGCGCCGGCTTCTGCCAGAACACGCGAGGTCTCAAGACCAATGCCGGAATAACCGCCTGTCACGAGCGCGAATTTCCCCGTCAGGTCGAGGTTTCCTAGCGCTTCTCGAGCCGTTGTTTGAGGTCCGAATCCCGATGGAATTGCCGATTGATTCTTTCTTTCGCTGCTTGCATGAGAATTCATTTGATGAACCACTCCCGTCCATGAATTATTATTTCTAATCGTTTCTCAGAGTGTCCCTTTCATGCTTGCGATATTCACGCCGATGGAGAGGAGAGTATCCAATGCTGCTTTTCCTTGTGATTATTGTGGCAAGATATCATGTCCTAGAATGGTTTTCGTTTCTACATACGCTGCTAAGCCGAATGTGCCGAATTCTCTACCTATCCCGGATTGCTTGAAACCGCCGAATGGCGCTTTCGGCTCATCGTACAAACCATTGATTAGCACGCGACCAGAGACGATTTGCGAAGCCACGCGATTAGCACTCTCGAGGTTAGACGAGCTAACGTAGGCGGATAGACCATAGATGGTATCGTTCGCGATTTCGATCGCTTCTTCCTCCGTTTTATACGTTAAGATGGACAGTACCGGTCCGAATATCTCTTCTTTGGCGATCGTCATGTCCATTGTCACGTTAGCAAACACGGTAGGTTTTACATAGTAACCATTGTCTAAGCCTTTGGGATGCCCTTCTCCCCCAACAATCAATTCGGCGCCTTCTTGCGTGCCAAGTCTAATGTAACGTTGAACCGTCTCGTATTGCTTCTGGTTGACCATGGGTCCAATATACGTGCCTTCCTCCCGCGGGTTTCCGACTTTAATGCCTTCAACCGTTTTGATTACAAGCTGTTTCACTTCCTCCAATCGATGCTCAGGAACGATCAATCTGGAGCCAACATGACATGCTTGTCCGCTGTTGCTGAACGCGGTCATGACGGACAATGGAATAGCCTTGTTGAAATCCGCATCATCAAGAATCACATTAGGGGATTTACCTCCCAGCTCCAAGACCATACGTTTCATCGTAGCCGCGCCGTCTCTAGCAATGATTCTTCCAACTTGCGTGGATCCCGTGAAAGAAATCATTGCGACGTCAGGGTTACGAGTCATTTCCGCGCCAACCACGTCGCCTCTGCCGTTAACGATATTGATTACGCCTGCAGGTATTCCTGCTTCATGGAAGCATTCAGCGATAATTTGCGTTTGCAACGCGCTAATCTCACTCGGCTTAATGACGACTGTGCAACCGGCTGCGATGGCAGGAGCAAGCTTCGTGGAGATGTGAGTGTAGTTCGCGTTCCATGGCGTGATAAGTCCGATAACACCTAGTGGCTCAAGTACAACCTTCGCTTTACCGATTTGTTTCTCAAATTGGAATTCTTTCATGACATCCAGGTTATGGATGAAGTTTTTAGCGGCATACTGAGTACGTCCAGCTGTGGCGGCTGCAGGAGCACCATATTCATCGACGGCTACTTGATTTAGTAAATCGAATTTATCCATCATCACATCGTGTAGACGTTGGAGCATTTGGCTACGTTCTTCAATCGTCGTATTCTTAAATGTCTTGAAGGCTTCTTTTGCTGCTGCGATTGCAGCTTTCGTATCATTCTCGTCGCCCAAAGTGACGCGGCCAATAACTTCTTTCGTTGCAGGATTGATGAGCTCTTGTACTTCTATACCATTTGGTTTTACAAATTTACCATTAATATAAATTTCATCGATGTTTTTCATTTTTTTATCTCCCTTATTTTAAATTGTTAAGCAAATGAATTCTGTACAACCTTAAACCTTAAAGTTCACTTTAAGTCAAGCATTATCTTTTCGCTTCATTTCTGCGCTTATTTCCTAGCATAATTTCCTTCTCGATCCGCGTACCAAATGAACTTCTGCGTATTTGGAATTTTCCGATCGCCTCCTCATCATTATCTGATGACAACAAGCCCATCTGGCTACGAGAATAACCTTAACCCCTAAAGTGCACTTTAAGTCAAGCGTTTTTGTGATTCGCAGATTTATCTTGAGCTTATTTATACTTTAAAAGGTGTAGAATCAAGCGAGAACTCTACGACAGACATTGGTGCTTATTTTTTGTAGCTGTTTTCATGCTTTCGGATAAATTATTGTTGCGAAAAAGCTTATCCCTTAAAGTTAACTTTAAGACTAGCGATTTCTGATATTTCTTTTTAAAGGGCACGAAAATAAAACTTGACCTAACGTGGACTCAAAGGTATACAGTAAAACATGTTATGAAGATGTAACAACGCTTAAGCAACTCAAGAAAGGAGGTGATCATTTTTGGGACTTTCTATTAAAGAAGCATCGGAACGATTGGAAATTCCTCCCCATACGATTCGATACTATGAGAAAGAGGGGCTTCTTCCTTTTATTCAAAGAGATGAGCACGGCAATCGTATTTTTGGATCTAAAGATTTGGACTGGATTAAATTAATGACATGTTTCCGTGTGACAGGCATGTCAATATCAGCTTTAAAAAACATTGTCAATATAGCTCTTCAAGGCGATTCAACCATACCGGAAAGAAAGGCAATACTTGAAAAGCATAAAATGGAATTACGAAAACGACAATTAGAGCTGGATATCGCATTTGATGCCGTGAACCACAAATTGACCAAATACGACTCGATTCAAAAAGGAACGGCTCATTCGTTATGAATGGATAAACAAAAAAAGACCATGATATAAACATGTTCCCTATATAGCCTTTAGTATGAAAACAACCTCCTTACGCTCTCTTATAGCTTGGGAGGTTGTTGTGCAATTAACCGTACCGTGCCTTCACAGATCAAGTAAACTACGTGACATAAATCACTTTCTATAAAGTGGGCTTAAAGGTTTATGCTAGGTATACTTCATTCCTAAGACAGAAGACCCAACTTATGCTAAGGAGCTAAAAATGAATTGGATAACATTAAAAATTTACTGCTAGGCTGGGATCGTGTCTACGAGCACGAGGATTGGTATCCTCCTCTTAAACAATCCTTACTTGGACTAACTGTCGAACAAGCCCGTTGGCGCCCAGAAACAACAGTGAACCCCATTTGGGCCATAACCAGCCATTTAATCTATCTGAAAGAGCATTTTTTAAATGTTCTTCGTGGTGGCATTTCCGCATTTCCTGAAGGGCTAACGAGCTATGATACGTATAACCTTACTCTGGTGGCAGAAGGGGATGAAAATGCCTGGGCCGCGACGGTTGAACGACTGGATAAAGTACACAAAGAAATTAAAATAGAACTTGCCTTCTTAACAAAGGAAGATTATGAACAACCAAAGGAAGATGTGCCATTGGGCCATTGGGCCATTGGGCAAGAGGTTTAATCGTTCATGATGCTTACCATACAGGACAAATTATTCTATTACGTAAACTTCAAGGCTCGTGGCCATCAGTGGCAGATAACAAATAGCCAATGTAAATAAGAGGCGAATTGTTATTATTGAGAAAGCAAGCATTCGAATAGAATTGCTGTCGTTAGCGCAGGCTACTTTAGAATCGAGCTCTTGCAGCGTTCGAACACCATTATAAAAAGTTACTTCAATTTATAAATGAATCGCATCTAATTCATATATTTAGATCCTGAATTTACAAGCATAACTGAATTAGCACGGCTAATCGTACAAATATTTTCTTGACTTAAAGTAATCTTCAAGGTGTAAAATAGATTTTCGATCTAATGATGCTTTAAAGAAAGGAGATTGTTAGCTTTGGGACTCTCTATTAAAAAAGTTTCGGAACGCCTTGGAATCCCTCCACATACAATTAGATACTATGAAAAAGAAGGACTACTTCCTTTTATTCAGAGAGATGAGCATGGAAACAGAATTTTTGAGAACAAAGATTTAGAATGGATCAATTTAATGACATGCTTCCGTGTGACTGGTATGCCAGTAGCTGCCCTAAAACATATTGTTGATTTAGCTCTTCAAGGGGATTCAACCATCTCCGAAAGAAGAGCAATTCTGGAAAAACATAAAGATGAATTAAAAAAACAACAATTAGAGTTGGAACGCGCTTTTGAAGCTGTAAACTATAAGTTATCGAAATATGACTCTATCCAAAACGGAAAGTCAGACTCGAGTTCAGAGTTCACTATGAATCCATAAATAGGGAGATATGGTCACATCAAATACTTAGCTGGATATCAGAAAAAAAGGAACTGATGCGTGATGGGACTGACCCCATAAAGTGTGACCAATCAAAACACCTTCAAGAGAACGCTTCTATGTCGTAAGATATGGAGGACAACTTGGAGGTGTTTTTCTATTGGCAACAAGAGTTAGTTACCCCATGGAAATAAAGTTAAAGGCTATTGAAATGAGAAACGCAGGGATTTCTGTAAAGGATGTCATGGAGCATCTCAACATCCGAAATAAGACACAAGTAGAAACCTGGGTGCGTTGGTATCGAAGAGGTGAGATGAACCGGCTTGAGCAACCCGTTGGTAAACAATACACCTACGGCAAAGGACCTGAACCTTTATCAGAGCTGGAGCAACTGAAAATAGAGAATCGGTTTATGAAACAACAGTTAGATATTCTAAAAAAGTACAAGGAAATGGAGAGGCGGTGTCTGCAAAAATCGTAGTGGAATTGGTAGAAACAATCCGAGGCAGAGTTAGTGTTTCTCAGGCATGCGCATGGCTAGGAGTTCCTCGCGCGACCTACTATCGTTGGAGGGCAATGCAGGAGACCGAGCAAGTAGACGATATGGTGGAAACAGTTCGCGATCTCTGTACAACGCACAAGTTTCGTTACGGATACCGAAAGATCACCGCATTGCTCCGAAGGGAGCATACGATCAACCACAAGCGAGTACAACGAATGATGCAACAGGAAGGGCTACAATGTCGCGTCAGGGTCAAGAAACGCAAACCAACAGGACAGCCGGCCTACATAGCGGAGCATCTGATAAAGCGAAATTTCCAAGCTGAAGCACCTTTGAAAAAGCTGGTCACAGATGTTACGTACTTGCCCTACGGTGGAAAAATGTTATACCTTTCGAGTATCCTAGATTTGTTTAACGGAGAGATTGTTGCGAGCACGATATCGGACAAACAGGACACTTCATTTGTGCTGGATACACTAAGTCAGTTGCCAGATCTCCCTGGAACGATATTGCATAGCGCTCAGGGCAGTGTTTACACATCGCAGGCCTATCAGGAAGCAGTCAAAGGAAAAGGCATTACCATGAGCATGTCCCAGAAGGGTACGCCCGCTGATAATGCCTCCATTGAATCGTTCCATTCCACTCTAAAGTCTGAAACGTTCTATCTCGAAGGTTTAACCTGCACGACGACGGCAATCGTTGAGCAGACCGTTTAAGAGTACATTTATTACTATAACTCAATTCGTATTCAAACAAAACTAAATAAAACCAGTCGCCGGTTGATTACCGACGACTGGTCGCTTAACTTGAAAGGTGTTTTGATCCCTGTCTCAAAAACGGTCAGTCCCCAAAGTTCACTCAAGCCTTTTTTTCACTCATGCATTAATGTTCGGCCCAGCTGTCCAAATAATCTTTCTGCTCTTGCGTTAAAAAATCAATGCTAGTGTCAAGCGATTTTAATTTAAATCTTGCGACTTGCTCGTCGAGCTCGTAGGGCACGTTGAGTACCTTCTTGCCGATTATCTCGTATTGCTCGTTAACATATTTCAGCGACAGAGCCTGAAGTGCAAAAGTCATATCCATTATTTCCACTGGATGTCCGTCGCTTGCTGCCAAGTTAACGAGGCGGCCCTCCGCCAACACGTATAATTTGCGGCCGTCTAACAATTGATACTCTTCGATGTTGCGGCGCACGGTTCTTTTCGAAGCCGATATCGCTTCTAACTCCCATTTGTTTACCTCCACATCGAAGTGGCCCGCGTTAGAAAGAATCGCTCCGTTCTTCATTACTTCATAGTGCTCGCCGCGAATCACATCACGGTTGCCTGTGACCGTCACGAAGACATCGCCCAGCTTCGCGGCTTCTTTCATCGGCATAACGGCAAAGCCGTCCATATACGCCTCAACGCCTTTAATTGCGTTGATTTCCGTGACAATAACATTCGCACCAAGACCTTTAGCCCGCATAGCAACGCCTTTACCGCACCAGCCGTAGCCGACCACAACGACCGTCTTCCCAGCCACGACCAGGTTCGTCGTTCGGTTAATTCCGTCCCACACCGATTGGCCCGTGCCATAACGGTTGTCGAACAAATATTTACAATACGCATCGTTCACAGCAATCATAGGGAAAGCAAGCTTGCCTTCTTTGGCCAGGGCTTTTAGACGCACAATGCCTGTGGTTGTTTCCTCCGCGCCTCCGCGAAGGTTTTCCGCCAAATCTTGGCACTCGGCATGCAAAAGGGTTACCAAATCGCAGCCGTCGTCGATAATAAGGTCCGGCTTGGATTCTAGCGACTTGATTTGCAGCGCTTTGAACTCTTCTAGAGTTGGTTTGTACTTGGCAAACACCGTAATGCCATCTTCGACAAGCGCCGCGCACACATCGTCTTGCGTGCTCAGCGGATTGCTGCCCGTGATCGTCACGTCCGCGCCGCCGGCTCTGATAACTTTGGCAAGATAAGCCGTTTTCGCTTCGAGGTGAAGGGCAATCGTCACTTTCAATCCTTTGAACGGCCGCTCCTTCTCAAATTGATCACGAATCCTGTTCAGCACAGGCATATGCGTCTGCACCCAATCAATTTTCAAATGGCCCTCCGGCGCCAGCGCCATATCCGCGACAATACTTTTTTCCAGTGTGTTCATACTATACCCCCAGAGCCTTTTCGAGTTAGGCCGTAATTTTGATCAACTTCATAGCTCTAATATTAACGTTAAATACTAAAGATCTTACAGGGAAGAATCTAAAGAATTTCTGAAGGGAACCGCAATTGTAAAGATATAAATACCATTAGTATGAATCAATTTTATAGTACCTCCATGCAATTCAATAATGTTTCTGGCGATGGAAAGACCTAGTCCGGATCCAGCTTGGATGCCTTCGCTGCTCCGTGAATGATCAACTTTATAAAAACGATCAAACAATCTGCGTTCTTGTTCATGCGTGAGGGGGTGACCTTGATTTTCAATTTCAATATAAAGACGCTGTTCGTCCGACTTTAGTAAAATACAGATAGATCCCGGCTTAACTGAATACTTGAGAGCATTCATTAGCAGATTATCGATAGCTCTGGCAAATTTACCGCTGTCAATCAAGGTATTAACAGGGGAGTCGCCAATTTTTTTTATTATACGGATTCCGTTTTCTTGAGCAAATGGTTCAAATTCAAATAACATTTGATCGAGAAGTTGATGAACATCAAGCAGTTTCAAGCTTAGTTGGATGTTGGAAGTTGTAAGACGCGTAAATTCAAATAAATCATCAATCAGTTTTTTTAAATGGATAGCTTTGTTGTACGTGTTTTCAACAAACCGTTCATACTCATTTTGATCCCTAAAAGAATTATTTCTTAATAAATCCAAATAACCTATTATACTCGTAAGCGGTGTACGCAGGTCGTGGGATACACCTGTGATCAGATCGATTTTCGACTTTTCCAAGTCACGTTCTTTTTGAATCTGTTGTTCTAATTTTTGCGTCATCAAGTTAATACCAAGGGCTACCCTTCCAAGTTCGTCCTCCCGGTAAATAGACACTCTATGTTGAAGATTACCTTCTGAAATGAGTTGAAGTCCTTCCTCTAAAGTGACAAGATCCTTGACTACACGCTTGGTTAACATAAAAAAAGATAAGATAAAGATAACTATATATACCATTAGGTTAAAGTATGGCACGTAAAGATAATATCCATATCTATTAATAAAACTGGCAAAGATAAGCATAAAAACAAAAGCAATAAGTAAGCTTAATCCAAAAAACCATAACATTTCCATCTGAATGCTCTTTTTTCTCTTCATTAACGTCAACATCTTACCTTGCTTACCTTTCAATTTTATAACCAACTCCCCAAACGGTTTTAATATATCGCGGCTCTCTTGGGTTATCCTCAAGTTTTTCACGTAAATTCCGAATATGAACCATAACCGTATTATCTGAATATCCAGCCAGTTCATTCCATACAGTTTCATAAATTTTCTCAGCATTAAATACTTGGCCTGGATGATTTGCGAGCAGTTCTAAAATTGAAAATTCAAGTGGCGTTAGCGAAATTTCGCTTTCTTTAAGGGTTACGATATGCTTTGTCTTATCTATACAAAGATCTTGAATACATATTAGCGATTCGTTAGGTTGTTCTTTCGCCGTGAATGTTTGCCGCCGCAGCTGAGCCTTTACTCGAGCAAGCAGTTCTAAAGGATTAAAGGGCTTTGTCATATAATCGTCAGCCCCGGTAGTGAGACCCGCGATTTTATCAATATCCTCTTCCTTGGCTGAGAGCATGATGATGGGGATGGTTAACGTTTCCCTTATTTTGAGGCAAGCCTTAATGCCATCCATTCGCGGCATCATCACATCCAAAATAATCAGATGGACTTCATTTGACTTTAAGACGTTTAATGCTTCCAAACCGTCGGAAGCTTCTAGCACCTGATAACCTTCGTTACGTAAATATACATGAATGACCTCTCGAATTTCCGCGTCGTCATCCACAACAAGCACTATTTTCATTACGCTTTGCTCCTATTCCAACTTTTATAGATTATGAATATCAGTATTCCTAAAAGTAAGGCAAGTCCCGCATAAATACTATAATGATAAATCAAGGTGCCAATCATTTCTACATGGCTACCTGCAAACTGTCCTAAGGTAAAGAAAACAAATGTCCACGCAAGTCCGGCTGTATAAGAAAAAATAACGTAGCGACGATAAGACATTTTATTAATCCCGACTAAATAGGGAACGATATGCCTAACCACAGGAATAAAGTAGCTAAAACTAAGCGCAAAATTTCCATATTTATTTAACAGATGTTCAGAGGTTTGAATATGTTTATCGAAATTCTTTCTACGACGAAGTTTATCCAGTACTGGCGAACCGAAAAATCTGCCGAGAAAATAACCAAGGGATAACCCGGAAATAACACCTAAATAAGTGACAAAAAATGCCGGGATTGGATGCAGTAAACCCGCTTTGCTTACAGCTCCTCCGGTCATAACGATGACCTCATCTGGAATCGGCATCCCAACAATTCCGAGCCATAGCGCAAAGAACAAAGCCGCGTAGCCGAACTGTGAAATCGAGTGGATAAGCGTATCGTAATTCACTTAAATCCCCTCCTTTTTACGGCATGTATAAACAAAAGCTGGAGGGAAATTAAGAGGTACGAAATCTATTTTTTCAATATTGAAATTCTTGGACAAATGTTTCATCATCTGAAGAGAGTACTGAAAAGCGATGAAATAACCTCCCGGCTTTAATGCTTCGATAATGTTATTGAGTAAAGTTTCTCGCAAGTCATTTTCAAAATTAAAAAAGGGTAATCCGCTAATGACACAGTCGAGTTGGGGAATGCCTTTCTGATTCATTGTTTTAGTTAAATGACAAGCATTTGAATGGCAGATGAAGTCCGGGTAATTGGTTTGCAAATCGTGCTTCATCTTGTCGTCCATTTCAAACAATAACACCTTTGTTGACTCTTCTACTCGCTGTTGGATTAAGCGTGTAATCGCTCCTGTGCCTGAACCGAGCTCGGCCATTGCAGATACCTCTTCCCATGGCACAGATTGTACCATTTTACTTGCAAGAAATCGCGAACTGGGCACTACGCTTCCGACCCGCTTGGGATTTTTAATAAATTGTTGCAAGAACATAACATACTGATTAGAGTTCACTTGACTCTCCCCCATTCTTCTTTATTTTCTTCATTTATTCATCGGCTCATACTGCAAAGACGAGTTGGTATATTTAGATTTGTACCATTGGGCGGTTATAAAACTACCAACAGCTATGCACAATGTCACTACGATTGATTTAACATCAATTAAAGCCAGAACACTCAGTATATGAGCTCCAAAGAACTTACCGAAAGCAAAGAATGTAGCGGTCCACACAAAAGCACTGGAATATGAAATCAACGCAAACTTCTTGTACGAGAAACCGTTTAATCCAACGAATACTGGCAGAACATACCGAACCACTGGAATTAAAAAGCCTAGACACATGGCGTTATCTCCGTGTTGTTTAAAAAGTTTCTCTGCCTTCTGAAAATGGCGGTTGAATTGAAACTTTGATTTGATTTGCTCCCCAAAGATTTTGCCAGCTAAAAAACCAAATGTAATAGCTGTTAGTAAGCCAGCGAGGATAAAAATATATATAATCCACGGGTTTAAAGTTCCGTTGTTACCCAAAATGCCACCGGTTAGTATCGTTATTTCATTAGGAACGGGTATTCCGAATGGACCTAGGCAGAAGGCAAGGAAAAAAATCAGATACCCATGGTGATTGACTAGCTGGATGATAGTATCACTGATCACGTTATAACCTCCTCTTTGATGTCGATGGGATTATATTAATATATAAATCTAAGGAATCGATGGGGATAATTCTAAAGAAAATCTGAAGGAAGAATAAAGCAGGAGCCAACCCGCAGGGAACACATGGAGGAAATACGACAGTTGTACGGCTACCGGAATTTTACGCTTCGGGAATACCGCTCAATCTCCCAAACTTTGTTGAAATATGACTTAGAGAATGGAAATGCCGTTTACTTGCTTCGCACAGCAATAGATGAGCTACGCAAGCAAAAAATAATTTTACCTGGAATAACAACACTGGAACATGTTGTATGGGAAGCCCTGTAATGCGCCGAAGAGAAAATATCCAAGCTGCTTATTTCGTCTCTTACTCCGGAGCAGATTGGGGTCCCGCCATCATTTTAACCAAAATATACGCTAAGGACGTTAGGTGCAGAAAGAGGTGATATGCCAAGCTCATCGACTCCCCTCAAAATAAAAATCCGACCGTCTATATTACAAGACGTCCGGATTCCAGTTAAAGAGGACAAAATTTATGAAATCGCTGAACAACTCGGCTACTTCAATCCCCGTATTTTGGGAAGATATCTTCTTTCATTGTCGGCATTGCTAGCCCCCAATCCTCGCCTGCGGCAAATCCTTTTTAGGATGATAGCTCCCTAACCAATAACACAACCGCATTTAAAAGATACTAGAAGGAGCAAACATTAAACTTGGCTCTGTCGTTTCTGATAGATAGCTGCAAGAAAACATGCTATAGAGATACTGCCCCTTTGTTTTTTATCATTTGTGGTTTCTGTATTATCATTAGCTCGTTGGCGGTCACCTGATATCAGTGCGCCACTTGTAAAAATAGTAGAGATAATTAGAATTAAACCAATGCAGCCTGAAAGGCAAGCTCCTTCACTTCAATTTGTTTTTAGCGGGAAAAATCTATTCTACATCCATCCATCGAAATGATCTTGTACAAAAAGAACCTCTTTTTCATAGTGCGCCAAGTGCCCCTCATCAACCATTTTTTTAAAGGCTGGATTCCCTGCGGCGGCACCATTTCTCAACGTATCACACAGTACTATCAAACGTTGTAGAATCCATTGCTGCAAATTATTTGGGACAGGAATTCCATACGATTCAAAAAACAAATGAATTCGCCGCCGACGCTCTGCGGCGTGTATTTCATTTTGGTATGGTACCGTTGTTTCAGAAAAGTGGTCAGGTGCGAAACTCGCAAGCGGAACCGATGTGTACAAGGTGTATGCAATGTCCCACATACGCGGTCCTGGGCCTGCCATATCAAAATCAATTAGTGCCACGGGAGCACCATTTTGAAAGACAACATTATATAATGCTGCGTCATTATGACAGATCACTTCATGTTCAGTCTCTTCAGCGTAGCTAAGTTGCCATCTGGCCTCCTTAGTAGGAGTAAACGCGTTAGTCGCATCATGGAAGCTGCGCATTAGACATGCCAAACCCACAAGAGTTTCGTCTGACCACATATAGGATTCAAGTTTCGGATAATTGTTCCCAGGTACTACTCCAGGAATAAAAGTCAATATTTCGCGGCCAGAGCCATCGATTCCAAGAAATCTTGGTGCTCCCTCAAAACTTTTCTTTTCCAAATGAACTAGTAGTTCATGAATATTCGGACTCCAAATACCTATAGGTCGACGAACCGTGTTCGACATTCGAATTATGTGATTTACATTACCGCCATTTAACACTTCTTCCTGAGTCACTGAGTTTCATTCCTCGCTTTTACAGATATTAGTCTGTAAGTATTGGACGTACTCCCTTAATAATAACAAAATACTTCAAGGCATTTCTTATATAGAACAATTATAACTAAACTCCCTTTAGTTTAATCTCAAGGCTATATTAACAAAACCAATAACTGGAACCCCTTAGGGTTCCGAATATGTTCCTATTTAACGGAAGAAAAGACTAAAGCATAAAAAGAGCTAAGCGCACAACCACTTAGCTCCTTTTTCAATTATTCCCTTTACTAACCCTTAGTTCTCACACCCGCTGTTTACGAATGGAAGCGGCTGGAATAGCTAGCTCCTCCCGGTATTTGGCCACGGTTCTTCGGGAAATCCCAATTCCCTGCGTGACGAGAAGCTCAGAGATTTGTTGATCGGAGTAAGGCGCAGATTTCCGCTCTTGCGAGAAAATTTCCTTCATTTTATATTTCACCAAGGAAACTGAAACCGTGCTACCTTGTGACGTTTGAAGTCCCATAGAAAAGAGAAATTTCATTTCGATTAACCCCTGGGGGGTCTGAATGTATTTATTTTGCACGGCACGTGAAATAGTTGACTCATGCAGCCCTAATCTCTCCGCGACACTCTTCAGATTTAAAGGCCTGAGATACGCCAAACCCATATGCAAGAAATTGTACTGTTCATCGATTAATACCTGAATAACACGATGAAGTGTGGCATTGCGTTGTTCGATGCTTTTGATTAACCAACTGGCAGATTTGAATTTATCCCTGAGGTAAAAGGATGCATCCTCCTGCTTGTCATTCACCCATTGTGAATAGGCGGAGTTCATAGAGACACGTGGCATATACTTCGTATTCACCTGAATGGAAAACCCATTAGGCTCTCGGCGAATATACGCATCCGGTATGATATAGCAGGGCTTCACATCAGGAGGGTAAGAGCTGCCTGGCCAAGGATTTAAAGTCTTGATATAGGCGTGTATTTTCGCAATTTGCTGCTCTGAACGCTTCAACCTAACTCCGACCTCTTTATATCTCCCTTGAGCTAATTGGGGTAAGTAATGTTCCACACATGCCAAAGCGCCAACATCTGCCTCGCTATCCTTCCGAATCTGGATTAGCAAGCATTCTCGAACATCTCTAGCCCCAATACCTGCAGGATCTAGTGACTGCAGTGCTGCAAGGGCATCTAAGGCTACCTCCATGTTCTCCCCCAGAATTTCACAACATTCGTCCAGTTTCAGACTGAGATATCCTTTTTCATCCAGATTACCTGCAAGAAAGATTGCGAATTTACGTACTGCCGGTGTCAGTCTTATATGAACTCGCAGTTGTGAACATACATAGTCTTGAAGTGACTGCTCATGCGCCCGTAGGAGAAGAAGCGGGTCTGTTTGTGATGCATCCAAAGATCCAGAGGAACGTATTTTACGATACAAATAGGGGGACTCTTCCACTTCAAGTATCGGATTTTCTACGGACTGTTCTAGCAAGAATTGATTTAGCTCATACCCGGATAGTTGCAAAATATGAATAGATTGTCTTAACTCCGGTGTCATTGCCAATTTAACCTGCTGGGACTGTTTCTGTTGCATACTCATGGACATCTCGCTCATCCTCCTTTGTGTCGGGTGGGTATGGACTACTAATCGAAAATTAACGGAATTCCCTTGGGATCCGTCTCGCAATTCCTGTAGAAATTGCCGCCTGTACAACGCGATCTCTCACTCTTTTGACCACTTGATCATTAAAAACACTCGGTATAATATATTGTTTACTTAACTCATCCGCTGTGACAATTGAAGCAATGGCTTCTGCAGCTGCCAGCTTCATCTCTTCATTGATGTCCGAAGCACGACAATCCAATGCACCTCGGAACATCCCAGGGAAGCAAAGCACGTTATTAATCTGATTCGGATAATCCGAACGACCCGTAGCTACGACAGCAACAATATCTTCGATGAGATCAGGAATAATTTCTGGCGTAGGATTGGCCATTGCAAAAACGATTGGATCCTCTGCCATACTTTGTACATGTTCCCTTTTCAGAATACCGCCAGCAGAGACGCCGACAAATACATCAGCACCCATCAAAGCGTCTTGTAAACTTCCCTCACGTAAGAATGGATTCGTATGCTCAGCATACCATTGTTTCATAGGATTGGTATAGGTTTCCGTGCGAATGAGTATCCCTTCGACGTCTACCCCTACCAAATCCTTCACCCCTGCTGCTAGCAAAATTTTACTGACAGCGATGCCTGCTGCGCCTATCCCAGCTATAACAACACGCACTTCGTGAATCGATTTCTTCGCTAATTTCAGTGCATTAATTAAACCCGCATACACCACCACTGCCGTCCCATGCTGATCATCATGAAAGACGGGAATATCTAGCTCCTTGCGAAGTCTCTCTTCAATTTCAAAACAACGGGGTGAGGATATATCCTCCAAATTAATACCGCCGAAGGCCGTTGAAATATGCTTAATAGTTGTAATAATTGCTTCGGTATCTTGCGTCTCTAGGCAAATCGGGAACGCATCTACATCACCCAATTGTTTAAAAAGCATTGCTTTTCCTTCCATTACAGGCATTGCCGCTCTCGGCCCAATATTGCCTAGCCCAAGAACCGCGCTGCCGTCTGAAATAACAGCAACCATACTCCGTTTAATCGTTAGGCTGAAGGCTTTATTCGGGTCCTCATAGATTGCCATACTCACCCTTGCAACATCCGGCGTGTACACTCGCGATAGATCATCACGATTTTGAATCGGCGTTTTGGGAATAACCGAAATCTTACCACCAAGATGCAATAAGAAGGTACGATCGGAAATATGTACCACTTTGACGCCGGGCGTTTTTTTCAAAGCATCAGTCAAATCTGTCGGCGTAACAGAATCCGGCATATGGACTGTGATATCCCGAACTGTAACACCTCCGCCGTTACTTATGATATCAATCGCTGTGATATCACCGCCGACCGCTGCCAAGGATGTAACAGCTTCACCGAAGGCCATGCGATCAACCTTCATTTCTAACCGAATAATAACACTATTTCCCCGATAGTTCGTCGACAGTGACTTTTCCATTTGTATTTTCGATTCCTCCTTAGGTGTAGGCAAGGAAGGCCTACCTACTTCTAAGCAAAAACGATGCCAACAGAAGGCGTTACGATTCCCCATTGAATTAAATATCATTGAAATAGGAATAGACGCTTTTATGGTGATTATTGGTTGTTAATAATGAATCCCCCCCAATAAGAACATCTCAAATAAATGAAATCACGCATATTCCAAGTGGCACGCTTTTTGCTAGAGAAAGTAATTAGCAGTCCCCTGCCTCATTTGCCCACAGAAAGAAGGAAGCATGCATGGAAAAGGAAAAGATAGCTTCATTTATTGAAACAAATAAGGACATATGGATTCATGCCGCCCGAACCATTTGGGAAAATCCAGAGCTCGGACATCAAGAATTTAAAGCGTGTGAGCTGCTCACTCAATTATTGAAGTCCCACGGATTTCATGTTAAGACCGGCACCTCCGGTTTACCGACAGCCTTTCAAGCTATATATTCCTCTACAGTTCCTGGACCTACCATTGCTTATTTAGCCGAATATGATGCATTACCTGAGATTGGACACGCATGCGGACACAATCTCATTGGTGTAATGAGCGTAACCGCTGCAATCGCTTTAAAGAAAGCCGTTGATCAGTTTGGCGGAACAGTCATCGTTTTTGGAACCCCTGCGGAAGAAACTAGCGGTGGGAAAGTTACGATGGCGGAGCAAGGTCTATTCGATGCCGTCGATGCCGCCCTTATGGTGCATCCATCTCAGTTCTATGAGCGTAGTGGTGTGTCCATGGCCATGGAAGCTGTTCAATTTGATTTTATCGGAAAGACTGCCCATGCTGCAGCGAGACCACAAGATGGTATTAATGCGCTAGATGCGGTTATTCAAACATTCAATGCCATTAACGCCCTTCGCCAGCATATGACATCAGATGTTCGAATTCACGGTATTATTACACATGGCGGTACTGCTGCGAATGTTGTCCCCGACCATGGACAGGCGCAATTTTATGTTCGAACTCGAACAAAGAGCACACTCGGGACCATGGTTGAAAAAGTTAAAGACTGCGCACGAGCAGCAGCGCTTGCGACAGGGACAACATTACAGATATCCAATTACGAGCTCGGATATGATAATCTAATTACCAATGAAGCTTTATCTGAAGCTTTCGTTCAAAATCTCATCAATCTTGGTGTGGATCCCGCACAAATTCATCATGGGCTTGACCACGGATCCATAGATATTGGTAATGTTAGTCAACGAACGGCTGCCATACATCCCTATATTCAAATTCCTAACAGCCCCTATGGCGGACACACGATTGAGTTCAAAGATGCAGCAGGGAGCGAGAATGGCATGCAGGCTCTTTTGTTAGGTGCCAAGTCACTCGCATGGACCGGATATGATATTTTGAGCAATCCAAATCTACTGCTTAAGATTCGTAAAGAGTTTCTTGCAACGACAACCATAACTAAGGGGGAAGTCTAATGAGCATGCGACCAAAAATTGCAACGATAACTGTCCAATTTGATCTTGGAGCAGGTCGACGTGGTGCCAGCCAAGGCCCCAAGTCTATTTTACAGGCGGGTTTACTTCGCAGTATCCAAAAAATGGATTTGTCCATCGATGATATAACGGTTATCAGCTTAGGTGAGGTAGCTGCAACAGCTTTAGATGTAGAACAAGATATTACCAATCTGAATTATCTGGCAGAGGTCATAACCATTAACACTCAACTAGCCGAACAGGTGTCTCAAACCGTTGAACGAGGCGAATTTCCGCTAATCATTGGTGGCGATCATAGCATATCTATTGGCACACTTGCTGGGCTTTCCACACGCCACAAGAATTTAGGTGTCATTTGGATCGATGCTCATTCCGATCTTAACACCGCCGTTACGAGTCCCTCCGGCAACATTCACGGTATGTCACTCGCTGTTAGCTTAGGCATTGGGCACCCCCTATTGACGGAAATGAGAGGCTTACAGCCGAAATTGAAGCCTGAAAATATCGTCCTTATTGGCTGTCGTTCCCTGGATGAAGGAGAGAAAAAGCTCATTAGATCACTGGGAATTAAATGTTTTACCATGTACGATATTGACCGCAAAGGAATGGCACAAGTGATGCAAGAAGCCATTGATTATCTTAAAGAGCGTACGGATGGCGTTCACGTTAGCTATGACATCGATTCTCTGGATCCAAACGAAGCGCCTGGTACAGGCACCACAGTGAAAGGCGGACTCCAGTTCCGAGAAGCCCATCTTGCTCTAGAAATGCTGCATGAAGCAGGCATTGTCACTTCCGCTGAATTCGTTGAAGTGAATCCATTGCTCGATGTGAATAATAAAACCTCCCAATTAGCAGTTGGATTAATTAGCTCTTTATTAGGAAAGCAAATTTTATAAAATGGATAATAGGAAGCATTTAAGATTAGGAACCACCCTCTTTGGTGGAGGCCACTTATTGGACGACAACAAAGCCGTTTGGGGAACGCTTTATGATGCCGCAGTGGGAGGCGGTTTATCCAGCATGGGCGTAGAACAGCAAGTAAAACCAAACAGAAAACCGCGAATTGCTGTGCTCTGCTCGGCTGCACCGAGCTTGCAGGCCGCAAAACTGGCTTATCATGTTGATGATTGCGGCTTTTCAGGCTATGGCAAGCTGTTTCAAAAGTATGGCTTTGAACCACTATTCATTCCGATCGCCATCGATAACTACCAGAGGGCTGCATATGATGATGTATACATCGAGTTAATCGCCAATGTACAAGCGGTTTGGCTAAATGGCGGGGATCAAGCTAAGCATGCTCGATGCCTTCTCACTGATGAAGGTGAGGACACCCCTCTGCTGCGGGCAGTCCGCGAGGTCTATCATCGCGGAGGGGTCGTTGCAGGGTCAAGTGCAGGTGCATCCGTCCAAGGTACGTGGACGTATGGCGAGGGAACCCTGAGCGGTTATCGCGCAGGATTGGGGTTAGTGCACAAGTCGATCGCAAGCGCGACGCTTGTCGTCGAGGGGCAGCCTGATGTCGGCGGCTGCATGAAGGGCTTTGGCTTCGCGAGCGAGCTTAATGCTTGCGTGGATACGCACTTCCGCGAGCGAAGCCGGGAAGTACGGCTGCCCTTGGCTGTTCGCTCCTTGAACAGCAGGTTTGGGATCGGCGTGGATGAGAACACGGCGATCTTGATCCGGGCTGGACTAGGCAGTGTCGTTGGAGAGAATCAGGTACGGATTCTTGTAAACGAGCAGGCCAGCCGCCTTGGCCTGGGGTATTCCCTGCGGGCAGGGGATACGTTTGATTTTAACCTGTGCGTCGCCCGAGACCCACAGGGGGGCTTGTTAGTACCAAGTAGTTGAGAATTACAAACTATCGTAATTAATTATTCATATCGTTGTGAAGTGCCCCCGCTGTTCCTAGCTCAGCAAACGCTGATGGCTAGGGAGGCGGCTTATTTATTTCCTGGGAAGTCAACTCACAAAAACACAATGAGCCTCTCATGAAGAGAGACTCACCCAAGGTCAAAGCATATTCCTAGATCATGATTATAAGGTTTATTCCACAAACCTTCATTCGCAAAGCATTCGAATACATCGGCGGCATTGCGCAGTATTTTGAGCGACTTCAGCAAGTTAAAGACTAGCACTGGTTCCATCACTTCAGCTCAAATTGTCCCGCTTCGCAAGCTAAGCAAATCGTGTGATCGTTACCGATGTCGGCGATAGGCGTAAGAAGGAAATCATGTTATTTCGCCCCCTTTTCAAAATGAAGAGAGAACACCGGCTCTATGCCACCAACAATATGCCTGTTGCGATTTCTCACCGGTGGGTAATGGTACGCTTGGAGCAATTGCTTCTCACTTTGATTAAGAAAACCGAGTTGTGCGAGTGTTTCAATGGCAGCTGGGTAGGCTGCCCGATAATTGCCATCATCAATTTTAAGTGCGATGCCAATCCCTTTATCCACGAGCCCCATACAATATACACCTTCAGCTCCCCCCTTAGCAATAATGCGTTGCGGAAGCGCATTAATTAAATCCGTACATAGCACATCCAATCCGCCGACCATTTCCGGTTGTTCCATCATAGCGGCCGCAATTTGTCTCACAGCTAATTTCAACGAATAACTCTCGATACTATTCGGATTGGCAAATAACTGAAAGACACGCGCTAATTTATACAGAGGTAAGCCAAACGTCGGTAAATCACAGCCATCCGTTCCAATTTCAATTTCCTCCGGCGCCAATTCGGCTAATTCACAAAGCGTATGAAAAACACGTTGTTGAACCGGGTGCTCAAGCTCGCCATAACGGGCTATATCGCTGTGCAAATGAAGAGCAAGCGCCAACATGCCTGCATGCTTCCCCGAACAGTTATTGTGCACCGCTGTGGGTTTTTTCCCTTGTGCCAGCAACGCCTCGTAGCTGGCGCCATCGTAAGGTGCATGTGCACCGCAACACAGACGGTGTTCATCAAGTCCAATCCGCGATAGCAAAGAATGGACCGCTTCAACGTGCCTTTCTTCTCCATTATGCGAGCCGCAGCAAATGGCGATATCCTTGGCGCTCATCAAGAATCGTTCCGCTGCGCCAGAATGAACGAGCGGTATCGCCTGAAGCGGTTTCAACGTCGAGCGAGCAAATGTGAGGCGCCTTGGGTCACCCAGGCTTGCGATAAGCTGACCCGAAGCATCCACAACGGCGATATGACCCGTGTGCTCGCTTTCGATTCTATTTCCTCTTTTGACAACGACTAACCTTTCCCCCACAGGCCTCACCCCTTTATTAGTTTCTTTCATTCTTCGTCGTATAAATGGCAAGCAACTTGATGACTAGCCCCGCCTACCTCTTGAAGTTCAGGGCGAACTGTCCGGCAGCGATCCATAACGTGAGGACATCGTGTCGAAAAAGCACAGCCAGATGGCGGATTTAGAGGCGAAGGCACTTCCCCTTGCAGTATAATCCGTTCTTTAACTTCACGAGGACTTCCTTTCGGAATAGCTGAAAGCAGCGTTTGCGTATAAGGGTGGAGCGGCGTCTCATAAAGGGACTCAACAGGTGCAATCTCCGCCATCCGACCTAAATACATTACACCCACTCGTGTACACAAATGTCTTACAACCGCTAGGTCATGGGATATAAACAAATAGGTCAACCCTAGTTCTCGCTGCAAATCCTGCATAAGATTAAGGATTTGAGATTGAATGGAAACGTCTAAAGCAGAGACAGGCTCGTCGGCAACAATCAGTTTAGGCCTCAAAATTAACGCCCTTGCAATACAGATTCGCTGCCGCTGACCACCTGAAAATTCATGCGCATAACGATTGATATAAGTGCTGCTAAGTCCACAAAGATCCATGACTTCGAGAATTTGGGACCTACGTTCTTCATGGCTGCCTATGCCATGTGCTTGAAGGGGCTCTGCTAGGATACGCTCCACCGTTAATCTCGGGTTTAGAGATGAATACGGATCTTGGAACACCATCTGCATGTTCTGCCGTTTCTTCCTTAATTCGTGAGACTTCAATCCAATAAGTGATTTCCCTTCAAAATGTACAAGACCCGAAGTTGGAGGAATCAACTGAAGTACGGCTCTCCCCGTTGTTGATTTACCACAACCCGATTCACCCACAATGCCAAGCGTTTCACGTTCATTCACATCAAAAGAAACATCATCTACGGCTTTTACAAATGTCTTTGCGCGCTGAAAAATACTCGATTTAACCGGAAAATGCACTTGCAAATTTCTAACTTCGAGCAATGGCTTATTCATAAACGATGGCCTCCTTGCCGTGATGAAGTAAGCAACGGCTCCGATGCTTCACGCCTACTGAAACGAGCTCAGGACTCGTCGTGCGGCATACATCCAGCACTTCAGAACAACGTCCAGCAAATTTACAACCTGAAGTAATAGTTCCCGCTGGCGGCACTTGCCCAGGAATGGAATACAACCGATCACGTTTATCACCCAGCTTGGGGATGGAGGCAAGCAAACCTTTCGTATACGGATGCTGCGGATCATGAAATAGCGTATCGACATTCGCTTCCTCAACAATTTCACCAGCATACATAACGACGACATAGTCACACATTTCAGCTACAACCCCAAGATCATGCGTTATTAATAAAATGGATGTATTCGTTTTCTGCTTAAGCTGACGCATCAAATCTAGAATTTGGGCTTGAATGGTCACATCGAGAGCTGTCGTCGGCTCGTCGGCAATTAACAGCTTGGGCTCACATGCAAGCCCCATCGCGATCATGACACGCTGGCGCATGCCGCCAGAGAGCTGAAACGGATAGCTCGCATAAACCTGCTCGGCTTGTGCAATACCAACCGTGCGCAGCATCTCAATTGAGCGCTCCTTGGCCGCTTTCTTGGATACCGCATTATGAAGCAAAATGACCTCATCCAGCTGCTTACCTACGCGGATAACAGGATTCAGCGAGGTCATGGGCTCTTGAAAAATCATCGAAATGTCATTACCGCGAATTTGCTGCATCTGACTTTCTTTGAGCTGGAGCAAATCCTGTCCGTTATACAGGATCCGACCATCGGCTATGCGCCCTGGAGGACTTGGAATAAGCCCCATAATCGAGAGTGAAGTAATACTTTTCCCGCAACCGGATTCACCAACGACGCCTACCGTTTCACCCGCATCAATGCCAAAGGATATGCCATTCACCACCGAAACTTCCTTGCCTTCGACTTTAAAATTAACCCGTAAATTCTCTACTTCAAGTAGTTTTTTGTCCATGGTGTGAGTCCTCTATTCCTTGAGTTTCGGATCTAATGCATCCCTTAGTCCGTCCCCGAGTAGATTAAAGCAGAGTACCGTAATCACGATTGCTATACCGGGAAAGAACAATGGAAAAAACTGTTGCATAGAGTTGTTTTTCGCAGCATTCAGCATCGATCCCCATTCTGGCGCGGTGACGTCGCCTCCAAGTCCAAGATAGCTTAGTCCAGCTCCAATGAGAATCGCGCTTCCGATGCGCATCGTTAGATAAATCATGACGACAGATAGCGTACCTGGGAATATGTGTCGGAAAATAATGACTGAATCCTTGACACCAATGGAGCGAGCGGCTTCCACATACGTCATTTCTTTTAGGGAAAGTACACTTCCGCGAACGATTCGAATAAAAATAGGCACCGTGAACACAGCGACTGCCATAATAATATTAACCATTCCTGGTCCAATAACGGCCACCACGAAGATGGCGAGTAAAATACCTGGGAAAGAAAGTAAAATATCAGAACCGCGCGAGATGAGCCTATCGGTCCAACGACCGTAGTAACCAGCCAACAAACCAAACACGATACCAAGAACGGCACCAATACATACAGAAACAAATCCAATAATTAAGGTTTGACGCGTTCCAACGAGTACACGACTGAAAATATCTCGGTTGACATGATCGGTCCCAAACCAATGACGAGTGGAAGGCTCTTGATGCTTGAAAATCCCTTCTAACGCGATCTGACTCTGGGATAGCTTTAGCTGCGTCAATCCAATATACGTATTTCCTGCACCAACAACGAAGGGAACCAAGGAAGAAACAGAGCCATAAGAAATTTTGATAAGTCCCGCTCCTTCTCTAACAGCCCGAACCTTGCCCTCCTTGTCAACGGATACGATCTGCGGAGTTATGGACTCAAATTGCAACCCTGATTCCACTTTCTTAGCGCTGCCTGTCACGAAGCCATTATCTTCCGTCTGAGTCTTCTGCCCATGTGACTTTGCGTAGTCAGCTATAGCCGCAATCCCCTGCAGCTTCATACCATCCGTAAGAACAATCTCTGGCTGAAGTTGAAAGGAATCCCCCACGGCTTGTTCCTTCGCTGGGGTCGACGCGGTAACGTTTGCAGGAATAGGTTGACCACTTTGATCCGATACACCTACTTGTATGGCCGAACATGCCCCCTCCGAGCAAAATAGAATCGCCGCAGTTCCACTTGAAACCGCCATCACTTTCGCACCCTGATCATTGAGGGATGCCTTTGCGACCTCGGAGTGGTCACTGCTAGAAGTCAGCTTCACCAAATCTTTCGCTCCGATTTCGGTTCCTTTGCCTGTAATTCCCCTTATTTGCACATCACGGCTGGTTAGATCCTCCACAGAAATACCCTTTGCCGCATACTGCTCAGTGACTGGAACACCAGCATCATATGGCGCAATCCATGGACCGAACAGTCCAATGAAAATAATAAGAATAATCATACATCCAGCGATAACAGCTAGACGCTGCTTCAAAAATTTATTGAGAAAGAAACGAAAAGGAGAGTAAGGCTTCGTCTCGTTTGCGTGCATGTGAATCTCCTTTACTGATAACGAATTTGCGGATTCAAAAAGCTATAACCTATATCTACGAGCAAATTAATGACGAGAAATTGGAACGAAAACAACATAATTAATGCCTGAACAACGGGATAATCCCTGGTTACGATGGCATCTACCATAAATAATCCTAATCCCGGATAAACAAAAACCGTTTCAACGACGGAGGCGCCGCCAGTACGTATATAATCCTCACGAAGCACTTCTAATACACTAGAACGAGTAAATCTGGCAATAACCGCAGCAACTCCTAGTCCAAGCGTTAGAGAAGGCAATATTAAATGCGAGATTCCCCCTGCACCACCAGAAGGCAACCAGCCCAGTTTGACAGAAAAGACTTCGACTAGTATAAGGCCAAACCAAAATTCAGGTACACTCAGGGCTGTAATGGATGCAATCATACCCATCCTATCCCACACTGAATTTCGTTTTACAGCCGATATCATACCGATAACTAGACCCAAGATAACAGCCCAAATCATGGCCATAAGTGTCAAAATTGTCGTCGCTTTAAGACGTTCCATAATTTCTTTAGACACATTGCTCTTCGAATTATAAGACTTCCCGAAATCGCCTTTCACCAGCACCTGATACATATACCGCCCGTATTGGACATATAGCGGATCATCGAAGCCCTCGAGCTTTTTATACTTCTCATAGGTCGCTTTATCCAAATCGTTTCCATATAGAATCCGAATGGGATCGGATGGGGTCAAATGGATGAGCAGAAACGAAATGATCGATACGATGAGTAAAATAGGAATCATGCCTAATGTGCGTTTAATCATATATAAGTACAAGCTACTCACTACTTTCCTCGTGGAAATGGTTGAGAAAAAGAAACCAAATCCCTAGCTCTCGCCAAGGATCTGTTACACCTATTTTTTTACAGCATTGTTCACATCAACATAGCCTGTTGGAAGAAGTACAACATTGCTGACATCTTTGCGTTTACCAATAATGGATTCTGGAGAAAGCAGATATAACCACGCGGCATCTTCATACACGATTTTTTGAATCTTGTCATAGTTTTCTTGCGTTTTCTTAGCATCGGATGAACTTAGTGCACCGTCAAGCAAATCATCGACTTCCTTGTTGATATAGAAAGTATCGTTATTATAGCTTGGCGGGATGCGTGTAGAATGGAAGTTTGGACGAAGTCCCCAATCCGCTTCACCCGTTCCAGGTGACCAACGACCGATATACATGTCGATGTCTTTTCCAGAATCTAGCTTATCAAATAGCGTCCCTGACTCCATGGGTACGACTTTCGCATTAATGCCGATTTTACCTAATTGGATGGAAACATTCTCAGCGATGGCAACAAATTCGGTATCATTACGCGTCCAAAGTGTTGCTTCAAAGCCTTTCTCGAAACCACCTTTCTTCATAAGTTCTTTTGCTTTTTCTACATTAAACTCATATGGCTTTTGAGCAGCGTATCCAATAACGTTTGGAGCAATCGCAGAGTCAGCAACTCGTCCATAGCCATTTTCTACTTGCGCAATCATTTGTTCTTTATTTACTGCATAGTTCATCGCTTGACGAACCTCTTTATTGTATTGTGGCAGTTTGTTGTTAGCACCAACGTAGAAAACGTCCATACTTGGGTTTTTGCTAATATCGATTGTTGTATCTGCACTTAGTTCTTTCGCGCTTTGAGAAGGCACATTTTTCACAACATCGAGCTCGCCTGTTTTCAACATATTGACACGTGTGCTGGCTTCTTTAACTGGTTTGTATGTAACGCTCTCCAGCTTGGCTTTGTGCTCCGCATCCCAATACCCGTCATAAGGAACCACTTTCACATATTGCCCATCTTTCCATTCTGCAAATTTAAACGGACCTGTGCCAACTGGATTACGATCCATATTGTAGTTTGGATCATCCTTCTTCTTCTTCAGCTCGGCTGGGGAAAGAATGGATGCTGCAGAATGCGCCATGTATGCAGCCATTGCTGAATTTGGAGATTTGGAGGTAATCGTTACGTGCGTATCATCAACAACCGTTATGGAATCTACGAACTCAAAAAAACTGGCACGCGCTTGTTTATTGGCTTTATTACGCACGAAATCCAAGCTATCTTTAACGCCTTGTGCGGTAAGTTTGCTGCCATCATGGAAGGTTACATTGGGGCGAAGGGTAAATGTAATGGATTTGGCATCTGCACTTAACTTATAATCCGTTGCTAACTGCGGAACCACTTTCATGTCTGCACTCAATTTCAATAAGCCCTCAAACATACTGCCCTGTACTCCAGAAGAGTTACCATCTGTTGCATTATAAGGACTCAGAGATTTAGGCTCGGCTTCAATACCAACAACAAGAGGTTTAGCAACAGCTTTCGGCGCTTCCGTTGCTTTAGCAGTTGTAGTCGCTACGGGCGTCGTGCTAGTTGCTGGTTTGTCTGTTGTGCTGCATGCGCTTAATCCGATCAACAAAAGCATACTTGCAAGTGCAGTGTTCATGACTTTCATCTGTTTTTTCAAAGTAATCTCCCCTTATCCGTATTTTAATGATAGAATACCTTCCATAATCATGTCAGTCTGCAGGAATCATTCCTCACACTTTTAATTTAAGCAAAAACCATGCCAACTCAGCGACAACAATAAAATTCACAAACATTTTATAAACTCCAATCAAAAAGCACCAAATAACCACCATGATGAATATCAATTTAACCATCATCTACTCAAGAGAGCCAATCCCTATTATAATGGGTTTGTTAATGGTTTTTAATGGGGAGTCCATTTAATTCAATTATAACATCACGAGGTGAAGGGGCATGTCCAATCAAAAGAAAGAGCTCATTTTATTAGCTGGAACAAATGACACACGCAAGACCCTGTCTGCACAATTAGAAGAGGTCATTGGTGATTGGTTTGACATTGAAAGCTATTCCTTAGAAGAGAACTTCCCTTCACCATTTAGAAATAAACTTATCATTCTCACTTCCTATTTATTAGAAGAAGATTTCAAAGATGCAATCGGCGAAGGCTGCCACGTGCTGGTTGCGAAGCGTGTCATCAACTACGAATATATCGATAAATTGCTCGCTATCCCCGAAGGAACACGCGCACTCTATGTGAGTGATTATGCGCAGAATTGTTATGATTCCATCTCCATGCTTCAGCAATTAGGTATTGATCATATTGATTATATACCGCATTATCCAGGCTGTAAGCCCGCACCTGACATCACTTACGCGATTACACCAGGTGAATTAGGCTTAATCCCGCCATTTATTACAACCGTCATCGACATCGGCACCAGACTCATTGATATTACAAGCATGATGGAAATCCTGTCACATATCGGTCTGCTTGCCGAAAAAGGTGAAAGTATTTCTTTTAAAAACATACGCAGTATTATCGATTTAAATAAAAAGCTCGCAAGATCAAACCGAGAATCTGAACATTTAAACAAGCACTTTAAGCGTGTACTTGATGGCGTTGATGACGGGATCCTCGCGATTGATGAGTTAGGCCGAATCACCGTGTTTAACGAGATCTTGGAAACCGTGTTTAAGGTATCTTCCAAACAAGCCATTGGGCGCCTTTTAAAAGAAGTCATTCCGAACCAGGATTTGATCACTTACATCCTTGCAGATCATACGGAAGAAAGTCGTTGTTTTACATTCATGCAAAATGAGTTTATCGTACAGCGCTTCATGCTGCAAACAGAAAATTCTACCGTCGCTACCTTCAAAGACATGAACCAGACGATTAAAATGGAAAGAACATTGCGTCGGGAGCTGGTGAAAAAGGGCTTTGTCGCGAAATATACGTTCCAAGATATCGTCGGGAGCTCCCCCGCCATACAGAATACCAAACTCATTGCAGGCAAGCTCGCTAAAACAGATTTAACCGTACTCATCGAGGGTGAAAGCGGCACAGGAAAGGAACTGTTTTCCAGCGCGATTCATAACGCTTCGTTCCGCAGCAACGCTACCTACCTCGCCCTTAACTGCAGCTCGTTGCCTGAGGATTTGATGGAGAGTGAGCTTTTCGGTTATGAAGAAGGCGCATTTACAGGCGCTAAAAAAGGCGGGAAAACCGGGGTTTTCGAGCAAGCGAATGGCGGCACTATTTTCTTAGACGAAATTGGCGATATTAGCCTGAAGCTTCAAGCCAGGTTGCTGCGCGTCCTGCAAGAGAAAGAGATCATGCGAATTGGCGGAAGTAAAATCATTCCTATTGATGTACGGGTTATCGCTGCTACGAATAAGGATTTGCTCAAAATGATCGAGCTCGGTAAATTCCGTGAGGATTTGTACCACCGACTTAAAGTATTATACCTTCACTTGCCAGAGCTTCGTAAACGCAAAGAGGATTTTATGGAATTAATTCAACATATTATTCACCTGAGTGGACGTAATAACGTCAAAATTTTACCCGAAGTGATACATCGTCTCTCGCAATACGAATGGTATGGCAACGTCCGAGAATTGAAGAATACAATAGATTATATGTTGGCTGTTTGTGACAACTATACGGTTACGTTAAACGATATCCCTGACACTCATTTCTTCCAGCGACCTTCATCATCTGGGGTAAAGGGGGATCTCATGTATCGGATTGAATCTGGTACCGCAGCAAGTGTAGAAATTCCCATAAAGAAGGCTGTTGGCGGCGTTGTCGATGATAAAGACTTGCTCATGATTCTGCAAACGATCTACACCTTCAACCAATCTGGGGAATCCATCGGTCGAAAAAAAATTGCTGAACAGACACGCTGGTGGAATAAAGAACTTACCGAACAGCAAGTCCGCCACCGTATTGAGCTACTAGAGCATCAAGGGTATATCTTAATTTACCGTGGAAGAAGCGGCATTAAAGTGACTCAGACCGGCTTGAACTGGATGAACTCTCTTACTTCCGAGGTAACATCTGGCATGTAATTTGCTTATGTACAATTGGGTACCGAAGCCGTGCAAGAAGGCAAACTTGACCAGGCTGTACGCCAAGGAGGACATACCAATGGAAACCAAGAGCAGCAGAATCATCGAACAAACCGAAAAATATGGGGCACACAATTATCATCCACTGCCCATTGTCATATCAAGAGCGCAAGGCGTATGGGTTGAGGACCCCGAAGGAAATCGCTACATGGACATGTTAAGTGCTTATTCCGCACTCAATCAGGGGCATCTACATCCTCATATTGTGAAAGCGTTACGGGAGCAGGCCGAAAAGGTCACACTCACCTCACGTGCATTTCACAGTGAAACACTGGGGTTATTCTATGAGAAATTAGCAGCCTATACGGGCAAACCCATGATTCTCCCGATGAATACTGGGGCCGAAGCTGTCGAAACCGTAGTGAAAGCAGTTCGACGCTGGGGTTATGATGTGAAGAGCATTCCAGCGGATCAGGCTGAAATCATCGTGTGTGAAGGGAATTTCCATGGCCGCACAGTTACCATTACGTCCTTCTCCTCGTCTCCTGAATATAAACGTGGCTTTGGTCCTTTCACCCCTGGCTTCCGCATCATCCCTTACGGGGACGTCACTGCTTTGAAAGAGGCGATTGGGCCGAATACGGCCGGGTTTATTGTCGAGCCCATTCAGGGTGAAGCCGGTATTGTCATTCCGCAGGACGGCTATCTGCGTGAGTGCTATGAGCTATGCCAATCGAATCGGGTATTGTTTGTCGCCGACGAAATCCAGACGGGATTCGGCCGCACGGGCCGCCGCTTTGCCAGCGACTGGGAGGGCGTCACGCCGAACCTCTATGTCTTGGGCAAAGCCCTTGGCGGCGGTGTATTCCCGATCTCGGCCGTTGCCGGAGATCGCGAGGTTCTTGAAGTGTTCGAGCCAGGCTCTCACGGCTCGACATTCGGAGGCAACCCGCTAGGTTGTGCCGTTGGGGTAGCTGCACTTGAGGTGCTCGAAGCCGAACAGCTGGCGGAGCGTTCGGAAGAGCTCGGGGCTTATTTCCTGAAGCGACTTCAGGAAATAAAATCGCCACGAATCAAAGAGATTCGCGGTCGGGGACTCTTTATCGGCATTGATTTGAAGGTTCCAGCGCGTCCCTATTGTGAAGCGCTGAAAGTAAAAGGGCTGCTGTGCAAGGAAACACATGAGCATATTATCCGCTTGGCACCTCCGCTTACGATAACAAAGGATGAGCTGGATTGGGCTTGGCAGCACATATATGATGTGCTGAATGAAGAGACTGCGCACTGAACTAGGTAACATTTTAATCTAAGAACTAGACATAACAAACGAATAGAGAGCCACCACCAAGTAGAACCGTTACTTGCTGGTGAGCTCTTTTTCTTACGAACCTTACGCTTTAAAATGCTTCTATTTGTGTAGATGCCTGCACGTTGACGTCCATTGTACAAACAGGACTTTTGAAACTCAGCTTTACAATGGATAATATTGAATAGGATATTGATCTTAATTTCGTTAATGCTTACTTGTCCAAATAACAACTATCCATTTTCGACATAGTGGGTTTACATGCAATACAGATTACCGGATTTGTTTCAATAAATTCTCGATCTCCTCCTGAGACATCATAGGCGCGCTAGCCATCGTTACTACAGCATTCAATAACAGCTGAGATCTATGGGGATCGATTTCTTGGTCATAATAACCGAAAAAATCGACGGGATCTTTTTCAATAAAAGTAACAAAATCGTATATTTTTCCGCAACCCAATCGCCTTGCAAATACATGGCCGCTTCACCTTTTAAAAGAATATCCTCGGCCTTCGGGCCGTCCAAGCCTAAAAAGCCAGGCACGAACATTTTTGACGTAATCAAGCCGCAGAATAATTGAGCCCCTTCTAAAAAGGCGGGATCGGTAAAGTCACCTGTTTTCTTTATTGCATGCTGAAAAGGAGTCAAGCCTCCCAAACGGTTGGACAAATAGGCGAACCAATTGAGAAGTGGCCATCTTTCCTTGCCGGAGACGGTAAACGGTGGAATTCCGTTATTCAATAACTGCTGCGCAGCCGACATTAATTCATCCCATGTTTGCGGAGGCATAATGCCATATTGAGCGAATATTCGTTTGTTGTACCAGAACACGACATGACTGGTTGTGTGTGGCAGCCCATACAACCGGTCATAATAAGTAGCATATTGCAGCGCTTCCGGATAAAACTGCTTCATAAAAGCGGGATTTCCCTGCATTCTCTCGGTTAATCCGCTATAATCTGGGAATCAACCATATACTTAAACGACTCGCCTGTCCAATAATAAAACAAATCCGGCATTTTTCCAGAAATCATGGACAGTCTAAGCTTGGCTTTATAAGTTTCCACTTCATAAAAATAAGGCACGATCTGAACAGCCTTATGAGTCTGGTTAAAGGCTTGGATGCTTTGATTTAATAAAGCTTGTCGAAGGTCATTGATCTCGACGTTCCAGAACGTAATTTTTACCGGAGCCGAAGAAACAGAAGGCGCTGCCGGTGGAGAAGGGGAAATGTTAGGAGCATCCCTCCTACTGTATATAGTAAATAGCTTATGCGTTCTATTCATGGCCGAACCCGCTCTTATTCATCATTTTTTTATGTTCATTGCGGAACTCCTTGGGAGTCAAAAGCTCCGCCTCACGGAAAACCTTCACGAAATATTTAGAAGAGCTGAACCCCGTACGTTCGGCTACTTCGTATATTTTCATATCGGTTCCAAGCAGTAATTCTTTAGCTTTGAAGAGCCTCAGCCGGGTCAAGTAATCACTGAACGTATAGCCGGTTTCCTCCTTAAACAACACCGAAACATAACTCGAGTTCAAATGAATATGCTCGGCAACATCCTTGATCCCAAGAGACGGATTCCACAGCTCGGCGGAAATATAGACTAAAGACTTACGGATTGAATCGTTAAGCACCTGCGGTACAGTGAAGGAGGAATCATGGTTGACCCGTTTCCACAGCTTGTTCTCTTCAAAGGCTTCCTCGACGGCCGAAATTAAATTTTGGAATTCGACCGGCTTCAGAATATAGTTCACCGCGCCAAGAGTCAGCGCTTTTCTGGCATATTCAAACTCCGCATCCCTCGGTACGTTAAGGGGCAGGAATGTAGAGTTATCTTTGCAACCTAATTAATGTGTGGTACGTCTTAACATTAAAGGAGGTAATTTATGTGAATAAGTTATTTGTTTCAGTTCTTATCGCTCTAATTTTCTTTGCAGGTTGTGCAAACAAGGAAAGTGGCAAAACCCCAGTTCTATCCATGACTTCAACTCAACCCAGCACAGCTGTTAATCCAACCACAACAATTGATAAAAAGGAGCAATTAATAACTTCTTTTTCGTCAAAATCTCAGGATAAGCAACTTAAGATTTATACAAACGAAAGCAAGACTCCCCCTCTTAATGTAAAAACAACTGATAATACTAGTAAGATTAATAATTATTCCAACTTACCTATCAAAAATGATTGGGAAAAGGACGTTAAGAAGGAAAACATTTTTGCTTCCATCAATTCCAATTCAAATGTTAAATGGCTTCTGCTCTCTTCTGAACCAGCCGCTGGACAAATGATGAAAACCCTCTATAAATCAGGGAACAACGGAAAGTCTTGGGTTTGGGTTAATGATGTTAGTCAGGTCATTGATGGGTATGTAACTGGAGTTACTTTTCGAGACGACAAAAATGGCTGGATCAGTGCAACCCAGCATGGTGCCGCAATGGTGCCATTGTATCGAACAAAAGATGGAGGCGAAAGCTGGAGTAACCAAGCGATCAATATTCCCAAAGGATTTAAATATGGCAATGTATACCCACCGATTTTCGATGAAAATGATACAAAGCAAGGAACACTAAACATTGAGTTTGTGAGTGATACAGATAAAAAGACAATGGAATTTAAAACAACCGATGGCGGAGAGACGTGGAAATCTTAATTTAACTCCGTTACAAAAATAGATGAGCCTTTTTTTATTCTCACTATCCTCCCGTTAACACAACAGGCTACCGAGATTAATATCAACGGTAGCCTGTTGTGCTATTTTTATTCAACTATCGTTTCGCCGTTAGCGTAATGATTTGCTGTGATTATTGGCTCGATTCGTTGTAAAGGTATTCTTAACTAACCCTCAATCCCTGCCTCGATCAGTTTCCAGACCGCTTCGAACTCTGCTTTGAAATCCATACGCAGCCAACTGTCTGCATAAGCCGGCGCTGAAAAATGTCATTTTCATAGGAACAGATCTCTCCCCCTAAAAGACATTGTACTCTTCGAGAGTACGGACTAACTTCCTTCTGACAACTTCTCTTAATTCTTCCGGTTGGAGCACGACCGCTTCAGCGCCGAACGAAAAGAAATATTCAGCAAAGAATCGTATTTCTGAGGGGAAGATACCCATCTCTAGTATTCCTGTGCCTTTCTCGGAACTATGTACTTCTCCCCAAGGGAAAATCCAGCTCTTATCTCGGAATAACTCAATCCCTTTTGCTGTTAATTTAACTTTGACATCTACGCTTTCATGTTTGCTGAAGAAATGATGTCCCCAATTCGTTAAATCCACCTCTGAAACATCCACTGTAGTCGATAATGCTTCGGCATCCGCAAAAACGGCTGACCGTATCCGATCTGCCCGAAACAATCGGTAGGCTTTTCGCAGATAGCAGTAGGCTGGGCAAAACCAATATCCCTCATGGGCATATATACCGATGGGTTGAATCGTTCTTTGATTGGTCTCAGTCTCATTCTCTCGAATTCTATAATTAATTGTCACGGGCAACCTTCTAATGGATGCTTGGAGCAATATCTCAAGGTAGTCGGCTTGTTCTTGGCGGGTATGCGTAAAGAAGTCAACTCGGTTTCGCATCTCATCTATCTGACGTTTCACATCTTCCGATAAATACCTGTAAAATTTTCGAAGTGCGGATTCTGCTGATGCCTCGAAGGGCAGCGAACTGAAATGTCGAAGAGCATGGGAAGCAAAAAATATTGAGAATGCCTCATTTTCCGTAAATGAAATCGGTGGAAGGCTTCGCTCTGCAAGAACTTGGTATCCGCCTCCTGCACCAACTTGAGCGTATAATGGCACTCCCATTCCACTCAGTTCCTGCAAATCGCGCAGCATGGTTCGGGTAGACACACCAAATTCTTGAGCAAGCTCTTTGACGGTGAATTTCCGCTTCCGATTTACTGCCATCATCAATTCAATCAGGCGTCTCGACTTTCCCATTATATTCACCTCCCCCAAAATATAGTGACAAGTTTTGTCACCATTATATTATACACTTTGAATAAGCCGGATCGCCGGGAGTGATTACGGTAGAAAACGATTAAAAAAGGAGAACAACATATGAGTAGAGAACAGCGTAAGAATCTGGATGAAATGCTGCGGCGTCCCAAGCCCACCAAGCCGCAAAGCGTCGAGGAGATCCGCGCGAACTTCGCTGCCTTTATGGCAACGATGAAGGTACCTGAAGGCATTCGAACCACGCCGACGACCCTGGGTAATCGTCTCGGTGTGACCGTTGACCCCGAACAAGATGCCCGCCCAGGAATCATTCTCTATTTCCATGGCGGCTCGTATATTATGGGTTCCCCCTACACTGCCATGTCCGTTACCGCGAATCTGGTGAACAAAACTCGTATCCGGTCCGTCTCGCTCGACTATCGACTGGCTCCGGAACATCCGTTTCCTGCGGCTCTTGACGATGCTCTCGCAGCCTATCGTGAGCTTCTGGACAACGGAGTTGAGGCGGCGTCTATTGCGTTTGCTGGTGACTCTGCCGGTGGCGGTATTGCTGTCTCGGCTTGCCTGATGGCACGGGACGCAGGTCTGCCGATGCCGGCAGCAGTAGTGGCGTTTTCGCCGGGGGTGGATAAGACGCGCTCCGGAGCAAGTATGGATAGCAAAATGGGGATCGACCCATTCTTCACCCGTGAGGGCTTTACATTGTCGGATACGATGTACCTCGCTGGACAGAATCCGAATCATGAACTCGTGAGCCCAGCCAGGTTCGCCGATCTTACCGGATTCCCACCACTCCTGCTACAGGTCGGAACGAACGAGCTACTTCTTGACGATTCCACGCAGTTAGCAGACCGTGCACGGGCATCAGGCGTGGATGTAATCCTTGACGTTACTGCCGACGTCCCGCATGTTTTCCAGGCGTTCACTGGTATTCTCGATGAAGCCGATCAAGCCCTGGACCGTGCTGCGTTCTTCATCACACAGCATCTCAGATGAACATTTGATCCTAACGAATACGAGTGTTGAAAACATAAAATAGGAGAGCCCTCATATTCACCTGGCTCTCCTTATTAACTTGCTGGCTCTATTTCGTTATCTTTATCAGGTCGAAGTTCATTGGTTTGCTCCACGCAGAGAACTCGGATTAACATTTGCGTCATTTATGATACGGTTCACCGGGTTCTGGTGCAAAGATTTAAAAAAGTTCGCAGTTACCCGACAGACTATACTTTGTCTATGCCACTAAACCAAATATCTTATTTAGCCATTCAACAGCAGTGAGGGCAGTCGAATTATCATCGGCCTGCCCTTTCCTTAT
Organism: Paenibacillus violae; assembly: GCF_032461945.1. Classification (NCBI taxonomy): domain Bacteria; kingdom Bacillati; phylum Bacillota; class Bacilli; order Caryophanales; family Paenibacillaceae; genus Paenibacillus; species Paenibacillus violae. The sequence continues at coordinate 297,404 of NZ_JAWCUD010000011.1, forward strand.
CATATGCAAAGCTTCAATTCCCTTTAACGTCTGGTCCGCTGTAAGAAACGATTTGAAACCGAGATTTGGTTTTGTTATTTTCTTTATGAATCTGTGATCTTGCTCTACAATGTTGTTTAGATACTTTGTCTGTCTAATTACGGTTTCTTTTGGTAAGGATTTATCATTTATTAATTCTTGTATGGCTGGTGGATATGCTGGATTTTTATCCAAGGTGATTACACGTGGGATTTGAGTATGTGGAGAGGACAGAGCCTTTGTAAAGAAGCGTTTAGCTGCCTGCATATCCCGATTTTCAGATAACATGAAATCAATCGTTTTTCCAATAGAATCAACGGCTCTGTATAAATACTTCCACTGACCTTTAACTTTGATGTAGGTTTCGTCAGTCCTCCAGGAGTCATTTGTAGGTTTCAAAAAGGGGCGGATTCGTTTGTCGATTTCTGGTCCAAATTCATGCACCCATCTCATAATCGTCGTATGGGAAATTCTTAATCCTCGATCACTCATCATTTCAACTATATCTCGATAACTTAAACTATATTTCAAATACCATCTCACCGTTGGTAAAATGATTGTTGATTCATATTGCTTCCATTTGAATATATCCAATTTCGTTTCCAAAGCTAGTTGCTCCATCCCATGACTTCATTATCAATTACGTTATCATGAATTAGAGCTTTGCACCACAACCCAAAAAAGCATAAACGCCATTCTCTGAGTCGTAAATCATTACCTTCCTAATGTTATCAACTGGCTCTCTAAGAATGGCGTACATTCGCATTTCAATAACCCCCAAATGTTTCTTTACCAACATCTTACCATTAAACTCTTCTGCCAGTTAGCATAACACGGCTGCCGATTAAAGCCAGCAGCCGCGATTTCGTTGTTACTTGAGCTAAAGTTTACGTAAGCGAAATATACTGTGCTAAACTTCAAACATAAAAGATTGGATTTTCTCAACATTTATATCTTTAGGTATAACAGTATCCAAAATTAATTCTCCCTCAAAAAACTCTGGACCCAGATCCTTATAGTGTTCTTTCAGCTCTGATAAATTAGTTATTATTTGGTTTGGTAATGGATTGATGCTTCGTTTAGCAAGGCGTTTTGACCAGGTTGTCTCATCACCACAGACACAATGTATTGTTTTTAATTCGCCGCCTCTTTCTGTAATCCACCTTTCCAATTTCTTTACATCCTCATTATTATCTAGTCGTGTATTCACAAAGAGTTCCGTTGAAAACTTTATGCTAATGCAAAATAGGGATCTATCGTAAGATAGATCCTTATTTTGCATTAGCCAACAATCATTGACGAAAACAACATCTGTACATATTCCTTCATAATAACATCCTATGCATATTTATTGGAGGGCAGTAGATAGTCTAGGGCACAAATTATTGTATAACGATGCATAATTATGCATTTATCATTAATTATGTAACTTTTTTCTCACTAATATGAAAAATTTTCTCAGTAATTATGACACCACACAAAAAAATGTTATGTTTCATAATAAATTATAAAACGGAGCCCGCAAACCCGCGGTGCTCCGTTTATTTTGTTTCATATTAAAGCTTTATTTGAATATTCCTTTATCCCATAAGACACATTGTTTCATAATTATTTACAGTAAAAATTTACACTTATACATTTATGCATCAATATACATTTTCAATTAGAATAATAAATGGTACACCACAAAAGAAAATAAATACCTAGTTAACTAAGAACCCCTTAAGAATAACAAATAGTGTATATTATATGAAGTTTATCCAATCATATAGGCCTGTTTTCGAAAGTTGCTGAACACTAACTCTTACATAGCTGAAGTTAGAATCCGTAAAAAACCTACAAGTTCTTTTAATGAAGGAGGCTCTACAGCGCAGGCCACCATTCACATCGATGCACATTATGATCGTTGGATAACGGAAACAGCAGCTGCCATCGGCAGACTGCTCCTTAAATTTGTTGAACTATCGTTACCCTTCGCTGAATGACCTACGTGGTCGCCCCACAAAAAAGAGATGCACTTAAAGACATGTATTCAACAGTTTGCTTTGAAGTACCCTTTGATGGATTGAATGAATCTGATTCAGCCTTTACTAGCGCATTAAGCGTACCAATAATTCTAACCCTGTATCCGAAATCCGGCATTTTTTATGATTTCTTCAGCAAGCTCATCCGGCTTCTTACCATCGGTGTCTAGTAGGAATGGCTCATTAACCGGTGAAGCCATCAACTTATTCCGAAGGAAGAGCGAGCGGTGGATATATTGCGCATCTCCCCGCTGATGAAGTCGAGCGGTAAGGGTGTCTGGTTTCGCGTGCAGCACAACATAGTGAAGCGTTACATCGAGATCCGATAGCTGGTCAAAGAACCATTGAAGTTCATCTTCGACGACGAAATCGATAACCACGTCTAAACCGTTCAGGAGAAAATTCCGCGTCACCGCAGCGATATTTAGCCATGCCAGTCGGAGTCGTTCCTCCCAGGGCGGTTCGGCCTCCCCTCGGTAGACATGGAGAAGGAGATCACCTTCAATCAAGACAGATTGGTTCATCGCACTAGCCAGAGTCTTGGAGACGGTTGATTTCCCTACACCAAGTGGACCAGAGATAAGATAGACGGTTACTGATTTTTTTGTGAAATGCATATAATCTTCTCCCCCATATTTTAAACCGTTCGTAACGAAGCTGCCTTTTCATGCCAGCAGCCTCGCAATAATCATTTGTTCAACTCTCGTTATCCGTTAGTTCAAAGCTTTCCTTAGTAAACTTACAGTTTATCGTCGTTTATCATGATATAGCACTTGTATCTCCTCAATCCCCCGCCTTGTATAGTCAAGCAGCTTTGCCGTCTCGGCTTCGTCCGAGGTTTCCTCAGTCAGGCGTTGTATATTGAACCAGATATCCTCGATCCGTCGGCGTAATACGTAAAAATAAAGAAGTTCATGGTTGATACGATAACTACGCCTGGCTGCAGCGTACGCTTCCAGTAGAACGCTGCCATGAGGATGCCATGCATAGATGAAAAGGTCAGCTTCCACGGGTGCTAGGCGCAGATCTTACCAATCTGCTAGTACTAGGCGCTCGCCCTGTATCACGTTGTTACCGTGCGCGTCCCCATGACATAGTACAAGCGGAGAATATCCGAGCCGAACCGTGTCCCGTAGGCGCAAGGCATCGCGCATCGCCGTGTGGAGCAACCCATTGTACGGGGAAACAAGTTCAAAAAGTGCATCATTTTCTATGTTTGACTTACTTAAATATCGTGTAAGTTTTTCGCAGAAAAGTAGAGAGATGTCCTCCGCAAGCTCGTGTATCTCAGGGGGAGCACCTCCGCTGGCATCATGTAAAAGAGCCAGTATCTCAGCCAGTTCTATAATCTGATCTCGTGTCATGCCCTTTACACCCGGCGTCTCTCCGTGGACATATATAAAGAGCACATACACATCACTGTCCGTCTCTGCTTTGTATGCCCCGTCCCGTGCCGGAACCGGCGCTAGTACGCGTCCGCATAGGGACGATGATGCCGACAGCCAGTCCAGTACCGGCATATATTTGTCGATACGTTCGACAAGCGGGCGCGTTGTCGGCAAGAATTTTTCATACACCTTTAGGAAGTATTCGGTATCGTCCTCGCCTGCGACGCGATAAGCCGCTTTTGCGGAAAAGCCTCCGGGAACAGAAAAGATTGAACTCGAAACTATTCCAAATTCTGATTTTAATAAAGTTGATATTTCATCCATTCTTAGCATCACCACTCCTTGAATGAGTACCACAACACCTATTGTACTATGCTTCGGAATGGAGCAAATGGTACTTTATGGTTATAACTAACCTGCCCGATAGCTTAACACTACTGCCAATGGATGCCGTCAGCAGCGTCCTAGTTGTTTTATTAAACTTTTCTTCTCAGGAGTTCAATCATTAGTTCGACTATTTTTTGAAGCAAAGAAGTTATTCATCATTTCTTTTGCTTCATTTGGATTTCTTAGCTCTATGAGATTACCATCTTCATCAAATGAATAATGCCCCTTGAATGCTTCGGGCATTTCATTATACTGTTTCTCCTCTTGTTTCAAAACAAGAATATCCGTATTTTTTTATTAAATACGGAAGTCCACAGGCAGAATGTATAAATTCATATTCTTGATAGTTGTAAGGTGTATTCTCAGGTCTTTTCATTAACAGCTTTAAGAAGTGTTCCATGATCTTCTCAATTTCAGTTTCTGTTGCATAATTTGCTAAACCACGAATTGCTTTCAACTTCATATCTAAGTATCGTTCTTTTTTATATACATCTAAAAAAATTGCTTTAGGCCAATTTCATTATGCATTAAAATCCCGAGTATTATATTTCTTAAAGTAATGTCTTTTAGTTTAAAATAAATATCTTTTAAAACTTGAACATCATTGGTTTTTATAAAATGATAATTCAAATCATTGATTGCTTCTCTAAATCGTAAATCTCTTTCGGAAAAAAAAGCTGTCTTCAAATATTGAATGGCAGTTTCATGACTGGTTGGTTTCATCAAGTGATCCTCCATTTTCATTTCAGTGAAAAACTAACGCATCCGGAAACGGTAGCCGATCGACATGACCGGGTGCTGCGGTGTCTGTATTCAACTAACGTTTTCCGTTAGCGGAATCCATCACATACTTCAAATTAATTTCCCCCTCATGATTCAACTCCTTCATTGTAGACTCTGAGGTTACACAGAACCAGTTATAGTTACTGCCTATTATGATAATACATTTTATATATTGGAACTATAGCATCTTATGTCTTAGAATACAGGTAATGTTAGATCCATTATTGGCATCCATTCGATTGGAGGTAGAAGCATGAAGGTTGCTGCTGATCAACGCTCGGTTCCTAATGAGGCCTATCTCTCCATTGTACTTGTAGCCGGGATAGGTATGTTCCTTACGACTCTAGACTCAGGAGTGCTCAACGTTGCGATTTCTTCCCTTGTTCAAGAGTTTCATTCGACTGTAACGACGGTAGCTTGGACCATCTCCCTTTATACGATTGTCATATGCGGCTGTATTGTCGTCTTCGGCAGGCTGGGCGACCGCTATGGACGTCTCACCATTTACTCCGTAGGATTGGCGTTATTTGCGCTTGCCTCCCTGCTTTGCGCTTTTTCGGAATCCGTGATACAGTTGATTGCATTTCGAATTTTACAAGGGATTGGGGCCGCCATGCTTCAGGCGACTTCAGCCGCCCTAATTACAACCCTAGTATCCCCAGCCAAAAAGAGCGAGGCACTTGGGGCTCTAGCCGCCTTCTTCGGTTTAGGGCATGTCCTCGGACCGGTGGCGAGTGGAATCATTTTATCCACGGTAGGCTGGGAATGGCTCTTTTTAATAAATATCCCTATTTGCCTCCTTTGCTTACTTGCCTGCCGATATGTCTTAAAAGGTAAAGAAGCCCCAATTAGCAAGCACCAGCCGTTAAATTTCTCAGGCAGTCTGTTGCTATCGGCCTCCGTATTTTTTCTTGTTTATGGATGCTCTCAGCTAGGAGCTCATCATTCCGGCACCTACGTATACATTCTGATTTTCGCAATCCTTATGCTCCTGTTTATCCAAAGAGAAAAAAGGACTGCCAATCCCATTGTTGCCTTATCGTTATTTCGGAACGGTTTCTTCACAGTCTCTTTATATGCGATTTTTTCTTATGGGGGGGTTACACGTCTTTGTATGGTTGTCGTCCCCTATTATTTGGAGCAAGGACGCGGGTATGCCCCTTGGCAGCTCGGCTTGGTGAATTTGTTGCTGCCCTTGGGGCTTGTATTGACTTCCAATATAGCCGGCCGGCTGATGGGGAGCTGGGGCACTTTCCGATTAATGACAGTCGGACTTTGCTGTATGTTAGTTCCACTTCTGATTCTTGCTTTGCTGCCCCCGAACTGGCACCTATCCGTAGTTTGCTTCATGCTTTTTATTTATGGATCGGGCGCCGGGCTGTTCCAACCGTCCAACATGGCGGCTATCATGCAAACTGTCGGCACCGCGCATCAAGCGACGATCGGTGCTGTACAAAGACTTGCACAAAACGTCGGAATTTCCTTGTTCACCGCCGTTACGGCCGGATTCCTTCAAGCCCCCGCTCATGATGTATGGATCGGCTCCCGCAACTCGTTCTGCTTGGCAGCGGCGGCTACTTTCTTAGGTATTGCGGGCTTTGTCGTGGTAAAACAATACGGAAAGTTAAAATCTTTTACGCGATAAAATAATCTATTACGCACTCTTGAGGAGTGCTTTCTATTTGTTTACTGCAAACATATGAAAACACCTCTCATCTACTGATCTTTTAATTTCCAGTATTGACAGGTGATTTAATTGCTAACAGCGAGGAAGCAAACTTCCCGAACTGGAGCTTGCGATTGACGGACTCATTACGCCCGAACAGGCTGAAAAAATCAAGGTCATCAAGCAACATTACAAAGACCTCGAATCCCGTAAAGCGGATTTGGAAGCCAACATCAAAGAACACTATCTCGTACACTGTTAAAGTCCCCCTACATCCTAGAAAACCTTATTCTAATATACTTTAGGTACCAACGGAGTTCTATATTTAACTCAAATATTCTGCCCGTTACTTGAATGGCCATGTGAATAAATTAGTACAAATCCAACCTTTTATATCACCACGATTATGCGCATATATTTGTGTCGCAAAACGATTATGCACCTAAGTTTGTGTCGCCAGACATTAAACTAACGTACCAAGGGTTGAAAGAGGTTCAAGAAAATTCAATACCTCTTGGAAAAAATGTTCTTCCTCCTCAATACTTGGAGCGTGTCCAGAATGCATGAACTCTACGTAACTGGAATCCGGAATCAGGGAAGCTGTCTCTTTTCCTCTTTCGGGCGGATTCAAGCCGTCATAGGTGCCGCTAATGACTAGTGTGCATGCGGTAATTTGATTCAATTGATTCCGAAAATCAAAGCCTTCTAAAGCCTTATTCGACGCTTCTTGCTCTTGAGGCGAAGTCAGCTTGGACTGTTGAATGGAAGCATCGCCAAACACTTTCTGCATTTCCGTGAAATTATGATAAATATACTTGGAAACATGGTTGTATTTTTGTTCTGCTGAGAGTCCCTCTAACTCCGCCTCATGTCTCCCTAACAGCTCCTGCATGGAAGAGGTCGCACCGTGACTTTTCGGCACGACGAGAATCAGCCTCTTGATTCGGTCATGTACGGCAATCGCTACCCCCTGTGCAATATAGCTTCCCATAGAGATCCCCATGAGATCTGTAGTTTCAATCCCAAGATGATCCAACAGATGGATTACATCTTGTACATGTTCTTCCAGCGTATAGTTGGAAGGCCGGTCTGATTTGCCATGTCCGCGTGCATCCAAAGCAATGACACGGAAATGTGCTTTCAACCGGCTAATTTCATGCTTCACCGATACGCTGCTGCCATGAAGTCCATGAAGCAAAACAAAAGGTGAGCCTGTTCCTTCTTCCACATAATAAAGCTGTGCGCCATTAGAATGAAAAGTCGGCATTTTTTTGAACCTCCCCTAAATGGTAATATTTTCTTGTTTCTCATTTTAAGCCCCAAGCTGTATCAAACATTATATTTTTGTGAAGAAGTAAAAGGAACGGCAGCTCACTCATCGTTTGGATTCAACTAACGTTCTGCGTTAGTTCAGTCACTTTCATGTTCACCCTTAAAATGAAAGTGCTCGTGGTAAATACCATCCATTCCTACCAACTTACCGGTTTTCTTATGAAAATACGCAAAATTGAAGTTTAAAGGCAGCTTGAGCAAATCATAATTAACGTCTTTTGGTAACCCTTGAATTACTTCGACTGCCTTATCGCGAGTCGCGTATAAACCGATGGGAAAGAAGTTTGGAAAACGCTTAGTATCTTCAGAAACAAAAATTCCCCACACAACAACTTTATCCAAGGCCTCACTCGTTCTTTCAAATTCCTCCACTTTATCACATAAAATTGCATTAATCTGTTCGTTAACGTAATAATGGCTTCTCCGCAGCAGCCGTTCAAGTATCGAGTCCCTTTAGTTGAAGGCAAATTGGTTATTCATTAGTCAGTCAAGATTAATAACTTTATCAAAGCAGTATGAATCTTTGTCATAGCCATTATGCTCATAGAACGCATGGGCCTTGGTGCGCTTCATCCCGGTACATAGAATAATGCTGGCTATTCTTCTGTCTTTCGCATAGTTTTCTGTGAATCGTAGCAGTTCAGTGCCTACCCCATGACGCTGATAATCACTATGAACAGCAAGACCGGTTATATGCAGATAACCATTCTCAGACCCTACAGCTAATGCATGAACGATAGATATGAAGCCAACAATATGATTTTCAATTAAGGCTACAAATGTTTTGTAATTGCTGGCTTTGCTCATCTGTTCCATCGTAACGCGAAAGTTCCCAATCGTAACAGTACGAACGCCAAGTACATCGTTCCATAAGAAAACAACTTTAGAAAAATCGTTTGTTTCAATTTCTCGTATCTTTATTTCCATGCAATGCCCCCCTTAAAATGAAGTATTCATGAGCAATGGATTCGACAACTGATGAAGCAATCCTCCCGTTAGTTAAGCAGATCGGGCAGAAACGAAAACAAGCGATGGATTGGTTCCACCGCCGCGCTATAGTTCCGTTAGCTTAAAGAATCATTGGTAAATCGTTGGATCCGATCAAAACATTTTGCTTTTAGAATATGACAATTAACTGTTGTAATTTTACTTAATAGTTCCTTTGTTTTTGCTTTTAGTTCTGTTTCAAAGTCATTCCATCGTAACATCTCATTGATAATTCCCTCTTTCTTGGCATTACCTAATAATTCGATATTGGTTTGAAGAGGGCTGTCGCTGTCCACTGAGTTATCATTGTTCAGCTTACTAACGAGTAGTTCATTTTCATTTCTAATGAACTCAAGCCATGTCCAAGGATTTTCAATATACTTTAGTGCAACATAGTTGTTCATTTGAAGCTCTGAATAGGCGTCGATAAGAAATTCAAAATGTGTGAGTATTAATTCAGAATAGATACGTTTCGTCTCCAACCTCATCTCAGGAGACGGGTATGGCAAGTACTCAATTCCATTAATGATCAAAGTAAAACAACCATAAATTTGATTGTACTCATCTATAAAAGTATGAATATCCATTCCTTGAATTTCAGCAATATCATCTTCGAAGATTTCATATTTAATCTCAAACACTCAGAATTCCTCCGGACATTAATGATTATCGCCATAGCTGGCTTAAGGGTACTTATATGTTAACACATATTGGAAGTATCCTGCCCGTTAGTTGAGTAAAGGGCTGCACGTGGCAGCCCATTGATATTGGGCCATAGTTCTTTCGTTAACTTCACATTCCAAGGCAGGGGGAACTTCAGAACCACAAGAAAATGAAGATAATGACCAAAAAAGCATGGGTTATCCCGTGCTTTATTAAGATAGGTTCCCATATATAATGATCCAAATGATTGACGCACATAAATCCTAGTTCTATCCAATATCGCTATCATTTGTTAAGAGACGGGGATCATCAATGAGATATGTCAGCTTTAAATTCCCGTAAAAGTACGGTTTTAGGACCACGGTTACCCTTTGTAATTACTGGGGTAGTGGATCCACTATCAGTTTTGGTTTGGATGAAATCGCCAGTCAGCAAGTTATAGTCATCTTCATCGGTAGCTGCTGTAGCTCCATCGTAAGATGTTTTTGTAAGTCCAATTAGATACCAATCATTATTTTGGAACCGAAAACGGTATTTGTCAGACCACTTCCAACGACTACCTCCAAAGTCACTAAGCACTATTGAGCCTCGATCGATGATTATATCGTCAAATGGATCACCGAATGTGCCACCCTCTTTGCCTCGAAGGACAACATGATCTGCAAGGATTGATAAAGTATAATTCCCATTACCAGTACCGAATGCAATCATTAACGACCTAGGCGAATCAACATCGGTAGTTTCTGTTTTTTCGATAACAGCAGCAATGTCAGGGATGCCGTCTTTATTTAGATCACCTTCGGCTATTGCTGGTTTATCTTTTGACTTCTCTAGATAGTACCAACCAGTTGGAATTAATGACTTTAAGTCCTTTGTTAGTTTCTCTGGTGTCGGTGAGCTTGACGGTGTAATTGAGAATGTAGGCTGAGGAGTTGGCAGCTCACCAGTTTTATTGGGAACTGCAGGTTCTTTTGTTGCTGGGTTAGGAACACTATTTGGAAAGCTTGTTTCTGAAATTACGTTACTATTCTCGTTACGACTATTGTTAAGGTTTAAAGGCCCGGTATTATCCTTTTTACAACTAGCTAGTATAACCGCTATTCCAACAATACACATGAAGATTATCGTTTTTTTCAAAATGTAGCCCCCAAAAACTATGTTATTTTTTTCAATTATAACTTTTTTCATAAAAATACTAAATATGTTCTACTACCCTTTAGCTTAATGCCCGCGGCCAGCTTACAACTCTATTTTAACGGGACACAAGATATAGTACTGGCGGCAAGGAAATACTTCAATTTCAGAACTTACGGCAAAAATATGCTTCAAAAATGAACTAGTTTAAACGAAAAAAGCCTAAAATCGTCTGATTTTAGGCAATTAAATGATTCAAATTGTGGCAAAGAAATAGTTCAAGTTTCATTGAGTGAGGCTTGAATCATTACTTTGCCGGCAAGGAAATGCTTCAATGGACCGACGGCAATGAATTGCTTCAAATCTCACTGATGGTTTTACAATATATTATTAGCCCATTAAATGGTATCTATACCTGAAAATCAATTGTAACGGCTCGCGGATCACGGGGGCCTCAGCCGCAGATTCCGTGTTGTTCATTGAACTAACGTTCCCCGTTAGTTCAAACCACTCTTCCTCGTGGGACGCATTCTTGTTCTTGTGATCATTGCCAATAATAGCAGCAAAATAATTATTAAAAATGAGTTAAAGCCATAATATAAGTAAGTAAATTTCATTCTCTTAAGCCATTCACTCACCAAATAACCGGACATGGAAATTTTTTCTACATGAGACTCTAGTTGTGGGTATGAACTAATCTCTGAATTCGATAATAACGGAAACTCCATAGCTGATCCACTTGCAAGAGGTGCGTAAAATTCAACCCAAACTATATTGGTCCAACGATCTGTTTTGTATCTCATGTCACCTTCAATATTGTTATAATTCCATCGAAAACTCGCAAGCACATTTAGCAAAACAATAATAGTAGTAAGCGTAAACAACATTAACTTTCTTTTTTCCAAAATTCTCCTCCTACCTCGCTCAGGTCAGTCTTCTTAGTATTTAACTAACGTTCCCAGTTAGCTTATCGACTTGCACCATTTAAGAACTGCCTCATCAACTTCATCAATATAACCAACATCTTCGGTTAAATTCCAAAATAAAATTCTATCTGTTTCATTATTATTTTTAAACGGGACTATGTAATCCAGCTCAGTATAAAAAATGGGATTATATTTTATTGTACCATCTGGTTTCCTAACTTTTAGTAGGCCTTTAAAATCCATATCTTGAACAACCTGTGCTGTTTCTTCAAAAAGCTCCCGTATAGCGCATTCTTTAGCCGTTTCATTATCATTTCTTCCTCCGGCAGGTACTTCCCATTGTTTCCTCCATGTGTTAAAACAAATTAGATAATTCCCGTCGTACCTCACCACTGCGTACGAACCTGCTAATGGCTCATAATTTATTAGTTCATGTTCATTCAATGAAATGCACTCTATAAGTTCATAACCATTTTTATTAATAATAGCTGTCAATAAAAGCCCTCCTTTATCCCAAATTATACCATATAATGAGCGAGAGTTATTGAGCATAACTGCCCTTTAGTTCAACGAGGCTGCCGATAAATGCCGGCAGCCTCGTCTTCGTTTCTTATTGAACTACCTGTCCCGTTCGTTCAACTAAAAAAACACCGTGTGACAGCACATGGTTGAGCTTAGTTTTATTTCTCTATCTCTGAATGCAACTCTACGATTTTCACTTCCGGATCATAAGTTGCCAGTACCTCTATTAGTTCCATATTTGTTATAAAAACGAAATGATATATGTCCTCTTCCCGGTAGATCCCACAATTTTCTTCATGAAGCCACCGGATGTACGGAGAATTTTTAATTTTAAAGAAGCGCCAGTCCTTGTAAAAATCCTCGCCATACTTAATATTTAGATCTACAAGTAATTTTAAACGGTTCCCCTCATCAGTTGAGCGATAAGAAAAGACAAATTTATTAAACGTCACATTAACCAATTTACCTTCTTCTTCTGTTTCAAAAGAAATTAAAAGTATATCGTCATCTCTAGTAAGGCGTTTTAGATAGGTTGCTGCCGGGAGTACATCCAATTTCTCAGGTTTCCATTTTGACCATTCTTCAACCAAGTAACTCCCTCCATAATAGTGAGGACATTTCTTTACCCTCAATAAAATCACACTTCGCCAATCAGCTCACAACCATATTTCAACATAATCTTATTAATGATAACTGCCCATTACTTGAGAAATAGCTACCAACCCACTGGGCTGGCTTCCTTCTTATAACATTGATTGAACTATCGTTCTGCGTTAGTTGAATGTTCTTCACATGCTCAACCGATGTGTCCAAGTCTTCAAATTAATTCAAAAATAAATTCTTCTGCAATTACAAATGAACCTCCAAATATTAAGCTTTTTACTTGACTAACGGGTTTGTCATTTTCACCAACCTTTTTGCTCTCTTAAAGATGTAATATGAGCGATATGATGTTTGCCGTGCCAAGCGTAAGTGGCTATAAGTTTTTCTATGGTTATAAAACCACTGTCAGGGTGGTTGATAGTCTTTTTAAGTTCTTTCTCGTCAAGTGATTTTAATAATACAACTAAACGCTTATGTATGGATGAAAAAATATTTAATGATACTTCAATGGGTAAACTATTATCCGATAATTTCGCCCAAGAAACTTCATCGTAAGATTTTATTGTTGGTTGTTCCTCGGTTAATCCTAACTTAACCCTCATGTATCCGTTCATATGTGCATCTGCTAAATGATGTACAACCTGACTTAATTTCCAGCCATCTTGTCGGTAGGGAGTTGCCAGTTGTTCTTCTGTTAAACCGTTTACAGCTTCAAATAATTTCATCGGTGCTTCTTCTATTTCACCTATCCAGCGTTTAACATCATCGCTGGTTATTACCTCTTTTATAGTAAATTTACCAATTGGATATTGACTATTCATAATTATCCTCCTCTTTTTGCCACTTTAAGTACATTTTATCAAAATATCAAAACTTCTTCTACTAACCTGCCCTTTAGTTCAATGAAAAAAGCAGGCTGCCTCAGCTGCCTGCCGTATTTCAAGTATCGTTTTCTGTTATTGAATTATGAATTAAATGTGAAGGACTTCCATAACATACGATCAAAAAAAGCTAGTTATGACGGGCTTAATGTAGAATTAGCAACCTAAAAATACAGCTTTATCCTTCAACGAAACTCATATAATACTGCTTTTAATCTACTCTCTGAGGCAAGGATACGGACCACCAAAAATATGAGCCATGGTTACGATAAATTTGTGATGTTCCTCCAAAATTTTTAGGGAAATGCCGACGCGATTGGCTAGTAATTGTTGATCCGCTAATTCCCGTTCCAAACTTAGCTGGTTTAGCAAGTTATTGTTTTGTCCGACCGTTTTGCTTATTTCCAATAAAGTCTGTGTTTCGACGCCTGATGGCCGATACGCCAAATTGGAAAATTGAATGTCGAACTCCTCCAGCCTTCGCTTTAAGTGAAGAATCTCTTCTTGACGTTGTACAGAAGTGTTTAATCTTGTCGATTGAAAAAGGTTCTTCACCTCTTTGGTTACTCTCTTAAGAAGCATGTCTAATTCCTCCTTTTTTCTCTTGAACGAAAAAAGGAAGCGAGGGAATAGAGCCCTAAATATAAAGGAACCCATTTAATGTTTCTATCATTTTCTTTCTACGCTGACGAAGTTAGCTGACGGATTCGGGTTGAAAGTTAACCCTAACACTTAAAAAGTGTACTCACCCCAGAAAACTTGGTTCCCCCGTTTCTTTAATCTAATATTTTTTATGTCTATTTTCAACTAATAGTTCAATTTTACTGCGGTTAACGCAGCAAGGTCATCGATCATATGCAACCCTAAATTCCTTTATTGAACAAACGTTCTTCCGTTAGTTTAATCAAATACTGTAGTTGAATGAAATGCAAGATACAGGGGCTCTCTGTAAAAAACTTACTTCTTGAACCATGATGTGTAGAGTTATGTACCAATCCAATGAGTTTGTACTTGAAAAAGGAGCTGTGTGCGCAGCTCCTTCGCTGTTTTAGAATGGTTTTCTATAAACCTTGATGATACGTGTACCGTTTCGGATAAGCCTTTGCGCCTGAGCTAGGTTGATCCGCACTAAGACGGAAATGTCGCTCGTCGCGTTTTCCACGTCGAATACCTTGAAAATCCGTCCGTTGGCAAACAATACGCCTTTCAACTCGACTTTCGTTGTCCTAGTAGGTTTCGGATCTACTTTTGCAAATGTCGTACGCTTTACACCTGCACGAAGGAGTGCTGCTGCTTGTTGTGCGGTCGTCCGCACTCCAAATACTGGATCAATTTCAACTCCAGTTGTTATCGCCTCCACCTCAACAATCATAAAAAAACGATCGCCGATCTTAGCTATGCTATTTGCTCCGATATTTATCGGTTGCGCCATGTTTCATCACCCCCTCGCACTACAATATGAGGGGATGCAATCGGGGGCATGATATAATCGTCTATTTATCCGTTCATACCGATAAATGTGCAAAATGCTCGTATTTGATTTACTCCATTCTTCTGCCCTTTACTTCAACAAAAATGGCAACTGATCATCCGGATCAGCTGCCATTTTGTTGTTCTCAACTAACGTTACCCGTTAGCGTAACGCACTACCATTGAATTGATCTCATCAGCCAGTTCAAGAATTTCCTTCCATTGAGATGAGTGCCTCACCGCATTAATATTCCATTCATCACCTTGCTGTAATGCTAGAAATTTACTTCTTAAAGTTGAACTTTTAAACATTATTTCATAACTAATTAGCCCATCATAGACTAATTTTTTTAAGTTGTCGGTGTGTAAAAATGTTATAGCACCAATATCGAACTCTTCAAAGATGTTATATCCAATTACCACATCGTCAGAGTCTAATAGGTAAGTTCCGCATCGCTTAATCGTATCAACATACAGTACATAAAGTTCTTCTATTGATATTTTCTTCATCACATCAATCCCCTTACTTAATGAAACATAAGCTTGGTAACTATACCGCATATTTAAACTAAATATAATTCTCCAGTTAGCTCAATGGTTAACAGGAATTAGACCCCCTCAAAAATGACTTCGGGTATGTTTGGATTAGCCCTTTTTAATTTGTATTTTTGTACTCTAGACAATTCTGGTTGGTAAGAAACTTTCGATATGTTAAAATGATTTTTCATTAATTTATTAAAAAGGTCACTAATGAATCCAAACCATTCTGTTTTTCCTGTTGTCATTTCCTTATTACTATTTAAAAATACGTAACCGTCAGACCTATAGAACAATAATAGTGCTGTTCCAAACTCGCAATACCTATTCTCCGCTAACCAATTTGGCAATTCAAAACCGTTATCCCAATTATAATTCAGTGCGATGGCATGCAATAATTCTGGGTTTTCAATACGACTGATTACTTGTTTCACGTATGTAGGATTCTCATTCTCCAAAAGCTCAGTGTTCCATTCTGTACTAGACATAGTATCATCTCCCCACAGAAAGATTATATCATACCCCGTTTATCTGCCCTTTACTTAAAAGAAAAAGAGAACAGCTGCCGTCCGCGGCGATCTGCTCTCTGGTTATTCAACTATCGTTCTTACGTTAGCGTAACAACACTCAAATATGGTGTCTAAGGTACGGTTACTTTATTTTAATTCTTTTCTAGTTCCTAAAACCAATAAAATGATACCAAGCACAGTGAGTGATGGGACATAAAAATTATCAATAAATCCTGGCATTTTTGGAATTGGAGTTTGCCCTTGTAATTGACCAGCCATAAAGCCAGCAGCCTTTATATTCCCAGATATATTTGCAGCTGCACGTTCAATTGTATAGATTAAACCAGCTGAGGTAATAAAGAGTCCTCCTAATACCATAAATAAAATGCTTGATTTAAATAACGCTTCTCTGACCATTTGTTTTATCACTCCTTAAAACTTATGTTTTAGTGCACTTAAATAAAAGTATATCACTAAATTGGATAATTTTCGGATAAATTGTTAATGAAATCGAGATTTTTATTCATTCTAGAATGCTGCCCGTTCGCGAGGAAAAGGCCTGCTACGCGGTAGCCCTTTGAAAATTTAAAATTTTTTACCCGTTAGTTCAATCATTAATTATTTCTATCTTTTTAGCACTCGCCTGTGTTGGAAAAGACTCATTAATTCCACCATCTACCCAATATCTTACTTTTTGTCCTACTGAATGTTTTGAGGTCGAAGTTTTTAGCCAAATAGCATTTCCTGAATAGCTCCCTGATATATCTCGCCATTTTTTACCCAAATCGGTGTCTTTAATATTATCCAGAACTAATACTCCGCTGTCACTTACTTCAAAGATATACCCTTGCCCAGTAGGTTCCGTACTTAATTTCCCTTGACATCCCAACAACGTAAATACGACTGCTGCTATCATCACAATCTTTAAAAAATTCAAATCTCAAGTCACCTCTGTTATTAAACTTGTTCCCCCTTATTGAAGTAAACTGCCACTTAGCGGGGAAAAGGCAGCCGCTTGATGTCGACTACCTTCCTGGTGTTTATTAAGCTATAGTTCTGGGTTAGTTGAGCGATTCATTATTGCTTAATTATGAACCGTGGTCGTTACCTATAGTAGTTCCTCTTGATTAACTAGTGTCCATATATTTTCTTCTTTATTCAATATTGTGGATTTGATTTTTAAAACGATATCCGCTATATGAAAGCCTCCGCTAGAACGTTCCCATACTACTCTGGCTGCCTTGTGATCTTTACTCAACAAAATTCCATATTGAGAGTCACCCGTTTTATATGCTTTTTTAGCCTCGTCTAGTGCCATAAAGAACGATTGTGCTTCCACATCTGAAAGTTGGTTTGTGAAATGCCTGTCAATATCAACTCCGTATATTAAATCCCAGTCAACCCTTTTAAATTTTTCACCTTCACTCTCCTCAATCTTAATGATTCCATTTTCCCATGATTTGTACAATCGATCTACGACTTCCTTCTTTTGCTGTTGCTCTGCTGGTATAGTCACTACTTTAATGGTCGTTGTATCTTCTTTTGGAGTAGAAGTAGCGAATGCAGGTGTAAGGGAGAGTATTTCTGCAATAACCGCTCCAGTAATTATAATAGTAATCCACTTTTTATTCATATTTTTATCTCCTATTAGTACCGCATTATTAGTAAGCAATCGTTCTGAGATGCATGGAAGTCATATTTTGAATTTTTAAACACTTTATCCCTTTTTCTACCCGTTAGAATTACTTTCCTCATTTACATAAACATTTACAGTTGAATTAAACTCAACTAGATCACCAATAGCAGGATTTTGGCTAAGTATAATACCTATCTCAAACTGATCACTAGTGGCCTTATTAATATTTAATTTAATACCTTTAGACTCAGCAACTTTAATCGCATTCTCCTTTGTTTGTCCTACTAAATTAGGCATTTCCACCGAATTACGAATCATCGGATAGGTTTTGTTTTCATCTCTTGTAGATAAAAATATACCTAACGTTATCACCAACAATACACTCAGATTGATCAATACAAAGTTTCTCTTTTTGATTTTTATCGTTATGAAAGAATTCTTCAATAGAAAATTCAACTCCTTTTATAAATTTCATCCTTCTTCAATGAGCACAAAAACATTATTCTCCTTTCCTATACTAACAAATAATCCCAAATATTTAGACGCTGCCAATGCATTGATAGTTGCGTATTACTCCCCAACAGTTCAAAAAGCGGTAGCTTTAACACAAACTACCACAACGCTAAACTCCCGTAAGCGGGGAAAACAAAAACGGCTGCCGAAGCAACCGCAAGTTCACTAACGATCCCAGGTAGAGTTCAATAACTTCACATTTCGATTATCTTGCAAGTTGGATGTCCTCAAATGGCTCATACTTATTAGGTATAGATTCTTTATATATTCGAACATAATTTACCTTAAATGTTGGAAAAGGAGCCAACGCGTCTCTTGCAGCATCTTTCATTTCTTCGATTTCCTTATCAACCATTTCCCAATACGTCTGACCCAAAGTCAAATGAGGATGGTAACGTTCTAATTCTAGATACCGCTTAATAAGATCCGGCGTTGGCGACACCGATTCAACTAAACGATTGTGCAAATCATATATTTTATTTGTTTCAACACTAAGAAAGGTTACTGCTGTTCCGAATGTTGCTGGCTCTGACAATGTTAACTTGAAGCTTTGAAACAATGAACATGTTAATCTTACATTTTCAAGCCATCTCATATCTTCAGTAAGTCCACCTTGGGCTTTAACTGTGATGTGAGGCTCTACAACATCTCGAAGGCGATTGCTAGCCCATTGATTACGAAATGAGGAGATTTGTTCTTTGTAATCGTCAGGTGGAACGATACCAATAAAATATTGCAACTTGACACCCTCCATCCTGCCCTTTAGTTGAGCAAAGGCTGCCGATCATGCGTTCATTGTGCTTTCGTGTCCCGTTAATTGAACAAGAAATAGAGTTTATAATTCTTTTGCCATTACGATACTCGTTTCTTCATAGCCTAACTTTTCATATAAACCACGAGCAATTTGGTTATGGGCAAAGACATGAAGTCCTATACTCTTGATGCCAATTTCTCTTCCCAACTTTTCTATATCTTCCATCGCTTGCTTGCCAAAACCTTGACCTCGGTAATCCTCCCTAATTTTTATATCGTAAATAAACCCTTTATTGTTTGATTTGACTGCAAACCAAATCATTCCAACCTCTTGGCCGTTAGAACGAATTGTAAACAATTTGTTATCAGTGGTTTTCTCGCCATCAGGCAAAAGGTGTGCATATTGTTCTGTTGCCTTACTAATAGATTCCTGTTCGTTCCAATTACCAGATTGCACGTTGCTTTTTGCATAGCTCTTAATAGCAGAATTAAGGTAGTCCTGAAATTCAGTCGAATTCATTAAATCTAATGTAATCATTATTCTCCCTCTCTGAAAATAAAATGAATAAGTTATATCATATTTCCTTTTGAAAATATTCAATATGGGCTCTTAACTCCACAATCTATATTAGCATATATTGGAAGTATTCTGCCCTTTAGCTCAATGAAATAGCGACCAATCATCCATAAAAACATTGTGTATGTTTCGAATTTAGGTTTTAAACAAGTATTTCGCTAAATATTGATTAGTATGAAATATTTTTTTAAAAAAATAGTAGAAACAGAAACAGCGGCGAACTAGGACCTGAGAAAATAAAGTCTGCTGCCGCCGCTGCTGTTTATTGAACGTTCCTCGATAGTTTACTACCATGGATTTAATGTACTATATATAGCTGTATATCAATTCTAGGAATCTTTAAAATTGAATATACTGTACATCTTCATCTTTTAGAGTAACAATAGTATCATCCAAATATTGGATAGTAACATTAACTAGTTGAACTGTATTTATGGAATTATTGTACCAAGCATTCTCCCAATAAGAATTTTTTAGGCCAACATCATCTTTACTAACTGGACCTGTTATTTTCCCTTTGAAGAGAGAGTTCCCCCCAATTTGACTTACTACTATATCATTCACAGCATTATATGGCTCGACAGAAAAAACTACGTATTTAATTACCTTATCAGAATTGTTAGCCCACTCAATTTCTAAATCAACACCTCCTGCAGAATTTGGTTTGCTAGGGTGAATTTTAGATATTCTCATGATTGACCGGGCTTTTTCTTTAGCGGATTTTGCTTGTTCCGCGAGTAAATTAGTTTTTTCTTCTTCCGCTTTCTTAGCCTCTTTATCTCTCATGTCCTGTATTTGCCTCACCATTGTTCGAGCTTCAATATCTTCAGGGACGCCGTTAAACTTTGAATGTAAGGTAGTTGCTAACTCCATAACTTTGTCATAGTTTTTACTTTCGTACTGTTCCCTAATTTCTATAATCGACATCTGTGGGCCTTGCTTTAGATCATTTAATTCTTTTTCTAAATTAGCAATCTTATTTAACGCATCATTATATTTCGTATCGGAAACACAGCCTGTCAACGAACATGAAATAATTAGCAAAAAAAATAAAAAACTGATACCTTTCAAAACAATCACTCTTCCTCTTTTTTGTCATTTTCGTCATATCATCAACAAAATAGAAAGACTGCCACTTGTTTATTGAACTAAATCGAATATCGGTTGGTATTTCACTTTGCTGAGTGCCTTATAGATGCGGTCAATCTCGCATTCCAAGCAAAACACCACGATTTTGTTGTTCTCAATTTTCTCAAACATCTCTTCTTTATGCCTCGGACAGAGTTTTACTACATGCTTCATATGCTCTCTCCTTTTTCGTTTCCATATTTTAGTATATCACATTCGGAATTTTATTGGACAATCATTCACAATTAAGTTGTGTATGATTCGAATTTATCGTCGTTAGTGTCATAGGTATCCACCGTTATTATTTTGCATTAAAAAGACAGCCGCGAAGGCTGCCTTTTTACTTTTTATTAAGCTATCGTTCCCAGTTAGCGCAATGAACTATTGACTTAAAGAGTATTTTTAAATACTAGATGTATTCACTATTGTTTTTGCGTAATTACTCTTTTCAAAATAATAAGGGCCTAAATGGTTTAGTTTCATCTGATCACCTTTTTTGAAATCACGCCAAATAATCAAATTATTGTCTTCTTCGATGATCGCTGAAATAAATCCGCAATTCAAATCTCCACAGTCTGCACATGTAAGAAGAGGATAGCGATTCCCGCCTAATTTACTAAGTCTTTTGAGTGTTAACTCCTCAATTATTTCTTGCTTATACTTACTTATACCTGTACCTATACAAGGAATATATTCGTGTTTTTTCAATAGCTCATATAACGATTTACCATCAATTATAAAATCATGAAATGATTTATCTGAATTTTCTACAATCAATTTAGTAGTAAAAGTATTTAATTTCATTTATTAGCTCCGTTAACGTAATATTTAGCAGTAATTCAAGGACCATAGTTCTAACTCAGATTTGGTTCAACTATCGTTCTTCGTTAGTTCAATCTCTAACCCGACAACAACTTTTTCTCCCCCATCGTGATTTTCCTCTGCCAGTTCTACTTACAGGACTAACGACTAGGCCTTTTGATTTTCAGTCTTCGTAGCATAACCAACAAATTGGATTGAACTGGATTGACTAGTTTTCAGATCGCTTAAATACCCCACTGGTGGCAAAAAGCATTAAGGAAGTGCGGTTTTTATGAAGAAAAATAACCATGGTAATAGGTAATTTGGAACTGTGGTTAAGCTCGAAACCAAGCTACAATTAGATTATAAAAACAGTAAGAAATGATGCTCCCTATGATTATAAAAATAGCTAAAGTTTTTAGTATGATTATACTTCTATATGTTTTAATCTTAAGTTTTTTAGTATTTGCGAATCCTTTTGTTTTGTTGAAGGAGTTTTCTGCTTCAATTGGCTTAACTGAAAAGGTTAAGATAAAGGCCATCACCACAGCCGATAGTGAAAAATGGGACAGTTTGATTCGTGAAGAAACGAGTAAAGGGACGGTTTCAGCAGAAAAATTGAAAGAACTTCATAGTAGGGTTGAGAATGAGGCTCAAAGCCATACATATCGTTATAAAATTAATTACTATGCATACTTCAGATATTTGGTTGTCGGCGCACTACTCCTAAAATGGGCACAAAGTTTAACGCTCAAACTCGCTCATGCCAGACGTGACTAAACTAACGATTAAACGTGTGTGGAATAGAAAAATAAAAGTTATTACGGGGTGATTTATTTGACTAAACGAACTCGAATATGGTTTTTAGGAGCAATTGCCTTTGCAGTTTGTTGGACAATCGGAGGTTATTTTCTGAACGGGTTTCTAAATTATTCGGGCTTAGTCGGTGGAGCTGTTTATTTTTTAATCAATTTAATATTCGATAAAATGTCAAATAAGGTAGATTGATTACATTAATCTGCCCGTTCAACGAGGCTGCCGTTTCTTGCCGGCAGCCTCGTCCTGGTGAATTGTTAAACTATAGTTCTCCGTTAGCTCAACGACCTAACTTTTATTTATGCTTCTGTTTACCTTATTGTATCTAAACACAAAGTATTGTTTGACCATAGAAATATATATATATGTATATAAAATTAAATCACCACTAACATGGAATGGTTCCTTTATTGAACTTTGTTGGCCTATTTCAAGAATTGATCTTTATCACCATCTGCATCAAAGTCTTTAAGCTTTAAAAGCGCTACATTCCCCCTATTACCCTTTGTCGTAATTGCTTTACTTTGTTCATGTTCATCTGTTTTTCTTAGAGTGAAATCGCCTGTAAGTAAGTTATAGTCCTCTTCATCAGCATTTTCTATTGTTGTTTTCCCACTATTAAACGAACCAAGTGTTGCCCCAATTAAATACCAATCATTATCTTGGAATCTAAATCTATACTTTTCATACCATCTATCATTACTGCCACCGTAGAAATTTATTAATATTGAACCTCTGTCTATAGATATTCCTTCCAATGGGTCACCCCATATCCCACCTGCGTTTGCTTTTAAGATTGCTTTTTCAGCCATCATTGAAAATGTGTATTGGTTATTTCCATTTCCAAAAGCGATTACTAACGCTCTTTGTGGCACTTGGTCTTTCGTACCCTTTTCTCCTTCAATGATAATTGCAATGTCATCTATACCATCTTTATTAAGATCGCCTGTTGCTTGTACAGGTGTCCCTTTAGTCTTCTCAGAAATATTCCAGCCTTTTGGAATAAGTGAGAAAATAGTATTTTCTTGTTTGGTTTCTTTGCTTTGTTCACCCTGTAACTTTGATCGTTCCTGAACTGGCTGTTCACTTTGAACGACCGCCTGATTCGGTTGCTGACTTGGGGTTATAGTTGGTTTAGGTTTTTCACTTGGGCCAACTGAATTGCTACTACTACAAGCGCATAATATCGTAAATAACGATGAAATAGTGAATAGTTTAAGTAAGTAATTCATTCCAGTCACCCTTGTTTAGTATTAATATTAGATATTCGAGAATCAAATTTCAGTTCCTTTTCAACAGTAGCCGACAAGTGGTCGGCTACCGCTGTGCCAATATTAATACTAACGTTATCTGTTAGCGTAATCGAGCAAGCATTCAATAATTTAGAAATTCATTATTTGTTTTCGCTTAAGGAAGACCACTCCTGAAAAACAATAATCAATTCTTCTAAGTTATTACTTCCGCCTCTACCCTTAAATACATTATCAATAACTTTACAGCGAACCCAATCAGTTTCAGAGCGGTCGATAATCAAGTCATCGAACGTTCTATCCTCTAGTTCTGTATCTTCCACTCTGATGTCAATAGCCCATCCTGGGTTATCAAGAGTTGTAATTTTAACTCCATAACCATGCTCCCAATCTCCATCACAATTATCTGTATACCAATTTTCCAACCATTTTAATACATTCATCCATAACCCCCCCTTAAGTATCTCCTCTATCTTTTAATGCTATTGGTATTCAAGAGAGATAAAGTTTATCAAATTATCAATTGTGCCAATCTGCTGTTCAACTGAATCAACATGATAAAACGTACATGTGTTTCCTATTTCATTCAGTTCATTTGTTGATGAGTATAAATAAATTTTCTTTCCAGCTCCCAGTGCAATTCCTAACTCAACATGACTCCCTTTCCCTGCTGGGAACATGACAATTACAACATCTGCATCCATGACCCCTGCTACTTCTTCTTGTCCTATGTTACGGAGTTTTATTATCGTGTCTATGTTTGAATGAGTTGTCCAATCGTAAGTATGGTGAAAACCACGTGCTTTCAAACTTTCTGCTAATTGTTGTACGTTTTCTATATTTTTGAAACTAGACGCTATGTAGAATTTCATATAATTCCCCTGGTTCAATCTTTTAATCATTTAAGTTTTATATTAACACATATTGGAAGTATCCTGCCCGTTAGCGTGGAAAAGACTGCCCGATCTATCTCGCGGCGGTCTCTGTGTAGTTTTACAACTAAAATTTTCGTTCTCGTCCTACTCGTTATAATGGGTTATCACACATTTCCATTCACTTACCAATATTCGGAGATCATCTACATACGTGCTTAGATACTCTTCTGGTTTATTGATAACGATAGTGTTCTATTTTCCTTTTATATCTTTAAAAAATCGAGGTTGAAATAAAAGTTAACAATAACAGCAAACTAATCATAAATAATAAAAATTTCCAATTTTTATATTTTCTCAAAACATCTGATATGCCATCCGAATTGAAGAAAGCAAACATACACTCGATAAACACTGCAAGTAATATGACTTTTATAAAATGGTTAAGAAATAGAGCCATGCCTCACCCCAATTAATAATTTTTACTTGAATGTTTGTTTGAATTAACGTTTCTCGTTTACAGATTGAACAACGTCAGTTTCTTGTATTAGTTTAATAATCTCGTTTACGCATTGTTCTACATCCTTGTTTAAACAATCCAGGACCTTATCAATGTACTTAATGTATAAGGGCAGTCTTTCCTCGTAAACGTCTTCTAGACTATTTCCATTCTTGATAACAATGCCTCTAGTCGTTACATTGATTAGTCTTCTTTTAATCTCTTCATATGGGACGT